>CAYXGZ010000035.1:0-38081 GCA_964464755.1 uncultured Planctomycetales bacterium
GTCGGGGGCCCCGGCCGCGGCCGCGTCCGCGGCGGCGGCGATCGCGGCGTTGACCGCCCTGGCCCGGCGAGCCGCCCTGCGGGGGGCGGTTCTCCCCGGCCGGCTGCGGCGGGCGGTCGCGGCGCTCCGGGGGGCGGGGGCCGCCCGGGGGACGCTGGCCCTGGGGTCGGGGCGGGAAGGGGCCTCGCGGGCGGCCGTCCCGGCCCCGCGCCTTAGGCGGCGGCGGGTAGTACAGCGGCTCCGGGATCGGCTCGGGCTCCGGCTCCGGCGGCAGCTCGGGCAGCGGGTCGCTGACCAGCTCGGCCCAGAGCTCGGGGAACTTGCGCGCGAAGCGCTCGACGAAGGCCTGGTGCGACTTCTCGTCGAAGAGGATCACGTCGATCCGCTCGAGGGGCGGCGAGGTCTTCGCGTAGTCGCGGATCTCCTCGAGCAGGATGTCCGCGCAGCGGTCGATCGAGTACGCGCCCGAGCCCGTCCCGATCGCGGGGACGGCGACGGACTTGATGCCGCGGGCCGTGATCTCCTTGAGGCAGCCCTTGAAGGCGTTGCGGATCGACTTCGCGTCGGCCCACATGCCCAGCGGGTTGATCGCGGCGTGCAGGATGTACTTGGCGCGGAGCTTGCCCGCCGTCGTCACGGCGCAGGAGCCCAGGGGCAGCGTCCCGATGCGGTGGCACTCCTCCTGGATCTCGGGGCCGCCGATGCGCAGGAGCGCGCCGGAGACGCCGCTGCCCAGGATCAGGTCGTTGTTCGCCGAGTTGATGATCGCCTCGGCGTCCGCCTGCGTGATGTCTCCCTGGACGACGCTCAGCTTGAGGGGCATGGCGGAGCGAGGGTAGCACGGACGGGCCGGGCCGACAAGACGCGCCTACTTGCCGTCGCGCAGCTCGTCGACCGACCCGTTGCGCACCGCGTGGGGGAAGCCCGCGTACTTGAGCTTCGCGTAACCGAACTCGCCCTTGCGGTTCAGCGCGACGAGCGCTCCGCCGGTCTTGTAGCCCTTCGCCGGGATCCGGGCCAGCGACTCCGCGCAGGCCTCGGCGGGGGACTTGCCGGCCCGCATCAACTCGACGGCGACGATCGACGGGCAGAAGCGCATCATCACGTCGCCGTTGCCGGTCGCCGCCGCGCCGCCGACGTCGTTGTCCGCGTAGCAGCCGGAGCCGACGATGGGCGAGTCGCCCACGCGGCCCGCGATCTTCCAGGCCAGCCCGCTCGTCGAGCAGCCCGCGGTCACGTCGCCCTTCGCGTCGACGGCCACCATGCCGATCGTGTCGTGGCTCCAGAAGTCCTCGCGCTTCGGGTCGGCCTTCCAGGCCTCCCAGGCCTTCTTCGCCTTCTCCGTCAGCAGCGCCTCCTCCTTGAACCCCATCTTGAGCGCGAAGCGCGTCGCGTCCTCGCCGACGAGGAAGGTGTGCTTCGACTTCTCGAGCACCGCGCGGGCCACGCTGATCGCCGGCCGGATCCGCTTGAGGCAGCCGACCGCGCCCGCCGCGTGCCGCGGCCCGTGCATGATCACGGCGTCGAGCGTCACCTCGCCGTCCTCGTTGGGCAGGCCGCCCCAGCCGACCGAGTCGTTCTCGGGGTCGAGCTCCGCGTCGTTGATGCCCTTCTCGACGGCGTCGAGCGACGACGCGCCCTTCGCGAGCAGGGCCCAAGCCGCCGCGTTCGCGCGCTTCCCGAAGTCCCAGGTGGAGATGACCGCGGGCACGGCCTTCGCCGCGTCCTGGCCCGACGCCCTCCGGAGCGCGAAGGTCCCGGCGACGACCGACATCCCCCCGATGAACAGGCGGCGCGTGATCATGGTCTTCCTCCCGGGATCTTGCGGAACGCGTCGGGAAGCGCCTCCACGACGTCCTCCGCGGTCATCGATCGGATGCCCTTGCGCTTGGCCGCGAGGTCGCCGGCCAGTCCGTGCAGGTGGACGCCGAGTCGCGCGGCCTCCCAGGGCCCGAGCCCCTGGCCCAGCAGCGCGGCGATGACGCCCGTGAGCACGTCGCCCGTGCCGCCCGTCGCGAGACCGGCGTTGCCCGTCGCGTTGACGGCGCTCCGCTTCCCGTCCGTGACGATCGAGCCGCGGCCCTTGAGGACGACGACGGCGCCGAAGCGCCGGGCCGCCTCCGCGGCGTGCCCCGCGCGGTCGCGGCCGATCTCCTCCGGCGTGGAGCCGGTGATCCGCGCGAGCTCCATGGCGTGCGGCGTCAGGATTCGCGGCGCGCCGCCCCGGGCCAGCAGGTCCCGGTGCTCGGCGAACGCGTTCAGCGCGTCGGCGTCCACGACCATCGGCCGCGTCGAGGTGCGCACGATCTGCCGCACCTCCTCGGCGGTCTCCGGCGCGCGGCCGAGGCCGGGTCCGAGCGCCAGCACGTCGAAGGACCCGAGCAGGGCGGAGACGGCCTCCGCGGCGCCGGGGCCGAGCGCCCCGTCGCGGTCCGGGAGCCCCCGCACGACGGCGCCCAGCTGCAGCGAGGAGGCGACGTCGACGAGGGAGGCCGGGACGGCGAGGTGGACGAGGCCGGCGCCCGCGCGGTAGGCGCCGAGCGAGACGAGGACGGCCGCCCCCATCATGCCGCGGGAGCCGCCGACGGCGAGGAGCCGCCCGGCGTCGCCCTTGTGCGCGGCCGGATCCCGGCGGGGGAGCCGGGGGAGCGTTTCGCGGGGCATGCGGCCATCCTAGCACCGGTCGCCCGGCGTGTATAATCGCGACCCATGGCCGACGCCCCCGTGACCCGGCGCCGCTTCCTCGACTCCCTGTGCTACGCGTCGCTCGCGGCCACGGCCGTCGCCGCGCTCGCCCCGATCCCCGCCTACCTCGTCCCGCCCTCCGACCGCCTGCGGCGCGTCGTCGTGGGCAAGGCCTCCGAGTTCGCCCCGCGCACGGCCCGCAAGTTCGCCTGGGGCCCGAAGGTCGGCGTGGTCGTCCACGACGGGACCACCCTGCGCGTGCTCGACGCCCGCTGCACGCACCAGGGCTGCAAGGTCGGCTGGGACGAGCCGGCCGCGCTCTTCGTCTGCCCCTGCCACGGCGCGCGCTTCGCGCCCGACGGCACGCCCGTGAAGGGCCCGCACCGCGGGCCGCTCGCGGCCCTGCCGTTCCGGGTCACCGAGTCGGGCGACGTCGAGGTGGGGGACTAGTGGCGCCGTTCTGGCGACGGCCCCTGCCCCCGCGCTCCGCCGGGATCGTCCTCGGCGTCGCCGCGCTCGCCTTCCTCGCGATCCAGCTCGCCACGGGCGCCCTGCTGGCGATGTACTACCAGCCCTCCTGGGACGGGGCGCACGCGTCGGTCGTCCGCATCGCGAAGGACGTGCCGCGCGGCTGGCTGGTCCGCGGCGTCCACGTCTGGTCGGCACATCTCCTGACGCTGGTGCTGCTCCTGCACCTCCTTCGCGCGTTCGCGCGGGGCGCGCACGAGCCGCCGCGGCGGGCGACGTGGATCGCGGGCGCCGTGCTCCTGGTGCTCGTGCTGGCCGGCGCGATGACGGGCGAGGCGTTGCCGCTCGACGAGGTCGGGCTCAGCGGACTCCAGGTCGCCGCCGGCTTCGCGGACTCCGCCGGCCTCGGCCGCCTCGCGCGGGGCGGCGACGAGGTCGGCGGCGCGACGCTCGGCCGGGCTTTCGCGGCCCACGTGGTCCTGATCCCCTTCGCCATCGCGTTCGCGGCGGCGTGGCACCTCGTGCTCGTGAACCGCCGGGGCCTGAAGGGCGCCGAGGCGCTCGAGGGCGAGGACTCCACGTTCCGCCGGCTCGCCGTGCCGGCCGCGCTGGGCGCGCTCGGCCTCGCGGTCGGCCTCGCCGCGGCGTTCCCCGTGGGCATCGGCCCGGCGCCCGATCCGCTCGCGTCCTCCGGGAACGTCAAGCCCATGTGGATGTTCCTTCCGATCTACCAGGCGCTGAAGCACGTGCCGTCGTGGGCGGGCAACCTGCTGCCCGCGATCCCGGTCGCCTACCTCTTCGCGCTGCCCTGGATCCGCCCGAAGGCGCTCGCCGCCGGGATCGGGATCGCGCTGCTCGTCGCGCTGGTCGCGCTCGGCGTGCTGGGGGCGCGCTCGTGAGGACGATCGCGCTGCTGCTGGCGATGGCGGCCGCCGCCCACGCGCAGCCCGCGAAGGCCGACAAGGACTGCCTCTTCTGCCACGAGGACCAGGGAGCGGAGTGGAAGAAGTCGGTTCACGCGGGGGCCTCGGTCGGGTGCACGTCCTGCCACGGCACGGACGAGCTTGCCGGCGGGGCGCACCGCTACGAGCCGACCTTCAAGCCGTCGCGGCTCCCGCAGGTCGCCCGGGACTGCGGCGCCTGCCACGAGGCGGTGCTCGCGGCCTACCTGCCCTCGGACCACGCGATGACCGTCGCCCGGGGCGGCGAGACGCCCCCGCTGCGCAGCACCTGCAGCGCCTGCCACGGCTACCACGACGTCCCGAAGGCGGAGCGCCGGGCGATCCTCAAGCACTGCCTCGAGTGCCACGGCAAGGAGTCGGGCGACTACCGCCTCGCGGAGGGGGCGTTCGCGAGGCTCGACGAGTTCGAGGGCGGGCTGGCCCGGCTCGCGGCGCGGGTCGCGGACTACTCGGGACGGCCGGGCATCGCGACCCGGGACGCGGCGGAGCAGCTGCAGGCGACCCGGGACGCGATCGCCGAGGCGCGCACGGCGCAGCACGGGCTCGAGTTCACGAGCGTCGCGGAGACCGCGGGGCGTTCGGCCGTGGCGGCGGACGCGTCGTATAATCGCCTGGCCGAGCGGGACCGGGACTTCGCCCGGAGCCGCGCGGCCGTGATCCCGTTCCTGGTGCTCGTCGTCGCGTCCATGGTCCTGTCCGCGCTGAAGTTCCGGCGCTCCGGAGGCCCGTCATGAAGCTGGTGGCCGTCGTCGCGATCGCGCTCGTCGGGTTCGCCGCCTCGTCGTCGCCGCAGGAGGCCGAGCTCAAGAAGGCGTTCAAGGATCTCGAGGGGCTGAAGAAGACGACCCGCAAGCTCTCCAAGGACGCGCGGGAGCGCGTCGAGAAGGCGATCGAGGGGAAGCTCTCCGACGCCGACGCGTCCGCGGTCATCTGGGAGGGGCGGGCCCGGGTGCCCGAGGCGAACCCCTCCGAGGCCGTCCGGATCCTCTGCATGGTGACGACGGCGAAGGGCGCCAAGGGCGACGTGAAGATCGGCGTGGTCGTGGCGCCGGAGGAGCGCGTCGTCGCGGCGCTGCTGGTCCTGGACAACAAGGACGACGCGGGGCTCGCGTCGAGCGGGTTCACCGAGCAGTTCGGGCGCTTCCTCTACGGGCCGCAGCTGCTGAGCCCGGCGTCGGAGCTGAAGTCGATCCGCGAGAAGGTGCGGGGGCGGGCGGACGCCGAGCAGAAGAAGGTCGACGGGATGTTCCGGATGCAGGAGATCATGCACCCCGTCGGGGCGGCCCACCACCGGATCGAGGCGGACCTCGACGCGGGGAAGCTGGCCCCCGAGGACGTCGAGGTGCTGCTGAGGAGCTTCCAGGAGGCGGCGAAGGTGCTGCCCGACCTGACCTTCCTCAAGCCCTCGCAGGTGGAGTCGTTCCGCAAGCGGCTCGACGAGAGCGCCAAGGCCTACCGGGGCGTGGGCGAGCTCGCCAAGGCGGGGAAGTGGGCCGAGGCGCGCGCGGCGGCCAACGACGCGGAGAAGGAGTCCTGCTCGCGCTGCCACGCGGGGACGCAGCGGATCTTCCGGGAGCAGCGCACGCTCGCGGGGATCGGAAACGGGTTCTTCGCGCCCGGCCACGACGTCGAGGTGCCCCCCGGCCCGCCCCCGGAGTCGGCGGCGGCGGTCGCGGCGGCGGTCCGGCGCGCCGTGCTGATCCTCTCGGAAGCCAAGTAAAGCCCTCAAGCGGGCCCCGGCCCCTGCCGATACAACCAACGGGTATCGGGAGGGGAGCATGTCGCGGAACGCCGTCCACCTGACGGTCATCGTCCTGCTCTTCCTCTGCCTCGGCCTCGTCTTCCTCTTCTCCGCGAGCGGCGTCATGGCCGCGGAGAACCCCCGCTTCGACGACCCCGCGCATTTCCTCAAGAAGCAGGGCCTCTGGACCGTGCTGGCGATCCTCGCGTTCGCGGCGACGGTCCGCATCCCCTACGAGTTCTGGGAGAAGGCGCGGATCCCGGTCTTCGCGCTGGCCGTGATCCTCCTCGCGCTGACCCTGGTCCCCGGCGTGGGGATGGTGATCAACGGCGCGCGCCGCTGGCTGCACGCGGGCGGGTGGTTCTTCCAGCCGTCCGAGTTCGCGAAGCTCGCGTCGGCGATCTTCGTCTGCGCGTTCATCGCGAAGGACCCGGCCCGGATCCGGGAGTTCCGTCGCGGCTTCCTGCCCGCGTTCGCGGCGGTCGGCCTGGTCTGCGCGCTCATCGTCGTGGAGCCCGACCTCGGGACGGCGCTGTTCCTCGGGGGCGTGCTCGCGACCACGCTGCTCGTGGCGGGCGTGCGGATGCGCCACGTGCTGCCCGGGGCGGTCGCGGCCGTCAGCGTGGGGGCCTTCTACGTGGCGACGCACTTCGAGCACGTGAAGGAGCGCCTGCAGGTCTACTTCGACCCGTCGCACGACCCGCTCGGCAAGGGCCACCAGATCCGCCAGTCGCTGATCGCGTTCGGGGCGGGCGGCTTCTTCGGCGAGGGCCTGGGGCGGGGGACGCAGAAGCTCTTCTTCCTCCCCGAGCCGCAGTCGGACTTCATCTTCCCGGTGATCGGCGAGGAGCTGGGCTTCGTGGGCGCGGTGTCGGTGCTGCTGCTCTACGGCGCGTTCGCGGCCGCGGGCTGGCGCGCGGCGAAGGCGGCGCCGACGCGCTTCGGGTTCCTGCTCGCGTTCACGATCACGCTCATGGTGACCCTGCAGGCGGTGATCAACATCGCCGTCGTGACGGCCTGCGTGCCGACGAAGGGGATCCCGCTGCCGTTCCTGAGCGCGGGCGGGTCCTCGCTCGTGTTCACGCTGGCGGCGGTCGGCGTCCTGGTGAACATCGCGAACCGCGAGCCGGAGGCCGCCGGGGCGCCGGCGCCGCAGGCGGTGCCGGCGTGAGGCTGCTCTTCGCGGGCGGCGGGACGGGGGGCCACCTCTTCCCGGGCGTGGCGCTGGCGCAGCACCTGCTGCGGGAGCGGCCCGGGTCGGCGGCCTACTTCCTCTGCACGTCGCGGCCGTTCGACGCGCGCGAGCTGGCGGCGGCGGGGCTCGACCACGAGCCGCTCGCGGCCCCGAGGCTGCGCGACGGCCTGGCGCTGCCCCTGGCGATGTGGCGCGCGGTGCGGACGGCGGGGGAGCGCCTCCGGCGCTTCCGTCCCGACGTCGTCGTGGGGCTCGGCGGCTACGGCGCCTTCCCGGCGATCGCCGCCGCGGCGGCCGCGCGGATCCCCTACGTGCTGATGGAGCAGAACGTGCTGCCCGGCCGGGTGAACCGGCTGGCGGCGCGCGGGGCGCGGCGCATCTACGCGCAGTGGAGCGAGGCGCGCCGGCACTTCGCGGGGGCCGGGTCGGCCTTCGTGGCGACGGGCAGCCCGCTGCGCCCGGGGCTCGAGGAGCTCCCGCGCGACGAGGCCCGCCGCCGGCTCGGCGTCGCGGGCGACGGGCCGCTGGTCGGCGTCGTCGGCGGCAGCCAGGGCGCGGACTCGCTGAACCGCTTCGTCGTCGACGAGCTGCGCGGGCTGGCCGGGATCCGGGTGCTGCACCTCGCGGGGCCGTCGGCGCCGCAGGTGCGCGCGGCGTACGGCGCGGCGGGCGTGGACGCGCGGGTCGAGGAGTACCGGCGCGACATGGCCGCGGTGTACGGGGCCTGCGACCTCGTCGTCTCGCGGAGCGGGGCGCTGGCGCTGGCGGAGCTCGCGGCGCTGCGCCGGGCCGCGGTGCTCGTGCCGTTCCCGCACGCGGCGTCGGACCACCAGGCGGAGAACGCGCGCGTCGTCGCGCGGGCCGGGGCGGCGGCGCTCGTCGACGAGCGCACGGCGCGGCCGGGCGACCTCGCCGCGTGGGTCCGAAAACTGGTGCAGGGCGATCCGGTTTTCGATAGGATGCGCGCCGTCATTTCCGGATTCGCGCGGCCCGACGCGGCCCGCCGGATCCTGCTGGATCTCGATACATGGCTCCCGAGGCGCAGGGCGGCATCGCCCATTTGGTCGGCATCGGCGGCATCGGCATGAGCGGCCTCGCGCGCCTGCTCGTGGCGCGCGGTTACGCCGTGTCCGGCACGGACCTCCACCCCTCGGAGCTCTCCGACTCCCTCCGCGCGCTGGGCGTCCAGGTCCGCACGGGCCACGCCGCGGAGCACCTGCCGGACGGCTGCACGGTGCTCGTGCGCTCGGCGGCGGTGCCGGACGACAACCCCGAGGTGGCCGCGGCGCGGGAGCGCGGGATCCAGGTCCTCCACTACGCGCAGATGGTCGGCCGCCTGATGGCGGAGCGGCAGGGCATCGCCATCGCGGGCTGCCACGGCAAGACGACGACGACGGGCATGATCAGCTGGATCCTGGCGCGCGCGGGCCTCGAGCCCTCGTTCGTCTGCGGGGGCGTGATCCCGCAGCTCGGCTCGAACGCGGCGCCGGGGAAGGGCCGCCACTTCGTCGCGGAGGCCTGCGAGTTCAACCGCTCGTTCCACCAGCTCGCGCCGGCCTGCGCGGTGATCACGAACATCGAGGAGGACCACCTCGACTACTACAAGGACCTCGCGGAGATCGTCGAGGCGTTCCGCGAGTTCGCGGCGAAGCCCGGGCCCGAGGGCCTGGTCATCGGCGGCATCGACAACCCGCACGTGCGCGGGATCCTGAAGGACCTGAAGACCAAGGGCGAGAGCTACTCGCTCGAGGGCGAGGCGGACTGGACGGCGGCGAAGGTCGTCGTCGAGAAGGGGGCCTGGCGCTTCGAGGTGAAGCGCTACGGGCGGCCCTTCGGCGAGTTCTCGCTGGCCATCCCCGGGATCCACAACGTGTCCAACGCGCTGGCGGCGATCGCGGCGGCGACCTGGGCGGGCGTGGGGCGGGAGCTGATCCAGCTCTCGCTGTCCGAGTTCCTCGGGGCGGCCCGCCGCTTCCAGGTGCTCGGCGAGCGCAAGGGCGCGCTGGTGATCGACGACTACGGGCACCACCCGACGGAGATCCAGGCGACGCTGAAGGCGGCGCGCGAGCGCTTCCCGGACCGGAAGATCTGGGCCGTGTTCCAGCCGCACCAGCACTCCCGGACGCGGATGTTCCTCAAGGACTTCTCCCGGAGCTTCGGCGACGCGCACCTCGTGCTCCTGCCGGAGATCTACGCGGCCCGCGACAGCGACGCGGACGTGAAGAAGGTGTCGAGCGCCGACCTGGCGAAGCTGCTCGACGAGAACGGGAAGGCGGCGCTCTTCCTGCCGACCTTCGACGAGGTCGTGAAGTTCCTCGACGCGAAGGTCGAGCCCTCCTGCGTCATCCTGACGATCGGCGCGGGCACGGTGGGCGAGATCGGCCGCCGCTTCCTGGCCCTGCCCTCCTAGCCCCCCGAACCCCCTCAACGAAATCCGCCGATCCGCCGATATCTTATTTGTAGTTTACAGATTGTAGTTTATAATCTGTCGCGTCCGCGTCGTCGGGTGAGAGGGAGAGGGGGATCCGCGTGCCGGCCGTCGCCGCCTTCGAGGCGTACCTCCGCGAGCATCGAATCGCCGCGCTCCCCGACCGCCCGCTGGCCCCCGCGACCACCTTCCGCATCGGCGGGCCCGCCCGCTGGCTCGTCCGGCCCTCCGACGCGGCCGGGCTCTCCGGCGCCCTCGCCGCGGCCCGCGAGTGCGACGTCCCCGTGAAGATCCTCGGCGGCGGCTCCAACCTCCTCGTCGGCGACGCGGGGGTGGACGGCGCCGTCTTCCGCCTCGCCGACCTGCGCCGCGTCTCGATCCGGCCCTCCGGCGAGGTCGAGGTCGAGGGCGGCGTCAACCTGCCCGGCCTGGTCCGCGCCACCGTCGACGCCGGGCTCGCGGGCCTCGAGGGCCTCGCGGGCATCCCCGGCAGCGTCGCCGGCGCGCTCGTCATGAACGCGGGCGGCAAGCACTCCGAGATCTGCAGCGCCGTGCGCTGGGTCGACGTCCTCGAGCCCGACGGCTCGCCCCGCCGCCTCTCGCGCGAGGAGGCGGGCTTCCGCTACCGCGGCTCCGAGCTCCGGGGCCGCATCGTCGTCGGCGCGGGCCTGCGCCTCGAGCCCGGCGACCGCGCGGCGCTCCGCGCCCGCCACGACTCCATCCTCGCCGACAAGCGGGCCAGCCAGCCCATGGGCCGCCCCAACGCGGGCTGCATCTTCAAGAACCCGCCGGGCGAGCGGGCCGGCCGCCTCATCGACGGCTGCGGCCTCAAGGGCGCCCGCGAGGGCGGCGCGTCCGTCTCCACGCTCCACGCGAACTTCATCCTCAACGAGGGCCGGGCGCTCGCCGCGGACGTCCTGCGGCTGGTGGACCGCATCCGCGACGCGGTCCGCTCGCGCGCCGGCCTGGAGCTCGAACTGGAAATCCTGACCTGGTGAGGTGACCCCATGTCCACGCCCCTGCACGTCGCCGTCCTGATGGGCGGCTCGTCCTCCGAGCGCGAGATCTCGCTGAAGTCCGGCCACGGCGTCGCCGCCGCGCTGCGCCAGGTCGGCCACGACGTCGCCGAGATCGACGTCCGCGCCGAGGACGGCTCCGAGCTCGACGGCCGCCGCGTCGACGCGTGCTTCATCGCCCTCCACGGCCGCTTCGGAGAGGACGGCCAGCTCCAGCGCCTCCTCGAGCAGCGCGGGATCCCCTACACGGGCAGCGGCCCGGTCGCCAGCCGCCTCGCGATGGACAAGCTCGAGGCCAAGCGCCGCTTCCTCCGCGCCGGGATCGACACGCCCGCCTACCAGGTCCTCTCGCAGGGCGACGGCATCGACGTCCTCGAGCAGTGCGGCCAGTCGCTCGGGTACCCCGTGATCGTCAAGCCGCGCGCCGACGGGTCCAGCGTCGGCGTGTCCCTCCACCGCGACCGCACCACGCTCGCCGCGGGCGCCGCCGAGGCCCTCAAGTCCGGCCGCACCGCCCTCATGGAGCAGTTCATCGAGGGCCGCGAGATGACCGTCGCGATCCTCGACGACCAGCCGCTGCCCATCGTCGAGCTCCATCCCAAGAGCGAGTTCTTCGACTACAAGGCGAAGTACGCCGACCCCGACACGGGCTACCTCGTCGACCCGCCGCTCTCGCGGCGCGACCGCTCCGCGATCCAGGCGGCCGCGCTGCGCGCGCACCGCGCGCTGGGCTGCGAGGGGGCGAGCCGCGTCGACGTGATCTTCACGCCCCGGCACGTCGTCCAGGTCCTCGAGGTCAACACGATCCCGGGGATGACCGAGCGCAGCCTCCTGCCCCGGGCCGCCGCGGCCGCGGGGATCTCGTACCCCGCGCTCTGCGACCGGCTCGTCCAGCTCGCCTTCCGGCGCCGCCGGGAGACCGGGGGCTGGGTCGCCGCCGCGCTCTTGTAGCTGAAGTTCCGTCCGCGGATCGCCGATACACTCCCGGAGGCGGGGATACCGTCTCGAGGGGAGGAACATGGCCTCGGTCGCCCGTCGTTGGCTCGCCCTCGCCGTCCAGGCGGCGAAGGCCGCCGCCCCCCGGGCGAAGCGGGGCTGGGCCTGGGCGAAGGAGCACCGGGCCGCGATCGGCCGCGCGGGGGCCCACCTCGGCCTCGTCGGCTCGTTCGCCTTCCTCGTCCTGCTCGTGCACCGCGCCGTCTACTCCGCCCTGTCCACCTCGCCGCGCTACCGCCTCCCCGAGTCCACCGCCCGCGTGGCCCCGACCTGGGCCGACGGCGCGGGGGCCGAGGGCGTCGTCACGATCCCCGCGGGGGGCCTCGGGCTCTTCGACGAGGGCCTCGTCGCGCGCGTCGCGGAGAGCTTCGAGAGCAACCCCTGGGTCCGCCGCGTCACCTCCGTCGAGCGCTGCTACCCGGACCAGGTCCGCGTGAAGTTCGAGATGCGCGTCCCGCGCCTCGCCGTGCGCCGGTCCGAGGGCGCCGTGCTCGTCGACGCGGACGGCGTCCGGCTCCCGGGGATCCACGGCCGCATCCCCCCGGGCGTCCTCGAGGTCACGGGCGTGGCCAGCGCCGCCCCCGGCTCCGGCCGCCGCTGGGAGCAGCCCGAGATCGCCTCCGCGCTCGAGATGGCCTCGCTCGTCGAGGGCGAGGGCCTCCTCCGCCGCTTCGGCATCCGCGCCGTCGACGTCGCGAACCTCAACGGCCGGCGCACGCCGCGCGAGGCCGAGATCGCCCTGCAGGCCGCGTCGGGCGCCTGGATCGCCTGGGGCCGCTCGCCCTCCTCGACGCGCTACGGCGAGCCGAGCGTCCCGGAGAAGCTGGACAACCTCCGCCTCGCGGCGGAAAACTACCCGAACCTCGAGGGCCTGGCCTCCGTCAAGGTGCACCAGCGCGGCTCGCCCCGCTGCGTCACCGCGGGGCCCGACCTGGCGAAGAAGCCGCCGCGGAGATAGCCGATGAAGCTCGACGTCCCCCGGGCGGTCGTCCTCCACGTCCTCTGGGCGGCCTGCCTCGCCGGCGCCCTCCTCGTGGGGGCGGGGGGGCTCCTCCCGTTCCGCCTCGGCGCCGCGGGACCCGACCAGGCGCTCGCCCTCGTCGTGCACGCCGAGCTCTTCTTCGTGATCTTCGTCTGGCCGCTGTTCATCCCGCGGATCCTGACGGCCCGCGAGGGAGGGCCCGCCGCGTGGGGCGAGGGCCATCTCCTCGGCGCCCAGGTCCTGCTGCTCCTCGTCGTCGCGCTGCCCGTGGCCCTCGTCGGCCAGGACCTCGCGGACGCGGAGGTCTCGGCGCTGTTCCGGGGCCAGGTCATGGTCCTCGGCCTCGGCTTCTTCGTGACGGCGCTCCACGACGCGCTCGGGGCCGCCCGCGTGCGCCGCGGCTACTTCCTCGGCGCGTTCCTCGCCTCGGCCCTCCTGCCGTTCCTCGGCTACCTCTCGATCGAGTTCGGCGTCGGCTCCGGTCTCGGCTTCCTCGCGGCCGTGTCGCCCTTCTGGGGCGCCGCGCAGCTCGCCCCGGGCGCCGCGCTCGGCTGGGCCCCCCTGGTCCAGTCCGCGATCTTCGGCGTCCTCGCCCTCGGGCTCTTCGCCGCCGCGCCGTTCCTGCGGCGGGTGGACGCCCCCGCGACCCCGGGCTAAGATCGGGGCGTGGTCCCCGCCCTCCTCCTCGCCGCGCTCCTGCTCCAGGACGGCCCCGCGATCGAGTCCGTGACGCCCCTCGCCGGCGGCGCCGCCCGCTCGGGCTGCTGGCTCCCCCTCGTCGTCAAGCTCCGCTCCCCGGCCGCGTTCGAGGGCGCGCTCTCGGCCTCCGCCGACGCCGGCACGACCTGCACCCGGCCCGTGAAGCTCGAGGCCGGCGCGGGCGCCGAGATCCTCCTGCCCGCCCTGGTCCGCTTCACCGACGCCCGGGTCCTGGTGACGCTCTCGCGCGGCGGCGTCGAGGTCGCGCGCAAGGAGCTCGGGGTGCCGCTGGTCTTCCTGTCGGAGCGCGACCGCCTCGTGCTCGTGGACTCGCGCCTCCCCGAGGCGGACGAGCTGCACGGCAAGTCCACGCCGGCGCCCCGGGACGGCATCACGCTGCGGATGTTCCGCTCCGACGCGTCGCGCTGGGAGGAGGCGGCGGCGCTGGGCGTGCTCGACGCCGCGGACGCGGCCTGGCCCTCGGAGGAGCGGAGCTCCGTCGCGCTGGGGACCTGGCGCATCCTGGGCGGGCGCGTGGTCCGGTCGCCGCGGGACGAGGTGCCCGGGCTGGCGCGCTGGGAACTCGTGGAGCCGAAGACCGCGGGCCTGCGCACGCGGGACGCCTGGATCGACTCGAAGCGGGACGCGGCGCTGCTGTTCGCGTCGGCGTGGGCCTTCGGGATCCTGGTCGCGGGCGTGACGGCGTGGACGCGGAAGCTGGGGGCGAAGGGCTTCGCGGCCGGGCTGCTCCTCGTGAGCGTCGCGTTCGTCGCCGCGTACGCGGGCCTCTTCCCGAAGGGCGACCTCGGCGTCGACGCGCGGCAGGCGGCCTGGGCCTCGCCCGAGGGCGGGGCGCTGATCTCGCTGCACCAGGTGCGGGCGCCGGGCGCGCCGAGGGAGTTCCGGATGGGGCGGCTGCCGAAGCCCGTGTACGGGACCGCCACCGAGGCGAACCAGGGGCGCGTGGACCTCGAGGAGTCGGGCGGCGGGTGGACCGTGCGGGCGCTGACGCCGCTGGATCGCGTCGCGTTCCTGACGGTGGCCCCCGCGTCGCTCGTCGCGCCGACGGGCGCGGGCGTCACGGTCCCGGCGGCGTTCGTGGAGCTGGTCCGGAGGGGTGGCGACGCGCTGCGGATCGAGGGCCGGCCGCCGGCCGAGGCGCACGCGGTGGACGTGTCGTCGCCCGAGCTGGTGGAGCGCCGGGTGCTGGTGCTCGTGAACGCGAGGAGGAACCCATGAAGACGGGCTGGGACTGGATCGAGACGCCGTTCGGCCGGGGCTACGCCCGGGTCGAGGACGGCCGGCTGGCGGAACTGCACTTCGACGCGCCGCGGGACCCGGGGCCGGGGCGGAACCCGTCCGCGGTCGCGCCGTTCCGGGCGAGGATCGCGCGGTACTTCGCGACGGGGAAGGGCACGCTGGGCAAGGTGAAGCTGCCCGGGGCCACGGACTTCGCGCGCCGCGTGTACCGCGCGGTGGCGGCGATCCCCGCGGGCCGGCTGCGGACCTACGGGGAGATCGCGCGGGCGGCGGGCCGTCCTCGCGCCGCGCGGGCCGTCGGCACGCTGATGTCGCGCAATCCGGTCGCGCTCGGCGTGCCCTGACATCGCGTCGTCGCCTCCGGCGGAGGCCTCGGCGGGTTCACGGGCGGACTGCACCGCAAGCGGATGCTCCTCGCGCTGGAGGGGGCGGGTCGCTGATCGGGTCCGGGGCGCATGCATATGGTGCATAATCCATTGACAGCATGGGTTCGCACCCATAAAGTGGGCCACCCACTTAGGACCCACCATGAGCCTCCCCAAGGACCTCCTCGACATCCTCTGCTGCTCGCTCTGCAAGTCCGACCTCGCGGAGAAGGGCGACACGCTGGCCTGCTCGAACGCGAAGTGCGGCCTCGTGTTCCCGGTCAAGGAGGGCATCCCCGTGATGCTCCTCGAGGACGCCTCGCGCCCCTGCCCCAAGTGCCAGGCCGCCCGGGACTGGAAGGACGACGAGCTGAAGTGCCCGAAGTGCGGGGAGACGTTCCGGCACGAGAGGAAGTAGGGGAGTGGAGACCAAGCGCGTCGTCGTCCTGGTCCTCCTCTGCGTCCTGGTGTTCGTCGGGTGGTCGATCCTCGTCAACCGCCTCTACCCGCCGGCCCCTCCCGGGACGAGCCCCGGCCCGTCCGTCGCCGCCAGCGCCGGGCCCGGGCCCGTCCCGACGGCCACGCCCGCCCCGGTCAAGCCGGTCGACCCCGGCCCCGGCCGCCAGCCCGCCGAGGCGGAGCAGGAGTTCATCCTCGAGAACAAGCACCTCCGCCTCTCGCTGACCAACCGCGGCGCGGGCGTCCGCAGCGCCGACATCAAGATCCCGGGCCAGCCCTCGTTCCGCGTCCTCGAGGTCCCCGCCTCGGGCGTGCACCTCGGGCTCGAGGCCCTCGAGTCGGCGGACGACCTGGCGAAGTCCACGTGGACCGTCCGTGCCACCGAGCCCGGCAAGTCGGTCACCTACGGCTACCTCCTCCGCGACGGGCGCGAGGTCGAGCGCCGCTACATCCTCGAGGGCGACTTCCACTCCCTCAAGGTGCTGACCTCGGCCTGGGGCGGCGACGAGAAGTCCGCGCCCCTGCGCTTCCGCGTGAAGGCGCTCCAGGGCGTTCCCCACGACACGGCGTACTACTACGACCGCTACGGCACCGGCGCCGTCTCGATGAAGGCGAGCGGCGGCTCGCCGAAGCTCCACACGGTCGCCATCGACCAGCCCCACAAGGACGGCAAGCCCGTCGAGTTCCGCATCCCGACGGACGCCGCGGAGGCCTGGCCCGACTGGTTCGGCCTGCGCAACCGCTTCTTCGTCGCGCTCGTCGTGCCGGAGTCCGAGTTCGACCGCAAGTGGATCCACGCGCTGCAGTTCCGCGACGACCCCCGGAAGGACGCCGCCACCGGCGCGGAGCTCAAGGGCCTGGCCGTCGACGCGCTGACCGGCCCCGTGCCCGCCGGCCCGCAGCGCTTCACCGTCCAGCACAAGCTCTTCCTCGCGCCGATCCAGGGCGACGCGCTGCGCGAGGTGCCGGGCGGGTCCGAGTTCATCAACTACGGCTGCTGCGGCCTCATCACGCCCGTGGGCGAGCTCATCGTCTGGATCCTCAACGGCGTGCACGCCGTCGTCCCGAACTACGGCTGGGCGATCCTGATCACGACGCTGCTCGTGAAGCTCGCGCTCTTCCCGATCACCAAGAAGGGCCAGGTCTCGATGGCCCGCATGAGCGAGCTGCAGCCGAAGATCCAGGCCCTCCAGGCCCGGCACCGCGACGACCCGCAGCGCATGAACCAGGAGATGTGGAAGCTCTGGAAGGAGGAGAAGGTCGCGCCCTGGTCGGGCTGCCTGCCCCTCATGATCCAGATGCCGATCTTCATCGGCCTGTACTCGGTCTTCGACACGGCCGTCGAGTTCCGCAACGCGCCGTTCGTCGGCTGGATCCACGACCTCTCCCAGCCGGACCGCTTCCACGTCCTGTCGTCGCCGATCAGCTTCTGGTTCATCCACTTCCAGGAGATCAACCTGCTGCCGCCGCTCATGACGGTGGCGTGGTTCCTCCAGGCGCTCACGGCGCCGAAGTCGCCCGACCCGAACATGGCCGTGCAGCAGAAGATGTTCCTCTTCATGCCGCTGATGTTCGGGTTCATGACCTACTCGGTGGCCAGCGGCCTGTCCCTGTACATGTGCATGAATTTCATCCTGGGCCTGGCGGAGCAGAAGCTCATCAAGACCTTCTGGCTGCCGAAGAAGGCCCCGGTCCCGGCGAAGGCGTAGGAGGAGAAGGATGGCGAACGACCCGGCCCCCAAGAACCGCGTGACCCAGGAAGACATCGCGGCGGCGTGCAAGATCGACCAGGGGTCGGTCTCGCGCATCCTCAACAAGGACACGCGCGACTCCTTCGCCGACGACACGGTGCAGAAGGTCTTCAAGATCGCCCGCGAGCTGGGCTACCTGCACCCGGCGCTCGTGAACTCCAACCGGCGCGAGTCGATCCGCAAGAAGGTCACCTTCGACGCGACCGTGCAGATCATCATCGGGACCAACACGGTCTACGACGAGGGCGGCGTCGACGTGGACGAGCTGTCGATGTCGGGCCTGCTGCTCAAGAACTTCCGGACGAAGAAGCAGACCCTGCCCATGGACCGCTTCAAGCTGGACGTCGAGTTCACGGCCGCGAAGCTCAAGCCCTTCCGGGCGCGCTGCAAGGTGGTCCGCTTCTCCGACAACGAGAGCGAGTTCGCCCTCGCCGTGAAGTTCGAGGCCATGGACGACGAGATGCGGGAGCGGCTCAAGGCCTACATCAAGTGACGCCCGACACGATCGCCGCGCCCTCCACGCTTCCGGGCGGCGGGGAGCGGGCGGTCGTGCGGACCTCCGGCCCCCGCGCCTTCGCGCTGGCGGGCCTGCCCCGGCGGCGCGCGGCCCGCCGCCTCGTCCTCCGCCTCCCCGGCCTGCGCGTCCCCGCGGACGCCTGGACCTTCCCCGGCCCCGCGTCGGCGACCGGCGAGGACGTCGTCGAGTACCACGTCCCCGGCGCGGCGCCCGTCGTCCGCGCCCTCCTGGACCGCCTCCTCGCCCGGGGCGCCCGGCTCGCCGAGCCCGGCGAGTTCACGCGCCGGGCCTACCTCAACGGGAAGCTCGACCTCGCGCGCGCCGAGGCCGTCGCCGCCGTCATCCGCGCCGGGTCGGACGCCGAATACCGCGCCGCCGCCGCGCTGCTGACGGGCGAGTGGTCGCGGAAGCTGGACCTGCTGGCCGACGGGTTGACTTCCCTGGCCGCGGACCTCGAGGCCTCCATCGACTTCGTCGACCAGGACATCGAGATCCTCGCTCCGGCGGCCGCCCGGGACCGGCTCGCCACGTTCCGCGAATCGCTGGGCCGGCTGGCGGCGGACTGCGGTACCGCCCGCGAGGGGGCGGGGGCGCCGCGCGTGCTGCTCGCGGGCCCGCCGAACGCCGGCAAGTCGACGCTCTTCGCGGCGCTCACGGGCGCGCGGGCCATCGCCTCCCCCGAGCGCGGGACGACGCGCGACCTGCTCGAGGCGGCCTGCGGGCCGGTCACGATCGTCGACGCGCCGGGGCTCGACGCCGCGCCCGCCCCGGGGCCGGAGCGCGGGGCCGTCGGCCGCGCCCGCGCCGAGGTGGAGCGCGCCGACCTCCTGCTGGTCGCCGCGGCTCCCGGCCAGGACGCCCCGACGCTGCCCGCGGCCGTCGAGGCGTGGAGGATTGCGACGAAGTCGGATCTTGGCGGCGCCGCTCCGCGGGGCGCGATCCGCGTGTCGGCCGCGACGGGGAAGGGCCTCGCGGGCCTCAAGCGCCGCCTCGCCGCCTGGGCGGAGGGCGCGACGGGTCCCGGCGCCCGGTACCTCCTCTCCCGCCGCCAGTCCGGCCTGCTCGGCGCGGCCCGCGAGTCGCTCGACCGGGCCTCCGCCGCGCTGGAGCGGGACCTGGGTCCCGAGTTCGCGTCGATGGAGATCCGGGGCGCGTTGTCGTCTCTCGGCGGGATCACGGGCCGCGACGCGGACGCCGACCTGCTCGACCGCATCTTCGAGAGGTTCTGCCTTGGCAAGTGAGGACCTTTCCTCGCCGAAATTCGTCCGGCGCGCCGGGCTGGTCGCGGGCCCCGCGATCGGGCTGGCGATCGCGTTCCTGCCGCTCGGGATCGAGCCGGCGTCCGCGCGGTACGCGGCGGCCGTCGCGTCGCTCATGGCGGCGTGGTGGCTCACCGAGGCCCTGCCGATCACGGTGACGGCGCTGGTGCCGCTGGTCGCCTACCCGTTGCTGGGCGTGTTCCCCGGAGGCCCGCTCGCGGGCGCCCGGGAGTCGGCGGAGCCCTACGCCGACGGCTACATCTTCCTGTTCATGGGCGGGATGGCGCTCGCGGCCGCGATGCAGGAGTGCTCGCTGCACCGCCGCATCGCGCTGACCATCATGGACCGGATCGGGACGGAGCCGAAGCGGCTGCTCCTCGGCTTCCTCGTGGCCACCGCGTTCCTGTCGCTGTGGATCTCGAACACGGCCTGCGCCGTGATGATGACGCCGATCGGCATGGCGGTGCTCTCGCAGTACGTGGCGCAGGAGGGGCGCCGGCCCGCGGCCTTCGGCGCATCGGTGATGATGTCGATCGCCTACGCGGCGAACATCGGGGGCATCGGGACGAAGATCGGCACGGCGCCGAACGCGCAGTTCGCGGGCTTCGTCCAGCAGAACCTCGGGATCGAGGTGAGCTTCGCGAAGTTCCTGCTGATCGGGATGCCCTTCGTGATCGCGATGATCCCGATCGCGTGGTGGGTGCTCTGGAGGGCGGGCCGCTCGGACGCCCCGGCCGCGAGGTCGGAGGAGGTCGCGCGCGAGCTGGCCAGGCTCGGGTCGATGTCCCGGGCGGAGAAGATCGTGCTCGGGTTCTTCCTCGGCGCCGCGGCGCTCTGGATCGCCAGCGGGCCGATCACCGCCTGGCTCGCGCCCGCCTGGCCGAAGGTGAAGGCCGCGGTCCCGGTCCTGGGGAGCCTCTTCCCGAAGCTGCTCTCGAAGCACGTCGAGGCGGGGATCGCGCTCTTGGCGGGCTTCTCGCTGCTCGCCGTGCCGGTCGGATCCGGTCGCCGGGCCCTGACGGTCGCGGGCCTCCGCGGGGTCCCCTGGTCCACGCTGCTCCTGCTCGGCGGCGGCTTCGCGATGGCGCACGGGATCGAGGAGAGCGGCCTCTCGAAGTGGATGGCCGCCAAGCTGGGCGGGATGTCGGCGCTCCCGCTGGCGGGGAAGATGGCCGTCGCGACGTTCCTGACCGTCGCGATCAGCGCGGTCGCGTCCAACACGGCCACGATCGCCGTGATGCTCTCGGTCCTGCGCGGCGTCTCGACCCCGTCGGAGACCGCCGCCGTGCTCGCGGCGGCGACGATCGCCTCGTCCTGCGACTTCATGCTGCCCGCGGGCACGCCGCCGAACGCGATCGTGTTCGGCAGCGGCTGGGTCAGCATCCCCCGGATGGCGCGGACCGGCGTCGTGCTCGACGTGGTCGCCGCGGCGCTCGCCGCGGCCTGGGGCTGGATCGGCCTGCGCCATCTTTTCTAGCCCCGGCCGGGCTGATAGACTGTCCGCCCCCACATGAGATGCCCCTTCTGCCGGAAGGACAACGACCGGGTCATCGACTCGCGCTCGGCGAACGAGGGACAGGTCGTGCGCCGCCGGCGGGAGTGCCTCAGCTGCGGCAAGCGCTTCACGACGAAGGAGCTGGTCGAGGACCGGGCGCTCTACGTGATCAAGAAGGACGGCCGCCGCGAGTCCTTCGACCGCGAGAAGATCCGGACCGGCCTGCGCTTCGCCTGCAAGAAGCGGCCGGTGCCCGTCGCGAAGATCGACGAGATCGTCGCGCGCATCGAGGCGGACCTCCTCGAGAAGTACGAGCGCGAGGTCCGCTCCAAGGCCATCGGCGACCTCGTCATGCGCGAGCTGAAGGGCCTCGACCACGTGGCCTACGTCCGCTTCGCCTCCGTGTACCGCGAGTTCAAGGACGTGGCGGAGTTCCTGCGGGAGCTCCGCCCGATGCTGCCGTGACGACGCGCCGCATCGACCGGGTCCGCAAGCGCGACGGCCAGGTGGTCGCCTACGACGAGCGCAAGCTCGCGGAGGCCATCTTCCGCGCGGCCCGGACCGCGGGGCGCGAGAACCGCTGGCTCGCCGACGACCTGGCGGGCGTCGTGACGACCTACCTCGAGCGCCACCACGACCGCGAGGTCCCCTCGAGCGCGGAGATCCGGCGCATGGTCGAGCGCATCCTCTTCGAGACCGGCCACGCCGAGGTCGCCCGCGCCTACCTCCTGCACGGCGAGTCGAAGCGGCGCGAGGCCGCGCCCGCCGCGCCCGAGGAGCCCGCCGGCGAGCTCTTCCCGACCGAGCCGGTGCTCGTCGAGGGCGCCGCGCGCGGCGAGGTGAGCACCTGGGGCCGGGAGCGCATCTCCGCGGCCCTCGTGAAGGAGGCGGGCCTCGACCCCGAGAGCGCGGGCGAGATCGCGGCCGCCGTCGAGCGCCGCGTCTTCCGCGGGGGCGAGCGGCGGGTGGCCACGTCGCTGATCCGCGAGCTCGTCAACCAGGAGCTGCTGGCCCGGGGCCACGGCTCGAAGATGCGCCGGCAGCTCGTCGTCGGCCTCCCGAAGTACGACCTGGACCGGCTGGTGCGGCCCGGCGCGGACGCCGAGGCGCCCGCCGACCCCGACCGCCTCTGCCGCACGATCGGCGAGACGACGCTGAAGCAGTACGCGCTGCAGGAACTGCTCCCGCGCGAGGTGGCCGACGCGCACCTCGAGGGGCGGATCCACCTCCACGACCTCGACTACCCGCTGAAGCACCACTGGCTCGCCGTCCCGGCCTCCGCGATCCTCCGCGACGGGGCGAGGACCGGGCCCGCGGCCTACGCCGAGGCGCCCGTCGACGCCCGCGACCTCGGGGCGCACCTCGCCGCCTGGTCGGCCGCCGCCTCGCGCCACGTGGCGGGGGGCCTGGAGCTCGACGGCGTCGAGACGGCCTTCGGCACGCTGCTCGCGGGCCGCGAGGAGGAGGCGCCCCGCGAAGCGCGGGCGCTGCTGCTCGCCCTCGCGGGCCTGGACCGCCCGGCGACCTGGCTCGGCATCGATCCCCTGGCCCGCCGCAGCGCGCCCGCCGCGCGCAAGCCCGCGCGGGCCTTCGCGCGCCACCTGCTCGGGGCCGCGGCGGATCTCCCGTCGCCCCTCGTCGTCCAGGCCGGGCCCGAGGTCTTCGCCGACGAGGACGGGCTGGCGCTGCTGCGCGAGGCCTGCCGCCTGGCGGCCGCCCGGGGCGGCGTGCGCTTCCTGCTCGACCGGCCGGGGCTGCCCGGGCGCCGCGTCTCGCGCCACTCGGTCCGCGGGCCCGCGGAATCCGGCGACGAGTTCCGCATCGCCCACGCCGCGACGATCAACCTGCCCCAGGCCTGCGCGCGGAGCGAGGCGGGGACCGACTTCTACGCCGAGCTCGAGACGGCGCTCGCGGCCGCGGTGCGGGCCCACCTCGTGAAGCGGGGCCTGGGCCGCGCGACGAAGGGCGACGCCGCGGAGTACGCGATCGGCGTCTGCGGGCTCGACGAGGCCGTGCGCCTGCTCTGCGGCTCCGCGATGGCGGAGGACGAGGGCGCGCTGCGCGTCGGCATCCGCGTCCTCTCGTTCCTGTACTTCCGGGTCCGCGAGGAGGCCGAGAAGCAGGGGCTGAGGCTGGCGCTGCACGACCTGGAGGACGACGGCGCCTCCGGGCGCTTCCTCCGCATCGACCGCCAGATGTTCCCCCGCATCCGGGGGCTCGAGGCGGCCTCCGGTCCGCGCGCGGCCTACTCGCCCGGCGTCCACCTCGGCGGCGCCGCGGCGCTGGACCGGGAGTCGCGCTTCCACACGCTGCTGACCCAGGCGGCCGTTCGGGTGCCCCGGGGCTCCCTCGCCGCGCCCGAGCTGCTCGCGCTGCTGCGGCACGCCGGGACCGGGACCCTCTGCTCCCAGGTCGCCGTCCCGTGAGGGGTCGGGTCGTCCGGATCGCCGGCAAGACGACCGACGTGCAGTCCCCCGAAGGGCTCTACTGCTGCACCTTCCGCGGGCGCCTGAAGCAGGGCCCCCGGGACGCGACGCGGCTCGCGGCCGTCGGCGACGAGGCGGAGTTCCAGGTCACGGGCCCGCGCGAGGGCATCATCGACCAGATCCTGCCGCGCCGCTCCAAGCTCTCGCGGCCCGACGCGGGCTCGGCGCGCCGCGAGCAGGTCATCATGGCGAACATCGACGTCGCGGTGATCGTGCAGGCGGCCGCGCGGCCGGACCTGGACCTGCTGACGCTCGACAAGTGCACCGTGATGACCCAGGCGACGGGCCTGCCCGCGGTGATCTGCATCAACAAGTCGGACCTGGCGCCGTCCGCCCAGGCGGACTTCTACCCGGCGGCGGGGTACCCGCTGTTCCGGACGAGCGCGGCGACGGGCGCCGGGGTGGCGGAGCTGCGGGCCTTCCTCGAGGGCAAGGTCTCGGTCTTCCTCGGCCCCTCGGGCGTGGGCAAGTCGAGCCTGCTCAACGCGCTGGCGCCGGGGAAGGACCTGCGGACCGGCGACGTGAGCCGGAAGACCGGGGAGGGACGGCACACGACGACCTGGGTGGAGCTGCACGACCTCGGCGGCGGGACCTTCGTCGGGGACACGCCGGGCCTCGAGGCGTTCACGTTCTGGAAGGTCGACGCGGGCAACCTCCGGGAGCAGTTCCCGGAGTTCGAGGAGCTCGCGCCGTCGTGCAAGTTCCGGGACTGCCGGCACCGCCGGGAGCCGAAGTGCGCGGTGCTGGCGGCGGTCGGGGAGGGGCGGATCGCGGCGAGCCGGCACGCCTCGTACCTCCGCATCCTGGAGCTCCTGGAGTCGAAGGCGGACCCCTTCGGGCCGTAGGGAGGGGGGGGCTTCCCGGGCCCCGCATTTCGGGTAAGATTCCGGGGCGGGCTGCCGATATAAGCTTCGGAAGTCCGCAGGGGTCCACAGGGGAAGGAGAGAGGGATGAAGATGTTCCGCCGCCTGCTGTCCGCACTCCGCTCGATCACCGGCACGCTCCTCGCCTAGGCGAGGGTCCGTCCCGGGGTCGGCGTCCGCGGCCAGCGTTCCAACACGGGGATTCCCGAATGCAACTCAAGAAGCTCGAGATGTGCGGGTTCAAGTCGTTCGCGCAGAAGACGGAGATCCTCTTCGAACCCGGCGTGACGTGCATCGTCGGCCCGAACGGCTGCGGCAAGTCGAACGTGGTCGACGCGATCAAGTGGGTGCTCGGCACGCTGTCGCACAAGTCCGTCCGGGGCGAGGAGATGCTCGACGTCATCTTCAAGGGCGCGGACGGCGCGGGCCCCGCGGGGATGGCGGAGGTCTCGCTGACGCTGGACAACGCGGACCACGCGCTGCCGGTGGACTTCGCCGAGGTGACGATCACGCGCCGGCTGTACCGCAGCGGCGAGGGCGAGTACCTGATCAACCGCACGGCCTGCCGCCTCAAGGACATCCGGGACCTGCTCTACGGGACCGGCATCGGGGCGGACAACTACTCGATCATCGAGCAGGGCAAGATCGACCGCCTGGTGACGAGCGACCCGAAGTCGCGTCGCCTGGTCTTCGACGAGGCGGCGGGGATCTCCAAGTACCGGGCGCGGAAGAAGGAGACGGAGAACCGGCTCGAGAAGGTGACGCAGGACCTCCTGCGGGTGAACGACGTCGTGCGCGAGGTGCAGCGGGAGCTGCGCTCGGTGCGCGGGCAGGCGGGCCGGGCGGCCCGCTACCGCGAGATGACCAACGAGTACCGCGTGAAGCGGACGCTCGTCCTGGTGCACGACTACCGGTCGCTGCGCGGCGAGGGCGCGGAGCTCGAGGCCCGGATCGCGGGGCTCGAGGCGGCGCAGGCGGAGCGGGGCGCGGCCCTCGGGGCGCGGCGCGAGGAGCTGGCCCGGCTGGAGCGCGAGGTGCGCGAGCTCTCCGACCGGAGCTCGGCGCTGGCCTCGGAGCGCAGCGCGGCGGCGTCGCGGGCGGAGTTCTACGACCGGGCGCTCGCGGCGGCGGAGCGGCGCGTCGCGGAGCTCGCGGAGGCCCGGGAGCTGGCGCGGCGGGAGCGGGACTCGGCCTCGGCGCTGCTCGCGGAGCAGCGCGGCCACCTCGGCGCGGCCGAGGCGGAGCGGGAGCGCGCGCTGGCGGAGCTCGGGGCGATCGACGCCAAGGTCGCGGAGCTCGGCGGGTGGCTCGAGGAGGCGCAGCGGTCGTGCCGCGAGACGGCGGCGGACCTCGAGGCCCGGAAGGCGGAGGCCGTGGCGCTGGCCCAGCAGGAGTCGCGGGCGCGCAACGAGCTGTCGCAGGCGAAGTCGGACCGCGACGCCGCGGAGGCGCGGCGGGCGCGGGTCGAGGAGCAGGCGGCCGCCGCGGCGGCCGAGCTCGAGGCGCTGCGTCCCGAGGTGGAGGCCGCGCGGGCGCGGAAGGCCGAGTTCGAGGAGGCCGTGGCCCGCCTGAAGCGGGCCGTGGCGGCGGGCGAGGAGGAGCAGGCCGCGCTGCAGGTGGAGACGGCCCGGCTGGACGGCGAGCTGATGCAGCTCCGGGCCGCGCGGGACCGCAGCGAGTCGCGGCGGGAGACGCTGCGCGAGCTGGAGTCCGCGTTCGAGGGCCTGGGCCAGGGGGCGCGCCGGCTGCTGAAGGCGAACCTGCCCGGGCTCTGCGGCACGGTGGCGGACCTCCTGGAGGCGCCCGCGGAGCACGTCGCGGCCGTCGAGGCGGTGCTCGGCGAGCAGGCCGGCACGGTCGTCTTCGAGACCTCGGAGCACGTGCGGCTCGCGCTCGAGTTCCTGCGGGAGCACCGGCTCCCGAGGACCTCGGTGCTGTCGCTGGACCGGCTGCGGGCGCCCCTGCGCCCGCACGGCACGCTGCCGCGGGTCTCGTCGCTGGTGACGGCCGGCGAGCGCTACCGCGCGCTGGCGGAGGCGCTGCTCGGCGACGCGATCCTCGCGCCGACGGAGAGCGCGGCGGACATCCTGGCCTCGCTGCCCCACGCGATCACCACGGTGGTCGCGCGCTCGGGCGACGTCTTCGACGCGAACGGCTCGGTGTGGACGGGCCGCCGGACGGGCGGGCTCGTCTCGCGGAAGACCGAGCTGAAGACGCTGGAGTCGGAGATCGCGCAGTTCCAGGACGCCATCGCGCGGCTGGAGTCGGAGCGGAAGGCCGCCGGCGACCGCGCGGCGGAGCTGGAGCGGCGGCTGCGCGAGCAGCGGCACGAGGTCTACGACCAGGGCATGGCCCTGAGCGACACGCTGAAGACGCTGGAGCTGCGCGAGCAGCGGATGGAGCGGATCGAGTCCGACCGGGGCCACCTCGTGGCGGAGCTCGGGCAGGCCGCGGCGCGGATCGTGGAGCTCGACGCGCGGCGCGGGGAGCTGGAGGCGCGGATCGCCTCGATCGAGCAGTCGCTCGAGGGGGCGGAGCGCTCGGCGGCGTCGCTGGCGGAGGCGCTGAAGCTGTCGGAGGCCGCGCGGGAGGACCTGAGGGCCCGGCACGGGGCGCTGCAGGTCGAGCGGGCCACGGCGGAGGAGCAGAGGATCTCGGCGTCGCGCCGGGTGGACATGGTCGCGGCGGAGATCGCCCGGCACGAGGAGACGGCGCGGCGGCAGGAGGAGAGCCTCGCGCAGATCGACTCGCGGTCCGCGGCGGCGGGCGCGGAGCTGGAGACGCAGCGGGCCGAGCAGGCCGCGGCGGCGGGCGTGATCGCGGAGAAGCAGGCCGCGGCCGAGGCCGCGGCGGCGGAGCGCGACGCGGCGCAGGCGCGGCTGGAGTCGGGCCGGGACGGGGCGGCGGAGCTGCAGCGGGGGCTGGACGAGGGCGGCCGCGACCTGCAGGAGGCGCGCGTGCGCCAGGCCCAGCGCTCGGCGGCGCTGGAGAACCTCGCCGCGAGGGCGCGCGAGGAGCTGGAGCTCGACCTGGCGGCCGAGGCGGCCCCGGCCGCGGAGGCGCCGGAGGCGGACGGCGGCGAGGCCGCGTTCGCGGTGGAGGAGGAGCTCGCGGCGGAGCTGCTGGCGCCCGCGGCGCCCGCGGAGCCGGAGACGGACTGGACCGCGCTGGCCCGGGAGACCGAGGAGCTGCGCGCGAAGATCGCGGGCTTCGGCGCGGTCAACGTCGTGGCCCTCGAGCAGCTCGACGGCCTCGAGGCGCGCGAGAAGGACCTCCTGGCGCAGCAGGACGACGTGGAGAAGGCGAAGCGGCAGCTCGAGGAGCTGATCCGGCGCATCGACCGCGAGAGCAAGATCCTCTTCGAGCGGACGCTCGAGTACGTCCGGGAGCAGTTCGGCACGATCTTCCGGAAGGTCTTCGGCGGCGGCAAGGCGGACATCGTCCTCCAGCAGGAGGAGGGCGTGGACCCGCTCGACCAGGGCCTCGAGGTCATGGCGCGGATCCCGCAGCGGGAGCTGATGCCGATCTCGTCGCTCTCCGGCGGCCAGAAGACCCTGACGGCCTTCTCGCTCGTCATGGCGCTGTTCCGCGCGAACCCGAGCCCGTTCTGCGTGCTCGACGAGGCGGACGCGGCGCTCGACGAGGCGAACGTGGACAAGTACGCCGGCATGGTGAACGAGTTCGTCGGCGAGACGCAGTTCATCGTCATCTCGCACAACAAGCGGACGATGGCGGCGGCGGACGTGCTCTACGGCGTGACGATGGAGACGCCCGGCATCTCGAAGAAGGTGAGCGTCGACCTCCACGGCGAGGGCGGCATGGAGTCGCTGCGCAAGCGCCGCGACGAGCTGATGGCCGCGCGGGCGGAGTCGGCGGGCCGGAAGGCCGCCGAGATGTCCCGCGTCCGCGAGGCGGCGACGGCGGCGCTGGCGGCCGAGGAGCAGGGCGAGCCCGTCCCCGCGGCCGCGCCCGCGCCCGCGCCGGAGCTCCCCGAGGTGCTCGACGCGACGAAGCTCCTGGACCCGTACAACTACTCCGCGCCCCCGCCGGAACCCCCGGCGGCGACCTAGGAATCCTCGGCCGCGGGCGGGGAAGGCCCCCGCCCGCGGTCCCTTTCATTCCCCGGGAGATGGGGTACAATCCCCGCCATGTCTCCCGAACCCAAGCTGACCGCCGCCGCGGCGCAGGTCCAGATCCGCGACCTCGAGACGAAGCTCCGCATCGAGCACCACATGCGGGACCTGACGAACCGCTTCCACAGCTCGACGCCGGACGAGATCATGCTCGCGGTGAAGGAGGACGTGGCGAAGCTGCTCGGCGCGAAGCGGGTGACGATCTACGTGAAGGATCCGTCGAAGCCGGAGATCGTCTCGAAGCTGAAGGACGGGGTCGAGGTGAAGGAGATCCGCGTCCCGTTCGGCGGCGGCATCGCGGGCTACGTCGCGCAGACCCTCAAGGGGGTGCGGCTGACCGACGCGTACGACGCGAAGGAGTCGGCGGTCATCGACCCGAAGCTCAAGTTCGCGCGCGAGTGGGACACGGCGACCGGATTCACGACGAAGCAGGTGCTCTGCGCGCCCGCGCTGAAGGACGGCAAGCTCTACGGCGTGGTCCAGGCCCTGAACACGCACGACGGCCAACCCTTCACGGACGACCACCAGCGGATCATCTCGGACCTGGCGGGGACGATGGCGCTGGCCCTGCACAACAAGCAGAAGCTGAGCGGCCGGTCGAGCGCGCTGGACTCGCTGCTGCGCAACGACGTCATCACGCAGGACACCTTCGACCGGGCGCTCTCGCAGGCCCAGGCCTCCGGCACGTCGATGGAGCTCGTCCTGGTCACGAAGTTCAACGTCCCCGTGTCCGCGATCGCGCAGAGCCTGAAGGAGTACTACCGCTGCGACTTCGTGGCCTACGAGACGACGCTGTCGCCGCCGAAGGAGCTGCTCGACAAGTTCACGGTGGACTACCTGAAGTACCACCTCGTCTGCCCGCTGGGGACCGACGGGAACAAGATCGTCATCCTCATGGCGAACCCGCGCTCGCTGACGGACCGCGACGACCTGGCCCGCCGCCTCGGCGGCGCGAACCTGCTCGTCAAGGTGGCGATCAAGGAGCACGTGATCGAGTTCATCGACGACTTCTACGGGCTGAAGAAGCCCGACGGGCCCAAGCCCGAGGACGTGAAGAGCGTCGACCTGAACAAGATCATCGCGAACATGGAGCGCAAGGAGGCGGAGGGCGACGGCACGACCGTCCAGACCGCCGAGGAGAAGTCCGAGGACGACGCGAGCATCATCGGCCTCGCCAACCAGGTCATCTCCCAGGCCTACCGGATGGGCGCGAGCGACATCCACGTCGAGCCCTACCTGGACGGCGACCTGATGATCCGGGTGCGCATCGACGGCAACTGCATCGAGATGCCCAACGGGCGCCTCCCCGGCAGCTACGGCCGCGCGCTCGTGAGCCGCCTGAAGATCATGGCGGAGCTCGACATCGCCGAGCGCCGGCTCCCGCAGGACGGCAAGATCCAGTTCCGCAAGTACGGTCCGCTCGACATCGAGCTCCGCGTCGCGACGCTGCCCACGGCGGGCGGCACCGAGGACGTCGTCATGCGCATCCTGGCGGCCTCGAAGCCGCGCAAGCTCGACGAGCTGATGTTCCTCCCGGAGAACCTGTCGCGCTTCCGCAAGGTCATCGACCTCCCTTACGGCATCGTGCTCTGCGTGGGCCCGACGGGCTCCGGCAAGACGACGACGCTGCACTCCGCGCTGGGCGAGCTGAACAAGCCCGACGTGAAGATCTGGACGGCCGAGGACCCGGTCGAGATCACGCAGAAGGGCCTGCGCCAGGTGCAGACCCTCGCGAAGATCGGCTTCACGTTCGAGCGCGCGCTTCGCGCCTTCCTCCGCGCCGACCCCGACATCATCATGATCGGCGAGATGCGCGACGTGGAGACGGCGGGCGCCGCCATCGAGGCGTCCCTGACGGGCCACATGGTGTTCTCGACGCTGCACACGAACAGCGCGCCCGAGACGGTGACTCGACTGCTCGACCTCGGCCTGGACCCGTACGCGTTCGGCGACTCGCTGCTCGCCGTGCTCGCCCAGCGCCTGATGCGCTCGCTCTGCAAGAGCTGCAAGCAGCGCGTCGAGTGCCCGGAGTCCGAGTGGGAGAAGCTGCGCGCCGAGTACGGCGACGACGCCGCCTGGGAGGCGCTGAAGTTCGACCGCAAGGAGGTCCCGTACCACGTGCCCAAGGGCTGCGACAAGTGCAACGGCACGGGCTACAAGGGCCGCGTCGGCATCCACGAGCTGCTCGTCAGCAACGACGACATCCGCCTGATGATCTACCGCAAGGCGAAGTCGATGGAGATCCGCGACGCGGGGGTCAAGCAGGGGATGATCCTGCTGAAGCAGGACGGCATCCGCAAGGTGCTGATGGGGCACACGGACCTGCGCGAGGTGCTCTCGGTCGCCGCGAAGTAGCGCCCTTGACAGCGCCCCGGGGCCTCCCTAAAGTACGCCGACCTTTACGCCCAGGGAGGGCCCCGTGGAACGCACCTTCTGCATGATCAAGCCGGACGGCGTGCAGCGCCGCCTGGTCGGGAAGATCGTCCAGCGCTTCGAGGAGAAGGGCCTCCGCTACGCCGGCCTGAAGCTGGTGCGCGTCTCCGACGCGATGGCCAAGGACCTCTACTCGGTGCACCTCGGCAAGCCCTTCTACAACTCGCTCGTCTCGTTCATCACCTCCGGCCCCGTCGTCGCGACGGTCCTCGAGGGCTCGTACACGATCGAGGTCGTCCGCAACCTGCTCGGCGCCACGTTCGGCTTCAAGGCCGCGCCCGGCACGATCCGCGGCGACTACGGCTGCTCGAAGGGCTTCAACCTGATCCACGCGTCGGATTCGCCCGAGTCGGCCCAGCGGGAGATCCCGATCTTCTTCAAGCCCGAGGAGCTCGTCTCCTGGGGCCACGCGGACCATGCCTGGGTGTACGAGGAGCCCGAGCGCGCCTAGCGCGCCGGCCACGGAGGTCATTCCATGGAGTTGCAGGCGACCGAGATCCGCAAGGGCCACGTGGTCCGCTGGGAGAACCAGGTCTGGTCGGTCATCAACGTCGACCACATCACCCCCGGCAACTGGCGGGCGATCATCCAGATCAAGATGCGCAACCTCGCCTCGGGCTCGGCCAAGGAGCAGCGCTTCTCCTCCGGCGACAAGCTGGAGCTCGTCCACACCGAGGTGCAGGACTTCGAGTACCTCTACGCGAGCGGCGCGAACTTCGTCTTCATGAACCAGGCGGACTTCGAGCAGCTGGAGCTGCACAAGGACCTGGTGGGCGACGACGCGAAGTGGCTCAAGGAGAACCTCCAGGTGAAGATCCACTTCCTGGACGGCTCCGCGATGAAGGTCGAGCTCCCGCCCGCCGTCATCCTGAAGGTCGTCGAGACGGAGCCCCAGCTCAAGGGCGCCACGATCACCAACGTGCCCAAGCCCGCGAAGCTCGAGACGGGCGCCGTCGTCGCCGTGCCCCCCTTCATCAAGGAGGGGGAGATGATCAAGGTCGACACCCGGTCCGGGGAGTACCTGGAGCGCGCCTAGCGATCCGATCCATGCCGAAGGTCCTCATCGCCGACGACGTCTCGCCCGAGTGCCCGAGGATCCTCCGCAACGCCGGGCTCGAGGTGGACGCCCGCGGCAAGATGAAGCCCGACGAGGTCAAGGCCGTCATCGGCGGCTACGAGGGCCTCGTCGTCCGCAGCGCCCTGAAGGTCACCCGCGAGATCATCGAGGCCGGCTCGCGCCTGCGCATCATCGGCCGCGCCGGCGTCGGCGTGGACAACATCGACGTCGAGGCGGCCAGCCGCCGAGGCGTCATCGTGATGAACGCCCCGCTCGGCAACATCAACTCCGCCGCCGAGCACACCTGGGCCCTGCTCATGGCGAACGCCCGGCACGTCGTCCCCGCGGAGAGCTCGCTGCGCGCGGGGAAGTGGGAGCGCGGGCCGTACGTCGGCGTCGAGCTCGAGGGCAAGACGATCGGCATCGTCGGCCTCGGCAAGGTCGGCGCGCAGGTCTCGCGCTTCGCGAAGGGCTTCTCGATGCGGGTGATCGCCTACGACCCGCTCCTGGTCCGCGAGCGCGCCGAGGTCCTGGGCGTCGAGCTCGTCGAGCTCGACCGGCTGCTCGCGGAGTCGGACTTCGTGACCCTGCACCTGCCGCTCACCGAGAAGACGCGGGGGCTGATCGGCCCGGCGCAGCTGGCCCGGATGAAGTCCTCGGCGCGGATCGTGAACTGCTCGCGGGGCGGGATCGTGGACGAGGCGGCGCTGGCCGCGGCCCTGGGCTCGGGGAAGCTCGCCGGGGCGGCGCTGGACGTCTTCGAGTCCGAGCCGCCCCCGAAGGACCACCCGCTCTTCAAGCTCCCGAACGTGACGCTCACGCCGCACCTCGGCGCCTCGACGGAGGAGGCGCAGCTGCGCGTGTCGGTGGACGTCGCGGAGCAGTTCGTGGACTACTTCGCCCGCGGCGTCGTCCGCAACGCGGTCAACCTCGCGGGCGCGTCGGACCCGGCGATCATCCCGTTCCTGAAGCTCTCGGCCCAGCTCGGCGCGGTCGCGGGCCAGCTCGCGGGCGACAAGCCCCGCCAGGTCGAGGTGACCTTCCTCGGCGCGGTGGGGGCCTTCGAGACCTCCGCGATGACGCAGGAGGCGGTGGCCGGGGTCCTGAGGCTCCAGGCCGGCAGCGAGGTGAACCCCGTGAACGCCCGCGCGACGGCCCGGGAGCGGGGGATCCAGATCGTCGAGGAACGGCGCAAGGACGCGCGCAACTACAAGAGCCTCGTCCAGGTCCGCGTCGAGGCGGAGGACGGGACGGTCCGCACGGTTCAGGGCACGGTCTTCGAGGGCGGCGCGCCGCGCATCGTCCAGGTGGACGCGTTCGACATCGACCTGCGGCCCTCGAAGCACATGCTCGTGATGGTCTACCCGGACGTCCCCGGCAAGGTCGGGGCGATCGGGAGCGTCCTCGGCGGCGCGGGGATCAACATCTCCCGCATGGAGGTCGGCCGCGACGGGCGCGGCGGGCAGGCGATGCTCATGCTCGCCGTCGACGACCCGGTTCCCGCCTCCGTGGCCGCCGAACTCCGGGCGAAGGCCTCGGTCGTCGACCTCGTCTCGATCGAGATGCCCGAGTAAGCGGTGCCGCGCGGGACGTTCCGGCTGCTCCGCGCGGGGCTCGTCGAGTACCGCGCCGCCTGGGACCTGCAGCGCCGGCTCGCCGACGAGGTCCGCGGCGGCGCCCGCCCGGCGCTCCTCCTCCTCGAGCACCCTCCCGTCTTCACCCTCGGCCGGAACGCCGACCGCGCCAACGTCCTCGACGCCGGCCCGATCCCCGTCGTGGAGATCGACCGGGGCGGCGACGTGACCTACCACGGGCCGGGCCAGCTCGTCGGCTACCCGATCCTCTCGCTGCGGGAGCGGCGGCTCGGGGCGCGCGAGCACGTCGAGCGCCTCGAGCGGGCGATCGTCGCGGTGCTCGCGCTCTACGGCGTGCCCGCCGCCACGCGGCCGAGCGAGGTCGGCGTCTGGTCGGCCCGCGGCAAGATCGCGGCGCTCGGCGTGCGCATCGAGCGGGGCGTCACGATGCACGGCTTCGCGCTCAACGTCGCGACGGACCCGGCGCCGTTCCGGCGGATCCACCCCTGCGGCGTCGCGGGGGCCGCGGTCACCACGCTGTCCGAGGAGCTGGGCCGCCCCGCCGCCGTGGCGGACGCGATCGACCGCTTCGTGCCGCGCTTCGCGGAGGAGTTCCGCTTCACGGGCTGGGACGAGCGGGGCGCGGACCCCCCTTGATCCCGACCGGGCGTACATGCTAAATTCGTGATGTTCCGCCGGGGCCTTGGAGAGGGCCGCGGCGGCCGGGTCGAAGAGGGGGAGATGGCCCACCATTCCGTGCTCGTCGTCGAGCCGTCCCGTTCCGTCCTCGCCTCGCTCCTGGTCCGCCTCCAGGTCCGCGGCCTGCGCCCCGTCGGGGCGCGCACGCCCGCGGAGGCCGCGGCGCGGACCCGCGAGTCGGCGCCCTCGGCCGCGGTCCTCGCGCTCGGGCTGCCGGGCGACGGGGCCGTCGAGGTCCTCCGCCGCTTCCGCGCGGAGTTCGCGACGTCCCGGATCCCGGTCCTGCTGCGCGCGGAGCGCGGGCAGGAACGGCTCGTCGCGGAGGGGCTCGAGGCCGGCGCCGTGGACTACACGACGCCGTCGGATCCGGAGTCGGCGCTCAAGGAGCGCGTGCTGCGCATGGTCCGCTGGGGCGCGACGCCGGGCCGGGAGCGCATCCTCCGCGCCGGCGGGCTGGTGCTCGACGTGGACGCCGGGGCGCTGCGGGCGCCGCGCACGCCGGGCGTCCCGACGCCGACGGAGCTGGGCCTGCTCCGGCGCCTGATGACCGCCCCGGGCCGGGCCTTCACGCGGCGCATGCTGCGCGAGGGAGGGAGCGGGACGGAGCGCGCCGTCGACGCGCACGTGGCGACGCTGCGGCGCAAGCTGGGCGCGGCGGGACGCTGCATCGAGACGCTGCGCGGGGTGGGGTACCGGCTGGACGTGAAGGCCGCGGAGGCGCTGCCCGCGCCGGGGACGATCTCGGCGTAGACGGTGGACCGCCGGGAAGGCGGCGGGTCGAAGTGGTCGGGGCGGCGGGATTTGAACCCACGGCCTCTTGCTCCCGAAGCAAGCGCTCTAGCCAGACTGAGCCACGCCCCGATGAAGTGGACGGCGAGCGGGCGATTATAGCAGTCGCGGCCGGGTCCGCAAGGACCGCTTACTTGTCGACCGTCAGCCTCAGGAAGCGCCGCTCGCGCCGGATGTTGTCGAGGTCCGTGTCCTCGCGCATGTGGGCGAAGGCCCGGGCGTCGTTGTAGCCCGCACCGATCGAGAGCTCCAGCCAGTCGATCGCGGTCTCCTTCTCGCCCTGCAGGGAGTAGGCGCAGGCGACGTTGTAGGCGGCGACGGCGCGGTTGGGGCCGCCGGCGTAGTAGAGGCGCTTGAAGCCGGGGACCGAGGTCGCGTAGTCCTTGGCGACGAGGGCGTCGTAGTACTTCTTGAATTCGACGGACTCGGCCTGGACGTCCTCGGGCGGGTTCTTCTTCGCGTCCTCGATGATCTTGGCCTCGGCGACCTCGCGCTGCACGTTGCGCTTGTCGCGGTTCAGGTCGTCGATCTGGTCCTGGAGCTGGCGGATCTTGCGGTCCAGGTCGCGGAGGCGCTTCTCGGGGGTCTTGGCGACGGGATCCTCGGGGGGCTTGGGGCCGGGGTCGGGGCCCGGGCCGGGCGGGACCGGGGCGGGATCCTGCCTGGGCTCCTTGGCGAACTCCTCGTCGACGATCTGGGAGACGCGCTTCAGGATGCGGGCGCGCTCCTCCGCGAGCCGGGCCTTCACCTTCTCGAGGATGCGGTTCTTGAGCTCCGCCTCGTCCTGGGCGGACGACGGGCCGGCGGCGGCGAGCAGGACGGCGAGGGCGAGGGTCGTCCGGAGCAGCATGGAGGTCCTCCTGGGTGGTCCCTATTTGTACGGAAACCGGGCGGCCGAGCGAGGATTTTCCGCCAAAGAAAATTGGCTCCCCTGCCGATGTACTCTGCGGACGGCGGTGCAGCCGCAACCCCCCGCGGAAGCCTATACGGGAGGACTAGAGATGGACATCGGACGCTTGGACGGCGTGTCGGGCCCGGGCCGGATCGAGGGTCGGAAGCTGGAGGGCGCCCAGCCCCTGCCTCCGGCCGCGACGCCGAGGGTTCCCGACAAGGCCGAGCTCTCCGGCGCGGCCCAGCTGGCCAGCCAGGTCCTGGCCCTGCCCGACGTGCGCAGCGAGAAGGTGACGGAGTTCCGCCGCCTGATCGCCGCCGGGCTCTACCAGACCGACGAGCGCCTCCTCGGCGCGCTCGACAAGTTCCGCGCCGAACTGCGGGGCCACTAGGGCCCCTCGAATCCTGCCACCCCGCCTGCCACTCTGGCAAGCGGGCCCGCCCTCCGAATCTGCCGAAGCAACCTGCTGATCTCCAGAGGTTTGCACTCCACCCGTCTCCCTCCCCTTGGCACGGCGCTTGCGCTTGCCGAGCTGGGTATTTCCATCTCCGCTCGGAGGGATGAATGGCCAAGCAGATCCTCTTCGACCACGAGGCCCGGCAGGCGCTGAGGCGCGGGGTCGAGAAGCTGGTGTCGGCGGTGGGCTCGACGCTGGGGCCCCGGGGCCGGACGGTGGTCATCGACAAGAGCTGGGGTGCGCCGACCATCACGAAGGACGGCGTCTCGGTCGCCGAGGACGTGGAACTGCGGGACCCCTTCGAGAACATGGGCGCGCAGATGGTGAAGGAGGCGGCCAAGCGCACCAGCGACGAGGCGGGGGACGGGACGACGACGTCGACCGTGCTCGCCGAGGCCATGTACCTGGGCGGCTTCCGCTCCGTCACGGGCGGCGCCGAGCCGATGCAGGTCGCCCGAGGGCTGCGGGAGGCGGCGGAGAAGGTCGCCGCGCGGGTCCGCGAGGCGGCCGAGAAGGTCGACGCGAAGGACTCGGAGCGCATCCGCCAGGTCGCGACCGTGGCGGCCAACGGGGACAAGAAGGTGGGCGAGATGCTCGCCGAGGCGTTCTCCAAGGTCGGCCGGGAGGGCGCGATCGCCGTCGAGGAGGGGAAGGGGATCCAGACCGAGATCAAGATCGTCGAGGGGATGCAGTTCGACCGCGGCTTCCTCTCGCCGCAGTTCGTCACGTCGCAGACCTCCGTCGAGTGCGCGCTGGACCGGCCCTACATCCTCATCCACGAGGAGAAGCTCTCGTCGGTGAAGCCGCTGATCCCGCTCCTGGAGCGGGTGTCGGCCGCGAAGCGCCCGCTGCTGATCATCGCGGAGGACGTGGACGGCGAGGCGCTGTCGACGCTCGTGGTGAACAAGATGCGCGGCGTTCTGGCCTGCTGCGCGGTGAAGGCCCCGGGCTACGGCGACCGGCGCCGGGCGATGCTGGAGGACCTCGCGATCCTCACGGGCGGCCGGGCGATCTTCAAGGACCTCGGCGTGGACCTCGAGAAGGTCCAGCTCTCCCAGCTGGGCCAGGCGAAGAAGGTGATCGTCGACGGCGACAACACGACGATCCTCGAGGGCGCGGGCTCCGCGAAGGACGTGGAGGCCCGGGTCGCGGCGATCCGCCGCGAGACGGAGGAGACGGACTCCGAGTACGACCGGGAGAAGCTGCAGGAGCGGCTCTCGAAGCTCTCCGGCGGCGTGGCGCGGATCGACGTGGGCGCCTCGACCGAGACGGAGCTGAAGGAGCGGAAGCGCAAGGTCGAGGACGCGCTGCACTCGGTGCGGGCGGCCTTCGACGAGGGCGTGGTGCCCGGCGGCGGCGTGGCGCTGGTCCGCGCGGCCTCGGCGCTGGACGGCGTGAAGCTGCCCCAGGACGCGCAGGTCGGCGTGGACATCGTACGGCGGGCCCTCGAGGCCCCGCTGCGGCGCATCGCCTCGAACGCGGGGGCGGACCCCTCGACGACGCTGCGCCACGTGCGCGACGGCAAGGGCTGGGCCGGATTCGACGCGGAGCGCGGGGAGCTGGCCGACCTGAAGAAGGCGGGCATCCTCGACTCGGCGAAGGTCGTCGCGACGGCGCTCGTGAACGCCGCGAGCGTGGCCTCGATGCTGCTGACGACGGAGGCGATGGTCAGCGAGATCCCCGATCCCGAGAAGGACAAGGCCGCCGGCGCCGGCGCGCCGATGATGTAGGACCCCAGGAAACCCAGGAGCGACCCATGAAGCTGAAACCCCTCGGCGACCACGTGATCGTGAAGCCCTCGGAGGCCTCGGACAAGACCGCGGGCGGCATCCTGCTGCCGGACTCGGCGAAGGAGAAGGCCACGCGGGGCCAGGTCGTCGCCGTCGGCCCCGGCTCGGTGCTGGCCAACGGCAAGCGCGTGCCCCCGGCCGTGAAGGCGGGCGACACGGTCATCTACGGCAAGTACGGCGGCAGCGACGTGAAGATCGACGGCCAGGAGATGAAGATCCTCCAGGAAAGCGAGATCCTCGCGGTCGTCGACTAACGGCCCCGACCCCCCGGAGAACCCCATGTCCAAGCAGCTGATGTTCGACGACGCGGCCCGCCGGAAGCTCCTCGACGGCATCGAGCGGCTCTCCCGCGCGGTGAAGGTGACGCTCGGGCCCAGCGGCCGGAACGTCCTCCTCGAGAAGAAGTTCGGGGCCCCGCACGCGACGAAGGACGGCGTGACGGTCTCGAAGGAGGTCGAGCTGTCCGACCCGATCGAGAACGTCGGGGCGAAGCTCGCCAACGCGGCCGCCGACAAGACGAACGACGAGGCCGGCGACGGGACGACCACCGCCGTCGTGCTCGCGGAGTCCATCTTCACCGAGGGACTTAAGAACCTCTCCTCGGTCGCGGACGCGTCGCCGCTGAAGCGC
>CAYXGZ010000036.1:0-37569 GCA_964464755.1 uncultured Planctomycetales bacterium
TTGAAGTGGATCGCGCGGGCGACGAGCTCCTTGCCCGTGCCGCTCTCGCCGTGGAGGTAGACGGGCTCGTCGGTGTCGAGGATGCGGTCGAGCAGGCGGAGGACGTCGTGCATCGGTCGCGAGCGGCCGACGATCGACGAGAAGTCGTGCTTGAGGGGCTCCTGGGGGCGGGCGGCGAGGAGGTCCTCCTTCACCTTGGCGAGCTCGGCGTACTGGCGCTCGACCTTCTCGCGGAGCTGCTCGTTCAGCCGGGCGACCTCCTCGCGGGAGGCGGCCAGCTCGGCGGCGCGGCGCTCCTCGCGCTCGAGGAGGCCGGCGGTCTCGATGGCGAGCGCGGCCTGGTCGGCGAGGGCCTGCAGGAGCGGGACGTCGGACTCGGAGAAGACGTTCGCCTCGAAGCGGTTGTCGACGTAGAGGCAGCCGAGGACCCGGTCGCGGGCGCGCATCGGCACGCAGAGGAGGGAGCGGAGGCGGAGGTCGGAGACGGAGTGGGCGGCGGGGAGGCCAGGGTCGTTCATGGCGTCGGCGGAGAGCACGGGCTTGCCGGAGCGGAGGACCTCCTCGGCGATCGTGTGGCTGACCTTGAACTCGGGGCGCTTGACGGCCTCCTTGTCGAAGTTGCGGGCGGTGCGGATGGCGAGCGTGGCGCCCTCGCGGAGGATGAGGAAGCCGCGCTCGGCGCCGGCGAACTCGACGACGGAGTCGAGGATGAACTCGAGGAGGCGGCGGAGGTCGCGCTCGCCGGCGAGGAGGCGGTTGATCTCGACGATGCGGCGGAGGTTGTCGCGCTCGATCTCGAGGAGCTCGAAGACGGGGGCGCCGAGGTGCTCCTCGAAGGCCTGGTCGAGGAGGCGGCGGGCCTCGTCGAGGACGCCGGGGCCGCGCTCGTCGACGAGGGAGCTGAGGATGGTGCGGAAGTCGTCGAGGGTGAAGACCTTCTCGGCGGGCGGGCGGGGGGCGGGGAGGGGGACGCGGCGGGTCAGGCGGCCGCGGCGGCGGAGGCGGACGACGCGGACGCGGTCGGTGCGGGCCTCGGCGGGGTCGCCGCCGAGCTCGACGCGGATCTCGCTGCGGCCCGCGCGGACGATGTCGCCGTCCTGGAGGACGGCGACGTTGACGGCGGCGCCGTTGACGGTGGTGCCGGTGGGGGTCTCGAGGTCGACGACCTTCCAGCCGCCCTCGGGGGTCCGCTCGAACTGGAGGTGGCGCTCGGCGAGGGTCTCGTCGGCGAGGACGAGCGTGCAGGCGGCCCCGCGGCCGACGCTGAGGACGGGGTCGTCGGACTCGAAGACGGCGGGCTTGGCGCCCTCGACGGAGAGGGTGAGGCGGAGCACGGGGGATAGGGTGACTTATCCCGGCCGCGGGGACAAGGGGATCAGATTCCGCCGAGGTTGGCGGGGCGGAGCGTCTTGAGGCGGCGGGTGTCGGTGCCGGTCACGCGGAACAGCGCGGTCGAGAAGAGGCTCCAGGCGAGCCGGAGCACGTCGGGGAGGACGATCAGCGTGGCGACGACGGCGGCGCCCCAGCGGGCGTGGGCCGGGTCGACGACGAGGCGGGCGGCGACGAAGAGCAGGGGCAGGAGGGTCACGAGGAGGCGCTGGCCGTCGCGGGCGAGGACGAGGCGGAGCGTGAGGCTCCGGTAGCGGCGGGAGGCCGGGTCGAGGTCGAGCTCGCCGAGGTACTTGTCGACGAGCATGAGGAACGAGTTGACCTGGAGGAGCATCATCGAGAGCAGGAGGTAGGCGAGGGAGGTCTCGTCGAGGACGGAGAGGATGGCGAGGGCGGCGAGGCCGCCGAGCTTCACGGGGTCGCGCCAGAAGCCGCCGCGCTCGAGGTGGTCGGAGGCGCGGCGCGGGTCGCCGGGGAGGATGAGGCGGCAGAGGCGGACGTCGGGGACGAGGGCGATGCCGAGGGCGAGGAGGCCGAGGATCCAGACGAGGCGGCCGGTGGGCTCGGGGGCGCCGAAGAGGCGCATCAGGAGCATGGCGCCGGCGAGGCTGCAGACGTTGAGGTGGGTCCAGTCCATGGCCATGGAGTTGGCGACGTGGGCGCTGCGGGCCCGGCGGCCGTGGCGGCGGGACCAGCCGCGCCCGACGAGGTCGACGACCATGGCGACGGCCGCGGACTGCGAGAGGCCGACGACGAGGAGCCCGAGGGCCATCGGGGGCTCCTTCACGAGGAGCAGGAGGACGACGCAGGCGATGCCGCCGAGGCGGAGGGGGTCCTGGAAGAAGTACGGGGCGCGGGGGAAGGCCGGACCCGCGGGGGCGGCCTGGACCGGACTCGGCGCGTCCTTGAGCATGGGGCGGGTCTCCCTCCCGGGGGCGTTCGTCCTGGCTGAGTTATATGACGTGGCGGCCGCGGGAAGTACTTAAAAATTCTTTCCCGCGCCGTTCACATCACCCACTGCCGCAGGACGCCGTCGAAGGCCTCCTTGGCCTTGGCCGGGTCGCCGCCGTCGGCGAGGTCCTCCAGGACCTCCGCGAAGTCCTTGGAGGGCTCCGGGGCGGCCTCGTGGAAGGCCTTGGCCTCCTTGGCCGCCGCCTTCAGCTCCAGGAGGGCCTTGCCGTCGAGGCCCCTGGAGATCTGGGCGCCGAGGAGGTTGCAGATCGTCACCCGCGTCTCGAGGGAGGCGGCGGCGCGCAGGCCCTTGAGGGTGCGGGCCACCTGCTCGAAGGTGAGGTTCGGGTCGACGAAGAAGCCCTTCTTGTTGTTCACGTGGGCGTCGTTCTGGGCCATGGGGTTCTTGGAGGCCTTGTTGGTCCAGACCTGGGCGTCGCGGATGTCGCGGAGGACGACGCGGGCCATGGCCGCCGTGCCCGTGAAGTCGGTCTTCTCGACGACCTCGTCGAGCAGCGTGTTGGCCTTCCCGATGAAGGACTGGAACGCGTCGTAGGCCTTGTCGGTGGGGGCGACCTGGCCGGAGCCGAGGTCCTTGAGCTGCTCCAGGGTCTCCTCGAGCTGCGTGGCGAGCTTCTCGAGCCGGGGGAGCATCTCGCGGCCCGCGGCGAGGGTCTTGACGGCCTGGCCGAGCAGGAGGACCTGGTCGCCGTGCGTCGTGTCCTCGGTCCAGGCGACGACGCGGTACAGGCCCGGCGTGCCCGGGCGGAAGATCAGCTTGAAGGACTTCTTCGACGCCTCGGCACAGGTCTTGATCACGCGCTGGTCGGAGGGGTGCTGGAGGAAGCGCGTGGTCCGGGCGTCCCAGCGGCGCTCGAGGCGGCGCGCGGAGCCGTCGACGGGCTCCTCGTCGCCGAGCGTGCAGCGGCCCGAGACCGGCCAGCCGTCGGACTGCGGGTCGCCGGCGACCAGTCCCGCGGGGTCCTGGAGCAGGGCGAGGAGGGTCGCGAGCGCGGCGAGGGTCTTCATTGCAGGGTGTCCTCGATCTCGTAGCTGAGGTACTGGACGCCGGTCGTGTAGTAGATCGTCACGTCGTCGATCGCCGGGGTGTCGAGGAGGATGGAGTTGTGCGTGCACTCCGGCAGGCGGATCTTGAAGCGGTACCGGGCGTCGTCGAGCTCGGTGACGACGAGGTTCATGCCGTAGGAGCCGCCGTCGGCGAGCATGGGCTCGCCGGAGTCCTGGCGGTTGACGACGAACTGGAGCTCGACCTCGGCGCGGATCTCCTTCTCGGAGTAGTAGTCGCGGACCTGGGGCTTGCCGTCCGAGGAGTGCTGGGGCGGGTACCAAGTCCAGGCGGTCCCGAGGATCCGGGCCTGGAGGGGGACGGAGGCCTGCGTGGCGGGCCGGCCCTGGGCGACGGTGCCGCCGCCCGCGGCGGGGGCGGAGGCGGAGGACGGGGGCGGCAGGTTCCGGAGCCCCTGGGTGAAGGCGAGCGGCCGCGAGAGGAAGGCGCCCTCCTTCTTCGGGCGGGCGCGGTAGTAGCGGCCCTTGGACCAGAGGTCCTGGCCGTGCTGGATGGCGTTGCCCTTCCAGACGTAGATCTCGTCGAGCGTGGCGTCCGAGGCCCAGTTCCGCGAGAGGATGCTCGTGCTGGACCCGGCCCAGGACGGGCCCTGGCCCTCGGCGGTCTTCGACGGCTCGCCGAAGCGCACGAGGTTGCCCGGCTGCACCCAGTCGTTCTCCGTGCAGGGGGCCGGGTGAACGTGGATGTCGGCCGTGCCCGGCTGCTTGATGCCGTTCACGAGGATCTCGCAGGAGGTGTCGCTGCCCTTCCAGTGGTAGATCACGTGCGTCCAGCGGTGGGCGGAGAGCAGGTCGACGTTGTTCGTGTCGGTGTGGGCGCGGTGGTTGAGCGAGGGCGTCATCTGGCCGACGCCGCCGAACGCGTTGGGCGCGTAGCCCACGCAGAAGGAGGCCGGCCGCCAGGGGCCCTGCGGGTAGATCGGGTTCGTGCCCTCGTTCGGCGAGGCCGAGTAGGCCGGCGCGTCGGCGCTGGGCAGGAACCACTGGCCGTTGATGTACTGCTTCATGCCGAAGCCGCCGCCGGGGGTCCAGTAGTCGAGCGAGAAGTACGTCCGGGGCTTGCCGGTCATCTCGGGGCGGTACGTGGGCTTGAGCCAGTACGCCGTGGTGCCGTCGCCGGAGATCACCTTGTCCGAGATCTGGTAGAGCAGGGCGCAGTCGCGCTCGACGAACGCGCCGTCGGTCCGCAGGTCGAGCGGGGCGACGTAGTCCGCGGCCGGCGACTGGCCGTCCTCGTAGTCGCGGGCCAGGCGGTAGTGGCCGGGCGCGTTGAGCTCGGGCGTGTAGGGCCCGATGAACTTCTCGGTGCGGTCGGGGCTGTTGCGGAGGATGCTCGTGCCGCGCACGATGTCGCGGGCGTCGTCCGCGTGGTGGTGCAGCGTGCAGTCGTACGAGAAGTGCCCGTGCATCGTGTCGCCGCGCTCCGAGGCGCCCTTGGGCGTGGACTCGACGTTCCCCTTCGCGTGGAAGACGCCGGTGGAGCTCCAGCAGCCGCCGTGCGTGGCCAGGGTGAGGTACCCGCTGTAGCGGCACTCGCGCGGCGCGGGCCCGTTGTCGGGCTCGGGGCCGATCTCGATCGTGCGGTTCGTGTTGGTGACGACGGTGCCGCCGGGCCGGGGCGAGGCCTCGCCCTCGTAGAACTGCGCCTGCGTGGTCTCGCGGAGCGCGTCGTAGGCCTTCACGAGGCAGTTGAACTTGCGGCGGGAGACGATCTGGCCGCGTTTCGTGTTCATGAGGTCGTCGCCGCCCTCGGCGCGGACGAGCAGGCCCTCGCTCTCGATCTCGAAGAGCCCCATCGGCGTGAAGCAGAACTCGGTCGAGTTGCAGATGAGGTCCGTCTTGTCGACGGTCAGGTGCAGGTTGGCGTCCGGGTTGAGCTCGTTGAGCGTGCAGTTCGGGTTGAAGTTGGCCTTGAGCACGTCGGCGAGGGCGCGGCCGGCCCAGTCCTGCTGGATCTTCGAGGGGGAGCCGTAGAGGTTGTCGGAGCCGGAGGGGTTCCCGCCGCCCCAGCTCCAGCCGGAGCTGCCCTCGGGGTGCTCGTAGTCGTAGTAGATGTCCCGGGCGTCCCGAAGGAGGCCCATGGCGGCGAGGTTGTCGCAGAACGCGTAGAACTGCCTCCAGGAGCGGAAGGGGCCGCCGAACCAGGCGCTGCCGTAGGAGAAGCCGGGGAGGTTCGGCGAGGTCTTCCGGTCGCGGCAGGCGATCATCTCCTCGGCGACGTCCTCGGCGTACGGGGCGCCGGGCGTGGTGCTCGAGGAGGCGGCTTGCGTGCCGCTGCCGCCCTTGGCCACGAAGGCCGGGGTCGAGTAGAGGAAGCCGAACTCGTCGCCCAGCTTGGCGCCGGGCCGGTTGTCGTACTTCGTGTGGAGCATGAAGGAGTACTCGTCGGCCGCGGGGTTGTGCTTGCGGCGCTCGACGATGAAGAAGCCCCGGAGCCCGACGATGAGGGCCGTGAGGACCTCCTTGCTCGCGAGGTTGACGTTGACCGGGGCGCGCCGCACGCGCTCGATCCACTGCGCGTTCACCTCGTCGAGCCCGTTGATGGCGTGGCCGACGCCGCGGGGGTCGGCGTACTCGGGCGCCCAGACCAGCGGCTCCTGGATGGGCTGCATCTCGACGTCGCGGCCGCGGCCGTAGCGGAAGAGGCCGAGGCGCTGGTTGTACTTCACCGGGTAGGCGTCGAGGACGTCCTGGCTCAGCGGCACCGGGCAGGCGAGGTCGGAGTCGATCCAGGCGTGCACGGTGAGGTGCGGCGCGGCCTTGCGGTAGTCGTCGCGGCCGAGGATCGCCTCGAGCTCCTTCTTGGCGTGGTAGCCCTCCTTGGGGCGCTTGGCCAGGATCCGCTTGCCGAGGTGCTGGACCTGCAGGACGTCGCCGAGGTTGTTCAGGATGCGCTCGAGGTTCTTCGACACGACGTGCTCGGAGCCCTGCGCGACGCCGTCGTTCACGTAGATCCGGCTGTTCGCGTCGGTCACGAGCAGGCGGAAGATGTCGCCGTTCTTGGAGTAGGTCCCCGTGCCGAGCCGGCCGGAGAAGCCGAGGTCCTTGCCGTCGAGCCGGAGGAGGAGGGGGGCGGTCTTGTCGTCGTCGGGGTCCTGGAGGTCCTCGGCCTCCCAGGCGTAGGAGGGGTTGCGGGCGAGCTCGAGCGGGGTGACCCAGTCGGGCGAGCCGGTTTCGTCGACCTTGGAGCCCCAGTACTGCATGCCCTTGGCGTCCGGCGCGCCGCGCTGAATGCCGTTCATGATCTGGTCGGTGGCGTACTCGAGGCCCGCGCGGGCGACGAGCCGGGCCCGGATTTCGTCGAGGTAGTTGTGCGAGATGTCCCGCTCCAGGGTGGAAAGCGTGGCGAAAGCGATCGCCATCAGCGAGATGAGGGCGAGGACCGACAGGACGATGATGAGGGCGACGCCGCGACGCCTGGAGACACGACGAAACACGTTGGCCATACCCGCTCCTGTTAGCCTGCGGAATTCCAAGCAAATGGCGTGCGCGAGCGCGGAATCCGGTCCGAAACAGCGTTGCATGGGGTATGGGGGGAGAATTTCCGGATCTGGACCCGGAAGGGGGCAAATCACGCGATCGGGCGCGGGCGGGGGATTACCGGATCGTAACGTGGTTACCGATCCGTGCCGCGCTCACTGGGCGGCGGGGGCTTCCGGCGGGTGGCGGCGGTCCGTGTCCCGCCTCAGCACCTTCTCGGTCGGCCGGCCCGCGATCTCCGCGGGGTTCACGTCGGAGGGCGGCTGGGGGATCGGCTCGTCGGAACTCGACGCGACGCGCCGGGTCGGCGCGGAGTGGATGGAGTCCGCCCCGCCGGTGATGCGCCGGCTCTCCTCGTAGACGGCCTCGTCGCGGCGCCGCATGCCCTCGAGCAGGAGGCCGACGCTGTCGAGCAGGATCGTGCGGGGGATGTCCTTCTTGCCGGGTTCGAAGCGGAACGGACCCTTGTGCCAGCCCAGGAACTCGTACGCCGCCGCCTCGCCGACGAGGGTCCCGAGCTTCCCGTCCATCGGCTGGCCGCCCTCGATGTAGAGCGAGAAGGTCCGGCCCTCGTGCCAGGCCTGCAGCGTCCCGGTCTGGGCGCCCGCGGCCATGGACTGGATCAGCTCGGCGGGCGGGATCATCTCCAGCCGGCCGATCAGGCCCTTCTTCGCCTGCTCGGCGATCGACGAGTTCGTGTTGTTCAGGCGCGCCGAGAGGATGCGGGCCAGCGTCAGCCCGAGGGCCGGCACCTGGCCGACGAGGCGGGGGAAGTCGTCGCGCGAGATCTCCAGGAGGATGCCCGCCTCCTTGCAGCGGACGCTCGCGCTGGCCGCGTCGCCGGTGATCAGGGACATCTCGCCGAAGGTCTCGCCGGGGCCGAGGGTGACGAGGACGTGCTCCTCCTCGTGGTCGGTCTTCACGACCTCGAAGGCGCCGGACACGATGATGTGCATCGAGCGGCCCGGCTCGCCGGCCCGGATGATCTCCTCGCCGGGCACCGGCCGCTTCTCGCGCAGCATCGGGAGGATGCGCTCGAGGAGCTGGGGCCGGATCCCGTGGAAGATCTTCATGTTCGACAGCGCGTTGAGCGCGAACTGCGCGAAGTCGGGCGTGAGGCGGCGCACCGTCAGGACGTTGTCGGACTTGAAGGTGAACCAGGCCTGGCCCTCGGTGCATCCGCCGCAGTAGATGTGGCGGAAGTCGTTGAGGTTCTCGCCGTGCTGGATGCGCAGGAGCGTCCCCGCGAGCGCGAAGACGGCCCGCATGCAGACCGGCGCGAAGTTGATGCCGAGCACGGAGGGCGACATGAACTCCATCCCGTCGCCCACCTTGTAGAGCGGGCACCCGTTCTCGTCGTCGATCCGGGCGATGATCTTCTGCATGGCTAGTCGGTGGTGGTGGAGGCGGCCCGGATCCAGGCCTCGTCGGTCTCGCCGGCCGGGATCACCTCGCCGTTGCGGAGCAGGAGGTTGCCGCCCGAGCCCGCCCCGTGGTTGCCCGGCCGGTCGCCGCCGATCGCGTCGCGCGGCTCGTAGCTCCGGATCCCGCGCACCGGACCGCGGTAGTCCACGCTGGACACGTCGAGCCCGGGCGTCGTCCGGCCGTGCACCGGGCAGACCAGGTTCCGCGGCGAGAGCGGGAAGGGGAGCTGGACGGGCCAGTCCGGGACGGCGAGCCAGAACTTCCGGCCGGTCGGCAGGGCGTCCCAGGCCGCGCCCGCCCGGGGCGAGCCCGCCTGGATCCCCATCCCGAGGCGCACGAGGTTCTGGACGCAGCCCTCCTGCAGGTCGCGCTTCTTCATCCCCGTCCACGCGACGATCGCCACGGGGACCGCGACGATCAGGGCCGCGGCCGCGGCGAGCGCGGTCCGCCGGTCGAGGAGGCTGGGCACGGGCAAAAGGGTAGCACAGCGCGGCCCCCGGCGGAAGCGCGGCCCCTACTTGGCGGGCTCCTTCTTCGCCGCGAAGGGCGCGTACTTCTCGATCGTCGCGGGATCCACGCCCGCGCGGGCGCAGCCCTCGAGGATCGCGCGCTGCAGCTGCGTGTCCGTCTGGTAGTCCATCCGGAACGCCAGCTGGCGCCCGTCCTGGACGGCCTTGCGGACGTAGTCCCGCAGCAGCTCGCGGAGGTCCTCCTTCGTGGAGCGCGTGTCGAGCGAGGCGTGCAGCTCGGCGACGCCGGGGTAGGCCGCGATGCTCCCGAGGTCCGTCTCGGCCAGCCGCTCGCAGAGCGCCTTGTCCGACTCGTAGAGCTTCTTCGCGTAGTCCTCGACGCGGCCGTCGGCGCGGAGCTTCTCGAACTCCAGCTCCTTCCAGAAGTCGCGCTCGGGCAGCGTGACCTTGAGGTCGGGCTCGACGCCCCCCTCCTTCTTGTCCTCCTTCTCGACGCTGGCGCCGAGGGGGAGGAACCACTTGGCGATCGTGATGCGGGCCGCGGTCTTCTCGTCGGCGACCTTGAGGTACTTGAGGTCCTGCACGGAGCCCTTGCCGAAGGTGCGCTCGCCCACGACGAGCGCGCGCTTGTGGTCCTTGAGGCAGCCCGCGAGGATCTCGCTGGCGGAGGCCGAGCCCTCGTCGACGAGGACGATCATCGGGACGGTGATCCGGGGCGCCTTCGAGAGGTCCTCGTTCTCCGTCCGGGCGCGGGCGAGGTAGCGCTCCACCTCGCGGCCCTGGGCCTTCGTGGTCACGATGACCTGGCCCTCCTCGAGGAACATCGAGGCGATGCGCCGCGCGGTGCGGAGGTAGCCGCCGGAGTTGCCGCGCAGGTCGAGGATCAGGACCTTCATCCCGTCCCCGGCGAGCTTCGTCAGCTGCGTCTCGATGTTGCTGCCCTTGTTCTTCAGCTCGTCGTCGAGGTCGCCGAAGGTGCTGTAGTTCACGTAGGCGAGGCCGCCGGGGAGCAGCTCGGAGACCGTCGTCTCGAGCTGCACCTCCTCGCGGAGGATCTTGAACTCCCTCTCCTTCGTCCAGCCGCGGCGGAAGACCTTGAGGCGGACCTCCGTCTTGGGCTTGCCGCGCATGCGGCGGACGATCTCGCCCACCTCGCGGTTCGCCGTCGACTCGCCCTCGACCTCCGTGATCGTGTCGTTGGAGCGCAGGCCGTGGCGGTACGCGGGGCCGGAGAAGATCGGCTCGGTGATCGTGAGCCAGGACGTGCCGCCCTTGTCCTTGCGCATGGCGACGCGGGCGCCGATGCCGCCGTAGTGGCCCTCGAGGCCCTCCTTCTTCAGCTCCTCGATCGCCTTCTCGTCGTAGTACGCCGAGTAGGGGTCGAGGCTGCCGAGGATGCCGCGGGCCGCGCCCTCGAGGAGCTTCTTCTCGTCGATCTTCGCGGGGTCGTAGTAGAACTCCTTCAGCTTCTCGAGGATCTCGTCGAGCATCCGGTAGTCGCGCCGGGACCCGGGGCCGGCCTTCTCGAGCTGCCGGGCCAGGTCGTCGGTCAGCTTGTTGAGCTTGAGGTAGGCGCGGGCCAGGCGGCCGTTCTCGTCGCCGCGGGCCGCCATCGTCGCGAGGTGGCTGCGGGTGATCGAGAAGAGGTCCATCTGGGCCAGGGCGAGGGCCGCCTCGTCCTTCACCTCCGGTCGGGCCGTCTTCTCGAAGAGGTCGCGCACGGCGCGGCGGGAGTCCATGGACTCGGTGAGCGAGTAGGCGGCGCGCCAGAAGTGCAGCCTGGACATCTCGTCGTCCGCGTCGGCCGCCTCCTTCTTGAGGCGGGCCGCGAGGTCGGCGCGCTGGGTGCGGTTCAGCTTCGCGTCGCCCTCGACGAGGAACGCGGCGGCCCGGGCGGCCGTGCGGCGCGCGGCGGGCTGCTTGCTCTCCCGGGCGACCTTGACCAGGGCGTCGAGGGCCTCGTCGCGGAACTCGAGCCGGTAGAGCGCGGAGGCCGCGGCGGCGCGGGCCACCCCGTCGGCCCGGGTCAGGCCGGTGCGGACGTCCGCGAGGCCCGACTTGCCGGCCTCCTCGAGGGCCTGGACGTCGTCCCAGAACGCGGCGCCCCGGGTCTCCTCGACGCGGTCGAGGATCTTGGCGACCTGGGCCCCCGCGTCCTGCGCGTCCGTGGACAACCCGACGGCGAGCACGGCGGCGAGCACGACGGAGGCGAGCGCGGCGGATCGGCGGACCATGGCGGCTCCTTGGATTAGGATGGACGACGGATCGCCCGTCACTCTACATTAACCGGCCGTTTCCCATGAAACTTCTCGTCACGGGCGGGTGCGGGTTCATCGGGTCCAACTTCATCCGCTGGCTCCTCGGCGCCCGCCGCGACCCAAGTATTACGAACCTCGACGCCCTGACGTATGCCGGGAACCTCGAAAATCTCGCCGACCTCGAATCCCACCCCCGGTACCGCTTCGTCAAGGGCTCCGTCACCGACGCCGAGCTCGTCGACCGCCTCGTGAAGGACGCCGACGGCATCCTCCATTTCGCCGCCGAGAGCCACGTCGACCGCAGCCTCTACGGGCCCGTCGAGTTCGTCCGGACGAACGTCGAGGGCACGGCCGTGCTCCTCGAGGCCGCGCGCCGGCACCGCACGCGCCGCTTCCTCCTCGTCTCCACCGACGAGGTCTACGGCTCGCTCGGCCCCCGGGGGAAGTTCGTCGAGACCCTGCCGCTGAAGCCCTCGAGCGCGTACTCCGCGACGAAGGCCGCGGCCGACCTCCTCACGCTGGCCTACCGCCACACGTTCGGGATGGACGTCGTGATCACCCGCGGCTCGAACAACTACGGGCCGTACCAGCACCCCGAGAAGCTGATCCCCCTCATGATCTCGAACGCCCTCGAGGGGAAGCCGTTGCCCGTCTACGGCGACGGCCGCCAGGTGCGGGACTGGATCCACGTCCTCGACCACTGCCGCGGCATCTGGGCGGCCTGGCGCAAGGGGAAGGCGGGCGAGGCCTACAACCTCGGCGGGGGCAACGAGCGGGAGAACCTCGCCGTCGTGCGCTCGGTGCTCAAGCACACGGGCCGCGACGCGTCGCTCATCACCTACGTGAAGGACCGGCCCGGCCACGACCGGCGCTACGCCCTCGACACGAGGAAGGCCCGCCGCGTCCTCGGCTGGAAGCCGGAGGTCCCGTTCGAGCGGGGCCTGAAGGAGACCGTCGACTGGTACCGCGCCAACGCCGCCTGGGTGGCTCGCGTGAAGAGCGGCGAGTACCGGAGCTACTACGCGAAGCACTACGGCCGAACCCCCGGAGGAATCCGCCATGCCTGATCCCGCGCCCAACCCCGCCGCGCTCCCCGCCGTCGCCGCCGCGGCGCCCGGCGTCGACGTCGCCTCGATGAAGGACGTCGAGCGGCTCATGTACGCGGCGATGCGCAACAAGGCCTCCGACCTCCACATGAAGGGCGGCCAGAAGCCCGTGCTCCGCGTCAACACGGTCCTCCACGAGGTCGGCCAGAAGGTCTACTCGCCCGAGGAGGTCAAGAAGGCGATCTACGAGATCATGTCCGAGGAGCAGAAGGCCCGGTTCGAGACCGAGCACGACCTGGATTTCGCGTACAGCCTCCCGAACGTCGGCCGCTTCCGCATCAACGTGTACTGGGACCGCAGCGCCGTCGCCGTCGCGATGCGCCGGGTCAACACCTCGATCCCCTCGCTCAAGGAGCTCTTCCTCCCGGACTCGCTGCAGCGGATCCCGGAGTTCGAGCAGGGGCTCGTGATCGTGTCCGGCCCGACGGGCTCCGGCAAGTCGACGACCCTCGCCTGCATCCTCGACTACATCAACTCCAACCACAAGTCGCACATCATCACGATCGAGGACCCGATCGAGTTCCTCTTCGTGGACAAGAAGTCCTTCGTGAACCAGCGCGAGATCGGCATCGACGTGCCCGACTTTCACCAGGCCCTGAAGTTCGTCGTCCGCCAGGACCCCGACGTGATCCTCGTCGGCGAGATGCGCGATTACGTGTCGTTCGACGCGGCGCTCATGGCCTCGGAGACGGGCCACCTGGTCTTCGCGACGATCCACGCGTCGAGCGCGCCCCAGTGCATCGGCCGCCTGCTCGACCTGTTCCCGACGGAGCGCCAGGCCCTGATCCGCCAGTCGCTGGCCTTCAACCTCAAGGCGATCATCTGCCAGCGGCTGCTGCCCGCCTCGAAGGAGGGCGTGAAGATGGTGCCGGCCGTCGAGGTCCTCTGGAACACGCCGACGGCGCAGAAGCTGATCATGAGCGGCGAGGACAAGAAGCTGGCCGACCTCATCCGCGGCGGCAAGGAGGACGGCATGCAGGACTTCAACATGTCGATCGTGGACCTCATCAACCAGGGTCTCGTCTCGAAGAAGAACGGCATGACCTACTCGCCGAACCCGGAGCAGCTCAAGATGAACCTCCAGGGCATCTTCCTCGGCGACGACAAGAAGATCCTCGGGTGAACCTCAGCGGGGCCGCGTCCGCGGAGTTCGAGGCGGGCCGGCCCGGATCGCCCGATCCGGAGCGCTGGCTCGCGGAGGCCCGGCGCGTCGCGGGCCTCACGGGCGCGGACGCCGTCGACGTCGAGCACCTCCGCATCGCCGCCGCCCGGATCGCGGGCACGCTCGACGCCGCGCTGCTCGAGTCGCTCCGCGTCCCCGACGAGGCCCGGGCCGCGATCCTCGCGCCCGAGCCGCTCCCCTCGGCGGCCGCCGATTCGCTCGCGCGCGCCGTCGACCAGGCCCGCCAGGAGCGCCGCGAGGACGAGGGCGTCGAGTTCGGGCGGCTGCCGGCGCGGGAGCTGACGCGGGGCGCGGTCACCGAGGAGCTCTTCCAGGGCCGGGAGCGCGAGCTCGCGCGGCTCGACGCGCTGCTCGACCGCGAGGAGCGGACGTCGATCTTCCTGCTCGGCCCCCGGGGCTCCGGCCGGCGCAGCCTCGTCCGGGCCTGGGCCCGGCGGCTCCGCGACCTGGCCGCGCCCGGGGAGCCGCGGCGGCAGGTCTACCTCTTCGAGCCCGCGCTCGCGCGCAAGGCGGCGCCGCCGATCTTCGAGGGGGAGGGGGCCGTCGTCGGCGCCTGGCTCGCGGAGCTGCTCGGCCGCGCCGGGACCGGCGTGTTCGCGTTCACCGAGTTCATCGCGGACGAATGGGTCTACGACGACTTCCTCGAGTTCGTCGTGCCCGCGGCGCTGCGCCGCTGGGCGACCTGCGCGTTCCTCGTCACGCCGGAGGAGCGGCGCGAGCTCTCGCGCCGGCACCCGGCCCTGAACGGGGTGGCCGTGGACGTGGTCCTCGAGCCGCTCGACGCGGCGACGACGCGGGCGCTGCTCGCGGCCCGGGCCCGGCGCTGGCCGGCCGCGGAGGGGCTGTCCATCGCGGACACCGCGGTCGAGGCGGCCGTGAACCTGGCGGGCCGGCACCTCGCGAACGTCGCGTTCCCCGGGTCGGCCATCGAGGTCCTGGAACGGACGCGCGAGCGGGTCCGGGCGGAGTTCGCGCCCCGCCTCGAGGAGCAGGAGCGCGCCATCGACGCGGTGCAGAAGTCGATCCGCGAGGCCGTCGCGGCGGGCGACCTGGCCGGGGCGTCCCGACACCGGGTGGACCGGGACCGGCTGCTCAAGGAGTACGACGCGCGCCTCGAGCGGGCGATCTCGCCCGGCGCGGGGATCGTCATCGGGACGGGGGAGGTCGTCAAGACCGTCGCCGCGCTCACCGGCAAGGCGGAGGCGGAGCTCGCCGGGGGCGCCTGGGCCTGAAAAAGAAAACCGCCCCGGGAGCCCCGGGGCGGTTCGTTGGAGTCGGTCGCGGACGGTCTAGCCGTGCACGCAGCCCTTGTGGCGGCGGACGTTCGGCTCGTCGCTGACGGTGAGCTTCCAGGCGCCGCGCTGGCGCCGGCGGGCGAGCACCTTGCGGCCGCCCTTGGTCTTCATCTTCGCGCGGAACCCGTGCTTGTTCTTGCGGCGCCGGTTGCGCGACTTCCACATGTAGCCCATGTCGGTCCTTCCGTAGATCGGATTCGGGAGCGAAAGGTATACCGGATATCCGGACGCGAATCAAGGACCCCGGCGGGGTCCTACGGCGCGGCGCCCGGCCGCTGGAGCGGGGCCGCGGGGTCGGCCTTCTCCATCGGCGTGTGGTAGAGGTGCGGGAAGTACTGCCGCATGTACTTCTCGAGCGTCACGATCGTCGGGCCGTAGCCCTTGTGGTACATGAAGTACTCGAGGTCGTAGCCCATCTTGCCGGCGTCCTGGTAGCGCTTCGTCACGTTGCGCTCCAGGGCCTTGAGGATGATCTTCTCGAGCTGCTCCGGGATCTCCGGGTTCAGCAGGCGCGGGTTCGGGATCGCCTTGTGCACGACGTTCTCGAGGATCTTCGTCGTGTCCTCGGTCGTCCCGAAGATGCTCTCGCCGGAGAGCAGCTCGACCATGACGACGGCGAGCGAGAAGATGTCGCTGCGCCGGTCCGTCTGCATGTACTGGGCCTGCTCGGGCGACATGTACTGCGCCTTGCCCATCAGGACCTGGCCCTCCTGGTCCTTCATGAGCTTGCGGGCCTTCGCGATGCCGAAGTCGGTGATCTTGACCTCGCCCTCGGTCGTGATCATGAGGTTCTTGGGCGAGATGTCGCGGTGCACGACGCCGAGCGGGTTGCCGGCCCGGTCGCGCTTCGCGTGGGCGTACTCGAGGCCGCGGCAGACGCGGCTGATGATGAACGCGGCGAGGTCGATCGGCACCTTCTGGCCGCTCTCCAGGTGCCGGTTCATGAACTCCTGGAGGTTCACGCCCTGGACGTACTCCATGGCGATGTAGAAGGTCTGGTTGATGCGGCCGAGCTTGTAGATCTGGACGATGTTCTGGTGGACGAGGTCCGCGACGAGCTTCGCCTCGCCGATGAACATGTCCACGAAGTCGCGGTCGCCGGTGAAGCGCTCGCGGATCGTCTTGATCGCGACCGTCTTCTCGAAGCCCTCGGCCCCGTGGAGGATGGCCTCGTAGACCGCGCCCATGCCGCCCTCGGCCAGCTTCTTGACGAGGGTGAACTGGTACGTGTCGTGGAATTCCGACTGCTCGATGCCCGGGGTGCGGTCGCTCATGGAAGCGGGGATTATGTCGGGGTCCTCCGCGGCCCGTCAAGCCCCGGAGCTTCCCTTGGAACCGCCCGGCCACTAGAGTGTCGGCGTGAAGCTCGCCTTCAGCTCCAACGCCTTCCGCTCCCACTCCGTGGAGGAGGCCTGCGCCGTCCTCGCCGGCATCGGGTACGACGGGATCGAGCTGATGGGCGACGCCCCGCACGCCTGGCCGCCCGACCTGACGCCGGAGCGCCTCGCCGCGATCCGCTCCGCCGCCGCGACGCACCGCCTCGGCTTCTCCAACCTGAACGCCTTCATGATGTGCGCGTACCGCGACCCCCGGACCGGCCGCGCCGGCACCTTCCACTGGCCCAGCTGGGTGGACGCCGACGAGGTCACCCGCGAGGCCCGCATCGTCCACACGATCCGCGCCATCGAGGCCGCCGCCGCCCTCGGCATCCCCACGGTCTCCACGGAGCCCGGCGGGCCGCTCGAGGGCCGGCCCCGCGCCGAGGTCTCCGCCCTCTTCGCCCGCGGACTCGAGCGCGCCGCCCGCCGCGCCGCCGAGCTCGGCGTGACCCTGCTCCTCGAGCCGGAGCCCGACCTCCTCCTCGAGCGCGGCGAGCAGTACGAGGACTTCGTCCGCGACCACGCCGGCTTCCCGGGCCTCGGCCTCAACTTCGACATGGGCCACTTCTTCTGCGTGGGCCAGGACCCCGCCGAGCTCATCCGCCGGATCGGGCGGAAGGCCGCCCACTTCCACCTCGAGGACATCGCCGCCGACCGCGTCCACTTCCACCTGCCCCCCGGCGAGGGCGCCATGGACTTCGACGCGATCTTCGCGGCCCTCCGCGAGATCGGCTACGCGGGCTGGATCACGATCGAGCTCTACCCGAACCAGAAGAATCCGGCGGAGACGGCGAAGCGCGCCTTCGACCGCATCCGCCCCCGCCTCGGATGAGCGGCGAGCTCGACCTCCTGCGCTGGGTCTGGCGGCGGATCGGCCGGCGCCGCGGGGCCGCGATCGTCGACTCGGGCGACGACGCCGCGCTCGTCCGCGCGGGCGGCGGCGAGGTGCTCTTCAAGGTCGACTCCGTCGTCGAGGGCGTCCACTTCGCGAAGGGGACCGCGCCCCGGCGCATCGGCCGCAAGGCCCTGGCCCGCCCGCTCTCCGACATCGCCGCCATGGGCGGGATCCCCACCTGCGCCCTCGTCGCGATGCTGATGCCGCGCACGATGAGGCTGGCGGCGGCCAAGCAGGTCTACCTCGGCCTCGAATCGCTCGGCGTGCCGGTGGTCGGCGGCGACATCGCGACCCACCGCGGCGCCCTGGCCCTCTCGGTCTCGGTGCTCGGCGAGCTGCGCGGAGCGAAGCCGGTGCTCCGCTCGGGCGCCCGCCCCGGCGACGTCATCCTCGTGACCGGCCCGCTCGGCAACTCGCTCGCGGGCCACCACCTCGACTTCAGCCCGAGGCTCCGCGAGGGTCGGGCCTTCGCCACGACGCACCGGGTCCACGCGATGATCGACGTCAGCGACGGGCTCGCGCGCGACCTCGGCCACCTCGCCGAGCGCTCGGGCGTGGCGGCCGAGCTGGATTCCATCGCGATCCCCCGGCGCCATGGCGCCACGCTCGAGGGCGCGCTGCACGACGGCGAGGACTACGAGCTGCTCGTCGCCGCGGACCTCGCGACGGCGCGCCGCATCCGCCAGGACCGGCTCGCGATGCCCATCGGCCGCATCGCGAAGGGCCGGGGGCTCCGCCTCGACGGGCGGCGCATCGCGCCCCGCGGCTGGGAACACCGCCTGCTATGATGAGTCGGTGAGCCTCGAGATCGAGACCTCCTCGGTGGAAGAGACCCGGGACGCGGGACGGCGCCTCGGGGAGGTCCTGGCCCCCGGCGACGTCGTCGCCCTCGCGGGCGAGCTCGGCGCGGGAAAGACCCAGTTCGTGAAGGGGATGGCCTCCGGCCTCGGCGTCGACCCCGCCGTCGTCACGAGCCCGACCTTCGTGCTCTGCAACGGGTACGAGGGACGGCTCCCGCTGCAGCACTACGACCTCTACCGGCTCGAGTCGGTCGACCTCGAGTCGCTCGGGTTCTTCGACCACCTGCGCCGGGGCGCGGCGGCGGTGGAGTGGGCGGAGAAGGCCGGCCCGGCGCTCGGCGACCGGCTCGAGGTGGCCTTCGAGAGCCCCTCGCCGGAGCGGCGGCGGCTTGCGTTCTCGGCCTCGGGCCCGCGGGGCGCGGCGCTCCTGTCGCGCTTTCGGGCGAACCTTCCGGCCCCCGGCTCCGTTCCACCGGCCAAGGGTCGCGTATGACGACGACCGGCCGGACGGGCGGCTCGGGCGCGACGGACGCGGCGTTGATCGCCGCGATCAAGGCGGGGGACCTCTCCGCCTTCAACGCCCTGGTCGTCCGGCACGAGAAGTCGTTGCTGAACTTCTTCTTCCACTTCTCGTGGGACCGGCAGTCGGCGGAGGATTGCGCGCAGGAGGTGTTCCTCAAGCTGTACAACCACCTCGGCACCTACGAGCCGCAGGCGAAGTTCACGACCTTCCTGTTCCGGGTCGCGAAGAACCTGTGGATCGACAAGCTGAGGGCGGGGGCCGCGTCGCCGAAGCCGGTGTCCCTGGAGAGCCCGTCGGGGGCCGAGGGAGACCGGACGCTGAAGGAGCGCGTCCCGTCGCGGGCCGAGACGCCGATCGAGATCCTCACGAAGCGCGAGACGGAGGAGGCGCTGAGGCGCTCGATCGACGCCCTGCCCGAGGAGCAGCGGCTGGTGGTCGTGCTCTCGGAGATGCAGGGCCTGAAGTACCAGGAGGTCGCGGAGATCCTCGAGATCCCCGTGGGCACGGTGAAGTCGCGGATGCACGCGGCCGTCGAGCGCCTGCGGGACCTGATGGCGGACGAGGGATGAGGGGAACGAGCGGAAGATGAACTGCGAAAAGCCGTACGACCTGGTCGCCTACCTGAAGGGCGAGCTGCCCGAGGCGGAGCGCTCCGCCTGCCGGGCGCATTTCGAATCCTGCGCCTCGTGCCTGCGCGAGGTGGCGCGGTTCGACTCCGTGCTCAAGGCCCTCGGGCGGATGGAGGTCCTCGAGCCCAGCCCCGACTTCCGGTGGCGGGTCCGCGAGGCCTTCGTGCACGCGCATCCGGACTTCGCGCGCCGCGTCCACACCGACCAGATCGAGGTGCACCCGAGCTTCTGGGCGTCGCTCCGCGGCAACTTCGCCGGGCTGCCCGCGTGGTCCGTCTCGCTGGCGGTGCACGTCGTGCTGCTCGCGATCGCCGCGATGATCTTCCTCGGGCCGGCGGATCCGGAGGAGGTCGACCGCAAGGTGGCCATCCGCGCCAAGCCCAAGGAGGCCGTGCGGCCCGGGTTCCCGGACCGTCCCGCGGGCGGGAGCGGGCTGGGGACGCTGCGGCCCGACCAGCCCCCGGACTACGAGCCCGGGCTGCCCCCGGACGTGCCGCGGCCGACGCGCAAGCCGACGCCGGGCCAGCGCCCGTTCGATCCGAAGCCCTGGGAGCGGGTGCTGAAGCCCGTGAAGGAGAACCCGTTCCTCGCCTTCCTGCCGAACCGGACCACGTCGAAGGCGGGGAAGGCGCGGGAGGCCGGGGCGGCGACGTCGCCGGCGGCGGTGCGCAAGGCGCTCGCCTGGCTGGCGAGGAACCAGTCGGCCGACGGGAGCTGGGACGCGGTCGCGCTGGGCGGCGATCCGCAGTACCAGATCGGGCTCACGGGGCTGGCGACGCTGGCCTTCCTCGCGGACGGCCAGTCGCACCTGGAGGGCGAGCACGCGGCGGTCGTGAAGCGGGCGCTGCTCTGGCTGCAGCAGCGGCAGAAGATGTCCGGCCTCGTCGGCGAGGAGTCGGGCAACTACATGTACAACCACGCGATCGGGTCGATCGCGCTCGTCGAGGCGGCGATCCTCTCGGGCGACGACGCGCTGGACTTCCCGGTGCAGCTGGCCGTGAGCTTCGCGCTGAAGGCGCAGAACGCGGGCGGCGGCTGGGACTACGTCGCCGGCGGCGACAACCACGACACCTCGGTCTCGGGCTGGATGGTGCTGCTGCTGCGGCTCGCGCTGGAGGACGGGAACCGGGCCGTGATCCCGGCGCTCTCGCTGGCGAACGAGCGGATCCAGGACAAGCGCGACGCCGAGGGGCGCATCGGGTACCGGGGCCGCGGGCAGTTCCCGAACGGGCCGTACGGGCTGACGGCGGTGGGGCTCACGGCGTACCTGCTGTCGACGCCGGTGCCGGATCCCGGGGTGCTGACGCAGCAGTCCGGGCTCCTCGTCGAGGGGCTGAAGGCGCATCCGCCCGCCGGCGCGGACCGCGCGCAGCGGGACCTCTACTTCCTGCACTTCGGGTCGATCGCGCTGGCGCAGTGCGGCGGGGTGGAGTGGAGCGAGTGGAACCGCTCGGTGGCGGGGCCGCTGGAGTCGGCCCAGCAGGCCGACGGCTCCTGGGCGCGCACCTACGACCGCTGGTCGAGCCACGGCGGCCAGGTCTACACGACCGCGATGGCCTCGCTGGTGCTCAGCGCCCCGTGGCGCTACCCGGCGCTGCTGAAGTAGGCGGCCGGCGCCGCCCCGGCGGCGTATGCTGGAGTCGTGAAGCCCCTCGCGAGGCGGATCGTCGTCGCTTCGGCCTTCGCGATCGCCCTTCCGGTCGCGGCCTGGCTGCTCTTCCTCGGCGCGGCCGCGTGGAAGGTCTCCTCGACGAGGGCCTCGTTGCGCCAGGCCGGCTACGCCGTCACCGCGTCCGAGTACCGTCCCCTGCGCCCCATGCCGGGTGGTGGAGCGAGTCATGTCCGCGAGGCGCTGAAGCGCGCCGGGCCGGGCGCCACGCAGGCGATGTCGACGTGCAATGCCTTCAAGTTTCGCTTCACGGAGCAGGTTGAAATCTACGGGCCGCTCGACGTTGAGGCCCTCCGGTCGGCCTCCGGTGCCGCCCGCGAGTCCGTCGAGTGCCTGCGGCGGGCCCGTGAGTTTCCCGGGGCGGCCCCCGAATCCGCTGAGCTCGCGCTCTGGGACAATCGGGGCACGGTCGGTGTACTGCAGTGGAACTGGCTTCTCGACTCGCTGGCGGCCCAGTCACTGCTCGAAGCGCTGGAAGGAACCCCGGAATCCGCGCTCGCCGCCGTGCTTGATTGGCGCCGGGCCGAGTCCTACTTCCGTTCCGTGCCGACCTTCACCGGGCCCCTCTACGGCACGCTTTGCTTGGAGAACATCCTGGTCCTTGCCGGACACGCGGTACGGAACGGAAGCGACCCTGGATCTGTAGAGTCCTGGTTGGCCGCGCTGCCGACCGAAATCGAAGTTCGGGAGTCGTGCGAGGATGAGGATCGGGCGTACATTGCGGACGTCTCGGACTTCGTCAAGCAGAAGTCGAGGGACATCCCGCTCGTGTTGCAGCAGCTGAACCGGCCCGCGCCGTCGCTGCCCATGTGGGTCCTTCGTCCTTGGATTCACTTGGATACCGCGCGCTGCCTCATGAACCGGAAGGAGGCCATCGAGGCCTGGCGACAGCCGCCCGATCAGGCGATCGCCGCGAACCGAGAACTCGAGGCTAATTTGCACTCGGGCTCCACGTGGGCCCGGCCCGTCCACGGCCTGTTCCGCCCCCATTCCCCGGCCTTCGAGCCTCGGGTGCGCCTCCTCGCCCGCCTCGTCGCCGTTCGGACCGGCCTCGAGCTGGAGCTGGCGAGATGCAAGACGGGCTCGTACCCCGCCGCGCTGGAAGGGGAGTCGCCCGTGAAGGGGGTCGTCCGGGATTATCGGCCCGGCGTGTCCGTGACAGGACGGATCGAGGGCGGCCCGGCCTTCACCTGGAAACTGCGGGCCCCGTAGGCGGCCGGTAGTCCCGCGCCGCGTAGATCAGCCACTTCCGCGGGCGGAACGGGTGCTTGCCCAGGGGCCGGCCCACGTCGACGCTCACTTCGCGGACCAGCTCGACCCTGGCGAACTGCGCCTCGAGCCTCCTGATGACGTAATTCCACTTGTCGCTGTCTTCGAAGACGACCACCGCGTCCCGGCCCGCGAGCTCGGCGGGGCGCGACCAGTAGTCGTACTGCAGGGACTTCTCGCCGAGCAGCGTCGCGCCGTGCACCTCGAGGGGCGCGTTCACGTGGAAGGCGAGCAGGCTGGTCGTCGTGTACTTGCGCCCCAGGCCCAGGTAGAAGGCGCGCGGCCCGAGCTTCGCCCGCTCCTCCCGGGCCGCGGCGGCGACCTGCTCCCAGCCGTACACGTGGCGCGCGGGGCTGATGCCGGGCAGGAACCAAACCAGGTGGGCCGCCGCCAGGACCATCAACGCGACGAGCCCGCAGGCCGGCACCATCCAGCGGCGGGAGTAGAACGTCGCGATGCGCCCCTCGGGAGCCGCCAGCACGCCGGCCATCAGCAGGGCCAGCGAGAGGTGCGCGGGCCCGGGCCAGAGCAGGTGGGCGTTGCGGAAGAACGAGATGCCGAGGAACGCGACGAACATCGGCGCGAAGAACCACGCGAGGTAGCGGTCCGCCGGCGTCCCGCGGCGGAACGCGCGGAACAGCGCGACCGCGGCCAGCGGCAGGGTCAGCGGCAGGAAGCCCCACCACTGGCCGAGGAGGTAGTTCCCGGCCTCGACGGCCTGCACGCCCTCGCTCTCCTCGAGCCGCCCGATGCTCTGGAAGCGGAACGACGCCCAGTCGTGGGTCCAGTTCCAGTAGAAGACCGGCGCGAACACGCCGAGCGCGACGAGCACGGAGAGCCAGGCCCAGGGCGAGAGGAGGACGCGGCGCCGCCCCGCCGTCGCGAGGCTCCAGGCGACGAGCGAGAACGCGAGGAAGGACATCGTGTACTTCGAGAGCATGCCCGCGCCGAGCGCGACGCCGGCCGCGAGCCAGCGCGAGGGGCGCCCGGACTCCGCGGCCTCCCAGACGAGCGACAGGCCGAGCATCCAGAAGAACTGCAGCGGCGCGTCGGGGAAGCCAGCGACCCCGACGAGGAAGTTCGCGGGCTGCATCGCGAGCAGGCCGACCGCCCAGGGCGCCGCGGCCTCCCCGTGCATCCGCGTCGCGAGCCGGGCCGCCAGCCAGCCGGTGCCCGCGGAGAGCAGGACGAACGCGAAGCGCAGGCCCAGCGGCGTGTCGCCGAAGACGAGCCGGCCGATCGCGATGCCCCAGGCGACCATCGGCGGATGGTCGTAGTAGCTCCAGTCCAGGTGGCGGGCGTAGTTCCAGTGGTACGCCTCCTCGGGCGTGACCGGGACGAGCGCCGCGAAGAGCAGGCGCAGCAGGGTCAGCGCCGCGAGGATCTTGGCCCAGGCCGGCAGCCGGTTCTCGGGGTGGAAGGCCCAGTACTGGGAGGCCGCGAAGTTGAGGGCGGTGCCCGCGAGGATGCCGACGGCCGCCGCGCCGAGGTGGCCCACCAGCGGCTCCAGCGCGGACTGGAGCACCATCCGGACGCCGAAGCCGCCCAGCGTGCCCGCGGCGTAGCGGAAGTAGGAGCGGACCAGGGGGAGTCGGCCCGCCTTGAAGGTCCAGGTCCGGTTCAGCGAGTAGTTCCAGGTCATCGCGACCAGGAAGCTCACGACGGCGGCCGAGAGGTGGTGCCAGCCCGCGAAGCGGTGGAGGGATTCGAGGACCGCCAGGTCCACCACCACGCCGGAGGCGCCCGTCGCGAGGAACTTCGCGATCCGGCCCGGCAGGGGATCGGCGTCCGTCACGCGGGGCATCCTAGCAGACGTGGTATCATCGCGACCCGATTTCGGAGGCCCCCATGAAGCCCGTCGCCGTCGTCGCGCTCCTCCTGCTCTTCGCGCAGGACGTCCCGCCGCCGTGGTCGCCGTTCGGCGACGACCTGGCCGTCCGGCACGACGAGGTCGTCTCGGCCTACGACTATTCCCACTACGACGTGGACCTGGTGGTCGACGACGAGGCCGGGACGCTCGAGGGCACCTGCCGGATCGAGGGCCGCTACGGGACCGAGAGCAGCACGCTGAAGCTCCACGCCGAGGGGATGGAGATCCTCTCCGCGACCGTGAGCGACGTGAAGGTCGTCCCCGAGCGCCGGGACGGCCTCCTGGTCCTGCCGCTGGAGGACCGGCCGCGGGGCGGGGACCCGATCCGCGCCACGATCGCGTACCGGACGAAGCCGCAGGCCGGCTGGACCTTCGTGCAGCCCGACGCGGGCTACCCGGACCGGCCGCGCGTGAGCTGGACCCAGGGCGAGACGACCTACAACCGGCACTGGTTCCCGTGCTGGGACGAGCCGTCCGACCGGGCGACCTGGCAGATCTCGCTCACGGTGCGGGAGAAGTACCAGACGGTGTCGAACGGCGCGCGCGTCGGGTCCGGGGCCGCGAAGGGCCGCCCGGGCTGGCGCCGCGACTCCTGGAAGATCGAGACGCCGATGCCCACCTACCTCGCGAGCGTGGTCGTGGGCGAGCTGGACTCGGTGAGCGATTCCGTCGAGGTGGGCGGGCGCAAGGTCGTCCTCGGGGCGCATGCGCCGCGGGGCTGGCACTCGGAGGCCGAGATCCGCCGGACCTTCGCGCGCACCGCGAAGATGGTCGAGTTCTTCTCGTCGAAGACGGGCGTGCCCTACGCCTGGGGGAAGTACGACCAGGTCGTCGTCCCCGAGTTCACCTGGGGCGGCATGGAGAACGTCACCGCGACGACGCTGCACCCGGGCACCGTCGTCCCGAAGCGGCAGTGGGGCGAGCGCGACAGCGACGGGCTGATCGCCCACGAGCTGGCGCACCAGTGGTTCGGCGACATGGTGACGTGCCGGACCTGGGCGCACATCTGGCTCAACGAGGGCTTCGCCACCTACTTCGGCGCGCTCTGGTCGGAGCAGGTCGGCGGGGCGGAGGGCCTCGCGGGCGACCTCCTCGGCGGGCTCGAGGGCTACCTCGGCGAGTGCCGTCGCTACCAGCGCCCCGTCGTCTGCGCGCATTACTCGTCTCCCGACGACGTCTTCGACTCGCACGCCTACCCGCGGGGCGCCTGGGTGCTGCACATGCTGCGGCGCCGGCTGGGCGACGAGGCGTGGTGGAAGGGGATCCGGCGCTACCTCGAGAAGCACGCGTACCAGTCCGTGACGACGGACCAGCTCCGGATCGCGATGGAGGAGGCCTCGGGCCAGGACCTCCGCGCGTTCTTCCGCCAGTGGACGGAGGCGGTCGGCCATCCGGAGCTCAAGGTGACGAAGTCCTGGGACGCGGCGGCGAAGCGGCTGAAGCTGACCGTGCGCCAGGTCCAGCCGATCCGCAAGCTCGAGTACAAGGACCTGAAGACGGAGCGGCCGGTGTTCGAGTTCCCGCTCGACGTCGAGGTCGAGACGGCCGCCGGGCGGACCCTGCACCGCCTCGAGGTGAAGAAGGTCGAGGAGGTCTACGAGCTCGACTGCCCGGAGGCGCCGCTGTTCCTCGACGTGGACCGCGACCTGTCGGTGCTGATGTCGCTCGACGCGGACTGGCCGGTCGCGGAGCTCGTCGAGATGCTGAAGCGCGACGACCAGCCGTGGTGGCGGGCCTGGGCGGCGAAGCGGCTCGCCGGGAAGCCGGAGGCCGTGGGGCCGATCTGGGAGATCCTGCGCCAGAAGCCGACGGGCCTGGTGGGCGCGGCCTGCATCGACGCGCTGGCCGAGACCGCGTCGCCCAACTCGATGACGACGCTGCTCGCGGTGCTCGGCGACCTGGACCGCATGCTCCCGGGGATCCGCGAGCGCGTGGCCGCGGGCCTGGACACCGCGGAGGACCGTGACCGGGTTCGGATGCGGGCGTCGGCGCTCGGCGCGCTGTGGCGCTACGCGGCGCAGGAGCCGGTGAAGAAGACGCTGGCGGCGGCGCTGGAGTCGTGGGACTGGCCGTCCGCGCAGGCGGCCGCGGCGGAGGCGCTCGGGGGCAGCGGAGCGGGGGCATTCGAGCTGCTCGCGAAGGCCGCGACGACCTACTCGAAGGACGACCTCGTGCTTCCCGGCGTGCTCGCGGGGCTGCTGAAGGCGGAGGACCCGCGGGCCGTGCCGGTCTTCGTCGAGCACGCGGCGTACGGCCGGCATCCCCAGGTCCGGCGCAAGGCGGCGGACGCCCTCGCGGAGCTGCTCGGGAAGCTGAAGGCCGCCGGCTCGGAGGACGAGAAGGGCTGGGCGGCGCTGCTGGACCTGGTCGAGGATCCGTCGTTCCGGATCCGGCGGCTCGCGGTGGCGAAGCTGGGGGATCTGGGGGACGAGTCGGCGATCCCGCGCCTGGAGGCCCGGGCCGGGAAGGAGACGGACCGCCGCCTGGTGAAGGCGATCCGCGACGCCGTCCGCCGGATCCGGACGGCGAAGTAGGCCGCGGGGTCCTATAATCGGCCGGGCATGGAAAAGAAGATCTCGATCCTCGGGGTTCCGCTCGACCTCGGCGCCAACCGCCGCGGCGTCGACATGGGCCCCAGCGCGCTGCGGGTGACCGGCCTCGCCGACCGCCTGCGGAAGATCGGCCTCGACGTCGAGGACCTCGGCGACGTCGACGTGCCGCTGCCCGAGGAGTGCTCGGTCGGCGCGAAGAACATGAAGTACGCCGACGCGATCAAGGCCGTCTGCCAGGACCTCCACGCCGCCGCCCTCAAGGTCCACAAGCGGGGCCGCGTCCCCGTCGCCCTCGGAGGCGACCACTCGATCGCGATGGGCTCCATCGCCGCGACCGCGGGCTTCCACCGGGAGTCGAAGCGCAAGATCGGCGTCATCTGGTTCGACGCGCACGGCGACATGAACACGCCCGAGTCCACGAACACGGGCAACGTGCACGGCATGCCGCTCTCGCACGTCCTGGGGATGGGCGACCCCGGCCTCGCGGGCATCGGCGGCTTCTCGCCGAAGGTCGACCCCGAGAACTGCTGCCTCGTCGGCATCCGCGACCTCGACGAGCGGGAGCGCGGCCTCATCAAGGGCAGCGGGATCCGGATCTTCACGATGAAGGACATCGACACGCACGGCGCCGCCGCGGTGATCCGCAAGGCGATCTCCGCCGCGGGGAAGGGCACCGCCGGGATCCACGTGAGCTTCGACATCGACTCCTGCGACCCCTCGGTCGCGCCGGGGGTCGGCACGCCGAAGAAGGGCGGGCTGGACTACCGCGAGGCCCACCTCTGCCTCGAGATGATCGCGGATTCCGGCAAGCTCCTGGCGCTCGACATGGTCGAGATCAACCCGATCTTCGACAACCGCAACCACACGGCCGAGTTCGCCTCGGAGCTCATCCTCAGCGCGCTGGGGAAACGGATCTTCTGAGTGGCGAGGTTCCTGCTCCACACGGCCGGGTCGCTCGGCGACCTCCACCCGTTCCTCGCGATCGGCGCGGGGCTCCGCGGGCGCGGTCACGAGGCGGCGATCGCCACGTCGCCCCGGTACCGGGCGCGCGTCGAGGCCGCGGGGCTGCGCATGGTGCCGATCCGGCCGGACCTCGATCCCGAGGACCCGGCGATCGTCGCGCTGGCCATCGACCCCGACAAGGGCTCCGAGAACGTGTTCCGCGAGTTCGTGATGCCCGCCCTGCGGCCGGCCTACGAGGACCTCGCCGCCGCGGCGCCGGCGCACGACGTGCTCGTCTCGCACCCGATCACGCTCGCCGGGCCGCTGGTCGGGGAGAAGACCGGGATGCCCTGGGCCTCGGTCGTGCTGTCGCCGATCTCGTTCATGTCCGTCCACGAGCAGATCGTGTTCTCCGGGCACCCGGTCGTCACGGCCCTGTCGGCCTTCGGCCCGCTGCGCCGCGTGGTCCGGGCGCTCGGCCGGGCGATGACGCGGCCCTGGATCCGCGACGTGGCGGTGTTCCGCCGCGAGCTGGGCCTGCCGCCGGGCGCGCACCCGATCTTCGAGGGCCAGCACTCGCCGCACCTCGTGCTCGCGGCCTTCTCGAGGGCGCTGTCCTCGCCGTTGCCGGACTGGCCGGCCAACGCGGTGCAGACCGGGTTCTGCGTCTACGACGGCCGGAGCGGGACCGCGTCGCTGCCGCCCGACCTCGCGGCGTTCCTGGACGCGGGGGAGCCGCCGCTCGTGTTCACGCTGGGCTCGTCGGCGGTCCACGACGCGGGGTCGTTCTTCGTCGAGAGCGCCGCGGCGGCCCGGGCGCTGGGGCGCCGGGCGGTCTTCGTGGCGGGCGATCGCCGGCCGGCGCCGCCGGGGCCGGACATCCACGTCGCGGGCTACGTGCCGTACTCGCTGCTCTTCCCGAGGGCGGCGGCGGTCGTGTCGTCCGCGGGGGTCGGGACGGTGGGGCAGGTGCTGGCCGCGGGCGTGCCGGCCGTGTTCTGCTGCTACGGCAACGACCAGGAGGACAACGCGGCGCGGGTGCGGCGGCTCGGGACGGGCGTCGGCCTGCCGAAGAAGCGCTACCGGGCCGACCGCGTGGTCCAGGCGTTGTCCGGATTGCTGGCCCCCGGGGTCCGGGCCCGGGCGGAGCAGGTGCGGCGGGAGGTCGTCGCCGAGCCGGGCGTCGCGGCGGCGTGCGACGCTCTCGTCCAACTCGCGGGGCGCGGTCTACGTACCATTAGCTGAACCCGGAGGCTCCCGAATGCGTCACCTCGTCCTCTCCGCCGTCGCGGTCGCCGCGCTGGCCGTCCTCGGCGCCCCGTCCTGGGCCGACGTCTACGTCAAGAAGACCGGCCAGGTCGTCGAGGGCAAGACCGTCAAGGCCTACCAGAAGAAGATCCCGGGCCAGGGCGGGCCGAAGACCTACTACGTGGTGAAGCTGGAGGACGGCAAGGAGGAGGAGATCGCGGAGAAGGACCTCGCGTACATCGTGAAGGCCCGGCCCTCGTGGGAGGTCCGCGCCGAGAACCAGGCCTGGTACGCGAAGGAGTCCGCCGCGGTGAAGGAGGGCTGGACGGCCCGCCTCGCCTTCGCCAAGAAGGTGCGGGACAAGAAGCACCTGGACGCCGAGGCCGAGAAGGAGTTCAAGAAGGCCTACGAGCTCCGCCGGCCGGAGATCAAGGACGACATCGAGGGCCACACGGCCGTCGCGCGCGAGCTGGAGTCCTCGTGGGAGCTCTACGAGGAGGCCAAGCAGGAGTGGCGCTGGGTCTACTCGAAACGGAAGGAGTCCTGCGACGCGCCGGGCAAGTTCGTGTCCCTCGCCAAGTGGTGCATCGACGAGGGCCTCTACGACGAGGCGGCGGAGGCCTACGGCGAGGCCCTGAAGCTGAACGAGAAGTTCACGGACGCGCTCAAGGGGCAGCGGCGCCTCGAGCACATGCCCAAGGTGAACAGCCAGTTCTACCGCTCGCTGACCTCCCGCCTCTCGATGATGGTCGGCCTGCTCGAGAGCAAGCGCAAGGGCGACGGGTCGTTCGGCAGCGACATCAACGAGGCCGCGGTCCACGGCAAGCTCGGCATGACCTCGCTGACCGGGCTCGCGCTGCTCGCGAAGTGGGACTTCGCGGTGATGAAGGACGCCGCGGCGATGGACACCTGCCCGGCGTCGATCAAGGCCGTCATGCCCTTCATCTGCCTGAGCAACGAGAAGGGCAAGATCCCGGAGGAGGAGTCGAAGGACGTCTGGGGCCCGGTCTGGCGCCTGATGTTCCTCGCCCAGGCCTACCGGCACCAGGCGATCGGCGACACGCTGCGCAAGGCGATCGTGAAGCGCACGGAGGAGACGTTCGCGGAGCTGCGCTCGCTGGTCCGCCAGGACGGCGGCTGGGCCTACTACGAGTTCGTCCCCAACGGGATCACCTTCGTCACGGCCTGCGCCATCGTGGCGATGGTGGACGCGAAGGAGGCGGGGCTCGCGATCGACGAGGCGATGCTGGCGCGGGCCTGCGACTCCGTGGCCCACGCGCGGGTCTCGAAGGGCCTCTACGGCTACCACTACGAGGGCGGCGGCGAGAGCGACGTGGGCTGCGCCGGGCGGAGCCCGCTCTGCGAGTACGCGTTGATCCGGGCGGGGAAGGGCGATGTGGAATCGCTCCAGGTCGCCGTGGACAACTTCTTCAAGCACCGGCACCTGCTCGAGGCGATCAAGGACCAGCCCGGGACGCACATCGGCAAGGGCATGACGGCGCCGTACTACTACCTCTTCGGGCACTACTGGACGACGCGGGCGATCCACGCCCTGCCGCGCGAGAAGTGGACCGACTACTACAAGAAGCTCCGCGACATCCTCGTGCGGAACATGAGGCCCAACGGCGAGCTCACGGACACGCCGCTCACGAAGGACAACGAGGTCTACGGCACCGCGTTCGGCGCGCTCTGGGCCTACCAGATCGCGATCGACGAGTGGCGGATGGAGAAGGACGACGACGAGCCGGCGAAGCCCGGCGACGCGCCGCCGTCGAGCCCGCCCGGCGAGAAGACGCCGACGAAGTGAGCCCGGGGGTCCGTCGCGCTACCGCCCGGCCAGGATCTTCTTCAGCTCGGAGATCCTCCGCTCCACCATGCCGGAGTACGACGGGTCCTTCGCGGCCTCCTCGTACTCCACGAGCGCTTCCGGGAGGCGGCCCAGGGCCTCGAGGGAGCGGGCGAGGTCGTGGTGGACGGCCGCGGAGCCCGGGTGGACGCGGAGGTAGGCGCGGAAGTCGTCGGCGGCCTGGAGGAGGCGCGTCGAGCGCTCGTTGGGCTTGAGGTCGGGGTTGTTCTCGGCGTAGCGCAGCGCGTCGCGCCCGGAGCGGAGGCGGTCCTCGGCCTCGATCCGGGCGGGCGTGTCGTCCCGCGACGGCGGCGGCGGCGGCTTCGCGTCGAGGGCCATCTTCTCCCGGGCCGCCTCGAGCTCCCGCCGGCGGTCCTCGCCCCACCAGTGCAGGGCGGTCCAGGTGCTGCCGATCGCGACCAGGATCGCGGTCGTCGCGAGGACGCCCTGGAGGACGGGCACGACGCGGGAGGGGGCGGGGCGCAGGTAGCCGTAGGTCTCGGCGATCTCCCGCAGCGGCTTGCCGGTGCTCGCGGCCACCGCGCGGCACCGGGCCAGCTGCTCGGCGCTGAGCCGGGCGGCGGTCGCGTCGTCGTCGGGTGTCGTCGCCATGGCGCGACATCATAGACGAAACCGGGGAAGCGTTCCCTTCCGGCGGTCCGCGTGGCATGATCCCCGCATGGCCGACGACGTCCTCCTGATCGACGACCAGGACCGCTACGGGCGCTTCCGCCTCATCTCGTGGTGGCGCCAGGAGAAGCTCGCGGCCGCGAAGGTCCTCGTGGTGGGCGCGGGCGCGCTGGGCAACGAGGTGCTCAAGAACCTCGCGCTGCTCGGCGTGGGGCACGTCTTCATCATCGACTTCGACACGATCGAGTCCACGAACCTCACGCGCTCGGTCCTCTACCGGGAGGCGGACGCGGGGAAGCCCAAGGCGCTGCGCTCCGCGGAGGTCGTGCGCTCGCTGAACCCCGACGTCGCGGTCGCCGCGCTCAACGGGAACGTGATCACGGACCTGGGGCTCGGGGTCTTCGCGGAGATGGACGTCGTGATCGGCTGCCTGGACAACCGCGAGGCGCGGCTCTGGATCAACCGCCAGTGCTGGAAGGTCTCGCGGCCCTGGGTGGACGGGGCGATCCAGGAGATCAGCGGCGTCGCGAAGGTCTTCGTGCCGCCGGCGAGCGCCTGCTACGAGTGCGCGATGACGGAGGCGGACTACCGGCTGATCAACCTGCGCTACTCCTGCCCGCTGCTCAAGCGCGAGGACGTGGCGGAGGGGAAGGTGCCGACGGCGCCGACGATCTCCTCGATCATCGCCGGGATCCAGACGCAGGAGGCGCTGAAGCTGGTGCACGGGATGGCCGTGAAGCCCGGCGCGGCGATGGTCTTCAACGGCGAGTCGAACAACTTCTACACGACCGCGTACCAGCGCCGGGAGGACTGCCTCTCGCACGAGACCTACCCGGTGCCGCAGGACGTCGGGCTCGGGGCCTCGGCGACGGCGCTGCAGCTCTTCGACGCCACGGGCACGGCGGCCATCGTGCTGGACCGGGACCTGCTGGTGGACCTGGAGTGCCGGGCCTGCGGGACGAAGACCGCGGTGATGAAGCCCCTGGCCTCGGTGGGGCACAAGCAGGGGCTCTGCCCGAGATGCGGGCAGGTGATGCGGGCGGAGATCCTGCACGAGGTGGGGCGGAAGGACGCGCTCGCGGCGCGGACGCTGCGGGAGCTGGGCGTCCCGCCCTTCGACATCGTGAAGCTGAAGACGGGGAAGGACCTGAAGGTCGTGCGGCTGGCGGGCGACCGCGCGGCGGCGCTCGACTGGCAGCGCGCGCGTTGACACCCGCGACGACGGGGTGATACAAACGGAAGGTCGGTAACGGACGGGGCGTCCCGGCCGTCAGATCCGGTGACAGCCCAGGAGGCACCATGGCGGACGGCGACGGAATCCAGGTCACGTTCCTCGACCAGACGGGCGCGAAGAGCGTCAAGGCGAAGATCTCGCCGACGGTCTCCGTGAAGAAGATCCTCCCGAACATCATCACGAAGATGCAGCTCCCGGTCACGGCGCCCGACGGGACGCCGATGAGCTACTCGCTCGACCACAAGGAGGGCGGGAAGCGGCTCCAGGAGAACCAGACGCTCCCCGAGGCCGGCGTGAAGGAGGGAGACCACCTGATCGTCTACCCGGAGATCGTGGCGGGCTAGATGGACCTGCTCTCCACGCCGCGCAACCGCCGGCTCCTCGCCGACTTCGAGGCGATGAAGGCGCTGCGCGACAACTCGTCGATCCTCGAGTTCCAGGGTCACGGCGACCCGCCGGAGCGCTACCTGGTCACGTTCCGCGGCAAGGGCCTCCTGCGCCGCAGCGAGACCGAGGGCGTCGAGGTGGCCGAGGTGCACCGGGTCGAGATCCGCCTCGGCATCGACTACCCGCGCAGCCGGCCGGACCTGCAGTGGCTGACGAGCATCTACCACCCGAACATCTCGGCGGTGGGCGCGGTCTGCCTGGGCGGCTACAGCACGAACTGGGTGCCGAGCCTGGGGCTCGCGGAGCTCTGCGAGATGCTCTGGGACATGGTGCGGATGCAGAACTTCGACCCGAAGAGCGCGTACAACTACGCCGCGGGGCGCTGGAGCGAGACGCAGACGCAGTACGACTTCCCGCTCGACCGGCGCAGCCTGCGCGACAAGCTGGGCAAGACGGTGGGGAACAACGTCATCAAGCTGGACCTGGCCGCCCCGAAGGGGGCCCCGGCGCCGGCCCCGCGGGAGGCGCCGCCGATCGTCAAGCCGCCCGAGGAGGACGTGATGTTCATCGGGGACGACTCCCCGGCGCCCGCGCCGGCCCGGCCCGCGGCGCGGCCCGCGCCCCCGCGCCGGCCGCCCGACGACGACGTGCTCATCATCCAGTAGGCATGAGCGACATCGAGTTCGTCGAGACCGAGGAACTCCAGATCGCGGTCCCGGAGGAGCGGCTCATCCCGACCGAGGACCGGAGCAAGCGCGTCGAGCCGCTCGGCACCATCCAGGGCGACGACCTCCACGTCTTCCTCCGCGAGGAGACGCTGCGGGAGATCGTCGCGTACGCGAAGTCGAACGTGCAGCGCGAGCTCGGCGGCGCGCTGCCGGGCCGCTTCTACCAGTCGCGGGGCCGGCTCTGGGTGGAGATCCTGGGCTACATCAAGGCCGAGCACTACGAGAACACGGCGGCGAGCTTCAAGTTCACGCACCGGGCCTGGGAGGGGATGGAGCGGGAGAAGACGCGCCGCTTCGGCGAGGTCGGCTACGTCGGCTGGCAGCACACCCACCCCGGGTACGGGATCTTCCTCTCGGGGATGGACATGTTCATCCAGAACCACTTCTTCAACCTGCCGTACCAGGTGGCGCTCGTCGTGGACCCGAAGGCGGACACGCTCGGGTTCTTCCAGTGGAAGAACCGCAAGGTGGTGCCCTGCGGGTTTTTCTACATTTACGATTCGGGCGCGCGCCGCTAGGATCGGGGCATGGCGGACACGAAGCGCGGGACGAAGCCGGATCCGGCCCCGCGGCCCGCGGCGAAGCCGGCCCGGAAATCGAAGCGGACCTGCGTGCTCTGCGGCGGGCCGGTGAAGCGGGGCGAGGAGATCTCGACGTACCGCGTCGAGGGCGACATCAAGGGCTTCTCGGTCGCCCTGGACATCGAGAAGGTCTTCCACAACGCCTGCCTGACGAAGTCCGAGGGCGTGAACGAGATCGCGCGGGCCCAGGTGCTCGATTATCTCGAGGCGGTCGAGTTCAACCGCTCCGTCATCGACGACCTCCGCAACCAGAACCTCCAGCGCGCGCAGTCGATCCTGAAGGAAATCCGCTGGAAGCAGAAGTACCGCAAGCCCGAGTAGGCAAAAACCCGTCTTACACGCTGTAAAGACTGGTTTACTGATAGTAACCCATAACGCATGTTGATTTTCTGCAATCGTAAGCAATTAGCAATTAGCAACTAGCGTCTGCAAAGATGGCCAACGACGGATGACTGTGGCACGGGGCTTGCGTTTATGGGTTCGTCCCGCGCGCGGGACCCCAAGCGGTCGAATGTGCGCCGACCGGCAACAATGAACAGGCTCGCCCCTGGTTGCCGGTCGGCTTTTTATTTGGGCCGCAAGTAGTTAGCTTCACATTTCTTTCCAGAATCTCCCGATTTCTTCAAAGACGGGATTCCCTCGTCGTTACAAGAGGGCAGTTCGAGGGTGGATCCGGAACTTCCAACGGAGGTCATATGAAGTCGATGGTGGCTATGGCGGCCGTGCTCGCGGTGGCGGCATGGGCGCCGGTGGATGCGGCGGCGCAGTGATGCGGCGGTGGCGGCGGTGCCTCCGGAGGAGGCGCCCCGAAGGCCCCGGGCTACCGGGTCCCGATGAAGGATGATCGCCCCATCATGGCGATCGACATGAAGTACTTCTGGAGCGCCGAGACCGCGCCCTCGGGCGTGGCGAAGGCCCTCGAGAAGGTCAACGGCGTCAAGGAAGTCACCGTCAACGGCGAGGAGCGCACGATCTCCGTGCAGTTCCAGGGCAAGTGCGACCAGCTGCACAAGCTCGAGACGGCGGCCGTCAACGCGGGCTGCCCCGCGCTGATCCTCAACCACTGCCACGTCCTGGTGGCGCTCACCCCGATCCCCGGCAAGCCCGCGGATCTCGCCAAGGCGAAGGGCAGCCTCGGCGGCCTGGAGGGCGTCAGCGGCCAGGAGCTCAGCAACGGCTGCATCGAGCTGCACGCGGACCTGACCAAGCTCACGCTCGAGGCGATCAAGGGAGCGGTCAAGGACTGCGGCTTCGAGGCCTCCGTCAACCAGTCCTACGAGTTCGTGACCTACAAGGTCGTCGAGGGCGAGTACTCCGACTTCGCCAAGGAGCTCCGCGCCCGCAAGGGCGTGATGACCTTCGAGGAGAAGGGCGACAACACCGTCGGCCTCTGGATCCAGACGTCCTCCCTCAAGCGGGTGGACATCGAGAAGATGGCCGGGTTCAAGGTCGAGAAGCAGTAAGCCGGTCCGGCGATTCCCGCGCGGGGCGGAGGAGCACCCTCCGCCCCGCTTTTTTTTCGACCCGCCCGACCCCCCGCGCTATCATGGCGCCTTCCCCGGAGAGCGACCGATGAAGCGCCTGACCGTCCTCGCCTGCGCCCTGCTGGCTTCCTGCGGCGGATCGCGGAGCTCGACCCCCGACGTCCCCGTCGTCGTCGAGACCGCGCACCATTACTCCGGCTCCCTCGAGCCCTGCGGGCGCTGCCACATCATGGTCTACGGCGGCCACCGCTGCGGCCTCACCGTCCCCTGCCTGCTCTGCGCGCGGGAGCAGGGCGCCGGGCACCGGCACCAACTGACCTGGACCTGCGGGGACTGCAACGTCAGCTACTCCGCGTCCCACCTCTGCAACGACTCGAAGTCCTGTCCCACCTGCCGGCCCGACTCCATGCGCCAGGCGCCGTCCCGCGCCTGCGACCTCTGCCACAAGATGCTGGACGCCTCGGGCCTCGCCGGCGCCACGGCCTACTGCGGGACCTGCAACCTCGAGGTGGGCGGCAACCACATCCACAAGAAGACCCTCTATTGCGCCCGGTGCGAGCGGGAGTCGGGGGCCGGCCACGTCTGCGGCGCCACGGTGCTCTGCACGTCCTGCGGGCACGACGTCGCGCCCGACCACGTGCACGGGACGACCGAGTACTGCGGGAAGTGCGGCCGCGAGGCCGGGCCGGAGCACCGCCACGGGGAGACCGAGTGGTGCCTGAAGTGCTCGCGCGAGGCGGACCTGCCCCACACGCACCACGACCGCTAGGAAACCGACGCGACCACCGCGGGCCGGGGGGCGACCTCCGGCCCGCGTCGTTTTCACCCCGCCCTCGGCAGGCCCCCGACGACGGCCTTGAAGGCCTCCGGCCACCACCGCAGCAGCAGGTCGTCCGCGACGACCAGCACGTTGCCCCCCGCGTGGAGCAGCACGCAGATCCAGAGCTTGCGCCGCGCGAGGTAGGCCCAGGTCAGGATGGCCCCGGCCGCGAGGTAGTGGAAGCGCGTCCAGGGCGCGTTGTAGCCCAGGTGGAGGACGTAGAACACGACGGCGCCGGCGGCGATCGCGCCGCGGCGCCCGTAGTTCGCCTCGAGCCCGGGCGCCATCAGGCTGCGGCAGACGAACTCCTCCACGAGCGGCGCCGCGAGGATCGAGTTGAGCACGTAGGCCCCGGGCCCGCCCGTCGCGCCGAGCTCGAGGAAGATCCAGGAGTCGACCGGAGCGCCCGCGAGCCGCAGCCCCGCGACGGCGGCGGCCACGAGGACCAGCGACCCGGCCGCGAGCCACGCGATCGTCCGGAGCGTCCAGCGCGCGTCCTCCCGGAAGCCGGCGAAGGCCAGGCCGAGCCCCGCGCGGTCCCGGACCGCGCCGGCGTGGATCATGGCGGCGGCGATCACGGCGGCGGCCGCGGCCCGCAGCGCGTACTGGCCGAGGAGGGCGGGGAGGAGGTGCTGGCGGCACCGCCTCAGCTGCTCGGCCGTGGAGCCCGCGGGGTGGTGGGGGGCCTCCGCCCAGAGCACGAGCGGGTCGATGGCGACGACGTAGATGGCGAGGTCCGCGAGGAAGGCCAGCAGGGCGAACGCCAGGAGCTTGCGCGGCGACGGCCCGTCCGGCGGGGTCATGGACTACCTACCGGTTCTTGGCCGACGCGTAGGTGTATTCCTTGATCTTCTGCTCGAGGTCGGCCGGCGACTGCGCCGACGTCATCATCGTCTGGTAGGTGATCTTCTTGTTGATGAACAGGTTGTAGAGGAAGTCGTCCAGGCCGATCATGCCTTCCTTCGCGCCCGTCTGGATCGCGCTGATGATCTTGTGCGTCTGGTTCTCGCGGATCAGGTGCTCGACGGCGCTGTTCACGAGCAGGATCTCGAAGCCGGCCACGACGCCGCTGCCCTCGGCCTTCGGCATGAGGACCTGCGAGATGACGGAGATCAGGGCGGTCGAGAGCTGCGCGCGGATCTGCTCCTGCTGCTCGACGGGGAAGGCGTCCACGATGCGGTTGATCGTGCGGGAGGCGCCCGTCGTGTGCAGCGTGCCGAACACGAGGTGGCCCGTCTCGGCCGCGGTGATCGCGGCCTGGATCGTCTCGAGGTCGCGCATCTCGCCGACGAGGACGACGTCGGGGTCCATGCGCAGCGCGCGGCGCAGGGCCTCGGAGAACGAGCCCACGTCCACGCCCAGCTCGCGCTGGGTGATGATCGATTTCTTGTGGTCGTGGTAGTACTCGATCGGGTCCTCGATCGTGATGATGTGGCAGTC
>CAYXGZ010000037.1:0-34818 GCA_964464755.1 uncultured Planctomycetales bacterium
CGATGATCTTCCGCTTCCGCTCGGGGTCGGTCACGCCGCGCAGCTGCCGGAGGAACTCGCCCGAGGCGTCGACGACCTTCAGGTTGAGGTGCATCCGGTCGCCGAAGAGGCGTTCGACCTCGGCGGACTCGCCGGAGCGCAGCAGGCCGTTGTCCACGAACACGCAGGTGAGGCGGTCGCCGATGGCGCGGTGGACGAGGGTGGCGACGACGCTGGAGTCGACGCCCCCGGAGAGGCCGCAGAGGACGCGGCCGCTCGGGCCGACGCGCTCGCGGATCTCCGCGACGGCGCTCTCGACGTACGAGGACATGCGCCAGTCGCCGGAGCAGCCGCAGATGTCGAAGAGGAAGTTGCGGAGGATGCGCTTGCCGGCGGGCGTGTGGACGACCTCGGGGTGGAACTGGACGCCCCAGAGGGGGCGCTTGCGGTGCCGGACGGCGGCGTTGGCGCAGTTGTCCGAGGTCGCGAGGATCTCGAAGTCCTTCGCGGCCGTGGCGACCTTGTCGCCGTGGCTGCTCCAGACCTCCGTGCGGCGGGGGACGCCCTCGAAGAGCGCGGAGGGGCGGACGACGCGCAGCGCGGTGCGCCCGAACTCGCGCTCCTTGGCGGCCGTGACCCTGCTGCCGAGGAGCCGGCAGGAGAGCTGCATGCCGTAGCAGACGCCGAGGACGGGCACGGGGAGGTCGAGGAGGCGGGGGTCGATCGTCGGGGCGCCCTTGGCGTACACGCTGGCGGGGCCGCCGGACAGGATGAGGCCCTTGAGGTTCCGGCCCTCGAGCTCGGCGGGCTTCGTGCCGGGCAGGAGGATCTCGCAGTAGACCCCGGCTTCCCGGACCCGGCGGGCGATCAGCTGCGTGTACTGCGAACCGAAGTCGAGGATGGCGACGAATTCGTGCTGCATCAGGGAAGGCGCACTCTAAAGTCCCGCCGGAGGATCTGCAAGAGATCGTTGAAATCGTGCACGACGGCGTCGGGGGCGGTCCTCCCGGTGACGCCGGAGTGCTTGCCGCCCCGGTCCACGAGGACGGTGACCAGGCCGGCCGCCTTGGCGGCGTCCACGTCCTTCACGGGGTGGTCGCCGACGTACATGGCGCGCCCGGGGGCCACGCGGAGGGCCGCGCAGGCCCGCAGGTAGATCTTGGGGTTGGGCTTGGAGATGCCGATCTGGTCGCTGATGAAGACGGAGCGCGGGGGGAAGTACCTCGTGACCCCGAGCCGGACGAGCTTCTCGGCCTGCTTGATGTCGAGGCCGTCGGTGACGACGCCGAGCTTGAGGCGCGAGCGGGCGAGCCGGGCGAGGACCCGGGGGACCTCGGGGAAGGGGCGCAGGCCGGAGAACTTCGCGTCGTGGTAGGCGGCCACGGCGGCGGCGACCGCCAGCGAGCGGTGCGCGTCCCGGACGGCGGAGGGCGGCAGGCGGAGCCAGAGCTTCTCGAAGTGGTGCTCGTAGTTGGAGCCGAACTCCGCGATGGTCTCGGAGAGCTCGCGGACGAGGCCCGCCAGGGGCACGCGGACGCCGTGGCGGCGCATGGCGGCCAGGGCGTCGCGGCGGGCGCGGGACGCGAACTTCGTGGTGGAGTAGAGGGTGTCGTCGACGTCGAAGAGGACGGCCTGGAGCATCCGCCGATTCTACGGGCGCGGGGGGCAAAGGAAAAGCCCCGGGGGCTGGGCCCCCGGGGCTTCCCGCGGAAGTTCCGGTCCTAGTAGCGCTTCCCCTCGTGCTCGGACAGGTCGATGATCTCGGGCGTCACGAGGATGGCGAGGCGCTTGCGCTCGCTCGTCTTGCCCTTGCGGGAGAAGAAGAAGTTCAGGACGGGGATGTTCTGGACGAAGGGCACGCCGGACTTCAGGTCGCGCATGATGATGTCCTTGAAGCCGGAGATCAGCAGCGTGCCGCGGTCCGGGATCGTCACGGTCGTCTCGGCGCGCTGGAGGACGAGCCAGGGGAGCTGGATCGTGGCCGTGCCGTTGCCGCCGGGGCCGCCCGAGTTGATGTCGATCGAGCGGATCGTCTGGAGCTCGGCGAGCGCGGGGCGCATCTCGAGGGTGACGTACTTGCGGTCGTTGGAGACGATCGGGCGGACGTCGAGGACGACGCCCTGGGTCAGGACGGAGATCACCGGATCGTAGGCGGCGGCCGCCGTGGAGATCTGGGGCTCCAGGTCGCTGATGTAGGGGATCTGGGTCTGGACGACGATGTGCGAGCGCTGGGTGTTGAAGACCGTGATGCGGGGCGCCTGCACGATCGTGGCCTTGTTCTCCTTGTGGGCCATGCGGAGCACGCCCTGGAGGGCCTGCTCGCCGATCCACTGGTACTGGAGGCCGAGGCCGCCCTGGTTGATCTGGCGGTTGCTCATCGGGTCGATGCCCGTGCGGGTGAGCGGGTCGAAGCGCAGCAGGGTGTGGAAGGTCTGGGCGCGGAGGTCGTAGGTCTCGAGGCGGGCGCTCTCGCGCGTCACGAAGCCGGGGCCGACCTCGGAGCCGGGCGGGCCGGCGGGGCTGTCCGCGTGCTCGTCGATGTCGGTGAAGCCCACGCCGCCGATGTCGTAGCCGCCCACGGGGGGCCGGTTGATGATGTCGAAGCCGACGTCGTCGAGGTAGTCGTCGAAGCTCGACATGAAGCGCGCCGTGACGGCCACCATGGTGCCCGTGTAGGAGCGCAGGCGGGTCAGGAACTGGCGCAGCTCCTTGTGGGCGCGGGGCGTGTGGCTGACCAGCAGCTGCTGGTTCGGCGTCTTCTCGATCGTGTACTCGCCCTCCCAGGAGCCGGGGGCGATGTTCTCCTTGATCAGGTCGACGATCTGGTCCTCGGAGACCGAGGACTCCTTGGGCTCCTCGAGGGAGAAGCTCGCGCCGGTGAGGGCCGCGCCGCCGCCCGAGGGGTTGGCGAGCTCGACCTTGGGGCCGGGGAAGTCCTGGATGCGGACGAGGATGTCGCGGATGTCGTGGAGCTCGAGCACGGGCTTGCCGCCCGCCTTGTCCGGCGTCGTGATCAGGATGACCTTCTCCTGGGTCACGGCGAAGTCCAGGCCCTGCTGGTTCAGGAGGAGCTTCATCGCGTTGCGGAGGACGAGCTCCTTGACCTTGAAGGTGACCTGCTTCGTGAAGTCCGCCTTGTCGCCCAGGCCCTGGTCCGGGACGATGTTCAGGCCCGTGAAGTCGCGGACGTAGGAGATGATGTCCTCGAGCTTCGTGTTCTCGAAGAGCATGTCGATCTTGACCGTGTCGAGGCTCCGGTTCATCGCGAGGATGTCCGGATCGCTCTCCTCGGTGGAGTCCGACTTCTGGAGGATGTTCTGGTCGGCGCGCTTGGAGATCTCGGCCCACTCGTCGGCCGAGGGGAAGGTCACGGTCTCCGAGTAGGGGATGACGCCCTCGTCGTCCGAGTCCGTCAGCTTCTTCCAGTTCTCGACCTTGGCGCGGATGAAGTCGTAGTACTCGTCGCGGTGACGGACCTTCTCGGCGTCCTCCTTCAGCTCGAGCGCCACGGAGTAGTGGGCGTCGATGCCGAGGATCTGGTCGCAGAGGCCGATGCACTTGTCGTACTTCTTCTGGTCGAAGGACATGTAGGCCAGCTCGAGGAGGTGCGCGATCTTCTCGAGGATCTCGCGCTTGCGGGCCAGCTCGAAGGCCTGGACCTCGCTGTCGGCCAGGCGGCGCTGGCCCTCCTCGAGGGCGCGCTTCTGGGCCAGCTCGGCGTCGCGGCAGCGGCGGATGTTCTCCTCGACCTTGGGCAGCAGGGCCGCCATCGCGGGCAGGTCGTAGGGGATGCTCTTGATCTTGAACTGCGCCTCCTCGAGGTTGCGCAGGGCGGAGGCGTAGTCGCGGACGGCGTAGTGCCGGTCGGCCTCGCGGATGTGGTTCGTGATCTCCATCTGGGCCTGCTCGATCCGGACGCGGATCTCGTCCTGGACCTTCTGGGCCGTGCCGCCGACGCCCTTCTGCTCGGCGCCGCCGGTCAGGATGGAGTTGATCTCGCCCTGGAGCTTGCGGGCCTGGAGGTTGCCGGGCCAGCGCTCGACGGAGGCGTCCACGGCGGCCTTGGCCTGCGTGAAGTCGCCCTTCTGGTAGAAGTCGAGGGCCTGGTCGTAGAGCGCGCTCGACTCGGCGATCTTCTGCTGGTCCTGGAGGCCGCGGCTCTTGGCGACCTCCTCGAGGATGCGGCGGGCGTTCTCGTCCTGCGCCTCGACCTTCGAGGGGTCGTGCGGGGCGGGCGGGGTGGCCGGATCCTGCGGGGTGGAGGCCGGCGGGGGCGTCCAGGCGGGCCGCTCGGACTTCTCGGGGGCGGCGGAGGAGCAGCCCACGGTCAGCAGGCCGCCCGCGGTCACGCCCAGCAGACTGCGCCACATCGACGTGCTCTTCATGCGATCACCTCGCCAAGTGCCGTGGCTCCCGGACCCCGAAAGGCCGGGACCGGACAAGGTTAAAGACGAGGCGATAAGGTACGATCCCTTCATCGATTCCGCAAGAAAATGAGGGGACGGCGGGCGTCACCGGGAGGTGACATCCGCCAGCAGCGGATTCGCCGCGAATTCCACCTTGCACAGCCCCCGGGCGGCCAGCGCGTCCACGACCCCCAGGACGACCTCGTAGGGGCAGTCCCCGCCCGCGTCCACCACGACCGGCGCCCCGGAGGCCCCCGCGGCCAGGATCCGGGCCGCCAGGTCCGCCGCCGCGCCCGCCGTCCGCCGGTTCTCCGCGCCGCCGCCCGCCCGCATCGAGCCCGCCGGGGCCCGGTCCACCCGCACGTCGCAGGCCTCGCCGGCCCGCCGGATCGTGACCCGGATCTCCTCCACGAGCGGCGCCGGGGCGCTGGCCGTGCCGCGCTTCGGGAGCTGCATCCGCAGCGCGCCCTCGGGGTCCGGCAGGTTGAACGAGAGCAGGAAGAAGATGAGCAGCTGGAACACGATGTCGATCATCGGGGTCATGTTCGGCGACTCGACCCGGTCGGGCTCGGGGACGCGCATCGTTCACTCCTCGCGCCGCACGGCGGCGAATTCGACCCGGGTCGCCCCGCCGCGGACGGCGGCGGAGGACAGGGCGAGCTGGATCCACTGGAACTCGGCGGAGCGGTCGGCGCGGACCACGACGGGCCTTCGCTCGGCGCCCGCGCGGCCCGCCTGGCGCTCCAGGTAGTCGTCCAGGGCGCCCGGCGAGCCGGGGACGCCGGGCCCGGCGAGCTTCCGGCCGCCGGCGAGGATGGTCCCGTCCGCCATCACGGTGAGGACGATCGGGTCGGGGTCGCGGTCGCGGCGGACCGCGCGGGAGGCCGCGGGCAGGAGGACCGGCGCGTAGACCTGGCGCGAGAGGTCGCTGACGAGCATGAAGAAGACCAGGAGCTGGAACACGATGTCGATCATGGGGGTCATGTCGAAGGACTCGGGCGCGGCGGTCTCGGGCGGCAGGGGCATGGGGATCTCCGGACGGCGCGCCCGCCGGATGGAACGCGGCGGGGCGGGGGAGGTTCGCCGGAAAACGAAACGGCCCCCCGTCGCCGGGGGGCCGTGGAATCGCGGTGGGTCGGGCCTACTTCTTCTGGAACTGGCCCTTGGTGCCCGCGCCGTAGTAGAGGTCCCAGCGGGGGTTGCCGACGAACTCGATCGTCTCGATGCCCTCCTCCTTGCACGCGTTGACGACGCCGACGACGTGCTCGTAGGGGACCTCGCTGTCCGCGTCGATGATGACGGGAGCGCGCTTGGTGGGGTCCTTCGTCGACGGGGTGGCGTCGAAGAGCTCCTTCACCTTGGCGCCGCACTGCTTGTAGATGTCCCGGTTCTTCCCGGCCTTGTCCCCCATCTTGGCGGAATGGAAGACGTCGCCGATGTCGACTTTCTCGACGAGGATCTTGCAGGTCTCGTTGCTCTTGTCGACCTTCTCGTGCTCGCCCTTGTTGTTGATGTGCATCCGCGTGTCGCCGCCGGCGCAGATGACGACGCGGACCTCCTGCAGCTCGGGCTGGGGGACGCTCGAGGAGGCCAGGCCCTTGTCCTTGGGGAGCTGGGCCTTCAGGGCGCCCTCGACCTGCGGGAAGTTCATCGTGAGCATGAAGAAGATCAGGAGCTGGAAGACGATGTCGATCATCGCCGTCATGTTGAACGACTCGACCTTGTCGGTTTCGGGCGCGGCCATGGGGTTATCCTCCCGCCTTGGGCATCTGGGCGCCGAGCTGGATCTTGGTCACGCCGCCGTGCTTCGTCGCGATCGCGAGGATGAGCTGCACCCACTGGAAGTGGGCGGAGCGGTCGGCCCGGATCAGGACCGGGAACTTCACGAAGGTGTCGTCGCCCGGGTTCTCCTGGTAGGCCTTCATCTGCCGCCGCCGCTCGAAGAGGTCCTCGAGCTTCTTGGCCTCGTACTTGGACCAGTCGCCGCCGGCCGGGGGCCGGAAGTAGACCTGGCCGCCGATCGTGATCGTGCCGTCGTCCTTGACGTTGATCGTGAGGAGCGTGTCGTCGGTCAGCTTCTCCTTCACCGCCTTGGTGGCGGGCGGGAGCTTGAGCGGGATGTTCTGCTGCTTCGACATGTCCGTGACCAGCATGAAGAAGATCAGCAGCTGGAACACGATGTCGATCATCGGCGTCATGTCGAAGTTCGCCGGCTCTTCCGGATCCGGAACTCTCGCCATTTCGACCTCCCCCGGGGAAGCCCGGGAACTACTTGTTCTCCGCCACCGGCTTGAAGCGGTCCACGAGCTCCATGGCCACGCCGGAGAGTTCCATCGCCAGGCGCTGCACCTTCATCTTGAAGATGAAGTTGAAGCCCAGGGCGGGCATCGCGACGAGCAGGCCCCACACGGTCGTGACGAGGGCCGTGAAGATGCCGCCGGCCAGGACCTGCGGCGAGGGGGACTCCTTCGAGCTCGCGATGACGCCGAAGGCCATGACCATGCCCGTCACCGTGCCGAACAGGCCGAGCATCGGGCCGATGTTCCCGAAGAGGACCAGCCAGGAGATCTTGTGGATCAGCTTGAGGTTCTCCTCGTCCGTCTGGCCCGCCGCGGCGGCCTTCATCGCGTCGTAGCCCTCGCCGACCCGCGCGATCGCGGCGCCGACGATGTTCGTCAGGTAGTTCTTGCTGGCCTCGCAGAGGTTGATGGCCTCCTCGTACTGCTCCTCGTCGAGGAGGGTCTCCAGCTCGACGATGACCTCGGGCGGGACGATCTTGTCCCGCTGGATCGTGATGAAGTGCTCGATGATGGCCGCGAGGGTCGCGATCGACAGGATCTCGATCGGCAGCAGGAAGAGGAAGCCGATGCCGCCGCCGCCCATGATCCAGACTGCGAAGAATCCGAACTTGTCCTCCTCGGCGGCCGCCGGAGCGCCGCCCTCCTGGGCCGACGCGACCGCCGCGAAGGCCAGGTTGAGACCGACCGCGGCGAGGGCCGCGAACATCACCTTCGCCCACGTCCAACGCGCGAACTTCATCCCAGCACCCCCCACAAGTTGAGAATGGCTCGGCCCGCCCGGCGCGGACCGGCTCGCCCCTCGCAAACCGAAAAGTCTAGGCCCCCGGTCCGGCCCATTCAAGTAGTTTTGCCCGCCCGTTCACTTTTCGTCCTTCTTCTCGTCCGTCGGCTCGCAGCGCACGATCCCGTTCAGGGCCTCCTCGCGGTAGCGGCCCCCCGGGTACTCGATCGATAGCTCGCGCCAGGTCCGCGCCGCCCAGACCCGCGCCTGCACGGCCAGGTCCTTGGAGATCCCGGCTTCGTTCGACCAGGCCTCGTAGGACTTCGCCAGCAGGTACAGCGCCCGCTCGTGCTCCCTGACCAGCGGGTGCCCGCGCCCGGGATGGTACTTGACGACGGAGCCGACCAGGGCGTCCGCCGCCTTCCGCCACTGCTTCTTCTCGAAGTACGAATTGCCCAGGGCGTTCGACGCGAGCAGGAGCAGCGCCGGCTGGTCCGCCGGCGTCGAGGCGATCACCCCGTTGCAGAAGGCCACCAGCGCGTCGGCGTTGCCGCCCTTCTCGTGGCAGCGGATCACGCCCGCCGTGCCGTCCGCCTTGATCTGCGCGTCGTTGTTCGTCGCGAGCTTCTCGAAGATCGCCCGCGCCGCGTCCGCCTGGCCCTTGTCGAGCAGGAGCTCGGCCTTCTGCTTGTCCAGGACGAGCTGGAGCTTGGGCTGGATCTCCTTCGGCGCCTTGGCGATCGCCGCCGCGTGGGCGGACATCGCCGCCTCGTCGCCCTTCGCCCGGTGGCTCTCGAGGATGGCCTCGTGGGCCGGGACGAGGAAGCGGGAGTAGACGCCCGGGTCCTTCACCATGTCGACGTGGCGCTGGAGCTCCTTCACGGCGTCGTCCCAGCGGTCCAGCTCGTGCAGGCAGTGGCCTCGGTGGAAGGACAGCCAGTACGGGAACCAGGCGCGGGGCGGCTTGGGCTTGGTCTGCATGCCCTTGCCGGAGACGAAGTCCTCGGCGCTGTTGAACTTGTTCAGGGCCTCGAGCCAGTTGCCGGCCTCGAAATCCGCCATGCCCGCCCGGAAGGCGTCCGGCGTGTCCCAGTACTCGATCCGGGCCACGTCCTCGACCTTGTAGACCTGGTCGGCGCCGCTCGCCGGCTTGATCACGACCTCCTTGAAGGTCTCGCGGAGGATGGTCCCGTCCACCGGCGGGCCCTTGCGGGGCGTCAGCCGGTCCTGCCGGGCCTGGGCCTGGGCCGCCGGGGCAGCGGCCAGCAGCGCGGCCAGGAGGGCCAGCGGTCCGAGCGCGAGTTTCACGGTCGTCCTCCTATTTCTTGCCGGGCAGCCGGGCCTCGTTGTCGGCCCGGAGCTTCTCGAGGCGGGTCTTGTAGCCCCACTGGTCGTTGTCCCAGGTCGGGGCGATGTTGCGGACCAGCATCTGCTTGAAGTAGGCCTGGAGCCGGTCCGGGTCGGTCTCGTAGAGGGCCGCGCAGTACTTGTAGACCATGCGCCAGTAGTGCGTGCCGGCCTTCTCGCCGAGCTTCATGAAGAGGTCGCCGTAGATGGCGGCCGCCTCCTCGATCAGCTTGTTCCGGTCGCCGCCCGCGGGCAGGCTTTTCGCCTTCTCGGTCTTGCAGTCGGCCAGCGCCTCCCAGTTCGAGCCGTTCGCCTTCTCCGGGTCGTTGGCGACCAGGCGGTCGAGCTCCTGCATGGCCTTCTCGAACTTGCCCGCCTTCACGAGGCAGGTGACCATGCGGCTCTGGATCGCCTTGAGGCTCTCGTCGCTGAGCTTCGCGGAGAGCGCGAGCCGCTCGTAGAGCGCGAAGGCCTTGTCGTACATCCCGCGGATCTTGGCGATCTCCTCCGCGTCGCCCCGGGCCAGGGCCTTGTCCATCTTCTTCGTCGCGATGTCGTAGAAGGTGTCGGCCATGACCTCCACCTCGTCGCCCTTGGGCTCGGCGGCGGAGCTCTCGAAGTACTGGAACATCAGCTCGGCGGCCCGGATGTTGTAGGCCTCCTTGACCGCGGGGTCCGCCACCTTGGCGGCCGCGATGCGGAAGGAGCCCGAGAGGGCGGAGAGGGCGTTCTGGAGGGCGTCGAGGCCGAGGCGCTCCTTCTGGTAGCGGGCCACCATCGCGTCGAGGTCGTCCGAGGCCTTGGCGAGGCGGTCGAAGTCGGGCTTCGCGTCGCCCAGCTTGGCGAGCTGGAGGTGGGAGTCGATGCGGCGCTGCATGATCTTCATGACGAGCGTGTCTTCCGCGGCGGGGAACTTCTGCTCGAAGCCCTCGGAGAGCGCCAGGGCGTCGTTCGCCCGCCCGACGATCTCCATGTTGCAGGCCCACATGCCGTAGAGCACGGAGCCGGTCGCGTTGCGGATGACGGCGGCGTCCTTGCCGGGCAGGCCGTCGACGATCTGGAGGTGCTTCTTCGCGTACTCGAGGCACTTCTCGAAGTACTCCTTGGCCTTGGCCTGGTCGTCCTTGGTCTTCGCGTCGCGGTTCAGGCGGTGGGCGTGGAGGAAGAAGTTGTACGCCGCGCGGAAGGTGGAGTCCTCGCGCAGGGGGCTCGAGGTCTTGTTCGCGAGCTGCAGCCAGAGGTTGGCCGCGTCGAGGAACTGGTTGGCGTACTTGTCCTTGGGGCCGACCTTGCGGGCGTCCTCCTCCTTGACGATCGCGGTCTCCTGGACCGTGCTGTCGCCGAGCTCCGCGGGGAAGTTGGCCGTGGCCCATTCCAGGAAGCGGCGCATCCGCTCCTTGTCCTCGGGGGCGCCCGTCGCCTTGACGAGGCGGGCGAGGGTCCGCTTCATGCTCAGCGCGACCTTCGGGGCGTCGGGCGTCTTGGAGAACTCGGGGTTGTCGAGCACCATCGAGTAGGCGCCGGCCGACTCGAGGAAGCGGTCCATGTAGTAGTAGGCCTCGCCGATGCGCATCCAGCAGTAGGGGATGAGCTTGCGGTCCTCGGCCTTCGCGGCGGCGCGGATGGCGTTGCGGAACTTCTGGACCGCGCGGGAGAGGTAGGCGGGGCCGCGCTCGAAGAGGTTGTCGCCCGCCTCGATGGCGCGCTTCATGTCCGTCTCGCCCGCGTACTCGCCGATGATGTCGATGGCGAAGTTCTCGGCCCACTCGAGCTTCGGGTCGCTCTTCGCGTCGCGCTTGATGCGGTCGAGCTTCTCGACGCCGTCCTTGACCATGCCGGCCTTGCAGAGGGCCCGGCCCTCCTCGAGGCGCACGAGCATGCCCGAGGACTCCTTGGCGGCCGTCGGGGGCAGGACCTTCATCGCGTCGCCGGCGATCTTGGCGGCCTCCTGGTACTGGCGGGAGGCCTTGCCGCCCTTGAGCGTGTCGCCGTAGGCGATCTTCGCGCGGACGGTGTACATCGCGGACTCGAGGGCGAGGCCGCGGACGGCCTCCGACTTCCGGTTCTCCGGGTCGGAGAGCAGGGAGATCGCCTTGCCGATGTAGTTGAAGCACTTCTTCCAGGCCTCCTCGGCCGCGGCGGCGTCGGAGGTCTCGGCGAGCAGCTGCTGGCCCCGGCCCATGTAGATGAAGGCCGAGTACGCCATGAGGTACTGCTCGTAGTCCCACATGAACTGTTCCTCGAAGAACTTGTTCATGGCCTCGAGCAGCTTCTTCATCGCGGGGTGCTTGGCGGGGGAGCCCTTGTAGGCCTCGGCCTCGTTGAAGAGGCTGACCCCGTAGTTGTACTTCGCCGTCATCATCTTGAGCGTCCAGTCGGCGAAGGCGACGGCCTTGGGGTCGCCCTCCGGCGTCCCGGTGTCCGGCGCGGGGACGCGGTCCTTCTCGAGCTGGTCGATGAGGCTCTTGAAGAGCTTCTGGGCCTCGGCGAACGAGCCCTGGCCGAGGGTCCCGTCCTTGTCGATCGAGCGGCCGGCGCCGAGGTAGAACTTGCCCTGGTTCTGGTAGAGCTCGGCGATGGTCGAGAGGGCCTCGGCCCGGCGGGGGTGGTCCTTGAAGTCGGCGTTGTTGATGAAGGCGAGGATGGCCTTGATCGCCTTCTCGAAGAGCTCCTTCTTCTTCTCGACCTTGGGCTCCGACGCGATCTGCATGCTCGCGAGCCAGGCCAGGCCGTAGCTGCCCTCGGCCTGCTGGGCCTTGCTCGCGGCGGGGTTCTTCTCGATCTTCTCGTAGAGCTCGCGGGCGAGGTCGTACCAGCCGCGCTGGGCGAGGAGCCCGGCGAGCTCGGGGTCGCGGTCCGTCGCCTGCTGCGCCGAGGCCGGCAGGGCGGCCGCGAGCGCGAGGACGAGGACGGCGAGGGGGGCGGGACGACGCATGGACTCCTCCATCTGGCAGCCGGGGTATCCAACGTGGCCGGGGCCGCTCGGGTTCACCCGCGCCGCGGGAAAGCGGCATTCTAGGCCGGGACGCCCGCCTTGGCAACGGATGGCGCGGGCGGGAAACGGAACGGGCCGCCCCTCGCGGGGCGGCCCGGTGAACTCGCGGTCGGGGGCGGACGCCTAGTCGAAGCGCCGCTTCTCCTCCTCGTCCGGGATGATGATGCGCGCGCGCAGCAGCGTCAGGAGCTGCCGGCGCTGGCGGCCCTTCACCTTCTCCGAGCCGAGGTTGCCGAGGATCGGGATGTTGCGCCAGAGCGGGACCGAGCTCTCGGCGTCCTCCTCGAAGTACGTCGTCAGGCCGCCGATGAGCAGCGTGCCGCGGTCCGGGAGGACGACCGTGGTCCGCAGGGTCTGCACGTTCAGGATCGGCGTCTCGATCAGGAGCTGCAGCGTCGGGCTGACGATGTTGCCCGGGACGTTCAGCGAGATGTTGATGCCGAAGACCTGGGGCGGCAGCGGGAACAGCGTCGCGATCGTCGGGCGCAGCTCCACCGTGATGAAGCGGCGGTCGGCCGAGACGATCGGGCGCACGTCCAGCGAGATGCCGTCCGTGACGACCGACGGGATCGGGTCGGCCGCGGCGGCCGCCGTGGCGACCTGGATGTCGTAGTCGCGGATGTACGCGAACTGGTTCGCGATGCGGATGTTGCCGCGCTGCGTGTTGAACAGGGTCAGCTTCGGCGCCACGAGCTGGTGCTGGCGCTGGCTGCGGCTCACGAGCCGCACGATCGCCTCCAGCGAGATGTCGTCCAGCAGCGTGTACTGCATGGACAGGCCGCCCAGCGGGCCCAGCGCGCTGTTGTAGAAGCGCGCCAGGATCTGGTCGTTCTGCATGATGTTCTGGATGCGGGCGCCCATGTTCCGGACCACGTTGTTGCCGAACGTGCCCGTGATGCCCGGGGAGCTCACCGCCAGCGGGCCGCCGCCGCCGTCCGGGTCGACGAACTGCGCGAACTGCTGGCCCGGGAGCGTCGAGAAGGCCGGGTTGATGTCGTCGAGCGACAGGATGCCGCGCACGCGGTTGCCGTCCACGTCGCGGAAGTCCATGCCGACCTGCTGGAGGAAGTCGTCCTCCACCGTCAGGAAGCGCGTCTCGATGCTCACGAGGATGCCCGTCGAGGCCCGCAGGTCGCTGAGGAACTTCCGGATCTTCTTGTGGATCTCGACCGCGTTGCGGACGATCAGCAGGCCGTTCTGGAAGACGACGGACTGCCCGTTCGCCTCGTCCCAGTTGTCCTTCTCGATCGTGTTCTTGATCAGGGTCGCGAGGTCCTCGCCCGTGAACTGCTGCTTCGCGCCCTCCTCGCCGCCGGCCGTCGTCGCCAGGCCCTGGTCGTCCAGGGTGATGTTGACGCCGGGGAAGTCCTGCAGGCCGTAGGTCAGGTCCTGCACGGGGTAGAGCTCGAGGTTGACCTTCTTCTTCAGGGCCTCCGTCGTCGTGACGACCACGACGCCGTCCTCGATCATGTGCGCCTTGCCCTTGTTCGGCAGCAGGATGCGCAGGGCCGACTCCAGCGAGACGTTCTTCACCTTGATGTTGAAGGTCTCGCTCGTCGGGTCGGGGATCGTCTTCGAGTCGATGACGATGTTCAGGCCGGAGACCTCGCGGACGTAGTCCACGATCTGGGCCAGGGTCTGGTTCTGGTAGTCCAGGTCGATGTGGATCGAGCGCAGCTTGTCGGAGACCGCGCGGTCCGTCTGCGACAGCTCCTCCGCCGACTCGTCCATGACGCCCGGCGGACGGCGCTTGGTGATGACCTCCTCCCAGAGCTCGCGGGAGGGGAACTCCAGCTCGTCGGCCTGCACGACGCCCATCAGCTCGATCCGCTCGAACGTCCGCTTCCACTGCTCGATGTAGAGCGTCGTGTTGCGGCGGTCGGCCGCGACGTGGTTCAGGCGGAGCGCCACCGACTTCATCTCGTCGACGCTGGCCAGGCGCGGGTCGATGTAGAGGATCTTCTCGCAGACCTCGACGCAGCGGACGTAGTTCTCCTTCTCGAAGTACAGCTGGGCCTGCGCGAAGAGGAGCTCCAGCTCGCGGCGCTGCTCCAGCTTCTTGCGGACCTCGTCGCGCGCCTTCTCCTCCTCGATCATCACGCGGCGCTGGCGCGCCTCGTCGATGTCCTTCTGGCGGCGGGCCATCTTCGTCCGCTCCAGGAGGTCGGCCGCCTCGCGGCGGCGCGTCTCGAGCTGCACGCCCGTGGGCAGCCACTTCGCGTACTCGAGGACCCGGCGGAAGTGCCGCTCGGCCTCGTCGTAGTCGCCCCGGTTGTAGGCGCGCTGGCCGTTCTGGATGCTGTCGTCGATCTCCAGCTCGGTCTGCTGGCGGCGGGCCACCGCCTCCTTGAGGACCTTGTCGATCTCGACGCTCTGGGGCGTCACCTTGCCCCGGCCCAGGACGAACTGCACCTCGATCCACAGCGCGTGGGCCGCGCCGTGCGAGGGGTTCAGGGCCAGCGCCTTCTGGCACTCGGCCTCGGCCTTCTCGAAGTCGCCGGCGCCGTACCAGCGCTCCGCGAGCCGGTAGTGCTCGTCGGACTGCGCCAGCTTCGCCTGCTCGCCGACCTGCGCCTGCTCCGAGAGCTTGCGCATCAGCTCCTGCCACTCCTGCCCGGCCGCGTGGTTGGCGGGGTTCGACGGGGCGCCCGAGGCGTCGTACGGCTGGACCTTGGGGGCGCCCGCGGTCTCCGTCGGGGCGGTCGAGCACCCGGAGACGGCGGCGGCGAGGCCCAGTCCGAGCGCGAGAACCTGCTTCTTCATACGCTCAAGCTCCCAGTTGGTCGGATTCAGGGATCGAAGACCCATGAGTATAGGGTCCGACTTTCAAGACGCAAGAAAAAGAGGGAACCCTGCGAAACCGGGAAATTCCGGGCCGCTTCCTCTTATGGACTCACTTCGGTCCGTGCGCCGGGCAGCGGCCGTCCGGCGGCAGCGGCCGCCGCGGCACCCGGTAGGGGAGGTCCGGCCCCTCCGGCGGACCGTACACCGCCTCCAGGACCGGGACGAGCAGCTCGGTCGTCTCGGGGCCCGGGCAGGGATCGGCCCCGCGCGGACAGGCTTGGGTCTTGAACCGATGCTCGCCCTCCCGCACCGCCTTCAGGATCCACCCCGTGTCCCAGTTCGCCCGGACCACCGAGCCCTTGAGCGGGCTGTAGGCCGCGTGCCGGCCCGTGGGCTCCGGGCCCCCGTCCGGCCAGCACCCGATCCGCTCGCCCACCCGGTGGATCCTCGCGAGCCGCATCGGCCCCAGGTCCGGGTCGTCCCGGAAGATCGAGACGTACGCCCGGCCCTCCCCCGGGTCGAGGCTGGCGAAGGCCACCACGAATTCCGCCGGGGCGGGCTCGTCGATCGTGGGGAGTTCGGCCGCCCGGCAGCCCAGCAGCAGCGGGACCAGGAGCAGCGCGCGCACGGGGCCTCCGGAAAAGGAACCGGCCCGGGAGGGTCGCTCCCGGGCCGGCGGATCGTCGCACGGGACCGCTAGTCGGACTTCAGCTTGCCCTCGATCTCGGCCTTGCGCTTCTCGACCTCGTCCAGGTCGCCGTAGTCGGACAGGAGGTCGCGGTACTTGGCCTTCGCCGCGGCGCGGTCCTTCTTCTTGAGGTCGCCGTCGCGCTTCGTGTTCCAGAGCGCGTCCGCCTCCTCGGCCAGCTTCTTCGCCTCGGCGGCGCGGCGCTCCTTGCGGGCCTCCGGGCTCTCGACGGGCTTCCGCTCGCCGCCGTGCGCCTCGCAGAGCGAGTCCGCCTTCGGCGCGGTCACGTTGACGCGGAAGACCTGGGGCTTCGCCTCGTCGTCCGTGAACTGAACCTCGTTGACCTTGTGCCGCTCCTTCTTCGTCTCGACGCCCTCGCACTCCGTCCCCGAGGCCGTGGACTTCATCTTGCACTGCTTGTAGGTGTACTCGACCTCGCGGCCGAGGATGACCTTCTTGAGCACGCCGCCCGTGTTGAAGTCCACCTTGGTCTGCTTGCCGAGCTTGGCGCTGAAGGTCGAGTGCATCGAGGTCGGCTCGGTGCCGCCGTCGGGCCACCAGCCGATCTTCTCGCCCTCGTTCTGGATCTTGGAGATCTTCACGGGGCCCGCGACGATGTCGAACTTCTCGATGGTGATGTAGGCCTGGCCGGGCGTGTTCGCGTCGTCGTCCTTCGCCTTCAGGTTCGCGAACGTGATCCGCCAGATGCCGACCGAGCGGACGGTGACCTCGTTCGAAGGCTTGCCGGGGTCCCGGTTCTCCGGCTTGGCCTTCAGGTAGGCCGGGTCGGCGGTGTTTCCGATCGCGGAAACGCGGTACGTGTACTCGGTCTTCGGCTCGAGCGCCGTGTCCTTCCACTTCAGGCCCTCGTAGAGGGGCTTGGCCTTCGGGTCCTTGGGGTCCTTGAACTCGAGCCGGTCGGCGACGACCTCCCACTTTCCGCCCGCCTTCTTCCGCTCGACCGTCCAGCCCAGCACGTCCACCTTGACGCGCGCGCCGACCTTCTCCGTCACGTCGGCCGACCAGGTCAGGTCGATCCCCTCGACCGCGGGGTCGCCGACCTCGAGCCGGGGCGTCGGGATGAACAGGATCGCGCCCTTGACCGCGTCGGCCACGGCCAGCGCCTTCGCCGAGTACTCCGTGCGGACCGACTGGCCCCAGGCGTTCGCCAGGGACGTGTCCACCACCTTGTCGTTGGGCGCCGGGACCGTGGCGGCCGGCGGGGCCCAGCCCTCGCCCGTCTGCCCGCCCTTCGCCGTGTCGTTCACCCGGTTGATCGCGGTCTTCAGGCTGCGGACCTCCGGGCTCTCGCCCGCGTTGAAGGCCCAGCCCAGGACCGCGACGCAGGCCAGGACCGCCGCGGCCAGGCCGATCTTCTCCCAGTGCTGCTGGAGGGCCCCCTTGGACCCGCCCGCGCTGCTCGATTCCTGCATGGTTGCTCCGTGTAAGTGGTGCCGCCCGCCTACTGCGCCTTCTTCGCGAAGGAGGGCAGGTTGGCGGGATCCAGGTCCAGGACCTGGCAGACGATGATCGCCCGGGCCTTCGCCGGCTTGATCGACTCGCGACGCTTCTCGAAGGCCGCCTTCCACTCGGCGATCTCCTGCGTCTGGTCCTTCGTGAACTTCGGGATCTTGAAGGTCGGGTCGATCTTCTCCATCTCCTCGGGCGTCATGGCCAGCGGGTTCTGCTTCGGCACGAACACGTCCAGCCCCACGACCTGGATCGGGAGGGGGAAGCCCTGGCGCGGCTCGCAGAAGTTCCGCACGAGCTTGGACACGCCCGCGTAGTCCATCTCGACCGAGACCCCGAACGTGATCGTCCAGCCCAGCGGCTTCTCGCGGCCCGCCTCGTCCGGTTCCCCGTTGAGCGGGAGCTGGTACTCGTTGAAGGTCGCGGCCGTCATCAGCGAGCCCGGGGCCTCGACCTGGTACATCCGAACCCGGTCCGCGATCGCCTGGTCCTTGCTGATCTCCTTGTAGAGCTCCGCGCCCGTGGCGCCCGAGGACCCGCCGGCCGCGTGGAAGTCGACGAACTTCTGCTTGCCCAGCCCCTTCACGGGGGAGGGGTGCAGGAAGTGCAGGTCGATGAGCCGCGCCGGCTTCGCGTCCGCGTCCGCCAGCAGCGCGTTGGCCACGTACTCCGCGATCCAGTAGCGCTTCTGCAGCTGCACCTTGGCCTCGGACTGCTCGTCGCCAGAGAGGGTGTCCTTGAACGACGCGCTGCTGGCCCAGTTGAAGCCGAGCTCGCCGTCGTCCTGGACCTGGTCCTCGCCCGTTTCGTCCTTGAGCACCCGGGGCACGCCCACCTTGATCTGCGCGTCCCGCAGCCGCTTGTCGAGCAGCTTCGCCTGGTCGCCGTAGCGGATCAGGAACTCCTGGAAGGTGGTCGTGGGGCCCATCCCGTCGAACCACTTGTCGAGGTGCTCGTCCCGCTTGCCCAGGTTCTGGACGTACGCCGCGTACCCGTTCTTCATCTGGTCGGCGTAGTCCTCCCAGGCCTTGAGGTTCTTCTCGCCGGGCATGTCCTTGATCCGCGTGTTGATCCGGTTGACGTTGGTCTGGATCGTCTTCTTCTGCTGCGCCGCCTGGCTCCACGCGGGCACGACGAGCCCCGCGAAGACGCCGACGGCCGCCAGCCCGGCCACGCCCATCCCGATCATGAATCCGTTGATCTTCTGGTTCGCCATGGTGGTTTCCTCGTTCCGTTCGGGGTCCGCCGCCCTACTTCGCCGGGGCGGGCGGGGCCGACGCGGCCTCGCGGACCTCCTTCCGGGTGGGGATCTCGAGGGTGACCTCGAAGATCGCGTACTTCTGGACGTTCTGCGTGTCGAACTTGTGCCCGCGGTCGTACGTGCTCAGCGGACGCAGCTCGTCGGCGTACCCGAGGAACGCGACCTCGAAGCGGCCCGCGGCGTCCGGCTTACGGACCAGCTTGAACGCGTCCACCACCGAGCTCTTGCCCGAGACCTTGCTCCACCTCTCGCCCGAGGCGACCACGCCGAGCAGGTTCGCGATCACCGACTTGTCGAGCTCCACGAGCGGCCGGCCCTGCACGTCGAGGCCGACCTCGATCCGCGCCACGAGCTTCCGGTCCCCGTCGTAGGGGCGGACCTGCTGCATCGCGCCGCCGGACGACGGCGTCCGCGGCACCTCGGAGAAGCGCCACTCCAGGATCCACATCTTGTCCCGGTTCGCCACCCGGTTCTGCCAGTCCCCGTTGTCCGGGATGTTCGGGTGCACCAGGTTCATCACCTGCAGCGGCAGGTCCCGGTCGCGGAAGAGGGAGCCCATCCGCTTCAGCGGGGCCTCCAGCTTCGCGGCGTCCTGCTTGGCCTTCTCGAGCTTCGCCGACGCCTCCGACACCGTCGTCTCGGCCGACTTGGCCTTGCCGACCTCGGTCTTCAGCGCCGCCACCTCGGTGTCCGCGGCGACCCAGAGGCCGCCGACCAGGACGAAGACCGCGGCCACGATGCCGGCCGCCCAGGGCTGCTTCTTCTTCATCTCCCGCGCCGCCAGGAAGGCCGGCGGCAGCAGGTTGATCTTGTTCGGCGTGTCGCCCAGGCCCTGCATGGCCAGGCCGATGGCCGTCCCGGCCGTCGTCAGGTCCTCGCTCATCTGCGCCGCGTCCAGCGCGCCGCCGACCGAGATCCGGTTCAGCTTCGTGATCCGGACGGCCTGCATCTGCAGCATCTGCGAGACGAACTTCTGGAAGTTGATCGTCCGCGTCGCGTTGCCCAGCAGCACGATCTGGTCGAAGCGCGCCGACTTCGAGATCGACTTGTAGTAGCCCACCGAGCGCTGGATCTCGCCGATCAGGTCGCGCAGCTTCGGCTGGATCGCGTTGAAGATCTTCTGCGCGTTCGGGCTCTGCGCGGCCCGCTGCTTGATCTTCTCCGCCTCCGCGAAGGGCACGTTGAAGGCCTGCTGGACCGCCTTCGTGATGTCGTTGCCCGTCACCGGCAGGTTGCGGATCCAGAACTTCGGCCCGTCGAGCACGATGAGGTCCGAGTTCTCCGCGCCCAGGTCCACCGCGATGCACGTCCCCGGGAGGTCCTGGTCCACCCGCAGGAAGTTGCACAGCGCCACCGGCCCGAACTGGATCGCGTCCACGTTCAGCCCCGCCGCGACGACGTTCTGGAGGAACTGCTCCACGACGTCCCGCTTGATGGCGAAGAGGATGACCTCCTTCTCCTCGCCGGGGCCGTACTGCCGGTTCACGAACTGGTAGTCCCAGATCACCTCGTCGATCGGGAAGGGGATCTGCGACTGCGCCTCGTACTTCACCACCTCCGCCAGCTTGCTCTCGTCCACCGGGGGCAGCTTGATCATCCGGTTGAACGTGCTGTGCCCGGGCAGCGAGAGCACCACCTTCTCCGACCCGATCTTCAGCTGCGACTTCAGCCGCGCCAGCGTCATCTTGATCTGGTCGTCGATGTTCACCGGCTCGCCGGTGTCGGTCCCCGCGAACGGCAGGACGCCGAGGTTCGTCGCGATCAGGCCCGCCGGCCCGCGCTCGAGGCGGACCGCCTTCACGCTGAACTTCGAGACGTCGATGCCCCAGACTCCCTTGCCCATGCGGTCTCCTTATCCGCCGCCGGAGCGGCGCCAGGCCAAGAACGGAACCCGGGTCGGTCCGGTTCCGCAGGGAAGGGGAGGGCGGGGGCCCGTCGGGTCGGGGGCGGAAACGTCGGGGCGGGTGGGACTCGGTTACAGAAATTTCGCGTCGCCGCGGGGGCCCGATCGTCGAGGAATCGCTCTCGGTTTGCCGCCCGCGTCACCCGTTCCGTCGGTGCGTCGCCCGGACCACTCCGGCGTGCCGGCCGTCCGGTCCTGCGTGTCTCCGGACCTCCTTGTAAACAGGTGACGCCGGGAACCCCAAGAACGTGCAAATCCTAACCAACCCCCGGCGAAGCCTGCAAGCTAAACCGCCGGAAACTCAGGGGGCGAGCCCCGCCTCGCGCAGCGCCTGCCGCACGTCCTGCTCGAAGACCTCCAGGTCGCCCGGGTTCCTCAGGATGTAGGCCGGATGGTAGGTCGCGAAGAGCCGCCGCCCCTGGTAGTCGTGCACCCGGCCGCGCAGCTTGGTGATCCCCAGCGGCGTCCCCAGCAGCGCCTTCACCGCGATGTTCCCCATCGCGCAAACCAGCTTCGGCTCGATCCACTCCAGCTGCTCCAGCAGCCACGGCGAGCACGTCGCCATCTCCTCCGGGCTCGGCGTCCGGTTCTCCGGCGGCCGGCACTTGAGGATGTTCGCGATGTAGACCTGCTCCCGGCGCACGCCCCACTTCTCTATAGTACGGGTCAGGAGCTGCCCCGCCCGGCCCACGAACGGCTCCCCCTTCGCGTCCTCGTCCGCCCCGGGAGCCTCTCCCACGAACACGATGGGCGCCGCCAGCGTCCCCACCCCGAAAACCACCTGCGTCCGGGTCTTGCAGAGCGAGCACTTCCGGCAGGCCAGGACCTCGTCCCGGAACTTCGCGAAGTCCGCCGGCAGCCCCGGCTCCGCCGCCTTCGGCGCGCGCGCGTGCCTCGAGACCGGCAGCAGGTCGGTCCCGAAGAGCGACTCCAGCTCGAGGTGCCTCCGCAGGGGGCTGCGACGCGCCACGATCACATCCGCGAGATCGCGGCCTCCTCTTTCGGGGTCAGCCGCCGGCCCTTGAGCACGTGCTCCACCGTCTGCGCCACGATCCGCCGCTCCACCTCGTCCAGCGGCCCGTGCAGCGTCGCCCCGCTCGCCCGGGGATGGCCCCCGCCGCCGTGCGGCCCCGCCAGCGCGATCCCGTCGATCCCGGCGATCGTCCGCCAGCTCACCTTGATCCGCGGCGGGTCGTCCAGCTCCCGCAGCAGGATCGCGGCCTCCGTCTCCTTCAGCTGCATGAGCAGGTCGATGTACTCCTGCGTGTCGCCGGGCGCCGTGCCCAGCTCCTTCTCCAGCGACAGCGGCATCGTCACCCAGGCCACCCGCCCGTCGTCCGTCCGCCGGATCCGCCCGACCATCGCCGCCAGGAAGCGCAGCTGGCCCATCGTCTTCTGCCGGTACAGGAGCTTCGTCAGCTCCTGCGGCCGCGCCCCGCAGCCCACGAGCTCCGCCGCGTTCAGCAGCGTCTCCGTCGTCGTGTTCGAGAACGCGAAGCGCCCCGTGTCCGTCACGATCGCCGTGTACACGTTCAGCGCGATCGCGCGGTCCGGCGTCACCCCTGCCGCCTTCACCAGCTCCCAGGCCATCTCGCCGCTCGAGGAGTACGAGGGGTCGATCCAGTTCAGGTCGCCGAAGCGGTCGTTCGAGGCGTGGTGGTCGATGTTGACCACCGTCGTCTTCGACCGGTCGATGGCCGCCGAGATCCTCTCGAGGCGCGCCCACGAACCCGAGTCGAAGGTCACGACGGCGTCGTAGGGCGGCCTCAGGTCCCCGGGCCCGGATCCGACCCGGTCCGCCCCGGGCAGGAAGCGGAAGTCGGGCAGGACGCCCTGGTCGCAGACCACGTGCGACTTCTTCCCCAGCTTCTTGAGGAGGTGGTGGAACGCGAGCTGCGAGCCCAGCGCGTCCCCGTCGCTGCGCACGTGGCCGGAGACGAGGAAGCGCTTCTTCGACTTCACGAACGCGAGGATCTCGCGGATCGAGCGCCGCGACGCCGCCGAGATCCTGTGGGTCGGGGTCTTCACGCGCACCGGAGCACTCCTCCCGCCGCCGAGCCGGGCCGGAAGCGGACGAGCTCGTTGGGCCGCGCGCCCGGCAGCTCCGCCGGGACGTAGCGCTCGGTGTAGCCCGTCCCGCCGCGCTCGACGAGCACCTCGACCTCGCGCCCGACCCAGGCCGCCGCCTGCCGCTGCGCGAGCTCCGCCCCGAGCGCCTCGAGCCGGAGCCGGCGCTCCCGCTTCACGGCCGCGGGCAGGTCCGGGCGCGCCGAGGCCGCCGTGCCCCGGCGATGGCTGTACGTGAAGACGTGGATCCGGCCGAAGCCGGCCGTCCGGCAGAACTCCAGCGTGTTCTCGAAGGCCGCGTCCGTCTCGCCGGGGAAGCCCGCGATGACGTCCGTCGTGAACGCGGGCCCGGCGACCCGCTCGCGGATCCGGTCGAGGGTGCGCAGGAATCGCCCGGGATTGCAGCGCCGGCGCATCTCCCGGAGCACGCCCGCGTCGCCGGACTGCAGCGGGACGTGGAAGTGCGGGCAGAAGCGACCGCCGCTCCCCGCCACCGCGTCAATCAACCCGTCGCCGACCTCCTCGGCCTCCACCGACGAGAGCCGCAGGCGCGCGAGCCCGGGGAGCTCGAGGATCCGCCGCGCGAGCTCCGGCAGAAGGCTCCGGCCCGCGAGGTCCTTGCCATAGGAGCCCACGTGCACGCCGGTCAGCACGAGCTCGCGGTATCCGGCGGCGACGAGGCGCCCCGCCTCCTCGACGGCGTCCTCGAGCGGCCTCGACGCGCCCCGGCCCCGGACTTGCGGGATGATGCAGAAGGAGCAGTCCAGGTCGCAGCCATCCTGGATCTTCAGGAAGGCGCGCGTGTGGCCCTCGAACGCGGAGATGCGCAGGTCGAAGATCGAGGGCCGCAGGTCGGCGGCCTCGAGCCGGGGATCCTCGACGAGCAGCGGCAGCGCGGACTTCTCGTCGTGGACCACGACGCGCCGCACGCCCGGCAGCCCGAGGAACTCCTCGCGGTGGCTGTCGGCGGCGCACCCCGTGACGGTGAACTCCGCCCCCGGCAGCCGGCGGCGCAGGCGGCGGATCTCGCGGGCCGCCTCGGCCGTCGCGGCCTCCGTCACCGTGCAGGTGTTGAGCACGACGAGCTCCGGGCCCTCGTCCGGGGCGACCACGGACCAGCCCCGCTCCCGCAGCTTCTCGCGCAGCGCCTGCGATTCGTACTGGTTGACCTTGCAGCCGAACGTGAGCACCGCGGCGCGCTTCATCGAGGGGGATTTTGACCGGCCCTCCGGAGGGGCGCCACTATAATCGGCCCGCCATGAAGGTGCTCGTCGCCATGTCCGGCGGGATCGATTCCAGCGTCGCCGCGGCGCTGCTCCGGGAGCAGGGCCACGACGTCGTCGGCGTCTTCATGCGCCACGGCGTCATGGCCGAGGCCCCCGCCCGGCCGGGCCGCCAGGGCTGCTGCTCCCTCCAGGACGCCTACGACGCCAGGCGCGTCGCCGACCGCTTCGGCCTCCCGTTCTACGTCGTCAACTACGAGCGCGAGTTCGAGCGCATCGTCGACTACTTCGTCTCCGAGTACGACCGCGGCGCGACCCCGAACCCCTGCATCCGCTGCAACCGGGACCTGAAGTTCGGCAAGCTCTTCGAGGTCGCCGACTCCGTCGGCGCGGACCACGTCGCGACCGGCCACTACGCCCGGGTCGGGGATCGCGACGGCCGGCCTTCGCTGCTCCGCGGCGCGGACCCCGCGAAGGACCAGTCGTACGTGCTGTTCCCGCTGACGCGGGCCCAGCTCGACCGCACGCTCTTCCCGGTCGGCGGGATGGACAAGCCCCGCGTCCGCGAGGAGGCCCGGCGGCTCGGACTGCGCATCGCCGAGAAGCCCGAGAGCATGGAGATCTGCTTCGTCCCCGACGACGACCACCGCCGCCTGCTCCGCGAGCGGCTCGGCGACCGCATCCGCGAGGGCGAGTTCGTCGACTCCTCGGGCCGTGTCTTGGGCCGGCACCCGGGCCACCAGCTCTTCACGGTCGGGCAGCGCCGCGGGCTCGGCATCACCCTCGGCCGGCCGACGTACGTCGTGGCGATCGAGCCCGCCGCGAACCGGGTCGTCCTCGGGGACGACGAGGATCTCGGTCGCGCCGAGTTCGCCACCGAGGACACGAACTGGATCGCCGGCCCGCCCTCCGGCCTCCTCCGCGCGAACGTCCAGGTCCGCTCCCGCGCCGAGGCGGCGCCCGCGACGATCGAGGTGCCGGCCCCGGGCCGCGCCCGCGTCCGCTTCGACGAGCCCCAGCGCGCCGTCACGCCCGGCCAGGCCGCCGTCTTCTACGACGGCGACGAGGTCCTGGGCGGGGGTTGGATCGCGCGATGAGAGCCGCCGCCCTCCTGCTGCTCGCGGCCGTCCTCCAGGATCCCGCGCCGGACCCGGCCGCGGCGTTCGCCGCCGCGCTCTCCGATCCCGACGGCTGGGAACTGAAGTGGATCGAGGCGGCGAAGGCGGCCCCCGACGACTACTGCGACGCCAAGACCGTCGGCCGCCGGGAACTGCCCGACGCGGACCGCAAGGTCTCCGGCCTCTACTTCGGCTCGCTGGGGAAGAGTTCCCACGCCTGCGACGGATCCACCCAGGTCAGCAAGATCGTCGAGGTCCCCGGCAACGTCCGCCTCAAGCTCCGCGTCGCGACGGCGCAGTGGTCCTCGGCGCCGGTCCCGAAGCTCGCCCTGAGATTCGCCAATCCCGGCGGGACGACCTTCGCGGGCGGCTGGAGGCTCGAGACGCCCGGGAAGAACAACCTCGACGCGCCCGCGGACCGGGAGGTCCTTCTCCTGACCGCGGCCCCGGTGAAGGTCCGCATCGTCTTCGACACGACCTGCCGCACCGCGTCGTGGTTCTCCTCCATCTCGGCCGTGACCTATTGCGCGGAGCCGCTGGCGGACGCGGAGCGGAGGGAGCTCCTCGGGTTGCTGGACGAGTTCAGATCGGACGAGGCGGCGGTCCGGGACTCGGCCTCGGAGAAGCTCGCCGGGTGGCTGCGGCGGCCCGGGTTCGAACTGCCGGTGCTCGCCCTGCTGCGGTCCGAGCGCGCGAAGCGCGAGGACGCGGAGTCGAGGGCCCGGATCGATTCCGCGGCGGCCTCGGCGACGTGGATCGCCGACCTGTCGTCGCTCGCGCCCGCGAAGTGACTACGGGGTCGTCGCGGGCGGGGCCTCGGGGCCCTTCTTCAGGCCCTGGATCTCGATGCGGCAATCCTGGGCGGTCTTCTTGATCTGCTGGAGGAGCTTCCGCGCCCGCATCGCCGCGACCTTCTTGCCGCCCTGGAACTCGAGGAACTGCGCCCGGGCCTCGGAAACCAGCCGGGTCAGCTCGTCGTATTTCTCCACGCCCATGAAGCAGCCCTCCTGATGGGCCCATTCTCGGCGGGCCCGTCCGAACCTGTCAACTACTTGGCGAGTTCCGCCCGGAAGGCCGCGGCGGCCGGGGCGAGGATCTCCTCGAGGACCCGGGGGTCGGGCGGCCCCGGCCGGCGCTCCTCGGCGATCCAGGCCGCGAGCCGCGCGGGTCCCGCGGGATCGTGGCGCAGCAGCCGCCAGAGGACGTAGGCTCGCGACGCCTCGGCCGGATCCTGCAGGCGCGCGGCGGTGGCCGTGGCGATCTCGACCGGGGCCAGCTTCCCCCCTCGGGCGGCGATCACGCGCTCGAGGTCCCGCCCGCCGAACTGGAGGCTGTCGGTCTCGAAGCAGCCCGCGAAGCCCGAGGCGAAGCCCGGGCTCCAGGCCGCACCGGGCGCGGCGTCGTGCAGCAGCGCCAGGGCGAGGGCCCGGGAATAGAGGTGCAGCGCGGTGGCCGGCGAGTCGCCCCGCGGCAGCCGGACCGTGCGGGTCGCCGGATCGTAGAGCTCCCCGGGCTCCCGCGGGCCGGGCTCGTACGCGACCACGCGCAGGCCGCGCAACCCCGTGGGCAGTCCGACCTGGGCGGCGCCGGCCTCGAGGTCGTGCCGCTTCGCGCCGTCCACGTAGCGCGAGAGGAACCCGGCGAAGGCGTTCGCCCACGCGTCGTCCGGGACCGAGTAGGAGTTGCCCGCGAGCTCGATCGTGTAGTTGCCCGGCCGCAGCCCGCGCTCGATCCACGCGGCGACCGGGTCGCCGGCGACGTGCAGGCCCGCGGTCGCGAGCAGGGCGGGGGCCGCGAAGGCGGCGAGCTTGAACGCGGAGCGCGAGGCCGGGGTCACGGGCCCTCGTCCGGCCGGCCGTAGAGCCGGCTCGCCCGCTTCAGCGTCGCCCGCTCGGCGCGCGTGATGGACGCCATGCCCTCGCGGCTGATCTTGCCGAGGATCTCCTCGCAGCGGCGGCGAAGGTCGAACTCCTCGAGGTAGCGCCGGCGCCGGGCCCGCGACTCCCAGGCGTCGAGCCGGCGGTCGAGGAGGGGCTCGGCGGAGACGAAGATCCAGGCCCCGAGGGCCGCCGCCGCGATCGCCCCGGGCGCGGCGCCGTGGGCCGACCACCCGGCCGCGAGGATCAGCGTGCCCGTCAGCGCGATGAGGCAGGCGGGCCGGGCCCGCAGCGGCAGCACGAGCAGGAAGAGCAGGGTCCGGGAGCGGTGCCTCCACGCCCACGCGAGGAACACGGCGAGGGCCGGGGCCGCGAGGCCCGTGGCGACCTCGGCCGGCGCCGGCCGCAGGACCTGCCAGGCGTGGTGCCCGACGGCGCCGTAGAGCGAGGAGCCCGCGTAGAGCGCGAGGAGCTTCCACGGGCCGCACTCCGCCTCGAGCTCGTTGCCCATCCGGTACAGCACCCAGCCGAAGAGCACCATCGCGCAGAGCGACGGGATCTGCAGACCGTGCGCGAAGGTCCAGGTGAAGTAGCGCCAGGCCTCGAGCCCGGCCAGCGCGGGCCCCGCGGAGAACGGGAGGGCCTCGGCGGCGGGCCGGAGCCAGGCGACCTGCACGGCCGCGGCGGCGAGCAGGAAGGCCCCGGCGTGGAGGAGCAGCAGGAGGTTGGTGGCCGAGCCCCGCCTCGCGGCGATGACCCGGTCGGTGTCCGGCGTGATCCCGTCCCTGGTCGCCATGTGGTCCGCCGCGCTGAAGCCTTCGAGTCCCGTCCCGGGTATTATACGCGGGGGCGGACGCCGGGTTCGCCGTTCCACCGAACCCCCGGGCGGTCCCGCGGGTCCATATCCGCACAGGGAGGTCCCGATGCTCAAGGTCGTCGCCGCCGCCGTGCTCGCGCTGCTCGCCGTCCCCGACGACAAGATCGGGAAGATGAAGGCCCCCGAGACGCTGCTGAAGTCCCGCCAGGCCTGGCTCAAGCGCAAGGGCTGCCACGTCAAGGAGTCGATCGACTCCCCGGTCCTCTCCAAGGACGGCTCGACGAACGGGACCTCGGCCTTCGAGGGCCGGATCATCCGCCACGCCGAGTTCGCCGCGCTCCGCGGCCCCTGCGAGGCCTACGCCAAGGGCCGCGACCTGCTGATCAAGGACCCCCAGGGCGAGTACCGGGACCCGCTCAAGTTCGAGGGCGAGGAGAACCGCACCGCGGCGATGATCCGCAACCCCGTGCTCGTGATGAACGAGGGCTACCAGTTCTTCGCGACGGCCGCCTGGACGAAGGACGAGAAGATCGGCGACCTCGACTGCAAGGTCGCCGAGACGGCCGCCGACCCGAAGAACACCCTCGAGCACATCAAGGAAGTCTCCGCCCGGATGAACACCCCGTGGAAGCAGTGGGTGAAGGACATCGCCGCGTTCTGCGACCGGAAGAAGTCGTCGTCCACCTACACGATGTGGATCAACAAGGACGACCTCTCGGTCGTGAAGATCGAGTGGGTCCTCGACATGGTCATCGACAAGAAGTCGATCCCGCCCTTCGGCGGCGGCACGGACCGGATCCCCGACCAGATCAAGTCGACCTTCACGATCGAGTACTCGAAGTACGACGCGGACCTCGAGATCGACGTGCCCGCCGGGGTGAAGAAGATCTGGAAGATCGGGTAGGCCGGCCTACTCGGCCGTCGCGCCGGCGGCCCGGGGCCGCGCGGGACGGGGCGCCGCCTCGATCCGCATCGCCTCGTTCCGGCTCGTCAGCCCCTGGTGGATCATCCCGAAGAGGAAGAGCGGCAGGAACACCGCGAGGTGCACCACCACGCGCATCGGGGAGCTCGCGGGGGCCAGCGGGGAGATCGCGGCCGTCGAGACGCCGAAGGTGACGAACGCGGCGCCGATCAGCGACGAGTTGAAGATGAAGAAGAGCTTGGGGAAGAGGCCCCCGAGCCCGCCGCCGAGCAGGAAGACCAGGCACATCGTCAGCATCGTCTGCTCGCCCGGGCGGAACAGCGCCGGGGCGAACACGGAGGCCACGAGCGCCGCCGTGAAGCCGCCGAGCAGGATCCCCACGAAGTGCCGGCAGTAGGCGCCGATGAACGCGCCCGCCGCCGCGCAGACCGCCATGTAGACGAAGGGGGGCATCCCGCCGGTCGGGGAGACGTGCGTCCGCAGGAGCAGGCCCGCCCAGCCGCCGACCAGCAGGCCCGTCACGCCGAGGAAGTACTCGTGGTGGCGCCAGCCGTAGAGGAGGAAGGACCCGCCGAACACGATCGACAGGAGCGCCAGGATCTCGGGGAAGTTCGCCCCGATGAGGCTCTTGTGGTGCGAGAGGTTGAGGCGCTCGACGAAGGCGACGATCTCGTTCAGGTTCATGGCGGAACTCCCCGCGGAAATCATCGGCCGGGGGGCCCGCGACCTGAAGGGGCTTCTACTTCTCGGCGGCCAGCTTCCGCACCGCCGCCTGCAGCTCCCGCCCGTGGGGGCTGAAGAGCGGGTTCACGAAGCGGATCACGCCCTTCCGGTCGATGACCACGACCAGCGGCAGCGGCTCGCGCACCGCGTAGGCCTTCGCGAGCTTCCCGTCGTAGCCCCCGCCGTCGTGGTGCAGCGGCCAGTCGATGGAGGCGCCCTCGGCGAGCTGCGCGGTCTTCGCGGGGTCGAGGTCGATGCTCACCCCGAGCACGGCCAGCTCGGTCTCCGGCACCGCCTTGCGCAGGCGCCGGATCACCTCGGCCTCCATCTCCAGCATCGGGAAGCCGGACCAGAGGAAGTGGACGACGGCCACCTTGCCCTTGGCGGCGGAGAGCGAGAACGCGGCGCCCTTCAGGTCCTTCTCCTCGATCGCGGGCGCGGGCTTCCCGATCCACAGCAGGTTCGCCAGGATGTGCTTCGCCTGCTCCACGGTCCCGAGCTCGGTCGCCGAGCGCACGACCTGCTCGATCTGCTCGCGGGCCGGGCCGAGCTTCTCCGCGAACTGCAGGGCCTGGGCCAGCGCCATCGCGGCGGCCCACTCGCCCTTTTTCCCCTTCTGGTCGAGACGGAGCTGCTCGAAGGCCGTCACGGCCTCGTCGAACTTCCCCTCGGTGATCAGCGTCTGCCCGGCGCGGCAGCGGGCCCGGAAGGCGAGCTCGTCCTCCTTCGTCCCGCGCGCGATCGCGTGGTAGTGGCCCCGGGCCCCGGCGTCGTCGCCGGCCTCCCAGGAGTACTCGGCGGCGGCGTAGCGGATCTCGGAGGCCTGCTCGTGGTCGGGCCAGCGCTCGAGGACCTTCTCGAGCCGGGCCGCCGCGCCCTTCGCGTCGTCGAGGTCCCGCGCGAGCTGCGCCGCCAGGTTGGCCGCGCCCCCGCCGACCTTCGGGTCCTTCGCCGTCGCGAGGAACTCGTCCAGCTCGCCGAGCGAGGCCTTCAGGACGGTCCGCCGCTCCTCCGGCGTCTTCGCCTTCCCCGCGTTGTCGTTGAGGCGGCGCAGGATCGCGTCGAGGCGCGCGTCCTCCTGGACGGCGAGCAGCGGGAGGACGAGGAGGGCGAGCCAGCGCATGCAACCCCCGAAATAAGTGGCCGGGATCGGACCGACAGCTTTATAACGACGGGAATGCCGAAGCGGAAGCTCAAGCTGGGCATCCTGACGGGCGGCGGCGACGGCCCGGGCCTCAACGCCGTGATCCGCGCCGTCGTGAAGAAGGGCATCTCGGTCCACGGCGCCGAGTTCACCGGCATCATGGACGGCTTCGAGGGGCTCGTCGAGCGCCGCTGGAACCGCCTCGGCTTCGACGAGGTCTCCGGCATCCTCTCCTCGGCCGGCACCATCCTCGGCACGACGAACAAGGGCGACCCGTTCAAGTACGGGACCCGCGGCGACGTGACCGACCTCGTGCTGCGCAACTTCCGCGAGCTGGGCCTCGGCGGCCTCGTCTGCCTCGGCGGCGACGGGACGATGCGCATCGCCGACGGGCTCGCCCGGCGCGGGATCCCGATCGTCGGCATCCCCAAGACCATCGACAACGACGTCGTGGGCACCGACATCACCTTCGGCTTCGACACGGCCGTGAAGGTCGCCGCGGACGCCGTGCAGATCCTCCACGCGACGGCCGACGCGCACCGGCGCGTGATGGTCGTCGAGGTGATGGGGCGGACCGCGGGCTGGATCGCCCTGTACGCGGGCATCGCCGGCGGCGCGGACGTCATCCTGCTGCCGGAGATCCGCAGCTCGCTGGAGATCGTCAAGGAGCACATCCGCCGCCGCCACCTGCACCGGCGCTTCACGATCATCGTGGTCGCGGAGGGGGCGGCGCCGGAGGGCATCCACCGGGAGAAGCTGCACCCGGGCATCATCGGGACCACGCTGGCGGACAAGCTCGAGCGCGCCGGCATCGACTCGCGCGTCACGATCCTCGGCCACCTGCAGCGCAGCGCGCCGCCGACCCCGTACGACCGGATCCTGGCCACGCGCTTCGGCGCGGCGGCGATGGACCTCGTCGCGGCGGGGAAGTTCCGGCGCATGGTCGCGATCCAGGGCGGGAGGACGACGAGCGTCCCGCTCGGCAGCATCGCGGGCAAGGTGAAGCGCGTCGGCCCGCGGGACGAGATGGTCCGGGTCGCCCGGGACGTCGGGACCTGCCTCGGGGACCGGCTCTGAACTTGACCCCTTGTCGTTTATACATTATAAATTACATCCGGAGAGGGGCCGTCGCGCCGGCCGGGGTGGCCGGGCGGGAGAGGAGAACATGGGCCCGCGCAAGCTCTACAAGATCGGCGAAGTCATGAAGTACTCCAAGCTGTCCCGCCAGACCATCCACAACTACACGATGATGGGCCTCATCAAGGAGGCGGAGCGGACGGACTCGGGGCACCGGCTCTACGGCGAGGAGGTCTTCGACCGCCTCCGCAAGATCGAGCTGCTCAAGCGCCACCGCCCCCTCCGCGAGGTGATCGAGCTCCTCGCCCAGCAGGACGCGGGCGCGACGACGACGTAACGGCCGCCGGGGGCGGCCGGGCAGAGAGGGGGTTGGGTCCGCATGACGCTGTCCGCGTCCGTCCGCTGGTCCCTCGCCGTCGCGGCCCTCGCGTCGCTCCCCTGGCTCTGGCTCCACCGGCCCGGCGGGCCCGCCGACGAGGCCGCCCGGGGCCTCGAGCTCCGCGCCCTCGAGCGACTCGCCGCGCTCGGCCGAGATCCGCTCCCGGGCCTCGACGACTTCATCGCCCGACACGGATCCACGTCCGACGCGCCCTACGCCCGGCTCCTCCGCGCCCGGGCCCGGCTCGACGCCCTCGACCGCGTCCTCGACGTGCACGCCGACGAGCTCCAGGCCGCCTGGACCGACCTCGCCGCCGCGCCCGCCGAGATGGCCGTCGCCGTGAAGCTCCGCGCCGCCCGCCTCGCCCTGCTCTCGGGCCACCGCCTTCTCGCCGACGGCTGGTTCCGCGGGCTCGGCCGCGACGCCGCGCCCGACCACGCGCTCGCGCTCGCCGCCGCGGGCCGCGCCCCCGAGGCCCTCGAGCTCGGCCCCACGGACCCCTTCGTCTCCGCCCGCGTCCACCTCGCGCTCCGCGACTTCGCCGCCGCGCTCCGCGCCCTCGAGGGCCGATCCGAGCCCCGCGCGCTCGCTCTCCGGGCCCGCATCCGCCTGGCCGCCGGCGAGTTCGCCCGCGCCGCCGAGGACGCCCGCCAGGCCCAGTCGGCCCTGCCCGAGAGCGACGACCGCGACGAGGCGCTCTACGTCGAGGCCGAAGCCCGCCGCGCGCTCCGCGACCCCGGCGCCGAGACCGCCGCCGCCATCCTGCTCCGCGGCCGCAGCCGCTGGCGCCCCTACGGCCACCTCGCCCTCGGCCGCTGGCTGCTCGACCGCGGCTCGCCCGACGCCGTCGTCCACCTCCAGGCCTGGTCCGAGGCGCTCGCGAGCCCGCGCGACCTCGCCTTCGCCGGCCTCGAGGCCGGGCCCCTCGAGGCCTTCCTGCTCGACGCCGCCTGGGCCGCCGACGACGAGGCGGCCGACGCGTGGATCGGGGTCCTCGGGTACGGTCGCTGGAGGTCCCAAAGATCCGCCGATCGCCGCGAGGTCCTGCTCTCCGCCGAGTACATGGCGCGCCTCGGCGTCCTCCGCGGCCCGGGGGCCGTGTTCGAGCGGCTCGAGACCCTCGCCGCGGGTTCCGACGTCGTCGCGCTCCGCGCGCGCCGCCGCCTCGCGGAGTGGAAGTCCCGGCTCGGCGACGCGACGGGCGCCGAGTCCGAGGCCCGACGCGTCCTCGAGTCGACGGATCCGGCCGGGCGCGGCGAACGGCGCCGGACGCTGGCCCTGCTTTTCCGCCTCCGCCCGGACCAGGCCCCGGGTCTCGCGGGCCGCATCGAGGCCCTCGCCGAGCCCGGCGCCGAGGCGGAACTCGCCGGCCTCCACCTCGACGCCCACGCGCGCGGCGTCCCCGGGGAACTGCTCCGCGCTCGCCAGGCCCTCGGTCCCGCGAGCGACGCCCCGGTCCAGCTCCGCCTCGCGGCCCTGCTCGGGCCCCAGGGACTCGACCTCTACCGCGCCGTGGCCGACCGGTCCCGGGATCCGCACGACCGCCTCGAGGGCCGCCTCGGCGTGGCCCGGCTCGCCGGAGGCGTCGACCTCGCCGCGGCGCGCCGCGACCTCGAGGACCTGCCCCCCTCCCTGCGCCGGGACGTCCTGGCCGCGCTGCTCCGCGAGGCGGAAGGGGTCGCCCGATGAACCTCGCCGCCTTCCTCGCCGACGTCGCCGCGCAGAACGAGCGCTACCGTGCGATGGCCGCCCTCGCGGAGGAGTCGATCTCCCTCCTCGCCTCGCGGCCCCTCGACGCGGCCCTGCCGCTCCTCGAGCGCAAGCAGGCCCTGCTCGCCGAGATCTCGGAGATCGACGCCCGCCTCGCCCCGATCCGCTCGGACTGGGAGCGCATCCGCGCCTCGCTCTCCGAGGCCGACCGCTCCCGCGTCGAGGAGGCCGTGCGCGGGACCCGCGACGTCCTCGAGGGCCTCGTCGCCCTCGAGAACCGCGCCAAGGAGGCGATGGAGCGCAAGCACGTCGCGTCGATCCGCGATTTCCAGGACCGCGTGGCCAGGTCCCGCCTCCGGGACGCCTACGGCGGGGGCGCGCCGTGACGCAGGAACTCGGCGACATCGCCCGGCTGATGGAGACCCTCGGGGGCGCCACCGAGCGCCTCGGGGACTCCTTCCGCCGCATCGCCTCCCTGCAGGAGGAGCTCGCCGAGAAGGACCGCCTCCTCGCCCGCAAGACCCGCTTCGAGGAGCTCGGCCGCATGGCGGCGGCGCTCGCCCACGAGATCCGCAACCCGCTCGGCGCCGTCGTGCTCTGGACCTCGATGCTCAAGCGCGACCTCGAGGCCGACCCCGCGAAGGTCGCGGCGCTCGACAAGATCCTCTCCGCCGTCCGCGGCCTCGACCGCCTCGTCGAGGACATGCTGCTCTACGGGCGCGACGTCGCCCCGGTCCCCGGCCCCGTCGATCCCGCCGGCCTCGTCGAGGACGCGGTCGCGATGGCGGGCCTCGAGCCGGGGATCCGCGTCGAGACGCTCGTCCCCTCCGGCGCGACCTTCGTCGCCGACGCGGCGATGCTCCGCCGCGCGCTGCTCAACCTCGTGCTCAACGCCGCCCAGGCCATGAACGGCATCGGCGTGCTGCGGATCTCCTGGGCCGAGTCCGCGGGCCGCGTGCGGCTCGCCGTCTCCGACTCGGGCCCGGGCTTCCCGCCCGAGGTGCTCGAGAAGCTCTTCACGCCCTTCCTCACGTCGAAGGCCCGGGGCACGGGCCTCGGGCTCGCGCTGGCCCTGAAGATCGCCGAGGCGCACCGCGGCTCGGTCTCCGCGCGCAACCTCCCGTCCGGGGGCGCCGAGGTCGTGCTGGAGGTGCCCCGCTGATGGCGAGGATCCTGGTCGTCGACGACGAGGCGTCGCTCCGTGACGCCGTCGTGGAGGCGCTCCGCCGGGCGGGCCACGAGGCCGTCCCGGCCGCCTCGGGGCGCGACGGGCTCGACCGCCTCGCGGCGGAGGGCGCGGCGCTCGTCATCACCGACCTCAAGATGCCGGGCCTCGACGGACTCCAGGTGCTCGAGGAAGTGAAGCGCGCCTCCCCGGAGACGGCCGTCATCGTCGTCACCGCGCACGGGACCGTCGGGACCGCCGTCGCCGCGATGAAGCGCGGCGCCTGGGACTTCATCCAGAAGCCGTTCCCGCTCGAGGAGCTCGAGGTGCTCGTCGCCCGGGCCCTGGAGCACCGCGCCCTGGCGGCCGAGAACGAGGCGCTGCGCGCCCGCCTGGCGGGACAACCCGCCGAGACGACCTGGGACGCGGGCCCCGCCCTCCGGGCCCTGCACGAGCAGCTCGCCCGGGCTGCCGCGAGCGACGCCACCGTCCTGCTGACCGGCGAGAGCGGCACCGGCAAGGAGGTCGCCGCCCTGGAGCTGCACCGCCTCTCGCCGCGCCGCGCAGGGCCCTTCCTCGCCGTCAACTGCGCCGCGCTCTCCGCGGGCCTCCTCGAGAGCGAGCTCTTCGGCCACGAGAAGGGCGCGTTCACCGGGGCCGACCGCCCCCGCAAGGGCCGCTTCGAGATCGCCGAGGGCGGCACCCTGCTGCTCGACGAGGTGAGCGAGATCGAGCCCGCCCT
>CAYXGZ010000038.1:0-34190 GCA_964464755.1 uncultured Planctomycetales bacterium
CGATCCCCCCCAGCGTCATCGTCAGCAGGTCCAGGATCTTCCCGAACGCGCTCACCATCTGCCCCTGGTCCGTCACCGTGAAGTCCTCGTTGTCGTCGTGCCGCTTCCTCAGCAGCGCCGTCACCTCCTCCTTCGCCGGCTGCACCCGCTCCGGCCCCGCCGTCTTCACCACGATCTCGAACAGCTCGTCCGTGTCGAACAGCGCCCGCGCCGCGTGCACCGGAACGAAGACCAGGTCGTTGATGTCGAAGCCCAGCCCGAACCCCTTGTTCTCCATGATCCCGATCACCCGATACGGCGTGTCGTCGATCCGGATCCACTCCCCCAGCGGCAGCCGCCCGTCCGGGTAGCAGTCCTTCAGCACCGTCCGCCCCAGCACGCACACGTTCTTCCCGCCCTGCGCCTCGCTCTCCGGCAGGAACTGCCCGTGCTCCACGTACATCGACCGCGCCGCCTGGAAGTCCGACGTCGTCCCGATCACCGTCGTCTTCTCCCGCAGCCGGTTGTCCACCTTCACCGACACCGCCCCCACGATGATCGGCGCCACCACCGACACCGACGGGCAGCGCCGCAGCGCCTTCGCGTCCTCCACCGTCAGCGCGTGCTGGCTGTCCGTGATCAGCGGCGGCCCGCCGCTCGTCCGCGTCCCGCCCGGCGTCACCACCACGACGTTCGAGCCCAGCGCCGCGAACTGGTCGCTCACGTAGCGCTTCGTCCCCTCCCCGATCGACACGAGCGTCACCACCGAGAACACCCCGATGATCACGCCGAGCATCGTCAGGAACGAGCGCAGCGGGTTCCGCCACACGTTCTCCAGCGCGTCGAGCAGCCCGTCGATCATGCCGCCCTCCGGTCCTCGACGATCAGCCCGTCGACGATCCGGATCACCCGCCCGCAGCGCGCCGCCAGGACCGGGTCGTGCGTCACCAGCAGCACCGTCACCCCGTCGTCCCGGTTCAGCGACTCGAAGAGCTGCACGATCTCGGACCCGACCCGCTGGTCCAGGTTCCCCGTCGGCTCGTCCGCCAGCAGCACCCGCGGCCGGTTGACGAGCGCCCGCGCGATCGCCACCCGCTGCCGCTCGCCGCCCGAGAGCTCCGAGGGCCGGTGCTCCACCCGCGGTCCCAGCCCCACGCGCTCCAGCGCCTCGCGGGCCCGCCGGTCCCGCTCCCGCCGGCCCGTCCCCGAGTACGACATCGGCAGCATCACGTTCTGCCGCGCCGTGAAGCGCGGCAGGAGGTTGAAGCTCTGGAAGACGAAGCCCAGCTTCGCGTTGCGCGTCCGCGCCAGCTCGAGGTCGCCCAGCGCGTGCACCGCCGCGCCGTCGAGCCAGTACTCGCCCCGCGTCGGCGAGTCCAGGCAGCCCAGCACGTTCAGCATCGTCGACTTGCCGCTGCCCGACGGGCCCACGATGCCCGCGTACTCGCCGCGCTCGACCCGCAGGTCCACGCCCTTCAGCGCCCGGACCTCCTCGCCGCCCCGCAGGTAGACCTTCTCCACGCGGCGCAGGTCGACGACGGGCGGGTCAATGGACATCGGCCGCCTCCACCCGGACCCCCTCCTTGAGCCGCGTCGACTGCTCGGCGTCCGCGGCCTGCGAGACGACCACGTCCTCCGCCTTCAGGCCGCCCGTGATCTCGGTCAGCTCCCAGTTCCAAAGCCCCGTCGTCACGGCGCGGCGGCGCAGGCGGCCCGACTCGATCACCCAGACGTAGCGCGACTTCGTCGCGTGGTCCTCGCGCAGCACGCCCGTCGGGAGGCGCAGCACGTTGTCCCGGCGGCCCAGGATCACCTCGACGTTGGCCGACATCCCCGCGACGACCTCCGCGGGCAGCGCCGCGGCCTTCACCTTCACGTCGCAGGTCCGGTTGTTCTTCTGGTCGACGTTCGCCGCGGGCATGATCTCGTGCAGCCTCCCCTCGTAGGCCTTCTCGCGGAAGGCGTCGAGGCGGATGCGCACCTCGAGGCCGGGCTTCAGGCGGCCGAGGTCGACCTCGTCGATCGGCGCCCGGACCAGGAACGGCGGCCGGCTCTGGAACGTGAAGAGCGCGCGGCCGGGATTGACCGACTCGCCCACCTCGACGTGCACCTTGGTCACGGTCCCGTCGAACGGCGCGGTGATCGTCGTCTTGCGCAGGCGCAGCTCGAGGAGCGCGAGCGCGGCGTCGAGCGAGGCGACGGCCGAGCGCGCGATCTCCACGTCCTTGTGCGCGATCGCGAGGTCCTTCTCGAGCTGCTCGATGCGGCCCAGCGACTCCTCGGGTCCCTTCATCCGCTTGAGCTCGGCGTCCACCTTGCCGACGCGCAGCTCGGCCTGCTCCACGCGGAGCTTCGCGCCGTCGCGGTCGCGCCGCAGCTGCTCGCGCTGGCCCTCGAGGTCCTCCTGGTCGAGCAGGATGATCGGGGCGCCGGCGTCGGCCGGGCCCTGGCGGATCCGGATGGCGGTCACGCGGCCGGCGACCTCGGCGGAGACCGAGGCCGTCTGCAGGGGCTCGACCGTCCCGACGGAGGACGCGACGACGCTCTCCTCGACCGTACCGGTGGTCGGATGCTGCGTGCGGACCTTGAGCGGCGCCTCGGGCCTCATGAGGAAGGCGATCGCCGTGCCGGCGAGCACCAGCACGAGCAGCAACCACGGCCAGGCCCGGCCCCGACGGCTTCGATTCATGCCGAGAGTGTAATGGGGCGCTACCCGTTGCGCCTCCCTGTTTCGGAAGGAAACGCCCGGGCGCGGCGCGTTCGAGGCCCTCCGCAAGGCGCTGCGACCCAAGTTGATGGGGACGGCAAATCTGGCACGGGGCCTGCTCTTCTGGACCCCATGACGTGGCGGATTTGGTTCGGGATTCGGAGAGCGAGGCCGCTCATGAGCTTCTTCCTGCTGCTGCTGGTGCCCTATGCGTCGCTGGCCCCCTGGTGGGCCGCCGGGGCGCTGGCCGGCGACCTTCCCGCCCTCACCACCCCTCACCCGGGGGTGCTTCACTTCAAACCGGCCCAGGATGCGGGCGGGGATCCGCCCGAGGCGGGTTCCCGCCCCGACCTGGGTCCTGCTCCGGGGGCGGCGGTAGACGGCCCGTCCCGCCGCCCCTCACTCCCCTGCACTCCGGCCGAGGCGCGACGGCTCTCCAAGGACTGGGAGGCCAAGCCGATGGGCGCCGGGTGGCGCATCCTCCTCAGCCGCCGCTTCGCGCTGCGCTCGGACGCGAAGGTCGACGAGATCCGCACCGTCGCGGCCTGGGCGGAAGTGCTGCTCGACGCCGTGCACGCGAAGTTCGAGGGCGACCTCGCGGACCTTCGCCTGTCGCTGCGCCTCTTCGCCGACCCCGGGGAGTTCGCCGCCTACGCGAGCTGTCGCGGCGCGGACGGCGCGCGGTCCTTCTACGACGAGGCCCACGCGGAGGCCGTGCTCGTCCGCCCCGCCTCCGGGGCCGGCGAGGAGCTGGCGCGCCACCTCGCGCACGAGCTGGTCCACCTCTACCTCGACCGGACCCTGCCGCGCCCGCGGCCGGCCTGGGTCTCCGAGGGCCTCGCGGAGGTCTACGGGGACTACGAGGTGAAGGACGGGAAGCTCGGCTTCCGCGACTCCGCTGATCCCGCGCCGCTGGCGTCGGCGCTCGAGGAAGGACGGCTGCTCCCCCTGGCGAAGCTGGCGGCGCTGGAGCCGGAGGAGTTCCGCGGCGAGGGCTGGTCCCTCCGCTACGCGGCCGCCGCTTCCCTCGTGCGCTTCCTCGGCCGCCGCGACCCCAAGGCCGCCTGGGCGCTGGCCCGGGGCAAGTCCCTCGAGGGCTACGGCGACCCCGCGGCGCTCGAGAAGGCCTGGCACGAGTCCATCCGCGCCAAGTGACGTGAACCTCGCCCCGCGGGCCCGTCCCGCGGGGCGGCTACCTATTCGATCCGCTCGTAGCGCAGGTACTCGACCCCGGCGCTGACATAGACCGTGACGTCGTCGAGGAAGCCGAAGCGCCCGAAGCGGAGGGTGTAGCTCACGTCGTCCGAGGCGTCGACGTCGCAGTTCACGACGTAGAGCCCGCTCGGGTAGTAGACCCCCTCGCGCGGCTGGCGGACGAAGGGCCTCGATCCATGGGCGCGGCCGTTGACGACCAGCGTCGGATCGAAGAGGCCAGAGCTCGGGTTCCCGCCGTTGATCTCGATCGCCAGCACGCTCACCCGGCCGGGCGGAAGCTCCTCGGCCCGGTGCTTCCCGGCCGGCGGGGGCAGCGCGCCCCGGGACCGGGGCAGCGCCAGCGGCGCCGAGACGAAGGTCGGATCCCCGCCGTGCTTCGCCGGATCGTAGTGCCGGGCCTCCCCAGCGATCTTCATGGCGTCCGCGAAACGGTCGCCCTTCCAGACGTGGATCTCGGTGATGACCCCGTCCGCCGACCAGTTGCGGGACACCCCGCCCGAGCCAACCGTCTTCGAGGGCTCGCCGAAGCGGAGGCAATTGCCCGCCGCCAGGAACTGTCCGGGCAGGAGCGTCGGCGCGTCGACCTTGATCTCGTAGGGTTCGTCCGCGCTCGGACAGAGCTGGATCGTCCGCGCCGGGAAGTCCCAGCTATAGATGATCCAGCCCCCGGCCCCCTCGGATTCCTCCTCGCGGCCCGGCTCGTCGAGGTCGATCCCGATGGACTCCCGCAGGTGCATCCCGCCCCCGGGGCCCCGGTCCGCGTACCCCGCGAGGATCATCCCCGGGCGGGTCTTGCCCTCGGGGAAGATCGGCGGGCCCCAAGGATCCCCCTCCTTCGGCAGCGGCGGGGGCAGCTTGAAGTGCATCGGCAGCGACCAGATGCTGTTCACCGCCAGCGGACCCGCGGAGGAGTTCGAATCGCCCCAGTCCATGCTCATGAGCGTCCGCGGCCGGGACGTCACCGACCCCGGCTTGTAGTGGAACATGACCGTCCCCCGCTCGGAGAACACCGTATCGTCCAGGGCGTAGATCAGGGCGCTGTCCCGCTCCACGTAGGGCCCGTCCAGGCGCAGGTCGCAGGGGGCCTGGCGACGCACGACCCGGGGGGGGGTCGCCTCGTCCCAGTCGCGCGCGATCCGGTAGTCGCCCTCGGCCGGGCCGTAGGGGCCCGCCTTCGACTCCGTGGGGTCCGCCCGGTTCTGGATGAAGCGGTTCTGCCGGACCGGATCCCGCTTCCCCGAGGCGTGGTGCTCCAGCCGGAATCCCGTCGCCAGCGACCCGTACAGGACCTCGTCGCCCGTCCGCCGGCCCAGCAGCCGCGGGAGCTGGATGTACCCGCCCCAGCGGCACTCGGCCCCGGCCGCCGGCTCCGGTCCAAGCTGCAGCGCCTTCCCGCCGACGGTCCTCGGGCCGGCCGACGGCATCGCGCCCAGCGTCCCCCGCGAGAACTGAGCCTGCGAGGTCTCGCGGATCGGCTCGTAGAGCTTCATCGTCGCCCCGATCCGCGCCCGGGCCGCGATCCGCCCGCCGCGGGCGACGATCCCCTCCGACTCCACGTCGAATCGCCCCATCGGCGCGAAGCAGGCCTCGGTGGACATGCAGACCAGGTCCGTCTTGTCGATCGCCTGGGGATGGCCGTCGATCTCCCCGAGCCGGACGTTCGGGTCGAAGTTCGCCAGCAGGACCCCGACGCGGTGGAACGGGGACCCGGGCCCGACCGCCACCAGGTCGTCCGGACCGTTCGGCCCGGCCGGGCCGCCCTCGCGGCGGTAGTCGTAGATCCGCACCCGGTCGTCGGCGCGCATCACCTCCAGCAGTCCGCCCTGGAGGAACGCCGCGAAGTCGATCCAGGACCGGAACGGCTCGGCCTCGCGACGCCGGATCATCGCGTCCGCCACCTGCAGCGCCTCCGCGGGGTCGAAGGCCTCCGTGCTGTACAGGAAGCCGACCTCGTCGCCGGCCACGCCCCCGGGCCGGTAGTCCCAGGCGGGCGTCTTGAAGAGCGACTCGACGTCGCCGCAGGGCGCGTGCCGCGCCCGCGACTGCAGGTAGAAGCCCTTGAGGCCGACCACCAGCGACGCCAGGACCTCCCGCGACGCCAGGTTCACGTTCACCGGCGCCCGGCCGCAGACCTCGATGTACTGGGGGTTGAGCTCGTCCAGGCCCATCACGGCATGGCGCACGCCGCGGGACTCCGCGAACTCGGGCGCGAAGCGCAGGCCGTCGATCCGGCCCCCGTAGCGGTACATCCCCACCTGGTGGTTGTAGGGGACGGGGTACACCGACAGGACCTCCGCGCTCAGCGGCACCGGGTTCACCACGTTCCGGTCCACCCAGGCGTGCACCGTGACGTGCGGCGCGAGGCGCTTCCAGTCCGCCGGCCCCAGCGCCTCCGCGACCTGCTCGCGAGTCGCCCAGCCGCCCGCCGGCCGCGCGAGCGCGAGGCGGCGCCCCGCGTTCTCCACGCCGACGAAGGACCCGAGGACGTCCAGGATCCGCGCCAGGTTCAGGGTGACGTTCGTGCTGTCGAGCCCGTCGTTGAGGTGGAGCCGGCTGTTCGCGTCGACCACCTTCACGCGGAACAGCGCGCCGGCGTCGCCCGTCGAGAGCAGGCCGGTGACGCGGGAGCGGGCGCCGTCGAGCTCCACCTCGACCCCTTTCATCGGGAACGCGGGGCTCGAGGACAGGCCCGGGGGCAGGAACTCGCCCGTGCGGCAGGAGGCGAGAATCTGCTCGGCGACCTGCTCGACGCCCGACCTCGCGGCCAGCCGGGCCCGGACCGCGTCGAGGTAGTTGCGCGAGAGGCCCCGCTCGACCTGGGACAGGGTGGCGAACGCGACGCCGAGGAGCGCCGTCACCGAGAGGACGGCGAGGACGACGACCAGGGCGGAACCGCGGCGCGGGCGACTCATGGACCCCTCCGGACCTCGGTACGAGATCGGGGGGTTTCGGGGGGCCTATTTCCCCTGCAGCTTGTCGAGCCGGCCGAGGAGCTCGGCGGGCACGCCCTTGAGGGCGCGGATGGCGTCGGCAAGCGCGTCGGAGAGGCGCACGGGCTCGGCCTTCCGCGTCGCGGGATCGACCAGGGTGAACTCCAGCCAGTAGTCGCGTTCGAAGGCCTCGAACTCGATGGAGCCCTGGAACGTGGAAGCGCGGGGGTCCTTGAGGTCGGGATGGGCGGCCAGGTGGCCCGATAACTCGACGCGGCGGATCCGGCCCTCCGGCCCGAGGACGACCGCGAACGACCCCTTCGAGTTCTTGAGGTCGAACTGCTCCGCGGGCGCCAGCCCCTCCAGCATCGCCTCCAGTTCCTTGGCACCCAGGATCGCGTCGTACCGGGTGGGATCGCCCCGGGCGGACGTCGCGCAATGCGCCAGGCCGCGCAAGACGCCCAGGAACTCGTCGGGATCCTGGAGACCCCGCCCCACGTTGGGCTTTCCGACTTCTTCCGCCGTGCCCCAGCCCTCCGAGCGCGCGTCCCACGCCCAGGCGGATTTTCCGACGCGCAGGGCCCGGATCTCATCTCCACCTGAGCCCGTGTAGGAAAGGAAGAGGATGCCGGGCGCGACCCGGACCAGGTCGCCCTTCACCTCGAACTTGGCGCCGCCGGGCGGAACGACCTCGCCGCGGAACTTCGCCGTCGTGCTGCGGGGCGCCCGCGTCTTGTCGATCGCCGTCGCGACCTTCGCGGGCGCATCGTCCTGGAGCCCCGCCCCGAGCAGCAGCGTCGCCAGGATGAACCGCATCGCCGGCCTATTTCCCCTGCAGCTTGTCGAGCCGGCCGAGGAGCTCGGCGGGCACGCCCTTGAGGGCGCGGATGGCGTCGGCGACCTCCTTGGAGAGGACGATCGGGGTCTTCTTCTTGGTCGCCGGGTCCATCATCGAGAAGTCGATGCTGTAGTCATGGTCGAAGGCCCGCACCTCGACGCCGCCCTGGATCGTCGCGAGCTGGCCCTTCAGCGCGTCGTCCTTCGAGGCGAGCTTCGCCGAGAGGTCGAGCTTCCGCACCCGCCCGTCCGCCCCCGTCCAGACCTGGATCGCGCCGGAGCTCTCGGCGAACTTGAAGCTGTCCCGGTTCGCCATGTTCTTCATCACGTCCTCGAGGTCGGCGCCGCCGAGCGCCAGGTCGTGGCGGTCGCAGTCGACGCCCCCCGCCTTCTCCCGCCCGCCCGCCTTCGCGCGGTCCGCGACCTTCAGCAGCGCCGACAGCACCTCGTCCGGATTCTGCATCCCGCGCCCCACGCCCGGCTTGCCCGCCTCCTCGGCCGGCACCCAGTCCTCGACCACCAAGTGGAAGAGCCACGCGGGCTCGCCGACGCGCACCACGCGGACCTCGTCGCCGCCCGAGGCGGTGTACGAGAGGAAGAGCACGCCCGGGGTCACCCAGACCATCTCGCCCTTGAGCTGCAGCGGGTCGCTCTTCGGGATCCTCACCTCGCCGGTGAAGCTCGCCGTGTAGCTCTTCTGCGCCCGGGTCTTCTCGACGGCCGCCCGCACCGCCGCCGGCCCGTCCTGGACCGGGAGCGCCGCCAGCAGGACCGCCGCCGCGACGAGCTTGTGCATCCGGATACTCTAACGACGTTCCGACGTTTCCGCCGCCTTGCGGACGGCGGCCGACATCTCCGGGCTGAACGGGATCGGCACGTCGTCGAAGCGCATCGGCGCCCGCCCCGGGTGCAGCCTCAGCCGCAGCTCCAGCTCCGGCGTGCTCCAGCCCGTCACCGTCGCGCCCTCGATCTCGAGCTTCAGCGCCGCCGCGCCCGGCAGGATCCAGGCCCCGCCCCGCCGCTCGAACGCGCCGATCCGCTCCTTCATCGACACGAGCGCCTCGAAGGGGTCCCAGGCCGCCGGCACCCCGCCCTCCTCGAGCCGGCGCCAGGCCGCGGCGCCCTCGTCGAGCCGCCACGCGACGCCCCCGACCACGAGCAGCCTCCAGTCCCCCGCGTCCGCCGCGAGGACCGGCCCCCGGCTCCACGTCACCCGGACCTGCCGCCCGGAGCTCTCGACCCAAGCCGTCATCGAGCCCGCCTCGAGCGCGCCGTCGAGCGCCGCCGCGAGCCCCTCCCGCTCCTCCGCCGTCGGCGCCCGGCCGGGGGGCTCCCCCGCCGCGCACCCGGCCAGCAGCAGCGCCGCCCACGCGAATCGCATCGTCCTCACTCCGGTTTCACGAACGACTGGAGCCTCTGCTTCAGGTTCTCCCGCGCCCGGAAGAGCAGCGACTTCACCGCCTCGAGCGAGAGGTCCATCGCCTCCGCGATCCGCTCGTACGGCTGCTCCTCGAAGCGCGACAGGATCACCGCCATCCGCTGGTTCTCCGGCAGGGCCTCGACCGCCTCCCGCACCGCCGCGCGCAGCTCCGCCGAGCGCAGCCCCTCGTCCGGCGCCGCCGCGTCCCCCGCCCCCAGGGCCTCCTCCTCGGGCAGGGCCGACTTCTCCTTCCGCCCCCGCAGCGCGTTGAGGCAGTGGTTCACCGCGATCCGGTGCAGCCACGTCGTGAAGCGCGCCGCGGGCCGGTACGACGACTTCGCCCGGTACACCTTCACGAACACGTCCTGCGCCGCGTCCTCCGCGGCCGCCGCGTCCCCCAGGTACTTGTACACCAGGTTCAGCACCCGCCGCTGGTGGCGCCGCACGAGCTCCTCGAACGCCGCCTCGTCGCCCCCCTGGAAGGCGAGCATCAGGCCGACGTCGGGATCCTGCTCCACCGCCGGTCATCCCCGCTTCTTGACGGTCCGCTTGTTCTCGACCCGCACCGTGAAGCCGACGTCGTCGAGGTGCTCCAGCAGCGGGATCACGTACTTCCGCGACGTCCCCGTCAGGTCGCGCATCTGCGCCGCCTCGATCGGCCCGTTCTTCGCGACGTGCTCCGCGAGGAGCTTCTTCGCCTCCTCGACCGCGTCCCGGTGGAAGAGCACGTCCTCCTTGAGCCGAACCACGGAGCCCTTGTCCACGAGCAGCCCGAGCACCCGGTCGATGCGCTCCTTGTTGTACTTCGGGAAGCGCGCGTAGAGCTCGTCGATCCTCGGCGTCCCGAACCGCGTCGCCTGGAGCGCCCGCTCCACCTCCGACGCGGCCTCCGCGTCCTCTCGCGAGAGCTTCACCTGGAAGGCCGCGAGCCTCGCCTTGTCGTTCTCCACCGCCAGCACGCCGCGCTTCACCAGCTCGTCGAGCGCGCGCCGGAAGACCGCCTCCTCGAGCCGCGACTCCGTGCGCATGACGAGCAGGTCCATGCCGGCCCGCAGCGGGTTCTTCTGGTGGAAGAACTCCACGTTGGTGCGCAGGAACTGCATCACGGCCTCGAGCGCGTCGACGTGCATGAAGCGCTCCTTGTCGAAGCGCGCCAGCTTGCCCGCCGCGTCGAACTGCGCGAGCGCGGCCGCGACCTGGTCGGGCGGCGCCTTGGCCGCGATCGAGAAGTCCGCGGCGCTCACCGTCTTGCGGCCCATCTCCTTGAGCGCGAACTCGAGGGCCGAGAAGCGGTCGCTGATCGCGGCCTCCTTCTCGACGAGGCGCATCAGGTTCTCGTCCTTGAAGGGGCGGAGCTTCTGGTCCGAGCTGTCGAGCAGCCGCCCGCCGCCGATCGTGTAGGTCGGCGTCTGGAGGCGCACGATGTACGGGTCGCCCGCCGCGACGACGACGGGCTCGTCGAGCCGGAACTGCACGTAGCACTCCTCGCCGGGCTCGAGGACCTTCTTGTCGAGCAGCACGATGCGCCCGTCCGCCTCCTTGGTGCCGACGTGGAGCTTCACGGGCGAGAGGTTGCGCAGCGGCCGCGGGATGTCCGGCACGTACTTGAAGCGGGCCTCGACGAACTTCGAGGCCTTGAAGAAGTCCGGCGCCGCCGCCACCATCCCGCGCGAGACCTGCTGGTAGTCCACGTCGGTCACGGCGATCGCCGAGCTGTGGCCCGCCCGGATCTCCGTCACCTCGGACTTGTAGGCCTGGAGGCTGCGGATCCGCCCCCGCTGGCCGAGCGGCAGGATCTCGATCACGTCCCCGATCTTCGCGTGGCCGCTGACCGGCACGCCGGTCACCACGGTCCCGAAGCCCTTCGCGGAGAACACGCGCTGGATCGGCATGCGGAAGACGCCGCCCGCGTCGTGCGGCTGGGACTCGCCGACGGTCTTGTTGATCAGGTTCACGAGCTCGGGCATCCCCTGGCGGGTCGTGGAGCTCACGGCGACGACGGGCGCGCTCTCGAGGAAGGTCCCCTTCACGAGCGACTTCACGTCGTCCTTCACGATCTCGAGGAGGTCGGGCTCGGCGAGGTCGAGCTTGGTCAGGACGATGATGCCGCGCTTGAGGCCGAGGAGCTGCATGATCGTCACGTGCTCGCGGGTCTGCAGGTTGGGGCCCTCGTCGCCGGCGACGACGAGGAGGACGACGTCGATGGACGTCGCCCCCGCGACCATGTTCTTGATGAAGCGCTCGTGGCCGGGGACGTCGATGATGCCGACCTTGCGGCCGTCCTTCAGCGTGAAGGGGGCGAAGCCGAGGTCGACGGTGCCGTCGAGCTCCTTCTCCTCCTTGAGGCGGTGGTGCTCGACGCCGGTGAGGGCCGTGACGAGGGTGCTCTTGCCGTGGTCGATGTGGCCCGCGGTGCCGACGATGACGTTGTAGATCTCCGCGGGCTTGAGGGCCTGGGCCATTCGCGTCCCCCCGCCGGGGGGCTCCGGGACCGCGGCCACCATAGCACCCCGCCGAGCCGACCCGCAAGGAGGGCTTGCCCCGGCCCGCGCCGGGGCGATATCCTCGCCGCGATGAAGCGACTCGCCGCCGCCTGCGCCCTCGCGCTGCTCGCCGCCTGCGGTCCCGGGATCGACCCCGCCGCGGCCCGCGTCCAGGTCGAGGACGCCGTGAAGAAGTACCACCAGGCCTACGACCAGGCCGAGGTGCAGACGGTGCTCGACATGCTCGACCCGGCCGTGACGATCTCGCGCCCGCCCGACTCCTTCCTCTCGGGCAAGGAGGCCTGCGGCGCCCAGCTCCAGAAGGACATGCTGCGGCTCAAGGAGCAGGACCGCGTCGGCAAGCGCACGACGATGTTCGGCGTGGTCAACGTCACCGTCGAGGGGACCGTCGCGATCGCCACCTACGTCGCCATCGTCCGCGAGAACAAGGAGCAGGCCCACACGCTCTTCACGCGCGCCTTCCGCTGGGACGCCAAGGCGAAGCGCTGGCTCATCCTCGCGGAGCACTACTCCTTCGAGCCCGAGAAGCGGTAGTCACTCGCGGACGAGCAGCACGAGCTCCAGCTCGCGGGCCCCGCCCCGGCCGAACCAGGTCCCCTTCGCGAAGCGGGCCTCCAGCCGGTAGGACTTCGACCAGATCCTCCGCCAGCCCGCCCCCTCCAGGTCGCGGGCCGCGAGCGCGTACCAGGACGGCCCCACCTGGGAATCCCAGCACGCGAGCGTCCCGGGCGGGAGCTTCCGCAGCGTCTCCAGGTTGGCCGCCTTGTCGCGGCCCAGCGCGGGCCGCTCCCAGGGATCCTGGTCCCAGAGCGCCGCCATGTAGGCCTGCGTCCAGACGACCTTCGCGGGCCGCGGCCGGTTCGCGGCCTGCCAGTCCCTCGCATCCCGCACCGCCCACGCGTCCCGGCCGAACACGTACGCGTCGGCGAAGCCGGCCGAGAACAGCGCCGAGAGCGCGACGAGGGGCCCGGCGAGGCGCCCGATCCGGAACCGCGCCGCGAGCTCGTTCCAGCCCGCGAGCGCGAGCAGCGCCGTGGCCGGGGCGACGCAGACGAAGTAGCGCGCGTACCCCGCGCTCCCGAACTTGCCGAAGGTCCAGAGCAGGGAGTGGACGACGAAGATCGTCGCGAACGCCGAGAAGCCGAGGCCCGCGGGTCGGCGCCACGCGCCGGCCGCGAAGGGCACGAGCAGGAGCGGACCGACGACAATCGGCAGCTGCAGCAGGTAGTCCCAGGGCCGCCCGCGGCCGTACATGTCCGCCGACCACTCGGGCGGCCAGTTGTGCTTGATGAAGAGCGGGTCGCCGGTGATCGCCCACGACGCGAGCCACCACGCGGCGGCGCCGCTCGCGAGCCAGAGCGTCGAGGGGAGCCGGCGCCACCCGGGGCGGGGGTCCCGGGAGTCGACGAGCACCCAGAGCCCCCAGAGCACGCCGAGGAAGAAGCCCTCGGGGCGCGCGAGGATCGACAGCGACGCGACGATCATCCCCGCGCGGACCCGCCCCGCGCGGTGCAGGCGCAGCGCAACGACGAAGACCAGCGCGAACAGCGGCTCCGTCATCGTGTCCGAGGCGATGAGGAAGGTCGCGGGCTGCAGCACCAGGAACGGGACCGCGAGGTGCGGGCGCGCGAGGCCCGCCTCGCCGGCGAGGCGGAAGGTCTGCCAGGCGGCCGCGGCGACGACCGCGACCGTGAGGAGCTTCGCGGCGGGGTAGCCGAGCTGGGCGGGCAGCGAGTAGAGCAGCGTGAAGAGCGGCCGGCCCCAGACGTCGACGAAGAGCGCCGGGTGCGCCCAAGCCCAGCGCGCGCCGAGGTAGTGGTACCCGCCGTCCTGCTGGTAGCTGTCCGGGTAGAGGAAGGTCCAGGCCGCCCCGAGCGCGACGAAGGCGCCGAGCCACCCCAGGGCCCGGCGTCGCTCCGCGGCGTCCATGGCGGCGATGGAAGCACGCCCGGCCGGCGGTTGTCCACTACTTGAGGGGCCGGGCCCGTGAGGGTATCCTCCCGGGCCATGAAACGACTCCTCCCGATCGCGCTGCTCGCCCTGGCCGCCTGCAACGAGATGCCCGACGCCGCCAAGGCCCGGGTCGAGGTCGAGGCCCTCGTGAAGACCTACCACGACGCCTGGGACCGGCTCGAGGCCGGCCCCATCGTCGACCTGCTCGACGCCAACGCGACCTTCTCGGCGCCCCCCGCCCCCGCCGTCGCCGGCCGCGAGGCCGTCGCCGCGCTCGTGAAGCGGGAGACCGAGGCGCTGCGCGGCCGCGGGCTGGCCGGCAAGGTGCAGACGCTCCGGGGCTCGGTCCGCGTCGACGTGAGCGGCCGCGCCGCCGTGGCGACCTACTCGGTGCTCGCGAAGGAGGACAAGCTCGCCGCGAACCTCCTCTACGCGCTCGTCTTCTACCGCTCCGAGGGCGAGTGGAGGCTGCTCCACGTCACCCGCGCCGCGGGCGACGCCGGCATCGACCCGACGGGCGCGAAGGCCGAGGTCGAGGCGCTCGTGAAGAAGTACCACGAGGCCTACGACCGCGCCGACGCGGAGACCGTCGCGGACCTGCTGGATCCGGACGTGGCCATCTCGCGCCCCCCGGAGACTTTCCTCCAGGGCAAGGAGGCGTGCGCCGCGCAGCTCCGGACGGACATGGAGCGGCTCAAGGACCCGGCGATCGCCGGCCGCCGCTCCACGGCCTTCCAGCGCGTGTCGGTCGAGGTCGACGGCGGCCTCGCGGTGGCGACCTACGCCGCGATCGTCCAGGAGGCCGACCGCAAGTCGACGAGCATCTTCACGCGGGTGTTCCGCTTCTCGGACCGGCGCTGGCGGATCTTCCGCGAGCACTACTCCTTCGAGGCGAGGTGAGGCTCCGCCCCGCCCGCCGGGACGACCTCCCCGCGATCGCCGCGCTCTGGCGCGCCCTGTGGGAGGCGCACCGGGCCGCGGACCCGCGCCTCGAGGCGAACCCCCTCGGCGAGCGCGTGATGACCGCCTGGATGGAGGAGCTCCTCGGCTCCGACCGCTTCCGCATCACCGTCGCCGACGACGGCGGCGTCGTCGGCTACGCCAGCGCCCAGCTCCGCGAGAACCCGCCCGTGCTCCCGGACCAGGTCACCGGCGTCCTCCTCGAGATCTCCGTCGCGGACTCCCGGCGAGGCCGCGGGATCGGCTCCCTCCTCCTCGAGGACGCCCACGCGTGGTTCCGCTCGAAGGGCGTCCGCCACGTCGAGGCGGAGATCGCGGCGCTGAACCCGCGGGCCCGCTCCTTCTGGGAGCGGCACGGCTACCGGCCCTTCGTCGAGCGCCGGCGGCTCGACCTCTAGCGGTCCTCGGGGTATCCTCCGGTCATGGATCTCGGGCTCCGGGACAAGGTCGCCGTCGTCCTCGCCGCCTCGAAGGGCATGGGCTTCGCCGTCGCCCGCGCGCTCGCCGGGGAGGGCTGCCGGCTGGCCATCTGCGCCCGCGGCAAGGGCGACCTCGAGCGCGCCGCCCGCCAGATCGAGGCCGAGACCACGCAGTCGGTCCTGCGCATGCCCGTCGACGTGGGCCGCCCCGCCGACCGCTCGCGCTTCCTCGGCGCCGTGAAGCGCAAGCTCGGCACGCCGGACATCCTCGTCGTCAACGGCGGCGGCCCGCCGCCCGGCTCCCCCCTCGAGCTGGCCGACGAGGACTGGGAGGCCGCCTGGCGCTCGACGCTCAAGAGCGCGATCGACTGGATGCGCGCCTGCGCCCCCGCCATGGCCCGCCAGCGCTGGGGCCGGATCCTCGCGATCGAGTCCACGAGCATCAAGGAGCCCATCGACGGCCTCGCGCTCTCCAACACGATGCGCGCGGGCGTCGCGGGCTTCTGCAAGTCCCTCGCCCGCGAGGTCGCCCCCCACAACGTCACGGTGAACGTCGTCTGCCCGGGCCGCATCCTGACGGACCGCCTCCGCTCGCTCGCGGGGACCCGCGCGAAGAAACAGGGGGGCACCGAGGACGAGGTGCTGCGGAAGATGGCCGAGGAGGTCCCCGCGGGGAGGCTGGGCACGCCGGACGACTTCGCCGCGGCCGCCCTCTTCCTGGCCTCCGAGCCCGCCAAGTACGTCACCGGCCAGGTGATCTCCGTCGACGGCGGCGTGACCCGCGGGCTGTACTAGCGCTTCTTCTTCGCGGGCTTCTTCGCCTTGGCCTTCGGCTTCGGCCGGGGCTTCGACTTCGGCTTCCCCTTGGGCTTCGCCCTCGGCTTCGGTTTCGGTTTCGACTTGGGCTTCGGCTTCGCCTTGGGGGCGGCCTTCGCGGGCTTCTTCGCGGCGGGCGCGGGCTTGGCCTTCGCCTTCTCCGGCGCCTTCGCGGGCGCGGCCGGCTTCTTCGGGGCCTTCTCGCCCTCCTTGAGCACCGGCTTGGCCAGCTCCTCCGCCACGCGCCACTCCAGCTCCTTCTTCATCAGCTTGAGCGGCAGCGGGCAGGCCTTGAGGAACGCGTTGTGGAAGAACGTCTCGCTGAAGCGCCCGTGCATCTGCTCGCGCACCTGCTTCTTCAGCTCGAGGATCTGGGCCTTGCCGTGGTACTCCGCCGTCGGCACGCCGGGGTTCATCGTGATCCGGCGCACCTCGGACTCCGCCACCACCCGGTCCATGCCGACGTGGTCGATGAGGTACTCCACGCCCTGCACGAAGCCCATCTTGCCCGTGTTGAGGCGCACGTCGAGCACGACCCGCGCCGCCGCCGTCAGCCGGGACAGGCCCAGCATGAAGCGCGACATCGGGTTGTCCTCGAAGCCCAGCTCCTTCACCCGCTCCTCGGAGTAGGAGGCCCAGCCCTCCTGCGCGTCCGGGCTCGCCGCGAAGGTCCGCAGCAGCGAGGGGTGGTGGATCGACCAGCCGCCCTGCAGGTGCCGGCCGGGGTAGCTCCCGTGCGTCGTCAGGTTCGGCACCTGGGACTGCGCGTGCTCCTTGAGCTTGTCGCTGTCGCAGTCGCCCGGCGTCACCCAGAAGTACCCGTCCCGCTTGTGGTCGTACTTGCCGGGCGTCCAGTACCCGCTCAGCGGCACGACGTGCCGCAGGAACGCGGGCGTCTCGATCACGTACATCGAGTCGTGCTCGGGGATCGACGCGAACTTCGAGCGGTTCACGAACTGCTTCGCCCGCCCCACCAGCTCGCGCACGTGCCGCAGCACCGCGTCCACGCCGTCCGCGTGCTGCTGCTTGAGCAGGTCCCGCGCGTCCTCCCAGGTCGTCTTCCGCTTCACCTGCCGCGCCAGCTCCTTGAGCTTCTCGACGTGGCGCGACATCTCGGACTCCGCCCGCGACGCGATCGTCGAGGGCGACTCCGCGAACCCGCGCGCCGCGACGAGCTTCCGGAACGCGTCCTCCCCGATCGCCCACTCCTCGCGGCACTCGGGCAGGATGTCCACGATCAGCCAGTCGGAGTACTTCTCGAGAGCGTTCTGCGCGCTCTCGATCAGCTTGTGCATCTGGCGCTCGAAGGCCGCGCTCAGGTGCTCCCGGCTGATGTCCCGCAGCGTGTTGAAGAAGCCCGGCAGCCGCGTCAGCGTCTCCAGCTCGTTCTCGACGTAGTACTTCGAGGGCACCTTGAGGCGCCCCCGGGACTGCTCCACGAACTTCGGCAGCAGGTCGAGCCGCTTCGTCAGGCTCTTCATCCGGTCCTTCAGCGGCGCGTAGTTCCGGTGCAGGATCTGGTACAGCGCGTGGCCGACCGTCAGGCCCGTCTCGGGGCAGCGCTCCCAGAGCCGCACCTCCGCCCGCTCGACCGTCCAGAGGTTCAGCAGCCAGAGCGCGAACTCCCGCGTCACGGCCGTCTCGGGCGGCAGCCCCTTCGGGTCCACCTTCGAGAACTCCGCCGTCCAGCGCGCGAAGAACGCGTGGTCGTCCGCCTCCCGCTCCGGCGAGGCGTCCGGCATCTTCTCGTCGTACTCGTCGTGGAAGCCCAGCGACGAGCCGAGGATCGGGTTGCGCTTCACCCAGTCGTTGAAGAAGCGCTTCTCGAGCGACTCGAACTGGCGGCGGGAGTCCATCAGCGCCCCACGACCTTCCGCAGCTCCTCGGTCAGCGCCGGGACCACCTCGAAGGCGTCCCCGACGATCCCGTAGGTCGCCACCTTGAAGATCGGCGCGTCCGGATCCTTGTTGATCGCCACGATCACCTTCGAGGACGACATCCCCGCGAGGTGCTGGATCGCCCCCGAGATCGCGATCGCGACGTAGAGGTTCGGCGACACGGTCTTGCCGGTCTGGCCGACCTGCTCCGCGTGCGGCCGCCAGCCGTTGTCCACCACCGCGCGGGTCGCCCCCACCGCGGCGCCGAGCACCGCGGCCAGGTCGTCCCGCAGCTTGAAGTGCTCCGGCCCGCCGAGCCCGCGGCCCGCCGACACGATCGCCGAGGCCTCCGTCAGCTCGACCTTGCCGGCCGACGTCGCCACGATCTCCTTCACGACGCTCTTGAGGTCCGCCTCGCCGAGCGTCAGCTTCAGCTCCTCGACCTTCGGCGCCCCGCCGTCCTGCGAGAGCGCGAAGACGTTGGGTCGCAGCGACAGCACCGCGGGCCCCGCGGGGAACCCGACCGTGACGAACATCTTGCCCGCGTACACCGGGCGCCGCGCCAGGACCTTCCCGCCCTCCAGGGCCACGCCGGTGCAGTCGGAGGCGACCCCCGTGCCCGCCAGCCCCGCCACCGTCGGCGCCAGGTCCCGCCCCAGCGACGTCGCCGCCAGGAACAGCGCGCCCGCGCCCGAGGCCTTCAGCGCCTCGTGCACCGCCCGCGCGTAGCCCTCCGCGACGTAGAGCTTGAACCGCGCGTCGTCGGCCACCCACACCGTCGCGGCGCCCGCCCGGCCGATCTCGGCCGCCAGCCCCGCCACGCCGTGGCCCACCACGACCGCGCCCGCCGTCGACCCCGACGCGCGCGCGAGGCGCGACGCCTCGCTCACCGCCTCGAGGCTGGAGCGCTTGACCTTGCCGTCCCGCTGCTCGACGAAGACCAGGATGCTCGTGCCCATGCTAGAGGACCTTCGCTTCCTCGCGGAGGAGCTTCACCAGCTCGCCCACCGCGTCCTTGCCCTTGCCCACGATCCGCCCCGAGGGGCGGGAGGGAGGCGCCTCCATCTTCACGACCTCGAGCCGCGCCGCCGCCGCGGCCGGGGCCGCGGCCTGGATCGGCTTCGTCTTCGAGGCCATGATCCCCTTCATCGTCGGTTCCTTGCTGTCGTTGAAGCCGTTGAGGCCCTTCTGCACCGAGATCACCGCGGGCAGCGGCAGCTCCAGGACCTCCTCGCCGCCCTCGACCTGCCGGCGCACCTGGGCCTTCCCCCCCGCCAGCTCCAGCTTCGTCACCACGTTCGCCCGCGGCAGCCCGAGCCGCTGCGCGACCAGCGACGGCACCGCCGCCGCGTCCGTGTCGATCGACTGCCGCCCGAAGAGCACCAGGTTCGCGTTCAGCGGCTGGATCGCCGCCGCCAGCTGCTCCGCCGCCTGCGCGGAGTCCAGCCCGGCCTCGCCCTTCAGGTGGATCACCTTGTCCGCCCCCATCGCCAGCACCCGCCGCAGCAGCACCTCGCTGCGCCCCGGGTCGAGGCAGACCGCCGTGATCGTCGCCCCCGGCGTCTTCTCCTTGATCCGCACCGCCTCGTCGATCGCGAAGCGGTCGTAGGGCCCGACGATCCACTCGATGCCCTGGGGATTGATCGACTTCCCGTCGGAACCGACGGCCAGGCGCGCCTGGGTGTCGGGAACGACCTTGAAGCAGATGACCAGATTCATGATGTGGTCCTAAGGGGGGAATTGCGACGCATTATAGGCCCCGGTTCCCGAGGGGCAAGGAAAACCCCGGACGGCCTCACTCGTAGGCGATGGCGTCCAGCACGTTAAGTCGCGATGCGCGACGCGCCGGGATCGCCGACGCCGCCGCCCCGATCGCCAGCGCCGCGACGAACGCCAGCCCCAGCGTCCCCCACGGCACGTGCAGCGGGATCCAGTAGCCCGTGACCTGCAGCGTGTGCAGCCGGAGCGGCAGCGCCGCCCCCAGCAGCCCCGCCAGCACCCCCATCGCCCCGCCCGCCACCGCCAGCAGCAGCGCCTCGACCACCACCACGCGCCCCACCTGCGGCCGCGTCGCCCCGATCGCCCGCAGCAGCCCGATCTCCCGCGTCCGCCGCAGCACCGAGATCAAGAGCGTGTTGAGGATCCCGAGGAAGCCGATCCCGATCGCGATCACCACCTGCACGTTCGAGAGCTGGAAGGCCTGGTCCAGCGCGTCGTTGCCGATCTTCCGCAGGTCCGCCGGCGCGTAGAGGAACGCCGTCGTCGTCGGCGCCAGCACCTTCGCCAGCCGCGAGCGCACCTCGGCCACCGGCACGCCGGGCCGCACGCTCAGGTCCACGTACGCCAGCCGCTCGTCCCGCCAGTGCTTCTTGTAGACGCCGCGGTCCGTCACGATCGTCCCGCTCGGCCAGGAGTAGTCCTCCACCGCCTCGAGCACCTCGAAGCGCTTCGGGCCGTCCGCCGTCTGCAGCTCGACCGTCGCGCCCGGGAACGCCGAGTAGCGGTGCGCGAAGTTCTGGCTCACGATGATCCCCCGCCCCTCGATCAGCGAGCGGCGCACCGGCTCCTCCGCCAGCGGCCCCATCCGCTCCGGCAGCCCCTTCTCCGAGTGCATCGCGTAGAGCCCCTCGATGTCGATGCCGAGCAGCATCACCTCGTGGTCCCGGTACGGCTGCTGGTGCACGCTCACCGTGTACACTGCCCTCACGCCGGGCACCGCCGCGACCTCCGCCGCGAGCGACTCCGGGAAGCGCACCGGGCTGTAGAGCTGCCGCGAGAGGTCCGTGCCGTTCACCGAGAGGTCGAAGGGGAAGGCCTCGTCCATCCAGCGGTCCGCCGAGGTCTTCAGCGAGTACAGGAACGTCGCGCTGGCCACCATCATCGACAGCGCCCCGCCGAGCGCCACGACCGTCAGGCCCGTGCGCTGGGGATGGTTCGCCGCGTGGTCCGCCGCGAGCGTGCCCTCGAGCCCGAAGCAGCGCCCCAGCAGCCCCCGCGACGCGGCCGCGACCCACACCGTCGCCTGCGGCAGGGCGAGCGCCACGCCGACGAAGACCAGCACCGTCGCCGCCAGCCCGCCGTACTCCGGCATCCGGAGGAAGAAGACGAACACGACCAGCGCCCCGATCCCCATGAGCAGCAGCCCGAGCACGAAGGCCTTCACGTGCCGCGGCCGCTGGCGCCGGTTCCACGCCGACTCCCGGAACAGCGCGACGGGCGCGATCGACATCGCCTCCCGCGCCGGAGCCCAGGCCGCCAGGAGCGACACGAGCGTCCCCGCCGCGAGCGACCACGCCGCCGTCGTCCACGGGAAGTCCATCCCCGTCACGTCGATCGTCAGCGAGAGCGTGTTCGCCGAGCGCGCCGCGAGCTTCACGAGCGCCGTCGCCAGCGCGGCGCCTCCCGCCACGCCCGCCGCGGACCCGGCGAGGCCGACGAGCAGCCACTCGACGAGCACCGTCGCGAGGAGCTGGCCCCGCGTCGCGCCGATCGAGCGCAGCACCGCGAGGTCGCGCAGGCGCTCCACCACCGAGATCGAGACCGAGTTGTAGATGATGAAGATCCCGACGATCAGCGCGACGACCGAGACGATCACGAGCGCCCGGACCCGCGAGAGCGCGTCCTCGAGCACCGCGGAGCGGCGCTTCAGCGGGCCGACGCTGTACTCCGGCCCCAGCGCGGTCGCGAGTGTCGCCCGGACGGATTCGACCTCGGCCCCCGGGGGCGGCGCGATGTCGAGCCGGTCCACCTCGCCCGCCCGGCCGAAGAGCCGCTGGGCCGTGGGCAGGGCGACGAGGAGCAGGTTGCCGCCGAAGACGGAGGCGGGCCCGTCGTCGGCGAGGATCCCGGTCACCTTGAGGGTCGACTTCCCCGGGAGCGCGTCGACCTGGAAGGTCGAGCCGGGGGCGAGCTTGTGGCGGGAGGCGAAGCGGCCGGTGACGAGGACGCCGCCGGGCGTGAGGGCGGTGGCGACGAAGGCCTTGGTGCTCGCGGGATCGGCGGGGACGTCGTAGACGCGGAGCTGGCGGTCGCGGCTGAAGTCGACGCCGAAGACGAGCACGGGGCCGTCGACCAGCTCGGTGAGCGAGGTGCTGCGCTGGAGGACGGGGGCGGCGAGGGCGCCGGGGGCGGCCTTCTCGACGCGGGCGAGGACGGACTCGGGGACGCCCGCGCCGCTGGCGGCGGAGACCTGGAGGCGGGCCTTGCCGGAGAGGCGGTCGAGGGTGCGCTCGAAGGCGCGGAGCACGGTGTGCGTCGAGACGTCGGCGGAGACGAAGAGGGCGACGCCGAGGGCGACGCTCGTGGCGCCGAGGAGGGCGCGGCCGGGGCGGCGCTTCGCGGGGCGCCAGGCGAGGAAGCGGAGCAGGTGCCTCAAGGGCGGCGCTCGCTCTCGACGCGGCCGTCGCGGAGCGTGATCACGAGGTCGCCGAAGGCGGCGGCGGCGGAGTCGTGGGTGACCATGAGGAGGGTGCGGCCGTCCTTGCGGACGACGTCGCGGAGCAGGTCGAGGATGGCCCGCCCGGTGGCGCTGTCGAGGTTGCCGGTGGGCTCGTCGGCGAGGAGCAGGGGCGGGTCGGCGGCGAGGGCCCGGGCGAGGGCGGTGCGCTGCATCTCGCCGCCGGAGAGCTCGTCGGGGTGGTGCGTCGCGCGGTCGGCGAGGCCGACGCGGGCGAGGAGTTCCGCGGCGCGGCGGGCGGCGTCGGGGCGGGAGCCGCCCTCGAGGAGCAGCGGGAGGGCGACGTTCTCGGCGACGGTGAGGGACGGCAGGAGGTTGAAGAACTGGAAGACGAAGCCGAGGCGGCGGCGGCGCAGGAGCGTGAGGGCGTCGTCGTCCATCGCGGAGGTGCTGCGGCCGTCGAGGAGGACCTCGCCCCCGTCCGGGAGGTCGAGGCCGCCGGCGAGGTGGAGGAGCGTGGACTTGCCGGAGCCCGAGGGGCCCATCACGGAGGCGAAGGAGCCCCTGGGGATGGACAGCGAGACGCCGTCGAGGGCGACGACGCGGCGGGCGCCCTGGACGTAGGTCTTCCGGACGTCCCTGAACTCGATCAAGCCGCCTTGAGCTCGCTCGTGCAGTGGCCGCAGCGGGTGGCCTTGAGGGGCACCGCGTTGCAGCACGCGGGGCATTCCTTGGTGTTGGCCGGGGCCGGGGGCGGCTGGCTCTTGAGCTTGTTGATGGCCTTGATCATGAGGAAGATCGCGAAGGCGACGAGGAGGAAGTCGACGACGTTGTTGATGAAGAGGCCGTAGCGGATGGAGACGCCGCGGAGCTCGAAGGACAGGTGCTTGAAGTCGACCTGGCCCATGACGATGCCGAGGGGGGGCATGATGACGTCGGCGACGAAGGACGAGACGATCTTGCCGAAGGCGGCGCCGATGATGATGCCGACGGCCATGTCGAGGACGTTGCCGCGCATCGCGAACTCTTTGAATTCCTTGAGCATGTCGGGTTCCTCCCTGGGTGGATCGGGTCCTAGAACTTGTAGCCGAGGCCGACGAAGTAGGTGTTGTCGCGCTTCTCGAAGCCGTCCGCGGGGTCGTTGTTGTGGTCGGTGATGATGCCGGCGCTGGCGTTCCAGGAGGCGGAGAGGGCCTTCGTCAGGGTGAGCTCGTTGTGGGCGGTCCAGGCCGGGGAGTCCTTGAAGTTGGGGTAGATCGTGAGCAGGTCGACGAGGTCGATGCCGTAGGGGAGGCTGATGCGGGTCTGGCCGAAGAGGCGGGCGCCGGGGAACTTGTCGTCGTCGGCGACGTAGAAGTCGACGTCGGTGTAGGCGAAGCCGGCCTCGACGCTGAGGTCCCAGGCGGGGGATTTCTGGACGAGGTAGCCGGCGCCGGCGGAGAGGACCTCGCGGAGGCGGATGTCGCGGAAGGTGTCGCTGTAGAGCTCGCCGGAGCCGTAGAGGAAGAGCTTGTCGCTGAGGATGTAGCGGTAGCGGCCGAGGGCGTAGACGTTGCGCTCGTTGATCTCGCCGTGGGCGTCGCCGTAGCGCCAGAGGAAGCGGCCGAGGATCTCGTCGACGTCGGTGATCTTGGAGGCCTCGGCGGCGAGGAGGAGGGTGGAGACGTGGGAGTTGCCGTCGGTGGCCTTGTAGCTGAAGGTGACGCCGCCGTGCCAGGCGGGGGCGGGCTCGTTGAAGGCGGCGACGTCGGCGAAGTCGACGGCGATCGGGGCGCCGCCCTCCTGGGAGACCTGGAGCTTGCCGTCCGCGGTGGTCAGGACGCCGAGGACCGTGCGGCCATCCTTGAGCTTGACGGTGACGCGGGCGTCGGTCTTGAGGGCGGCGATCTCGGCGAAGGGGATGGCGACGTTGCCGCTGTGGGGGGTCTTGAGGGTGAGCTTGCCGCCGGCGGCGCTGAGGACGGTGCCGCTGAGCTTGTCGCCGTTCTTGAGGGTGACCTCGTCGGCGAGGGCGGGCAGGGCGGCGGCGAGGACGAAGGCCAGGGCGAGGGCGTATCTCATGATGCCAACCTCGTTAAGGGTTCAACCCATCTATGGGAAACTCGCGACAAGGTGGCAGAACGGGACGGGCAATGCAAGGGATGGAGGGAGCGAGCCCCCGATCCAATTTCCTTGAACCCATGGATGGGCGGACTAGACTGGGGGGAGGTCGGAGGATGGAGCGATGAGGACGACGGCGTGGGTGCTGGGGATGGCGCTGCTGGCCTGGGGCCAGGAGCCGGCGAAGGGCTACGGGGCGGATCGGGCGGCGCTCGACACCTGGGTGGCGAAGGAGGCGGCGAAGCTGGGCGAGGCGCTGCAGAAGGCGAAGTGGGTGGAGGAGGCGCGGGCCCTGCTCGAGGTGCTGCGGGAGAAGTCGGAGGCCGAGTCGACGGCCCTGGACAGGCTGATCGAGAAGTGCGGACCGGCGCCCAAGGCGGCCCCGGCGGACGCCTGGCCCGACGGGGCGCGCGGCAAGCTGAAGGAGTTCGGCAAGGAGGCGGCGAAGCGGCACTGGGCGGTGGCGAAGAAGTGGGGGGCGGCCGAGCCGGAGGCCTGCCGCTGGCTGTTCACGGAGGGGGAGATCCTGGAGGAGCTGCTCGAATACCTGCAGGCCCACCGGATCCTGAACGAGTTCCGTCACAGGGCCGGGGTGCCGCGCGCGAAGTTCTCGTGGAAGCTGAGCGTCCCCTGCGTCTGGCACTGCAAGTACGCGGCGAAGCACCCGGACGACGAGGAGGAGGACCCTTCCAAGCCGGAGTACACGAAGGAGGGTGAAGCCGCTAGGAAGAACACCATTGGATACTTCAACAACCCTCTGCTATCAACCGCGACCATCTCTACCAATGACCCATTCCAGCGACACTATCTCCTCAATCCCAATTTGCGCATCATTGGCTATGGCTCGCCCCAAAGTGACTCACTCTCGCTGATTGACATTCGCGGCGGCATCACCCCATCGGCTGACAATCAACTTCTGATCACTTTGTCACCTACGGATGGGGAGTCTGAGGTCGACTTGGGAGCCCCGGACACCGGGGATCTCATACATGGCCAGATTCCCCTGAGCAAATGTGGCATGCCCATCACAGCCATCCTATTCAACACCGACATGTCGACTTGGTCCTCTATTGACTGCCAATTGACGACCTCATTGGGTCTAATCGAATGCCACTCGGGCACGCCCCTAAATCCATTTGCTCCCGAGGGCATTGCCGCAAGAAGAAACACCATCATGCTTGTCCCAAAGAAGCCTCTTCCCAAGAAAACCACTTTTACCGCTACCATCACCCTATCCAATACGTCCAGCAAGAAAGTCATTACTTGGTCATTCACTACTAGAAGCTAATTCCTACCGCGAAGCTCACCTCGGACATTCGGTCGAGTTCATGTGTCGATAGCAGCATGACGGAATAGGCCACCGAATAATCGATCCCAAAAAGACGCATTCCCATTGATGCTTGCAGCCCACCCGCAACTGAGAGCCAACCGTCAATCTCTCCGTAGTATTCCGCGCTCGCCGTGCTCCCGACGATTGATGCAACCTGAGTGTAGGAGATTCGCGCAACAGGACCAAATCGAAGGCAATTAGAGTCCAATATCAACCCTGCAGCATCAACTGCAATTGTGACTCTAAGTGATTGAACTTCTGCAGTCAGTGAGATCGCCGCTGAAGCCACTCCGCCGGATGAACACTCGATTCCATCTCCAGCGGCACTAAATCTGTACTCGAGTTTCGCGATTGAAAGGTCCATTCTCCCCAGGGCCGCCTTCACTCCTATCGAGTTCAGGATGGAGAGCCCCTTGATGGCAACATCTCCTCTAAAGCAACAATCACCACCTATTCCAAGTACTCCATTCAACTCTATCTCGACAGTGAGGTCTGAGAACAGCAGTGGATGCTCCGTCAGCACCGAGAACGTACCGTTGGATTCCTCCACCAAGTGTGGCGGTTTGAATCCGCCCCTCTCATCTGTAGGCTCCTGCTTCTTCTTGCGCTTCTTAGATGGCCCCGGCACCGGCGGATCGAAATCGACGGGGCGCGGGAAGACGACGCGGCTGTCGAACGCCCGGCGCAGGATCCCGGCCGACAGCCCGCCGGCCAGGACGTCCTCGATCCACGTCGGACGCAGCACCCCCAATCCCAGGGTCGTGGCGCCGGTCGGGGCCAGCCCGGCTCCCGTCGGCGCCGGCGCACCTGGCGAGGCCCCTCCGGGGGGAGCCCCGCTCCCGGGGCCCGGCGTTCCGGACTCCGCCATCGATCCCGGCGTGTCCGGCCCGGAGGAAGGACCGCCGGGCGACGATGGAGGGCCGCCGGCCCCCGCCCCCGTCCATCAGGTGTATCGCCGGCCCTCGTAGTTGAGGACCGTCCGCTCGCTGTTCTCGGGCATCTTGCCCTTGCGCTTGGTCGTCTGCCACCCCACGGCCACCCGCTCCGCGCGGGTCTCGAACTCGACCCGGACGCCCCCCTCCTCCACCACCTGCGCCGACGCGTGCGGCGGACGCCGGTCCCTCCGCTCGGTGACGAAGACGATCTCCCGCTCCTTGACCTTCAGGAGCTGCAGCTTCCCCCACTCGATGACGTCCTCCCCGCCCTGCCCGGCGACCACCGGGCCCCCGTCATCCACTCAGGTCCATTCCTCCTTCACCTTCTTCCGGTCGTCGATGTACTCCTCGAGCTGCTTGCGATTCAACCGCACCCCGGACGCCGGCGTCCGCGACGAGAACGGCCGGCCCTCGGTCCTCGTCTCCACCCGCACCGGGCCCGACGGAGTCTCCACGACCGTCGCGCCATCCCCCCGGCGCTCGATCCGGATCCCCTCCTCCTGGGGAGGCAGGGCCAGCAGCAGGAGCAGGGCGACGTGCATCACGGCCGCTTCGAGGTCGGCACCTGGTACCCGGGCGCGCCGTTCCACCCCCGACCCACCGCCCCCATCTGCGTGTTCTCGTGCCGGTAGGGATCCCCCTGCAGCACCTCTTCCGACTTCTGCCGGTTCTCCTGGTATCGCTCGTAGGCCCAGCGCCCCATCCAGTCGCTCTCCCCGCCCTGCACCGACAGGTTCACGTCGCCCCGGGGACCACCGCCGCCCCCGTACCCCCCCGCGCCCTCGGTGTTGATGTAGTTGTTCACGATCACGTTCGTCCCCGCGCCGCGGGCCTTCGCCGGTTTCAGGAGCTCCCGCAGGCCCAGCGCCGCCCGGACCCCGGAGTCCGCGAGGATCCCCGCCGTGAGCGGATTCCACATGCTCGGCTGCCGCACTGCCCCCGCCCCGCCCAGCCGGACGATCTTCGCGTGCAGCAGCTTCGTGGTCGGCACGTACGGTGCGCGGTCGCCCAACGGCTTCGGCGGCAACGCGATCACCGGGATCGCCGAGCAGCACCCGCCCTCCCGGTCCCACTTCCGCGCCACCCGCAGCGAGTAGAACGCCGCCCGCGGCACCGGCCGCCCCTCGGCGTCCTTGTCCGCGGACATCGACGTCACCTGGAAGCCGAGCGACTCGGCCTCCTCCTTCTGCTCGACCGTGATCGACGGCCGTTTCGGCCGGGCGCAGCCCTGCCCCGTCACCACGCGCCAGGTCGCCTGCTTCGGGAAGCCGTAGAACGTCGCCGTGACGTTCACCGCGGGCAGCGGCTCCACCGCCGTGTCCGGCGCGTCGACGTGAGGACGAGGCGGCACCGGCACCTTGGCCACGATCCCCGACGGAGACTCGAGCTCGAACTGGTCCGTCCCCGCCGCCGAGTACCCGACGGTGGGCGGGAACGGCAGCACCTCGACCTTCTGGTTCACGCGACCGTCCGACTCCTCGACCCAGGCCCGGAACGTCGGCTGCAGGGAATAGCGCTCCGCCGACCCGAGCCAGAGCCCCGTCTCGAGGTCCTTCCGCTTGCCGGAGAGGTCGTAGGCCACGAAGACGAACTCCGCGTCGCTCCGGGGGACCGTCGCGACGAACAGGTCCGCCGGCGCCTCCGCGGACGGCTTCACGGCGCGCGCGAACGGCTGCGCCGAGACGACGCCCGACATCTTGTCCGCGGGCAGCACCGCGAGCGACAGCGTGTAGGGAGGGATGAAGACCCGCGTCGCGGGGTAGTCGACGGTGAACGGCGTCGTCACCAGGACCAGCTTCGCGGGCGAGCTGCCCGCCTCGATCACCAGGTTGCCCCGCTCGTCCGGGCGGTAGATCTTGTCCTTGCCGTCCGCCAGCACGTGGACGTGGAACCCGGGATCCCCGAACACCGGGCCCAGCCCGATCCTCTGGCCGGGCGACGCGAAGAGCAGCGCCTCGGGGGCCGCCGCCGCGCTCGGAGCGAACTCGAGCGCGCAATCGCCCAGCGCATGCTGCTCCTCCACCCGGACCTCGCTGACCTTCGGCGGCACGTAGAACGCCTGCGGATCGAAGCCGAGGTAGTTCTGCGGGTCGTAGGCGACCGGCCGGTCCGCCGCCTCGCGACCCTGCTGGCGCTCCTCGCGGGCCTCGGGCGTCTGGGGTTTCCCGTCCTGCGGAGCATGCGTCCATCCGACGAAGATCACCACCGACCACGCGATCACGGCCCCGACACCGATCCCCACCCAGAGCGACTTGCGATTCATGAGTTCACCTCGCGACCCGGATTCCCGTGACGACCAGTTCCCCGCGATGGACGCCCGGCGCGACCGTCGCGCCCGGCCCTTCCCCCGCCCACGACGACACGCACTTCCCGTCGACGAACGCGAACCAGCGGCCCGACGCCGGCAGGATCGCGATCTCGTGCTCCTCCGCGGCCGCGACCGGGACCTCGCCCCGGCCCAGGACCCGACCGCCCTCGCGTTCGACCGCGCCCGCGACCCGGCCCTCGGCCGTCGCGAGCACCTGGATCATCCGGAACCGCGTGGGAGTCATCTCGGAGGCCGCCACCCCCGCCCAGGAGCCGGCGCCCGCGGGAACGAAACGGAATCGGAGCGAGAACCCGCGTTCGGCCGACAGCGCCTTCGCCAGCCAAGTCTCGTGCTCCGGATCCTGGAGCCTCAGCCCGCCGCGCAGGTCCCAGCGCGCCTGCTCGGAGCCGGGGTACTGCTTCCAGGAACGGATCTCGCCGATCGCCGTGTCGGTCAACGCCCGATCGTCATAGAGCCGCCTCACCGCCCGCTCCCACGCCCGCGAGGCGGGATGATCGAACGGCGCATCCAGGGCCGAGAGCTCGTCGGCGAGCCGGGGATCGGCCTCGACCGCAAGGAACGCCGCGAGCAACTTGCGGTCCGGGGGCTCCACCGCGGCCCACGCCGCCTTGCGAGCTGCGGGGGGAACCTCCGGCAGATCCAGGCCCTCGGACTTCATGAGCGCGTAGGCCTCCACCGGCTGCTGCGCCTCAAGGAGCGATCGAATCCGGCGCTCCGCTTCGGCGCGTCGAGCCAGCTCGGGATCCGGCGTCGCCGCGGGAGCCGGAGCGGCCGAGGGCGACGGGGTGGGGGCGGGAGTCGCGACCGGAGTCGGCCGGCTCGTCGGCGAGGGGGCCGGTTTCTCGGGCGCCGCGACCCAGGGCCGGGCCCACGCCAGGATGCCCAGCAGCAGGACCACGACGAAGCCCGCCGCCGCGTAGAGCAGCACCGGGCGCTCGCGCACTTCGGGGGGCGCCGCCGCGGGCGGTGCGTCGGCCATCACCGCCTCGAGGTCCCGGACGAGTTCCTCGTAGTTCGGGTACCGCGCCGCGGGGTCCTTGCGCAGGCAACGGAGGATTACCGCCTCGAGGGTCGCGGGGATCTTCGGATTCAGGATAGACGGCTTGGGCGGCTCGTCGTGGACGTGCTGGAACAGGGTCTCCACGGCGCTCGCGCCCGCGAACGGCGGCCGCTCGGTCACCATCTCGAAGAGCACGGCCCCCAGCGAGTACTGGTCGCTGCGGTGGTCGCAGGCGCCGTTGGACGCCTGCTCCGGCGACGCGTACTCCGGCGTGGCGGCGACCGCGTTCATCCGCGTGAAGCGCGTCGGCTGGAAGTCGGAGGAGCGCGCGAGCCCGAAATCCCCGAGCTTCACCCCGCCGTCCCGCGTCACGAAGATGTTCGCGGGCTTCACGTCGCGGTGGATGATGCCCTCGTGCTGCGCGGCCGCCAGCGCGCGGGCGACCTCGGCCGCGATCCGCGCCGCCTCGCGCGGGGCGTACATCCCCTCGCGAGAGATCCGGTCGTCGAGCGTCTCGCCCTCGACGAGCTCCATCGCGTACCAGCAGCGGCCGTCGTTGCGCCCCGCCTGGAGGATCGTAACGATCCGCGAGTCGTTCAGCTTCGCCAGCGCCTTCGCCTCGACCTCGAACTTCTCCACGAAGCCCGTCGCCAGGTCCTCGTTCGGCGCGCGGTCGGGCTCCAGGACCTTCACCGCCACCTGGCGGTCCAGCGAGACCTGCCGCGCCCGGTACACCGCCCCCATGCCGCCCCGGCCCAGGAGCTCGTCGAGGTGGACCTCGAAATCGCCCCAGAGCGCCCGATCGGGAATGTCCCCCATGTCGCCTTCCTCCCGACGGAGTGCCGCCGGAGGCCCCAAAACCGCAGGAAATCGACGGGTTCTCCCGCGATGAAACGCGGAACGGGCGGGGATTCTATCTATTGGGAACGGCGTGTCAACGAATTGGGAACTACCGGACCAGCGCCGACCGGATCGCCACCAGGTCGCGCAGCACCCGCGACAGGTCGTCCAGCTTCAGCGAGTTCGGGCCGTCGCACGGAGCCTTCGACGGGTCCTCGTGGATCTCCAGGAACACCCCGTCCGCGCCCGCCGCCACCCCCGCCCGAGCCAGCACCGGGATCATCGCCGCGTCGCCCCCCGACACCGACCCGCCCTTCCCCCCGCTCGGCGCCTGCACCGAGTGCCCCGCGTCCATCACCACCGGGTACCCCGTCGACTTCATGATCGGGATCGACCGCATGTCCACCACCAGCGCGTTGTACCCGAACGTCGTCCCCCGCTCCGCCAGCAGGATCCGCCGCCCCCCCGCCGACTCCAGCTTCGCCACCACGTTCCTCATGTCCCACGGCGCCAGGAACTGCCCCTTCTTCACGTGCACCACCCGCTTCGTCTTCGCCGCCGCGACCAGCAAGTCCGTCTGGCGACAGAGAAACGCCGGCACCTGCACCACGTCCACGACCTTCCCGGCCGCCGCCGCCTCTTCCGGCGAGTGCACGTCCGTCAGCACCGGCACCTTCGCCGCCTTCGCGATGTTCGCCAGGATCCTCAACCCCGCCTTCATCCCCGGCCCGCGGTAACTCGCCCCGCTCGTCCGGTTCGCCTTGTCGTACGAGCACTTGAAGACGTAGTTCACCCCGTGCTCGCGGCAGATGTCGCGGATCGCGATCGCGTGGCGCTTCGCGTGCGCCTCGGACTCGATCACGTCCGGTCCGCCGAGCAGGAACAGGGGATTCGAGCCGCCCGCCTCGAAACCCGCGACGCGCACCTCGCCCATCAGGCCTCCGGCCCTTCGACGTCGTCCAGCAGGTGGCCCATCCGGTCCCGCTTCGTCTTCAGGTACGCCGCGTTCTCCCGTGTCGCCGGGATCTCGATCGCCACGCGCTCCGTCACCTCGAGCCCGTAGCCCTTGATCGACACGATCTTCTTCGGGTTGTTCGTCAGCAGCCGCATCTTCCGCACGCCCAGGTCCAGCAGGATCTGCGCCCCGATCCCGTACTCGCGCAGGTCCGCCGGCAGCCCCATCCGCTCGTTCGCCTCCACCGTGTCGAGGCCCTTCTCCTGCAGCGCGTACGCCTTCAGCTTGTTGATCAGGCCGATCCCCCGCCCCTCCTGCCGGATGTAGAGCAGCACGCCCTTCGTCCGCGCGATCTGACTCAGCGCCCCCGCGAGCTGGTCCCCGCAGTCGCAGCGCTTCGAGTGGAAGATGTCCCCCGTCAGGCACTCGCTGTGCACGCGCACCAGCACCGGGTCCGCCTGCACCTGGACCTTGCCGTCCACCGGCTCGCCGACCCCGCCCGCGCACATCGCCAGGTGCAGGTACTCGTCCACCTTCGAGCGGTAGCAGTGCAGCCGGAAGGTCCCGAACTCCGTCGGCAGGTTCACCGTCTCCACCCGCTCGATCAGTTTTTCCTCGCGGCGCCGGTACTCGATGAGGTCCGCGATCGAGGTCATCTTCAGCCCGTGCGTCTTGCAGAACTGCACGAGGCCGTTCAGCCGCATCATCGAGCCGTCGGGGTTCATGATCTCGCTGAGCACGCCCATCGGGCGCAGCCCCGCCATGCGGCAGAGGTCGACCGTCCCCTCGGTGTGGCCCGCGCGCACCAGCACGCCGCCGTCCCGCGCCCGCAGCGGCAGCACGTGGCCCGGCCGCGCCAGGTCCTCCGGCCGGCAGCGCTCGTCGGCCGCGACCAGGATGGTCCGCGCCCGGTCCGCGCTCGAGATGCCCGTCGAGATCCCCTCCGCGGCGTCGATGGTCACCGTGAAGGCCGTCTCCCGGGCCGAGGTGTTCTTCTGGACCATGGGGGCCAGGCCCAGCGCGTCCGCCCGCGACTCCGTCATCGCCAGGCAGAGCACCCCGCCGGTCTGGAGCCTCAGGAAGTTGACCGCCTCGGGCGTGATCTTCTCGGCGGCCACGACGAGGTCGCCCTCGTTCTCCCGCGTCTCGTCGTCCACGAGGACGATGATCTTCCCGGCCTTGAGGTCGGCGAGGATCTCCGGGACGGGCGAAAACGGGGTCACGCGGGCACTCTATCGCGCCCGCCGCGGGGCGTCAACGCGGCCTCGCCTCGGCGATCAGCGCGTAGACCTTCTCGGGCGGGGCCATGACGACGAGCTTGTCGCCGGGCAGCAGCGCGATGCCGCCGTCGGGGCCGACGTCGCGCGTCCCGCCGCGCTGGTGCATCACGATGTTGACCTCGGGGCGCCGGTGCAGGTCGCCGACCGACTTGCCGACCAGGGCGGAGCCCTCCTCGACGACGAGGTCCGCCATCTGCAGCGGCTGCCCGTCGAGCACGAAGGCGTGGTAGACGTTGCGGCCCGTCGCGGCGGCCACGAACGCGGGGGCCGCGGTGTGCGAGGTCGAAAGCACCGGCATCTTGAACACGGGGGCGACCTTGGCGGCGAGGGTGTCGTCGAAGAGCCGGACCACGACGCGGATCTCGGGCTTGATCTCGCGGGCCGTGAGGGCCGCGTCGATGTTCGCGACGTCGTCGTCGGTGGCGAGGATGACGGCCTTGGCGCGGGCGACGTTGGCCTCCTCGAGGACCTTGCGGCGGCGGCCGTCGCCGCGGATCACGGGGACGCCGAGGTCGAGGAGCTCGGCGACGAGCTCGGACTCCATGCGGGTCTCGATGGCGACCGCCTCCTCCCTGAGCGCGTGGAGCTCCTTGAGGATGCGGTAGCCGACCTTGCCGAGGCCGACGACGACGACGTGGTCCTTCATCGCGGAGGCGTTCATGATCTGCCACTCCTGGAGCTGCTGCTTTCGGGCGAAGATGAAGTACGCGAGGCGGGCGAAGCTGTCGGCGACGGCGCCGAGGCCGACGACGGGGGCGAGGAAGAAGAAGGCGCGGAGGTAGACCTGGTCCGGGAACTTGAGCTGGGGCTGCATGAAGACCATGAGGAAGACGTCGTAGCTGCCCTCGATCCAGCCGAAGCGCTCCTTCGTGTAGGTCGCGGAGAGCAGGGCCCCGCCGCCGAAGACGAGCAGGAAGAAGATGCCGAGGGGCCAGCGGAACTCGTGGAGGAGGAAGCGGGCGAACCGGAGGGTCGCGAAGAGGGTGCGGCGGCGTCGCATGTTTTTTTCCGTCCGGGTCCATCGCCGGGCGGCTTGATCCGTCCAATATGGCGGTCCGCGGGGTGCGGCTTCAAAGGTTTTGTCCCCCGCTGCGTACATCGGGTAGAGTGGGCGGCCCGAAACGGTCGGCCCAACGTCACCAGGAGGATCGATGAGCGACGCCCCCACGTCCGGCGACATGGAGAACATCCAGAGGCTCAAGAGCGCCTACGAGATGCTCAAGAAGGAGATGCACCGGGTCATCGTGGGCCAGGAGCGCGTCCTCGACGAGCTGCTCACGTCCATCTTCGCCCGGGGCCACGCGCTGCTGGTCGGCGTGCCGGGCCTGGCGAAGACCCTGATGATCCGGACGCTGGCGCAGACCCTGTCGCTGTCCTTCAACCGCATCCAGTTCACGCCGGACCTGAT
>CAYXGZ010000039.1:0-34047 GCA_964464755.1 uncultured Planctomycetales bacterium
CTCTTCAACAACCGGATCTACGGTCTGACGAAGGGCCAGTACTCGCCCACGACGCCGATCGGGCAGACGAACAAGAGCGCGCCGCTCGGCAGCGTCGACCAGCCGATCAACCCGATCTCGCTCGCGCTGGCCTCCGAGGCGACGTTCATCGCCCGCTCCGTGGACATCTTCCCGAAGCACCTGATGGACATGGTGCGGCGCATCCACGAGCACAAGGGCGCCGCGCTCATGGAGATCTACCAGAACTGCAACGTGTTCAACGACAAGGCGTTCAAGGACGTCGTCGAGAAGGAGATCCGCGACGACCAGATCGTCGAGCTCGTGCACGGCAAGCCGCTGATCTACGGCAAGGCCAAGGACCGCGGCATCCGCTTCAACGGGCTGAAGCTGGAGGTCGTGAAGCTCGGCGAGAACGGGGTCACCGAGAAGGACCTCGTGGTCCACGACGAGCACAACCCGGCGCTGGGCTACTTCCTGAGCCGCATGTCGTATCCGAACTTCCCGACGCCGATCGGCGTGTTCCGCGCGGAGCTCCTGCCGACGCTCGGGGACCGCATCGGCGACCAGATCAAGCTGGCGAAGTCGAAGTTCGGCCCCGGCGACCTGGACAAGCTCCTGGCGCAGGGCGACACCTGGGAAGTGAAGTAGACCGTCACCGCGATTCCGGCGGGCCGGAGGGGAGACCCTCCGGCCCGTTTCCGTTTCAGCGGACCGACGCCGAGCCGCGGTAGCGCAGCCAGCCCCGGACGAGGAGCGCGGCGGAGACCGCCGCGATGACCCCGGGCAGCAGGTACCAGCGCAGGAGGTCGGGCATGGGGGCGGCGCCGCCGGGTTCCGCGCGGATCGCGGCCTTGCGGGCCATCACGAGCAGCGCGGCGCCGAGCCCGAGGCCCACGGCGCCCAGCCAGAGCTGCACCCGCCCCGACCAGCGCAGGCTCTCCGCCCGTTGCCGGCGCTCCCAGCTGGCGCGGATCGACTCGAGGAATTCCTCGGCCTTGGCCGACGGGATGCCGACCTCGCGGAGCAGGGCGAGGATCTCCCCGGTTGGCTGGCCGCGGTCGAGGCCCTGGACGACGAGGTCCCGGGCCAGCTCGGCGATCGCCGCGGCGTCGCGTCGGACGGACATGGAGGAATCGTAGCGCGGATCAGCGACCGAAGTCGAGCCGGACGGGATCGGCGGCGGGGAGGCTGGGGTCGTGGGCGTCGCGGGCCTCGGCGGAGACGGGGCCGGTGCCGCGGATCTGCAGGCGGACGGGCCAGGGCCCGCGCAGGAGCAGCGAGCCCGGGCAGGCCGGGTTCAGGCAGTCGACTTCTCCCGGGAGGGCCTCGTCGCCGCGGCCGAGGACCTCGACGCGCTCGGGGTCGTAGGAGACGAGCACGGGGCCGTCGCCGGAGGGGCGGTCGACCGTCAGCTCGGAGAGCGCCACGGGCGCCGGGGCGGCGGGAGCCAGGACCGGGGGAGGGACCGGCACGCCCGCGCCGTCGGGGCGCAGCAGGACGGAGACCACGAAGAGGGCGGAGGCGGCGACCACGACGTGGCCCCAGGCCGCGCGGCGGGGCCGGGTGCGGCGGGGCGCCCACTCCGTGGCGAGGGCGCCGAGGACGGAGCGGTCGAGCTCCGCGAGCAGGGCGGGGCTGGAGGGGGCTTCCAGCGACCGCCGCAACCCGCGGGCGAGGACGTCGAGTTCGTCGTGGCGGTCGCGGCAGGCCCCGCAGCCCTCGAGGTGGCGCTGCGCCAGCGCGCGCTCGGGGCGGGGGAGGCGGCCCTCCGCGAGGTCGAGGAGGACGTCGTCGGCCAGTTCGTGGCAATCCATGCGCACCCTACCGAGCGGGGAAGGAACGGGCGGGTTCGCGGAATCTACTCGACGACGCGGCGCCGGCGCAGGGCGCGGCGGAGGAAGTCGAAGCCCGCGTGGAGGCGCGACTTCACGGTGCCGAGCGGGCTGCCGGTCGCGGAGGCGATGTCCTCGTAGGGGAGGCCCTGGACGACGCGGAGCAGGAGGACCTCGCGGTACGGCTCGGGGACCTCGTCGAGGCAGCGCTTGACCTCGCCCTGGACCTCGTCCTGCTCGATCGCGGTGGGGCGGACGGGCTCGTCGTCGCGGACGTCGATCGCGGGGTCGAGCTGCTGGAGGTTCCAGCGCCGGCGGCGGCGGAGGATGTCGATGCAGAGGTTGCGGCAGATGCGGTAGAGGTAGGTCGTGAACTTCGCGGAGGGCTCGTAGGTGTTCGCGTGGACGAAGAGGTAGCGGAAGGCCTCCTGGAAGACGTCGGAGGCGTCCTCGGTGTTGCGGAGCATCTGGGTGCAGAAGTTGAGCACGGGGACGCGGTGCCGGTGGTAGAGCAGGCCGAAGGCGTCGCGGTCGCCGGCCCTCACGTCGAGCATGAGGTCCTCGTCGGACTTCGGGATCCGGTAGTCCATGGCAGGGTTCCTTACGACACCTCCCCGGAACCGCCGCCGGAATTCCGAATCAAGACCATTTCGGTCCTGCTTGCCAAGGCCGGGGGCATCCGCTACATTCCTCAACCCATGGCGATCGAAACCGCCGCGAACCCCGCCGACCTCAAGGAACTCGTCCGCGAGATGCTCACGCGCCTCGGGGAGGACCCCGCCCGGGAGGGCCTGCGCAAGACGCCGCTCCGGGTCGAGAAGGCGCTGCGCTACCTCACGAAGGGCTACGCGCTGGATCCCGCGGAGATCCTGGCCGGGGCGATGTTCAGCACGGATTACGACGAGATGGTGATCGTGAAGGACATCGACTTCTTCTCGCTCTGCGAGCACCACCTGCTGCCGTTCTTCGGGCGGTGCCACGTGGCCTACCTCCCGGGCAAGAAGATCGTCGGGCTCTCCAAGATCCCGCGGCTGGTCGACGTCTTCAGCCGCCGCCTGCAGGTGCAGGAGAAGCTGACCACGGAGATCGCGCGCTGCCTCGAGGACGGGCTGAAGCCCCGGGGCGTCGCGGTCGTCATGGAGGCGACGCACCTCTGCGTCCTGATGCGCGGGGTCGAGAAGCCCAACGCGCAGATGGTCACCTCGTCGATGCGGGGCCGCTTCCGGAGCGACCCCAAGACGCGCGAGGAGTTCCTCGGACTGATCCGTCACCGCAAATAACCAGGAGGTTCCTACATGGCGTCGCTCGTCGGACAGAAGGCCCCGGCCTTCAAGATGGATGCGGTCCTCAAGGGCGAGTTCAAGTCGGTCTCGCTCGAGGACTACAAGGGGAAGTGGCTGGTCCTGTTCTCGTACCCGCTGGACTTCACGTTCGTCTGACCCACCGAGATCACCGGACTCTCCGACAGGTTGTCGGAGCTGCAGGCGCTCGGGGCCGAGGTCGTCGGCTTCTCGGTCGACAGCAAGTTCAGCCACCAGGCGTGGATGAACCAGCCGCGCAACCAGGGCGGCATCGCGGGGACGCTGTACCCGCTGGGCGCGGACCTCAACAAGGAGGTCTCCCGGGCCTACAACGTGCTCCTCGAGCCCGCCGGCATCGCGCTGCGCGGGACCTGGATCATCGACGCGGACGGCGTCGTCCAGGCCGAGCAGGTCACCAACACGGCGATCGGCCGCTCCTCGGACGAGATCGTCCGCCTCGTGCAGTCCGCGCAGGATTCGAAGAAGGGCCTCGTCTGCCCGCTGAACCACGGCAAGGGCAAGACGGCCATCGATCCGAAGAACGCGAAGGACTGGTTCGCCAAGAACGCGAAGTAACCGCCTTTGAACGGGGGCCCGGGGTCCGCCCGGGCCCCCGCTGTTTTCCATGAAGATCGACCTGCACAGCCACACGACGGCCTCGGACGGCCGCGCCGCCCCGGCGGAGCTGGTGCGGCTCGCCCGCGGCCAGGGCATCGACGTCCTGGCCGTCACCGACCACGACACGACCGAGGGGCTCGCGGAGGCGGCCGCCGAGGCGCCCCGCGTCGGCCTGCGCCTCGTCCCGGGCATCGAGCTCTCCGCCCGCTTCGCCCGGCGCGAGGTCCACGTGCTCGGGATCGGCATCGACCCCTCCGACGCGCCGCTCCAGGAGAAGCTCGCGCGGATGCGCCAGGTGCGGCGGGAGCGCGTCGAGAAGATCTGCGCCGCCCTGGGCGGCCTCGGCGTGACCCTGGAGCCCGCGGCCGTGCTGGCCGAGGCGATGGGGAAGTCCGTCGGCCGCAAGCACGTCGCCCGCGCCATGGTGAAGGCGGGCCTCGTGCGCAACGACCAGGAGGCCTTCGACCGCTACCTCGAGGACGGGGGCCCGGCCCACGTGCCCTCGAGCGACCTGTCGCCCGGCGAGGCGGCGGCGCTGCTGCGCGCGGCGGGCGGCTTCCCGGTTCTGGCGCACCCGCACTTCCTCGACGGCGACGAGCAGGTCGAGGCGATCCTCGACGAGTCCGGTATCAAGGGCATCGAGGCGCACCACCGCTACGAGCGGCCGGGGCGGGCCCTCGACTTCCTGGCCCTGGCCGCGCGCCGGGGGCTGCTCGTCACCGGCGGCAGCGACTACCACGGCGACGACAACCCGCGCAACGGCACCTTCGGCGAGCACCTCACCCCGCCCGACCAGTGGGCGGAGATCGAGCGCCGACTCGCGGCCCTCCGCCCCTCCCGTTGACTTGCCCCGGGGGGGCCGGTACTCTGGCGCGACCCCATGGGCGCCCTCACCGACATCGAGCGCAAAGTGCTGGCGGGGGAACGACTTTCCGCCGAGGACGGCGTCCGCCTCTTCCGGACCGACGACCTCTTCGCGCTCGGCCGACTCGCCAACCACGTGCGCGAGAAGAAGAACGGCTCGAACGCCTACTACGTCCGGAACATGCACCTGAACTACACGAACGTGTGCGTGTTCGACTGCCACTTCTGCGCCTTCTACCGTCGCGAGGGGCAGGAGGGCTCGTGGGAGATGGACCTCGACGCGATCTTCGCCTACGCCGCGAAGACGCGCTTCGAGCGCCTCAACGAGATCCACATCGTCGGCGGCGTCCACCCGAAGCTGCCGTACCGCTACTACCTCGAGATGCTCCGCGGCCTCAAGGAGCGCTACCCGAAGGTCCACCTCAAGGCCTTCACGGCGACCGAGGTCGACCACCTCGTGAAGATCTCGAAGAAGACCCTCGTCGAGACCCTCAAGGACCTCGTGGACGCGGGCCTGGATTCGCTGCCCGGCGGCGGTGCGGAAATCTTCGCGAAGCGGGTCTGGGACCAGGTGTGTTCCGGCAAGGCGAAACCCGAGCGCTGGCTGGAGATCCACCGCGCGGCGCACGCCCTCGGGCTGCGCTCGACGGCGACGATGCTCTACGGGCACATCGAGACGGCCGAGGAGCGCGTCGACCACATGCTCCGCCTCCGGGCCCTGCAGGACGAGACGGGCGGGTTCACGGCGTTCATCCCCCTGGCCTTCCATCCCGAGAACACCCGCCTCTCGGAGGTGCCCCGGGCGACCGTCCAGGACGACCTGAAGGTCCACGCGGTGGCACGCCTGATGCTTGACAACTTCGACCACATTAAGGCTTACTGGATCATGACCGGCCTGAAGACGGCGCAGGTCCTTCTCTCCTTCGGGGTCGACGACATCGACGGGACGATCGTGGAAGAACGCATCGTCCACATGGCGGGTGCGGAATCGCCCGCGGGAGTCGCCGAGGAGGAGTTGAGGGCCCTGATCCGCGAGGCCGGGAGGGTGCCGGTGCAGCGGGACACGCTGTACCGATCGCTCGAAACGTCGCCGGCGAACTTGGACCGAGGAACACTGGAGGGTCGATGAACCTGCGAACCGTCGTGCCGATGCTGGTCGTCCTCGCGTTCTCCGCCGTCGAGGCGAGCGCCCAGGAAGTCGGGAAGGCCGAGGTCGGCCTCCGGGGCTGGAGCGGCACGAACAGCACCCAGGTCCGCAAGGGCCTCTCCCCCACGACCTCGAACCGCATCAACTTCGAGGACGACGTCGACGCGGGCGACACCTCCGGTGCGGGCTTCCAGCTGACCTTCCACACCGTGGACGGGCACCAGCTCTTCGTCAGCGGCTGGAACCTGACCGGCAGCGGCCGCGACATCGTGGCCGAGGACTACACCTTCGGGAGCATGACGTTCCTGACGGGATCCCAGGTCACGGCCGACTTCGAGCTGCGCAACATGACCGTCGGCTTCCTGTATTCCGCGACCGAGGTCGAGGACGCGTTCTTCTTCGGCGCGGGCCTCGCCTTCAACTGGCTCACGGCCAACGCCCAGCTCAGCCAGGGCGGCACGGCGGAGTCGCTCGATTACAGCGCGCTGCACTACCCGTCCGCCGTCCTCGAGACCGGCGTGCGCTTCGGCAAGTACCTCGAGCTCGGCGTCGACGTGTCCGCGGGCCTGCCCGCCTACACGAAGGCGCACGGCGACGAGATCCGGACGCCCCTGGAGGTCCGCGGCGCCCTCCGCATCCCGATCAACCGCCTGCACGTCGAGTTCGGCTACCAGGTCCTGCGCGCGTCGATCCTGAACGACGAGAACCAGGTCACGGAGACCCGCGCGAACCTGCGCCTCGAGGGGATGTACTTCGAGGTGGGCTTCCGTTTCTAGCGTCCCGCGGTCGGCCGGGGGTTTCGGAGGATTGAGCCGGTGAGGATCTTCGAACCCCACGCCCACATGTACGCCCGGGTCACCACGGACTACGAGGCGATGGCCCGGGCGGGCGTCGAGGTCGTCGTCGAGCCCGCCTTCTGGCTGGGGCAGACGCGGCGCCGCGCCGGCTCGTTCCTGGACTACTTCGAGCACCTCCTCGAGTACGAGAATTCCCGCGCCGCGCGCTACGGCATCAAGCAGTTCGTCACCCTGGCGATGAATCCCAAGGAGGCGAACGACCGCGCGCTGGCCGAGGCCGTGATCGCCGAGCTGCCGCGCTACCTCGAGCACCCGCGGGTGGTCGGGGTCGGCGAGATCGGCTTCGACGCGATCAACGAGGTCGAGGAGGAGTACATGGTGAAGCAGATCGGGCTCGCCCGCGAGTTCGGCCTGCCCCTCATGATCCACTCCCCGCACCTCGACAAGAAGCGGGGCATCCTGCGCATCCTCGAGGTCTGCCGGGAGCTCGGCTACCCGATGAAGCAGGTCCTCGTCGACCACAACGTCGAGGACACGACGGGGCCCACGCTGGCCGCCGGGGCCTGGGCGGGGCACACGGTCTACCCGATCACGAAGCTCTCGCCCGAGCGGATGGCCAACCTCTGCGCGGAGCACGGCTACGACCGCATGATGGTGAACAGCGCCGCCGACTGGGGCCCCTCGGACCCCCTCATGGTGCCCCACGTGGTCGAGGAGCTCCGGGGCCGCGGCGTGGCGGAGAAGAAGATCCAGAAGCTCGTCTGGGACAATCCCGTGTCGTTCTATTCCCAGTCGGGTCGCCTGAAACTCTAGGGAGGATGGGATGAAGCGATTCCTGGCCGTGGCGGCGTTCTCGTTCCTGGTCCTCGGGGGCTGCGGGTCCTCCCGCGTCTACCTGAACCGGGACCTGATGAAGGTGGCGGTCATGATCCCCTTCGACATGCAGACGCAGGGGGTCGGCAACGGCGTCAAGGCCTGGAAGCACATCCAGAAGGAGATGACGAACCGCGGCTACGCCTGCGTGCCGTGGGAGACCCTGGAGAAGTGGTACGTGGAGCACGGCTTCACCGGCGCCACGGAGCAGATCCAGGGCGTGCCGGTGGCCCAGATCTGCAAGGAGCTCGGCGTCGAGGGCGTCGTGCTCTCCGACCTCCCCACCTGGGGCAAGGTGACGCTGGGCGTCTACAACGAGATCAAGGTCAAGATCGTGTCCGAGCTCCACGACAAGGACGACGCCGTCCTCTGGAAGGGCGAGGGCGAGTACGGCGACAGCAACGTCAACGCCGGCTCCGGCAAGCGCTCGCTGATCGGGGCCCTCGTCGACACGGCCGTGAAGGCCGCGACGGATCCCGACGTCTACGCGGACGACGCGGCGGCGATCGCCTTCCGCTCGCTGCCCTGGGCCGGGTACGACCCCAAGGGGAAAAAGTAGGGAACCGCCGGATTCGTCCGGCGCTCACGGGTAGGCATCGTAAGGAACAACGTCCGGCGGAAGCCGGAAAGGAGAATCGAAGATGGTGCGAGGAATGACGCTGGCGGCCCTGGCCATGGCCCTCCTGGGCTCCACGGCCTGCGTGACGGGCAAGGTCGAGAAGCGCGAGGCGGTCGTGGACATCGACTGGTCGCGGTACCCGGCCCGCCCGATGGCGGACCGCAAGAAGGTCGCCGTGGCCGACTTCGAGGACAAGAGCCAGTACGGCAAGTACCAGCTCGGCCGGGCCGGCGCCGACCACCTGGCCCTCTACCTCGTGAAGAGCCAGCAGTTCGACGTCTTCAGCCGGCAGCAGCTGGCGAAGGTCCTGGACGAGCAGAAGCTCGGCCAGAGCGGCATCGTGGACGCGGCCACCGCCCAGCGCGTCGGCAAGATCATCGGCGTCGACTACGTGGTTTACGGCGTGGTTTCGAACTACGGCTTCCGCCAGGAGGCCGTGAACGCCATCGTCGTGCAGAAGAAGCGCCAGATCGCCGAGTCCGAGGTGATCGTCCAGATCATCCACGTCGAGACCGGCCGGATCGTGCTGGCCCAGGACGGGCGCGGCCTCGCCCAGCGCGAGACCGGCGGCTCCATGGGCCTCGGCGGCTCGATGAGCTTCGACCAGACCCTGGCCGGCGATTCGCTGAAGGCGGCGTTCGCCGAGATGATGGACCGCCTCGTCGAGTCGATGCCGTAGTCAAGCGGGAAGGAGTCGCCATGAACAAGTTCGGGATGGTCCTGGCCCTGGTCCTCGCGTCGGCCCTGCCGGCCGCGGCCCAGGAGCGGTCCTTCGGCAAGGACGACGTGGCCCGGCTGCTGAAGGCCGAGGTCTCGGAGGAGCTGATCCTCGCCAAGATCGACCTCGAGCGGGCCTCCTTCCGCCTGACCGTCGACGACGTCGTGGAGCTCAAGGGGCTGAAGGCCACCGACAAGCTCCTCGCCAAGATGCTGGCCGGCCAGGAGCCCGCCCCGGCGCCCCGCGCCGAGGCCCCGGCCCCGGCGCCCGGCGGCTCGAAGACGCTGTCCCTGAAGAACGCCTCGCACCGGGCCGTGAAGGTCTCGGTGGACGCGAAGCAGGGGATCGTCGACTTCAGCCTGTCCCGCGGCTCCGACCTGCCGGTCGGCGGCTCGCTCGAGCTCCAGGTGGCCCCCGGCGAGTACGCCGTCGCCATCGAGGGCCGGGCCACGATCGAGAAGGTGAAGGTCGGCGACGCCCCCGCCCTCGTGACGGTGCGAGGGGCCGACACCGAGTACCTCGACGTCCAGACCGCCGTGGTCGAGGACGCGGGGGGCCGGCGCGTCGTGCTCCTGCACTCGCAGGGCAAGCTGACCCCGGGCCAGGTGCCGCCCCCGGAGGAGCACCGCGGCGCCGTGGTCTACCACGCCCGCGTGCTGTACGGGCCCCGGTGCTCGCTCCTGCCGATCCTCAGCGACCGCGTGATCCTCGGGGCCGGCGTCGGGGCCATCATCGGCCACCAGCGCGGGCACCTCTGGCGCGGGGCCGCGATCGGCGCCGCCGCGGGCTGGCTGATGGACCGGACCGTGTTCGGCTGGTAGTCCCGTCCGAAGTTCCCACGGGCCGGAGGCGACCCCTCCGGCCCGTTTCATTTTCGGCGGGTACGGGCCGGGCGTCCGCGCTACATTTCCTTCATGGACGCCGCGTTCGAGGCCGCCGTCCCGGTGTTCCCGCTCCCGGGCGTCGTCCTCTTCCCCCGCACGGTGCTCCCGTTGCACATCTTCGAGCCGCGCTACCGCGAGATGACCCGAGACGCCCTCGAGGGCGGCCGCCTCATCGCGATGGCCCTCCTCAAGCCCGGCTGGGAGCCGGGGTACGAGGGCCGCCCGCCCATCCACGACGTCGTCGGCCTCGGCCGCATCCTCCAGGACCGCCGGCTCGAGGACGGCCGCTACCACATCCTCCTCGCGGGCCTCTGCCGCGCCCGGATCGAGGAGGAGCTCGCCGGCAAGCCCTACCGACTCGCCCGGCTCCGGCCCATCGTCGAGCCCGCGGCCGACGAGACGCCCGAGCGCGTCCGCCTCGGCCTGCTCGCCGTCTACGGGGCCCTGCTGAAGTCGGGGCCCGCCAAGGGCGCCCGCATCGAGCCCAACCTGCCCCTCGGCGCCATCTGCGACCTCATCGCCGCCTGCCTCGACGCCGCCCCGACCGACAAGCAGGCCGTGCTCGAGGAGGCGGATCCCGGCCGCCGCGCCCGGCTCGTCGTCGACCTCGTGCGCCGCTCGCCGTCGTCGTCCATCCCGGTCTCCTCCGGCCTCTTCGAGGCGGGGAAGGGCTGGCCGCCTACGCCCTCGCTGAACTGATCCGCTTCCGCTAGAATCCACCCCTCATGGTCAACTCCGTCTGGGACCGCCTCGAACCGCACCTGGTCTCCGTCCAGGCCCCGAGCCAGTACATCGGCGGCGAGTGGAACTCCGTCCGCAAGGACTGGGACTCCGTCCGCCACCGCGTCGCGCTCGCGTTCCCCGACGCCTACAAGATCGGGATGTCCCACCTCGGGCTCCAGATCCTCTACGGCCTGATCAACGCCCGGCCCGACGCCCTCTGCGAGCGCGTCTTCGCGCCCTGGACCGACCTCGAGGCGAAGATGCGCAAGGAGGGCATCCCGCTCTTCAGCGTGGACGGCCACCGGCCCGTGCGCGAGTTCGACATGCTCGGCTTCAGCCTCCAGGCCGAGATGGGCTACACGAACATCGTCAACATGCTCGACCTGGCGGGGATCCCCGTCTGGCAGGCCGAGCGCTCCGACCGCGACCCGATCGTCGTCGGCGGCGGCCCCAACGGCTCGTACCCCGAGCCGGTCGCGGACTTCTTCGACGTGATCATCCTCGGCGAGGGCGAGGACGCGATCCTCGCCCTCATGGAGACGATCGTGGAGATGCGCTCGGGCGGCGCCTCCCGGAAGGAGCTGCTCCGCGCGATCGCGCAGAAGGTGGCCGGCGCCTACGTCCCCAGCCTCTACCGGATCGAGTACCTCCCGAGCGGGGCCGTCGCGTCGATCACGCCGTTGGAAGGCGCCCCGTTCCCGGTGAAGAAGGCGGTCGTGGGCTCGCTGCCCGACGCCTGGTTCCCGGTGTCGCCCATCGTGCCGTACACCGAGGTCGTCCACGACCGCATCAACCTCGAGATCATGCGCGGCTGCCCGCACAAGTGCCGCTTCTGCCACGCGGTCAACTTCAAGAACAAGCTCCGCTTCCGTCCCGTCGAGCAGCTCCTCGACCAGGCCGAGAAGATCTACGGCGCGACGGGCTACGACGAGATCGCGCTCACCTCGCTCTCCAGCGGCGACTACCCGCACATCCAGGAGCTGATGACGCGGCTCAACGCGCGGTTCAAGCCCCGCAACGTGAGCGTGTCGCTGCCCTCGCTGCGCATCGACGAGAAGCTCGCCGAGCTGCCCGCGCTGCTCAAGTCGGTCCGCAAGAGCGGGTTCACCGTCGCCCCCGAGGGCGGCAGCGAGGCCCTGCGGAAGATCATCCGCAAGCCGATCAAGGACGCCGACCTCCTCGAGACGGCGCGCGCCGCCTTCCGCGAGGGCTGGAACCACCTGAAGCTCTACTTCATGATCGGGCTGCCGGGCGAGACGGAGTCCGACATCCGCGGCATCGTGGACACGGCCCGCCGGGTCTCGATGGCGGGGAAGGAGGTCCGCGGCCAGGCCGCGGACGTCAACGTCACGATCTCGCCCTTCATCCCCAAGCCCCACACGCCCTTCCAGTTCACGAAGCAGCGCGACTTCGCCTACGTGCAGGACGTGGAGCGGCGGCTCGCCTCGCTCTGCCGGGGCTCGAGGGTGCACCTGCGCATGCACGACCCCCGCACGAGCTACGTCGAGGGCGTCTTCGCCCGCGGCTCGCGGCGCCTCTCGAAGTCGATCGTCGAGGCCGTGAAGCGCGGCTCGCGCTTCGACGAGTGGCGCGAGCACTTCAATTTCACCCGGTGGATGGAGGTCTTCCAGGCCACGGGCATCGACCCCGACTTCTACGCGCGGCGGGACATCGGCAGGGACGAGGTCCTGCCCTGGGAGCACCTCGACGCGGGCGTCTCCAAGGACTACCTCTGGCGCGAGTACCAGTACTGCCTCCAGGCCGTCGCCGAGCGCGAGGCGGGAGGGGAGTCCCCGCACGCCGGGCCGGCCCCGGACGCGGCCGCCGTCCCCGAGGCCCCGCGCACCCGCGAGCAGCACCCGCTCGAGAACGAGGACTACTAGACTCGTTCCGGGGGCCGCTCTATGATGGTCGGCCCATGCTCAAGAAGCTCGCCGAGTACCTCGAGCGCGAGGTCGAGATCTGGACGCAGGAGAACACCGAGCCCTGGATGGGCATCCTGCGCGAGGTCAACGCGGACTACGTCGTCCTCGACATCGACCAGATCGAGACGATGATCGTCCCCTCCAAGATCGTCGCGTTCCGCCTCTCCGAGGGCGAGCAGGGCGCCGGATCCGAGGAGTAGCGGGGCCGGGCATGCGCCTCGCCGTCGCCCTCTGCCTGGCCGTCCTCGCGGGCTGCGACACCCCGACGGTCACCCAGTCCGTGGACTTCAAGGACCTCGCGGTCCCGACGCCCTCGCAGGCCCAGCTCGACGGATGGCAGCGCGAGTTCGAGGGCGGCACCCGCTGGAGGAGCGACGCCCGGCGCCTCGCCCACGAGGAGATCCTCGCCCGCCTCGACGTCCCCTGGAAGGGCGAGCCCTTCGACGCGGCCCGGTACCAGTTCGTCACCGAGAACCCGGAGCACCTCGACTGGGGCAGCTACGTGACCCGGGGCTGGACCGACCGCTCCGGCCGCCGCTTCCGTTACCGCGTGAAGGTGGCCCGCTACCGCGACATCTGGTACGCGCGGGAGGTCAGCCACTACGTGTCCGTCACGCTCGAGGACCCCTTCTTCGACGACAACCTGCCCCCGCACGTCAAGTAACGGAGACCCCATGGGCGACAGCGAGAACGTCCTCATCGTCGGATCCGGCCCCGCGGCCTACACGGCGGCCATCTACGCGAGCCGCGCGAACCTGAAGCCGCTGGTCCTGGAGGGGGAGGCGGACTCCAGCAAGCGCACGGACCTGCCGGGCGGGCAGCTGATGATCACGACCGACGTCGAGAACTTCCCCGGCTTCCCCAAGGGCGTCGAGGGCCCGCACCTCATGCAGCTCATGCGCGAGCAGGCCGAGCGCTTCGGCACGCGCGTCGAGACGGCGTGGATCGAGTCCGTCGACTTCTCGCGGCGGCCCTTCACGCTGAAGTCGTCGGACAAGACGTGGACCGCGAAGTCCGTCATCGTCTCGACGGGCGCGGGCGCGAAGTGGCTGGGCATCCCGTCCGAGAAGGCGCTCCTCAACCGCGGCCTCTCCGGCTGCGCGACCTGCGACGGGGCGCTGCCCGTGTTCCGGAACAAGGTGATCGGCGTGGTCGGCGGGGGCGACACGGCCGTCGAGGAGGCGACCTTCCTCACGCGCTTCGCCTCGAAGGTGATCCTGATCCACCGCCGCGACCAGCTCCGCGCCTCGAAGATCATGCAGCAGAAGGCCCAGTCGAACCCGAAGATCGAGGTCGCCTGGAACTCGACGGTCTCCGAGGTGCTCGACGTCTCCAAGGGCAAGGTCACCGGCGTGAAGCTCCAGGACGTGAAGACGAAGGCCGAGCGGGTGCTGGAGCTCAGCGGGCTCTTCGTCGCGATCGGCCACGAGCCGAACACGGCGCCGTTCAGGTCCGCGCTCGCGCTCGACGAGAAGGGCTACGTGAAGGTCACGCGCGGCACGTACACCTCGGTCGAGGGCGTCTTCGCCGCGGGCGACTGCGTCGACCACGTGTACCGCCAGGCCGTCACCGCCGCGGGCATGGGCTGCATGGCCGCGATCGACGCCGAGCGCTGGCTGGAGTCGCAGGGGGCCCATTGAAGGCCGCCCTCGTCGCGCTGCTGCTCCTGGGCCCGCTCCAGGACGTGCGCGTGCACCTCGAGGCGGGCAACAAGAAGCTCGCCGCCGAGGACGTGAAGGGGGCCATCGAGGAGTACTCCAAGGCCATCCAGCTGGATCCCGCCTTCGCCCCGGCCTACTACATCCGGGGCGTCGCCTGGGGCCGCCAGGGCGACGGCAAGGCGGCCATCGCCGACTTCAGCCGCTGCCTCGAGCTGGACCCCAAGAACGCCTTCGCGTGGTCGAAGCGCGGGCTCGAGCGCTACTTCCTCGGCGAGCTCGACGCGGCGCGGGCGGACCTCGACCGGGGCCTGGAGCTCTACGCGGACGACGCGCTCTCCACCTACGTGCGGGGCCTCGTCGCCTCCGACCAGCGCCGCTGGGCGGACGCCGTCGCGGACTTCCGCAAGGCCGCGAAGCTCGATCCCAAGGGGCGCCTCACCTACGCGCTGCGCACCTGGCTGGCCCGGTCGCGCTCGGGGGAGCGGGCCGAGGCCGACGCCGAGCTCGAGGCGGCCGTCAAGGGGGCCGATCCGGGGGCCGTGCACGCGGAGACCCGGAAGCTCGTCGACTTCCTCGCGGGGCGGCTCCCCGAGGCCGAGTACGCCCTCGAGGCCAAGGATCCCGGGACGACCTGCCTCGTCGCGTTCTGGATCGGCTCGCGCCGGCTGCTCGCGGGCGACCGGGAGGGGGCGAAGGAGTGGTTCGCGAAGTCGGCGGCGACGAAGCTCGCGAGCACCGCGGAGTACCGGGGCTCGCTCGCGGCGCTCGAGGAGCTCAAGTAGCTCAGATCCGGACCCGGCTCCAGAGCGCGTAGAGCGCGAAGCCGGTCGCCAGCACGATCGCGCAGGCCGGCAGCATCCGCCGGATCACCGTCCAGAGCTCCGCCTGGAAGTACCTCGCCGAGACCACGAGGCAGGAGTGCACCGGGCTGGAGAGCGTGCCGCAGTAGCCCGAGGCGAAGCCCAGCGCGAGCACCGGGATCGGGTTGTCCGAGGCGCCCGGGTACATGAGGAGCACGGGGAACGTCGTCATCACGTAAACGATCGTCATCCCCGAGAAGAAGCCGACGGCCGCCGGGAGCAGCACGGCGAGCACGGGCAGCGGCAGGTGCAGGGCGAGGAAGAGGTTCGTGATCCCGGAGATCGCGCCCGAGCGGGTCATCAGGTCGCCGAACACCGACGCGCCCACGCCCATGGCCATCATGTCGTAGACGCCGCGGTTCGCGAAGACGGCCTTCAGCAGGCCCTTGAAGCGGAGGTGCCCGCCGAGCAGGGTCCAGAGCGCCGTGTAGCCGAGCCCGATCGACACCGCCGGGACGAGCGCGAGGCCAGCGACGAGGTGCAGGCCGAAGATCAGCGCGAAGGGGAAGAGGACGACGACGAGGTCGCCCCGGCCGGCGCCCGCGGGGGGCGGTGCCCCGGCGTCGGCGCGGTCCGCGCGGCGCAGGAAGAGGAAGCCCGCGGCGATCGACACGGCGCAGAGCGCGCCGTGCGCCAGCGCGACGACCCGCGTGTCGCGGTGGATGAACTGCGCCGTGAAGATCACGCCCGGGTAAAGGGGCCAGGCGTACTCCCAGACGTGGCGGAACCAGTAGTTCACGAGCGCCTTGTCCTCGCGGTCGAGGGGCGTGCCCGCCGCCCCGGCCTCGACCATCGGCGCCGAGAACAGGGCGCCGCCCGGCATCGGCAGGAAGCCGATCAGCGCGGGCAGCGTCGCCAGCGTCAACCTCGGGTTGCGGAAGCAGGCCTGGAAGCCGCGGGTCAGGCGCTCGATCTGCTTCGACTCCTGGAGCACGTAGGAGAGGGCGACGATCAGGCCCATGATGCCGACGAGCCGCCAGGTGGCCGGGGAGCGGAACGTCGCGGCGTCCGCGGTCGCCAGCTGCTCCAGGATCCAGCGGGGCGGGTGACCCATGAGCAGGGCCACGGCGATCCCGCCCGCCGACAGGGCCGCGCCCATCGGGACGCGGCGCTTCATGGCCCAGACGACGGCGCTGAAGACCGCGACGACCTTCGCGAAGGTCAGGAGGTGGGGCAGCAAGCCGGACGATCCTAGGGCCGCCGGCCCGCCTTTGCAACCGGGGGACCTTGCGCCTCCTTGGCCTTTGCCCTATATCAGGGCCATGATCCGTGCGGCGCTGCTCCTCGGCCTGCTCCTCGCGCAGGAGCCGGCCGCGCTCCCGCTTTCCGCGGCGCACCCCTTCGCGAGCGCGAAGATCACGTACCGGACGCCGGGCGGCGAGGGCGTCGCCTGGATCCAGGGGACCCAGGCCGTGTTCCGCCGCAGCGAGAAGCGCGGCGCCGCCCCGCTCGAGGAGCGCTGGACGTGGAGCGACGGCCGGGAGATCCGGACGCTGCACAAGATCGACGGCAAGATCGAGCTCGCGACGGTCCGCCCGCATCCCGGGCGGGACCTCGGCCCGCTGCTCGCCGGGTGGACCCCGGAGCGCCGCGCGACGGCCCTCGCCCGCGTGCCCGCCGTCTGGCGCCGCTACTCGCCCGTCTTCGGCCACGCCTTCCTCGGCAGCCCCGTCGACTTCCTCGGGGGCCGCAGCGACCGCTGGGCGGGCAAGGACTGCGAGGTGTTCCGCTACTCCACGAACTCGAACTGGACCGCCTGGTTCTGGAAGGGGAGCGACGTCATCCTGAAGCTCGAGGACTCCGGCCTCGTCCCGTACGAGGCGACGAAGGTCGAGCTCGGCCTGCCCGTCCCCGCGGGGACCTTCGATCCGCCCGCGGGGGTCGAGTTCAAGCCGGACGAGGAGCTCGGCCGCCGGGAGCTGGACGCCGTGACCGAGTTCCTCGGGCGCGCCGCCGGCGGCACGGCGACCGCGGACTGCGGCGACCGGAAGTACGCGCTGACCGAGCTCTACGCCTCCGTCGAGGACCGGGAGGACGGCGCCGTCCTCACCGTGGAGACCGAGGACTGCCCCTGGCACCTGAAGCTCCGGATCCGCCTCCCCGGCACGCTCGCGGAGTCCGTCGGCAAGCAGGTCACCCGGCCGCGCGCGGACGGCGAGGACGAGGCCGAGCTGAACGCCTGGGACGACGTCCGCTACGAGGCCGAGCAGGTCTCGGTGAAGGTCGTGAAGGCCGGGGCCGCGGAGGTCGAGCTCGTGCTCGGCGGGGCCTGGAAGCGGGTCACGGGGGCGGGGCGCAAGCAGGAGCGCGAGGCCGCGGCCGTCTCGGTGCGGCTCAAGGTCCCGTTCCGGCCATGAGGATCGACTACCACGCCCACACGCCGCTCTGCCGGCACGCGGAGGGGCGGCCCGAGGATTACCTCGCCCGCGCGGTGGAGCGGGGCCTCGACGAGTTCGGGATGTCCGACCACTCGCCCATGCCGCCCCACTACGACCCCGATTGGCGCATGGAGCGCGCGCAGCTGGGCGAGTACATCGACGGCGTCGAGCGGGCCCGGGCGAAGTTCCCCGGGCTGTCCGTGAAGCTCGGCCTCGAGGGCGACTTCCACCCGGGGACGGAGGACTACCAGCGCGAGGTGATCGCGGCGCATCCCTGGGACTACGTCATCGGCTCCGTCCACTACCTCGGCGACTGGGCCTTCGACAACGCCAAGTACGCCTCGCGCTTCGAGGGGGCCGACCTCCGCACGATTTGGGCCCGGTACTTCGGGCTGGTCGCCGACCTCGCCCGGTTGCGGATCTTCGACATCGTCGGGCACGTCGACCTCGTGAAGAAGTTCGGGCACCGGCCGGAGGGCCCGGTGGACGATCTCGTGCGGCCCGCGCTGCGCGAGATCAAGGCCGCGGGCATGGCGATGGAGATCAACACGAGCGGGCTGCGGCGGCCCTGCCGGGAGATCTACCCCTCGCGTCGCATCGTCGAGCTCGCGTTCGAGCTGGGGATCCCCGTCACGCTCGGCTCGGACGCGCACCGGCCGGAGGAGGTGGGGGCGGGCTTCGACGAGGCCGCGGCGCTGCTCGCGTCGGTCGGTTACCGCTCCATCGTGCGCTACTCCAAGCGCCGGCCGGAAGCTGTTCCGCTCTAGGCCCGCGGCCTATCATGGTGGCGGAGGTCCCCATGAAGATGCTGCTCCTGGTGTACCGCCACTACCTCGAGACCGACGTGCAGGCCCTGCTCCGGAAGCTCGACGTGAAGGGCTTCACGGAGTCGCCGAGGATCTACGGCGCGGGCGAGACGGGCACCGCCGACGGGTCGCTGATGAACCCGAGCTACAACTCGATGATCTTCACGGTCATGCCCGACGACCAGATCGACCGCGTCGTCGCGGCCTTCAAGGAGCTCGTGAAGAACCACAAGGAGGGCTCCGGCCGCCCGGCGCCCCTGCGGGCCTTCATCCTGCCCTGCGTGCCGGCGATTTGAGCCCCCGGGGCCGCCGGATCGGCGTACCGGGATCATGAGACCGCTGCTCGTCCTGCTGCTGCTCGCGCCCGCCGTGGCCCAGGAGGCCGATCCCGACGCGCACCGCACCGGCCGATACGCCGCGTCGTACTCCGAGCGCCACCCGACCGCGACGCTCAAGGAGGTGACGCGGCGCTTCGGCTGGGATCCCGCCATGATCCGCAAGGAGGATCCCGGCGCGGAGGCCCGGACCCTGGAGGGCGAGACCTTCCAGGTCGAGGTCGCAGCGGGCTACGACCGCGCGAAGCCCGCGGGCGTCCTCGTGTGGATCTCGGCGGGCGACTCGGGCGTCGCGCCCCGCGAGTGGGGCGCCGTGGCCGCGAAGCGCAACCTGCTGATCGTGGGGGCGGACCGCTGCGGAAACGACCGCCTCGTCTGGGACCGCGCCCGCCTCGCGATGGACGCGGTGCACAACCTCTCGAAGCGCTACGCCGTCGACCCGAAGCGGATCTACGTCACCGGTTACTCCGGCGGCGGCCGCTCCGCGAGCCGGCTCGGGATCTGCTTCCCCGACGTCTTCAGCGGCGGGATCTACCAGTGCGGGATGGACTACTACAAGGCGATCCCGAACCCGGAGCGCCCGAAGGAGGCCTGGCCCGCCATCTACCCAAAGCCGGCCGGCGAGCTCCTGCGCAAGGCGAGGCTGGAGAGCCGTCACGTGGCCCTCAACGGCGAGGAGGACGCGAACCTGCCGCCGTCCCGGGCGATGATCGCGGAGATGAAGAAGGAGGGCTACCTCCACGCCGACCTCGTGGTGATGACGGGGAAGGGCCACGACTGGGCCGACGCGGAGTGGCTCGACAAGGCGCTCCAGCTGCTCGACGAGCCGGCCCCGCCCCCGAAGAAGAAGTGAGCTACTTCTCGGCGTCGCCGGGGTAGTGCCGCCGGCGGTAGGCGTCCACGGCCCGGAGGAAGGCCTTGTCGGCGCGGCCGTAGGCGACGGCGAAACGCCGCCGCTCGCTCCGGCTCAGCAGCTTCAGCGCGCCCTTGGCGAGCGTGGCGAAATCCCGGACCCGCGCCCGGCCTGGCATCAGGCGGTTCCGCCAGATGTGCGCGAACGGCACGTCGATCACCCAGAGCGCGCAGCCGCCCGGCCCCCGCGTCAGCAGCAGGTTCTTGAAGAAGAGCGTGTGCACGAACCAGCCCGCGTCGTGCGCCCGGCGCAGGGCCCTCGCGAAGTCCTCGATGAGCGTCCGCCGCTCGCGGGCGTCCGGCGGCGGAAAGGGGCAGCGCTCCGGATGCACGGAGAGGTCGCGCAGGTCGATGGCGCCGGGGATGGCCTCGGTGACCAGGACCGACTCGGCGAGCAGGCCGCCCCGGCGCTCGACGCCCCAGGCGACGGGCGTGGGGACCTTCAGGCCGAATCGGGCGAGGCCCTCGAGGTTCTCGAACTCCCGCCGCACGCGCGGGGTGACGAGCCAGGTCCGCAGGCGCCAGGCCCCGCGGTAGGCGTAGCGCTTCACGAAGAGCCGGTGCTCCCCGGCGCGGACCTCGGCGACGACCGAGCGTTCGTCGGGGGAGGGCTCGCCGGGGGCCCATTTCGCGACGGCGTCGGCGACCGTGCGGACGCCCTCGCGCTCGAAGGCGGGCCGGAACTCCGGGCGGACGACGAGCCCGCTACTTCCCATCTCCGCCGGCCTTCTTCAGGATGGCGAAGTGGTGCCCGCTGAAGAGCCGGGCCAGCGGGATCGTCGTGACGAGCTGCAGGCCCGCCGTCTTCATGACGGCCTCGAGCTCCGAGGTCGTCATGGTGATCTTGGGGCGCTTGCGGTTGAAGAGGCGGCGGAAGCGGCGCAGGACGTTCTTGACCGAGTGCGTGTGGAAGAAGGTCACGACCACCCACTTGCGGCTGACGCGGCCGAGCTCGCGGAGGAAGAGGTCGCGCTCCCGGGCCTCGGGGATGTGGTGCGTCAGGCGGGCCGAGAAGACGCAGTCGAACGAGCCGTCCTTGTAGGGGATGTGGAACGCGGAGGCCTGGACGAGGTTCGGCTGGTAGTCCTCGAGGTTCACCCGCGCGAGCTTGAGCATCTCGCGGGACACGTCGGTCTCGAAGAACTTCTTCCCGTGCGGGCGGAGGGCGGGGAAGAGGCGGCCGGTGCCGCTGGGGAGGTCGAGGAAGCGCTCGTGGCCGCCCCCGACGATCTCGAAGATCTTGTCGAGGACCCGGTATTCCTTCCGGTGCGAGAGCCGCTTGATCCACTCCTTCTCGTACTTCACGTTGTACGAGGCGGCCCCCTCGGGGCTCTGGTACTTCTCGATGACGCGCCGTTCCATGGGTGGCATTCAACCATATCGGCCCGGGGGCGTCCACGGGTGCCGTTTGTCCGGGGAACCGTGCATAATCTGGGGATGGCCGACGCCGGGATGCCTCCGGAGGTGCGGGACGCCGCCTCCCTGCCCGCGAACCGGGTGGGGCGCTACGTCCGCTGCACCCGCCTCGGGTCGGGGGGCATGGGCGAGGTCTGGAAGGCCTTGGACGTCCCGCTGCACCGCTGGGTCTCGCTCAAGTTCCTCAAGGGCGACGACCCGGACGAGCTCCGGCGCTTCGAGCGCGAGGCCCGCACCGCCGCGAACCTCAACCACCCGGGCATCGCCGCCATCCACGAGGTCGGGGTCCACCAGGGCCGGCCGTTCCTCGCGATGCAGTACGTCGAGGGCGTGCCGCTCTCCGAAGTGCGGGGGGACTACCGCCTCCGGGCCCGCCTCGTCCGCGACGCCGCGAGGGCCCTGCACCACGCGCACCGGGCCGGCGTCATCCACCGCGACGTGAAGCCCGCGAACCTGATGGCCGAGCAGGGGGCGGAGGGCCGGGTCGTCGTCGTGGACTTCGGCCTCGCCCGGCAGGCGGCCGCCGCGAGCTCGATGTCCGCGGACGCCATCCTCGGCACCCCGGCCTACATGGCCCCGGAGCAGGCGGGGGGGCACGCGGAGCTCATGGGCCCGTCGGTCGACATCTACGCGCTCGGCGCGACGCTCTACCACCTGCTCGCCGGCCGGCCCCCGTTCGAGGGGCCGACCGTGCTCGCGATCCTCAAGAAGGTGATCGACGACGACCCGCTGCCGCCCCGGCGCCGCCAGCCCAAGATCCCCGTCGACCTCGAGACCATCGTGATGAAGTGCCTCGAGAAGGACCCGGCCCGGCGCTACGCGGACGCCGAGGCCCTCGCCGCCGACCTCGACCGCTGGCTGGCCGGGCAACCGATCTCGGCCCGCGGGCAGGGCGGCGCGACCCGGGCGGTCCGGTGGATGCGCCGCCGCGCCCTCGCCTTCGGCGCGTCCTCGCTGCTCGTCGTCCTCGGTCTCGCGGCCTGGTACTTCGCCTCCCGGTGGAAATCCGCGGAGGGCGAGACGGGCTCGACCCGCTCCCGCCTCGAGTGGACCCGCCTGGTCTCCGCCGCGGAACGGGACCTCGACGTGCTGCGGATGAAGGCCTACCTCCCGGACTTCCGCCTCGACGCCCGCGAGCTGGAGTCCTACGAGAAGCTGGCCGAGTCGATCCACGCCGGGATGAAGACCCACGGCCCGTCCGCGGACGGCTGGTTCCTCGTCGCGCGCTGCCGCGAGGCGACGATGGACTACGCCCGGGCCGAGGAGGCCTACGACCGGGCCTTGGGCCTGGATCGCGACCACGCGCGCTCCCTCGTCGCGCTCGGCCGGCTCCGCCTCGAGCGGGCCTTCCTCCGGCGCCGCATGGAGCTGGTCTGGAATCCCGATCCGGTCGAGTTCGAACGCCAGGCGGAGTCGGCGGCGCTGCTCGTGCGGCGGGCCGCCAAGGCCGAGCGCACGGCGGACCTGGAGTTCGAGCTGGACGTGGCCGAGGCCTGGTTCGGGGGGCTCAAGGGCGGGTTCAAGGACGTCGAGGGCCGCCTCCTCGAGAAATGGAAGGGGCGTCCCTTCGTCGAGGAGTTCCTCGTCGTCCGCTTCCTGGCCACCTACGAGCCCGCGGTGGGGGCCGAGGTGGTCCGCCGCGTCCCGTCCTGGGCCAAGGGCTGGTTCTGGACCTCGGTCACGCCACCTCACGGCTCGCGGGCGGGCTTCGATCGCACCCTCAGGATCCAGCCCCGCTTCGACATGGCCCTCGTGCTGCGGAGCCACCTGCTGGAGCTCGAGGGGAAATGCGAGGCCGCCCTCGCCGACGTCGACCAGGTGCTCGCGCGCGATCCGGCCAACATCTGGGCGCTGGCCAACCGCACCGCGATCCTGTTCCGGCTGGGGCGGCGGGCCGAGGCCAGGGCCGCGGCCCTCAAGGCCCTGGAGATCGATCCGGGATTCCCGCCCGCCTGCGTGAACCTGGGCCTGATCCACCACTCGGAAGGCGACCTCGTGAACGCCGAGATCCTGTACGGCCGGGCCCTGGTCCGGGGCCCCGCGTACGCGGCGGCGCTCGGGCATCTCGCGAACGCCCAGGTCGGCCTCCAGCGCTGGCAGGCGGCGATCGACACGGCCAACCGGGCGCTCGCGATCGATCCCGATGAAATCCAAGCCCTCCGGTCGAGGGCCAGCGGCCTCCGGATGCTCGGGGATTTCGGGGCCGCCCGGGCGGACTACGACGCGGCGCTGCTGCTGGACCCCTCCGACGTGCGGACCTGGGTGAACCGGGCTGTGCTCCGGGGCCTGATGCGGGACAACGCGGGGGCGGAATCCGACCTGGATCGGGCCCTCGAGCTGGCCCCCTCGGACATCGAGGCCCGGGGGTACCGGGCCCAGGCCCGGCTCTTCGGGGGCAACGCGGCGGGCGCCCTCGCCGACGCCGAGGTCGTGATCGGGGCCGACCCGAAGGGACCCCTGGGCTGGTACGTCCGCGGCTGCATCCGGGGCGACCAGAGGCGACGCGCCGAGGCCCTCGCCGACTTCGTCAAGGCCCTGGAGGTCGCCCCCCGGGACTGGGATCGACGCGCGGAGGTCGAGCGGTTCATCGAGATGCTCCGCGGCCCCTGACGCCGGCCGTCCCCGGAGGTAGGCCGCCGTCCCCGGTTCTGGTACCTTTTCCCCGTGGGCGTCATCCGCATCCTCCCCCCCGAGGTCGTCAACCAGATCGCCGCCGGCGAGGTCATCGAGCGCCCGGCCTCCGTCGTCAAGGAGCTCGTCGAGAACGCGCTCGACGCGGGGGCGACGAGGGTCCGCATCGACGTCGAGGAGGGCGGCCGTCGGCGCATCGCCGTGCGCGACGACGGGAAGGGGATCGCCCCCGAGGACCTGCCGCTCGCCTTCGCCCCGCACGCCACGAGCAAGCTCGCGGGCGCCGACGACCTTTTCCGCATCTCCTCCTTCGGATTCCGCGGCGAGGCCCTCGCCTCGATCGGCTCCGTCGCCCAGGTGACGATCACCAGTCGGCTCCGCGGGAGCGCGGAGGGCGCGGAGATCTCCGCCGACGCGGGCTCCGTGTCTCGCGTCCGGCCCGCCGCCTCCGCCGAGGGCACGCTCGTCGACGTCCGCAACCTCTTCGGCTCCGTCCCGGCGCGCCGGAAGTTCCTCCGCTCGGTGGACGTCGAGATGGGGCACATCGAGGAGGCGGTCACCCGCTTCGCCATCGCCCACCCGGGCGTCCGCTTCGAGTTCGCCGCGGACGGGGTCGAGCGCCTGCTCCTGCCGCCGGCCCGCGACCTCAAGGAGCGCCTCGCGGCCTTCTTCGACCGAGGGCTCGTGGACGCGCTGGTGGAGGTCTCCTCGGAGGCGCCCGGCGCCGCCTTCACGCTCTGGGCCGCCCCGCCGAAGTTCGCGCGCCTCTCGATGAAGGGCCAGTACGTCTTCCTGAACGGGCGCTTCATCCGGGACCGCGTGCTCTCCCGCGCGATCCACGAGGGCTTCCGCGAGATGGTCCCGCACGGGCGCCACCCGGTCGCGATCCTCTTCCTGCGGCTCGATCCCGCCGAGGTGGACGTCAACGTGCACCCGACGAAGATCGAGGTGCGCTTCCGCAACGTGTGGAGGCTGCACGACCGCATCGCCGGCGCCCTGCGCGAGAAGCTCCTGGGCTCGGACCTCGCGCCGCACCTCACGTCCTCGGTGCTGGAGGGCGGGGGCCCGCGCCGCGACGAGACCTTCCAGGCCATCGCCGAGTTCTTCCAGCGCGACGCGGCGGCCGGGACCGCCGTGCTGCCCGCGGCCGCGCCGCCCGCCGCGGACCCGCTGCTGCAGACGGGCCGGCGCTACATCCAGCTCCACGACCGGTACGTCGTCGAGGAGGTCGAGGACGGGATCCGCATCATCGACCAGCACGCCCTGCACGAGCGGGTCCTGCTCGACGAGATCCGCCGCCAGTACGCCTCGTCGGACGTCGCCCGCCAGGCCCTGCTGCTCCCCGCCGTCCTCGAGGTCTCGACCCGCGAGCGCGCGCGGCTGGAGGAGCACCGGGCCCTGCTCGAGTCGCTCGGCGTCCAGCTCGAGGACTTCGGGCCGTCGTCCGTCGTCGTCCGGACCGTGCCGGCGCTGCTCCGGGACGAGGATCCGGTCTCGCTGGTCCGCGACGTGCTCGACCGCCTCGAGGCCCACGGGGCCAGCGAGAAAAAGGCGGGCCACGCGATCCCCATGGTGGACGAGGCCCTCGAGTTCCTCGCGTGCCGGGCCGCGGTGAAGTTCGGCGAGCGCCTCCAGCCGGAGGCCCTCGTCGAGCTGCTTCGCAAGGCGGCGGGGCTGGACTACTCGGCCACCTGCGCGCACGGCCGCCCGACGGCCGTGAAGCTGACGCTCGCGGATCTCGAGAAGCACTTCAAGCGGAAGACCCTGTGAAGCGCCCGGGCGCCCCCGTGCACGAGGAGATCCCGCTGTCGCCCGGGGTCCGCCTCCGCGTCCTCCCGGACAAGCGTTTCAAGAACGTCCAGCTTCGCGTCCACCTGCACCGGCCGCTCGACCAGGACTCGACGCGGGGCGCGCTGCTCCCGTCGGTGCTCCGCCGCGGCTGCCGGCGGCTCGAGACCATGGACAAGATCGCCCGCTTCCTCGAGAACCTCTACGGCGCCTCCTACGGCTCCGACGTCCAGAAGATGGGCGACCAGCAGGTGCTCGGGTTCCACGTCGAGGTCCTCGCGGACCGCTACGTCCCGCGGGGGAAGGGGACCCTGGACCGCGCCGTCGGCCTGCTCGGCCGCCTGATCAGCGAGCCGGTGCTCCGCAACAAGGGCCTGCACCCGGAATACGTCGCGGGGGAGAAGCAGAACCTCCGGCGCCTGATCGAGGGCCTCGTCAACGACCGCGCGGCGTACGCCTGGGAGCGCTGCCTCCGGGCGACCTGCGCCGGCGAGCCCCACGCCCGCTACGAGTACGGCGACGTGGCCGACCTCGACGCGATCGGCCCCGCGGACCTCGCCGAGTGGCACCGGAAGCTGCTGGCGACCTCGACGATCGAGATCCTCGCCTCGGGCGACGTCTCGCCGTCGGCGATCGCCCGGCTGTTCCGCAAGCACCTCGAGCTGCCACGGCGCGCGCCCGCGCTGATCCCGCCGACCGTGCTGAAGCCGGCCGCGTCGCCGCCCCGCGAGATCCGCGAGACGATGGAGGTCGAGCAGGGCAACCTGGTGATCTCCTGCCGCACGGGGCGGACCTGGAAGGACGACGACGTCCCGGACCTGAGCTTCGCGAACGCCGTCCTCGGCGGCTTCCCGCACTCGAAGCTCTTCCGCAACGTCCGCGAGCGGGACGGCCTGGCCTACGGGACCTCGTCGGGCGTGGACTTCTCGAAGGGCCTGCTCGTGATCACGGCCGGGATCGACGTCGGCAAGTACGAGCCCGCGCGGCGCACGATCCTGGAGCAGCTCGACGCGCTGAAGCAGGGGGACATCTCGGACGAGGAGATGGACAAGACGAGGGCGAGCCTGCTGAACCGGATCCGGACGCGGGACGACAGCCCGTCGACGCGGCTCGCGGTGCTCCACGAGCAGGCGGCGGCGGGCCGGGCCTGGAGCTCCGCCGAGCTGATGGAGCGCTACGCGGCGGTCACGCGGGAGTCCGCGGCGGCCGCGGCGCGGCTCATCGGCCTGGACACCGTGTACTTCCTGACTCGTCCCTCCTGAGATGGGGCTCGTTCTCGCCTTCTGGGCGATCTCCGGGGTGCTCGTGGCCTCGGTGGCGCTTTTCTTCTCGATCTACCTCCTGAACTTCTGGAAGGCGAGGGGCGGCCGCCGGCGGCCGAAGGTGGACGGCCGGTTCCCGCGGGAGCGCCTCAAGCTGCTCGGAGCGGTCGCGGGCCCGCTGGGGGCGGAGGTCGTGGCGGATCCCCTGGCCTACCGTTTCCCCTTCCTGAAGACCCGCCCGCCGGACCGTCCGGCGGCGCTGCTGCTCTGGCCCGCGGACCTGGAGACGCGAGACCCCGGGGCGCCCTACGTCGTGCGCTACGAGGCGCCCGTCTCGGGCGGGCGCTACCTGGAGGCCTGGCCGCTCGGATCGCTCTTCCCGCCGACGCGGGTGAACATGGCGACGCCCGACGTGAAGACGGGGGACGCCGGTTTCGACGGTCGCTACCTGGTCCGGACCGATGACGCGGCGTTCGCGCGGGCCTTCCTCTCCGACGAGGCGCGGCAGGCGATCGCGGAGGCGACGGGCCTCGGCGCGGGAGGCCGGGTCCGGGTCGAGGTCGACGGGCTGCGACTGCGCCTCCAGAAGGAGGAGCAGCTCGCGACGGCGGGCGAGCTCGAGGCGCTGGCCCGGGTGGGGCGGCGGCTCCTGGACCGGGTCCGGGGCGCCGTCGAGGATCTGGGGGCGGTCCAGTTCTACGACAGCCCGACGGTCCCCGCGGAGGCCTCCTGTCCCATCTGCGGGACGGCGCTCAAGACCGGCCGGGTCGAGTGCCGCCGCTGCCGCACCCCGCACCACCGGGAGTGCTGGGACTACAACGGCCGCTGCGCGATGTTCGCCTGCGGGGAGCCCCGCCACGACTGACCGGGAATTCTTCGCGGACGCCGCAACCTCCGGGGGGATGGCGGGTTGAAATCCTGAGCGGCCTTCGCCGCGGAGCGATTGGAGCGGGATCATGTCGAGTTGCGAGACCGTCCGGAAGTTCCTGGTCGACCACGCCGACGGGCGGCTGGGCCGGGAGCTGCAGGCCGACGTGGACGCCCACCTCGCCTCCTGCGCCGCCTGCCGGACCGAGGCGCGCAACCTCCGGGCGACCTGGGAGCTGCTCGGGGCCCATCCCGAGATCGAGCCCGGCCCCTTCTTCCTCCAGGGCGTGCGCCGCCGGCTGAACCCGGGTCGCGCCCGCCTGCTCCGCGTGCTGGCGCCGCTCGTCGCCGCCGCCGCCGTGGTGCTCATCGTCCTCGCCGTCGGCCGAACCGGCCCCGCGGGCCCGGCCGTGGAGGAGGACGCCTTCGCCCGCCTCGCGCCCGCCGACCAGGAGCTCCTCACCGAGCTCGCCGAGGCCGACCAGTGGGAGCTCGCCGACCAGGCCGACCTGGTGCGGGCGCTCGAGGTCCTCGACCGCGAGGGGATGGACGACTCCCCGATCCCGCCGGGGGAGGGGGACTAGCATGAAGCCGATCCTCGTCCTCGCGCTCTGCCTCGCGGGAGCTCCCCTCCTCGGCGCCCAGGACGCGCCGAAGAAGGCCCGCGTGCCGAAGCACCTCGTCGAGCGCTTCCAGAAGCTCTCGCCGGCCGACAAGCAGCGCCTCCGCGAGCGGCTGGCCGAGCTCAAGAAGCTGGGCCCCGAGGAGCGCCGGCGGCTCGTCGAGAACCTCGCGAAGTTCCGCCGGCTGCCGGAGGCCCGCAAGCAGGACCTCCGCGAGCGCTTCGAGAAGCTGCCCGCCGACGAGAAGCGCCGGCTGGGCGAGCTGGCCTCGGGCTTCAACCGCTGGGCCCAGCACCGCTTCCCGGGCCTCGAGAAGTTCCCCCGGGGCGCCTTCTTCAAGTGGGCCGCCGTCGCGCACCCGGACCGCCTCGAGCGGCTGAAGGGCTCCGACGAGGGCGCCCGCCGCGCCGAGTTCCTCCAGCTCTCCGAGGAGTACCGCCGGCACCTCACCGGCGAGCTGCGCCGCCACGCCCGCGCCCACCAGTGCGTGCCGGTCGAGGACGTCGACCGGCTCGCGGACCAGGCGTTCCGCGAGTTCTGGGCCGCGGCCGAGGCGCTCTCCTCGCGCTGCCCCCGCCGCAAGCCGCCCCAGCCCCCGCCGGACCGCTCCGGCGGCGGCCCCGTCCGCCCGCCCAAGCCGCATTGATCCCCCGCGGCGGCGGCTGGTATGATCCGCCGCCATGCGCATCGGCGTGATCCTCTCGGGGTGCGGGTTCCGCGACGGCAGCGAGATCCACGAGGCCGTCTGCTCGCTCCTGGCGATCGACCGCGCGGGCGCCGAGGCGGTCTGCTACGCCCCCGACAAGCCCCAGGCCTCCGTCGTCGACCACCGGACCGGCAAGGCGGTTCGCGAATCGCGGAACGTCCTGGCCGAGGCGGCGCGCATCGCGCGGGGCCGGATCCGCGACCTCGCGGGCGCCAGGGCGGCCGACGTGGACGCGGTGCTGCTCCCGGGCGGCTACGGGGCCGCGTCCAACCTCTGCACCTTCTCGACCGAGGGGGCGTCGGGGTCGGTCGATCCCCAGGTGGCCCGCTTCCTCCGCGAGGTCCACGCGGCGGGCAAGCCGATCGGCGCCCTCTGCATCGCGCCCTCCGTGCTCGCCCTGCTGTTCGGCAAGGACCTGCATCCGACGCTCACCATCGGCGACGACGCGGAGACCGCGGGGGCCCTCGAGGGCGCCGGCGCGCGGCACCAGGCGGCCGTCGCCTCGGGCGTCGTGGTGGACCGGAAGAACAAGATCGTCAGCTCGCCGTGCTACATGTTCGACGCGCGCATCTCCGAAGTCGCGGACGGGGCCGGGGCCGCCGTGCGCGAGCTGGTCGGGCTCCTCTAGATGGGCTCCTTCCTCGAGGCCCTCTCCCGCCGGATCCTCGTCGGGGACGGCGCCATGGGCACCCAGATCTACGCGAAGGGCATCGCGATCGGGCGCTGCTTCGACGAGCTCAACCTCACGCACCCGCACCTCGTGCGGGTGATCCACCGGGAGTACGGCGAGGCCGGGGCCGACGTCTTCGAGACGAACACCTTCACGGCGAACCGGCTGCGCCTGCGCAAGTACGAGCTCGACGGCAAGGTCCGCGAGATCAACGAGGCCGGCGCGAGGCTCGCCCGGGAGGCCGCGGGGCGGGACCACTGGGTGCTCGGCTCGATCGGGCCGCTCACGGGCGTCAAGCACGAGGAGGTCGAGCCCTCGGACGACGAGAAGGGCGCCGCCTTCGCGGAGCAGGCCGCCGCGCTCGAGGCGGGGGGCTGCGACGCGCTGATCCTCGAGACGTTCACGGACCTCCGCGAGATCCTCGTCGCGCTGAAGGCCGCCAAGTCCGCCGCCAAGCTGCCGGTCGTCGCCCAGATGACCTTCGCCGAGGGCCTGAGGACGCCGCTGGGTGTGACGGTCGACGAGGCCGTCGCGGCCCTCGAGCGGGCCGGGGCGGACGTGCTGGGCGCCAACTGCGCCGTGCCGCACCAGGCCCTCAAGGCCGTGGAGCGCCTCGGCGCGCGGACGAAGGCGCCGGTCTCCGTCTTCCCGAACGCCGGAATGCCCGAGTTCGTGGACGGGCGCTACATGTACCTCACGACGCCCGACTACCTGGCCGACATGGCCAAGCGGATGGTGAACGCGGGCGCGAACCTCGTGGGCGGCTGCTGCGGCACGGGTCCGGAGCACGTGAAGGCGGTCGCCGCGCGGATCAGGGACCTGCGGCCCGCCCCGCGGCGGCTGGTCGCGAGCGTGCCGGAGCCCGCGCGCCCCGCGGCCCCGAAGTCCGCGGCGGTCGTCGAGGGCCGGGTCAAGGACCGCCCCTTCGCCGAGCGGCTGGGGAAGGAGACCCTCGTCGTCGTCGAGCTGGACCCCCCGAGGGGCCTCGACGTCGAGAAGGTCCTGAAGGCGGCCCGCAAGCTCCGCGACGCGGGCGTGGACGCGGTGACCGTGGGCGACAACCCGCTCGCCGTCATGCGGATGGGCAACGTGGGCACGGCCCACCTGATGGAGCGCGAGGGCATCCAGACGATCGTGCACCTCTCGTGCCGCGACAAGAACCTCATCGCGCTGCAGTCGACGCTGCTCGAGGCCTGCGCGCTCGGCATCACCTCGGTGCTCGCCATCACGGGCGATCCGGCCAAGGTCGGCGACCAGCCGATGGCGTCCTCGGTGTACGACCTGAACTCCTTCGAGCTGATCCGCCTGATCCGGAACCTGAACGAGGGGCGGAACTACTCGGGCGAATCCGTGGGCGGGGCGTCCCGCTTCCTGGTCGGCTGCGCGTTCAACCCGAACGTGCGGGACCTGGACGCCCAGGTGCGCCGGCTCAAGAAGAAGATCGACGCGGGGGCGCAGTACGCGCTGTCGCAGCCGCTCTACGACCAGGCGAGGATCCCGCTCATGTACGAGCGGCTCAAGGCCGGGGTGGGGGAGTTCCCGGTCTTCTTCGGGGTGCTGCCGATGGTGAGCGCCCGCAACGCGGAGTTCCTGGCCCACGAGGTCCCCGGCATCTCCATCCCCGAGGCCGTGGTCGAGCGGATGCGCTCGGCCCCGGAGGAGGGGCAGCGCGAGGAGGGGATGCGGATCTCGAGGGAGCTCGTGGACGCCGCGGCCGCGCACGCCCCGGGGTACTACATCATCCCGCCCTTCGGCAACGTGAAGCCGACGCTGGAGCTGGTGCGGCACCTGAAGGGCCTGCGCCGGGTCCGCCCGGCTCCTTGACCGCCCCGGGGCCGGGGGTTACGATCCGAGGGATGAAGGTCGCCGCCGCCCTGCTGCTCCTGCTCCTGGGCGCCTCCTGCCGCTCGGAGCCCACCTGGCGCAACGTGGAAGAGGGCACGGAGAGCTGGAGGCTCGGCCGCTCCGCGGGCGAGGTCATGGTCAGCCCGGTGCTCGCCTACTCCGACCTCACCCGGTACATGGAAGAGCGCAAGTCCGAGGGCTGGTCCGTCGCGGGCGTGGACGCCGCGGGCCCCGAGTTCCTCTCCTGCTACCTCGTCACGCTCCGGCGGTAGTTGTCCGGGTCCTCCGCATCCCCTACAATTCCCTGTCCCGCCCATGGAACGCCACAAGACCCGCGAAGTCCGTTGCGGCCGCCTCGTCCTCGGCGGCGAGCAGCCGATCCGCGTCCAGTCCCTCACGACGACGAAGACGTCTGACGTCGAGGCGACGCGCCGGGAGATCCGCTCGATGCTCGACGCGGGCGTCGAGATCGTCCGCGTCGCGGTCTTCGACCTCGCCGACGCGCACGCGCTGGGCGCAGTGAAGCAGCTTCTGGGTCAGGTCCCGCTCGTGGCCGACATCCACTTCAACTACAAGTTCGCGCTCGAGGCCGTGGAGCAGGGCGTCGACAAGGTCCGGCTCAACCCGGGCAACATCGCGGGCCTCTCGGGCGAGTTCGGCAGCGTCGGCCGGGAGCGCGTGAAGCTCGTGGCGGACGCGGTCAAGCGCAAGGGTCTCTGCATGCGGGTGGGGGTGAACTCCGGCTCGGTGGAGAAGGACCTGCTCGAGAAGCACGGCTACCCGAGCCCGGCGTGCATGGTCGAGAGCGCGCTCCGGCACTGCGAGTGGCTCGAGGCCTGCGGCGTGCGGGACCTCGTCGTCTCGATCAAGCAGACGAACACGCAGTGGATGATCGAGAACTACCGGCTCTGGGCGAGGGCCTCGGACATCCCGACGCACCTCGGCGTCACGGAGGCCGGCCTGCCCGGATACGGGACGCTGAAGAGCGCGATCGGGATCGGCTCGCTGCTCTGCGACGGGATCGGCGACACGATCCGCGTCTCGCTGACGGGCGACAAGGCCGAGGAGATCCGCGCCGCGTTCGACATCCTCAAGGCGACGGGCCGGCGGGTCATGTCGCCGGAGCTGATCGCCTGCCCCGAGTGCGGGCGCATCCAGATCGACCTGCAGAAGGTCGTCAACGAGGTGAAGGACCGGATCAAGGACGTGACGGCGCCGATCCGGATCTCGATCCTGGGCTGCGCGGTGAACGGCCCCGGCGAGGCGGCGGAGGCGGACATCGGGATCGCGGGCGAGAAGGGGCAGGGCATCCTGTTCCGGAAGGGCCGCGAGATCCGCCGCGTGAAGGAGTCCGAGATGGTCGACGAGCTGGAGCGCGAGGTCCGGGCGCTGGCCTCGTCGATGGCCCCCCAGGAGGCGAAGCGGTGAACGACCCCTACATGGCCGTCGAGCCGAAGACCTGGCGGACGGTCGTCGTGCGCTACGGAAAGATGGGCCACCAGTGCGAGGCCCGCACCGACCGCGACGACCTGCGCCGCCTGGACCGCGTCATCGTGAGGACGGACCGCGGGCGCGAGCTGGGGACGGTGCTGACGGCGCCGTCGACCGCGAAGCCCTCCGTCCCCCCGGACCAGCTGGGCGAGATCGTCCGGCCCGCGACGCCCGAGGACCTGAAGAACGCGGAGCGCGTCGAGAAGGAGCAGCGGCCGCGGGAGGTCGAGGCCGTGAAGGCGGGAGTGCGGAAGTACAACCTGCCGATGAAGGTCGTCGACGTGGACCACCTGCTCGGCGGCGAGCGCGTCATCATCTACTTCCTGAGCGAGGCCCGCGTCGACTTCCGCGAGCTGGTGCGGCACCTGGCGCACGACTTCCGGACCCGGATCGAGCTGAAGCAGATCGGGGCCCGGGACCAGGCCCGCGTCGTCGGCGACATCGGCCACTGCGGGCTGGACCTCTGCTGCCGGACGCACCTGAAGGAGCTCGGCGGCATCACGATGGACATGGCCAAGGTGCAGAAGCACACGGCCGACCCCTCGAAGATCACGGGCCGCTGCGGCAAGCTCCTCTGCTGCCTGCGCTACGAGTACGTGGCCTACACCGAGGCGCGCAAGCTGCTCCCCGCGAAGGGGACGCGGATCTTCTCTCAGCGGGGCAACGGCGTCGTCATCGACCAGAACCTGCTCCTCCGCGAGGTGACGATCTTCAAGGAGGGGACGGAGGACCGGGTCGTCGTGAAGCTCGAGGAGATCGCGGGCGCTCCGAAGTCGGCCGCGGGCTGCAACGGCTGCGACGAGCCCGCGGGCGGCGCCGCCCCCACGGCGGCCCCCGCCGCGGCCCCGGTCCCGGTCGGGACGGGCGAGATGAAGTTCCGCAAGGTCGCCAAGGTCTCCGACATCCCCGAGGGCAAGGGACGGGTCATGGACGTCGAGGGCCTGGCCGTCGCGGTCTACAACGTCGGCGGCACGATCCACGCCACCGAGAACCGCTGCCCGCACGCGGGCGGCCCGATCGGGGAAGGCCCGCTGGACGGGCCCGTGGTCGAGTGCCCGCTGCACCACTGGACCTTCGACGTGCGCAGCGGCGACTGCCGGGGCCGGCCCGGCGTCCGGCTCAAGAAGTTCGAGGTGAAGGTGGAGGGGGAGGACTTCTACGTCCGGATCTGATCCGCTGGACGATGCCGCGGGAGCCCGCTAGGATGCTCCGGACGACGGGAGGAAACGCGCGATGGGCTTGATCGAGGGGAAGTTCGGCAAGAACCTGGTCATCACCAGCGTGGACCAGGTGGTCAACTGGTCCCGGGCGGGCAGCCTCTGGCCCATGCTCTTCGGCATCGCGTGCTGCGCCATCGAGATGATGGCGACGGCCGCCTCGCGATACGACTGGGACCGCCTCGGCCTGATCCCGCGCGCCACGCCCCGCCAGAGCGACCTGATGATCGTCGCGGGCACCGTCAACGCGAAGATGGCGCTCGTCGTCAAGAAGCTCT
>CAYXGZ010000040.1:0-25175 GCA_964464755.1 uncultured Planctomycetales bacterium
GTAGGCCTCGATGACCTTCGGGTCGGCCTTCACCTCCGCCGGGGTGCCCTCCGCGATCTTCACGCCGTACTGCAGCACGACGATGCGGTCCGAGATGCCCATGACGACCTTCATGTGGTGCTCGATGAGCAGCACGGTGAGGCCGCGGTCGCGGATGCGCGCGATGAGCTTCGTGAGCTCGACGGTCTCCGACGGGTTCATGCCCGCGGCGGGCTCGTCGAGCAGGAGGAGCTTGGGCTCGGTGGCCATGGCGCGGGCGATCTCGAGCCGCCGCTGGTCGCCGTAGGGCAGGCCCTTGGCGACGTCCCACGCGCGCTCCTTGAGGCCGACGAAGTCGAGGAGCTCGAGGGCCTTGCGCTTGGCGGCCTCCTCCTCGGTGCGCAGGCCGGGCAGCCGCAGGGCCTGGGAGAGCCAGCCGCGGCGGAGCTTGGTGTCCATGCCCATGAGGACGTTCTCGACGGCGAGCATGTCGGGGAAGAGGCGGATGTTCTGGAACGTGCGGGCGAGGCCGTTGCGCGCGATGACCTCGGGCGTGCGCCGCGTGCGGTGCCAGGTCGCGAAGGTGCCGCCGGCCCCGATGAGGAGGCCGGCCGCGAAGCAGATCCACAGGAGCACCCGCGCGCCGGAGGCCGCCCCCGCGACGGGGTCGAGCTCGGCCTTCCGCGCCTCCGCCTCGGTTCGGGTGTCGAAGGGCCCCTCGGAGCGGCCTCCCGACTCGAGCCAGGCCTTGCCGTCGCGCTCCACCACGGTCCCGCCGGAGCGGAGGTACGACGACAGGAACGCGGTCGCCTCGGCGGACTTCTCGGGCGTGGTGACGATCGCCAGCGGCCGCGGCGAGGCCCGGGACACGAGGCGCCACTTCAGCTTGCCGCCGCGGATCGCGAGGTCGGCCAGGAACTCCCGGGCCTTCTCGCGCGACGGGAAGTCCTGGAGCACGTGGCGGTTCGAGTCGAGGACGTACCAGCGCGCCGGGTCCTTCTGGAGCTGGCTCCCGTTCACGGTCGTGCGGAGGCTGCCGGCCAGCGCGAACATCCCCTCGAGGGCCTCGAGGCGGCGGGCGGCAGCGTCCTCGCGGTCGAAGGTCTCGAAGACCACGCGGTTCGCGCGGCTGCGGACGACCCACGTCCCGTCCGGGCTGGCCCGCTTCTCGAGCGAGGCGAGCCGGTTCTCCTCCTTCTCGGTGAGCAGGCCCGCGTTGAGGTGGGCCCAGAGGTCGGCGGCGGCCCGGCCCAGGGGGAAGGGCTCGTCGGAGTCCGGCGTGTTGAGGATGACGGTGGTCCGCCAGGCCGCGTCGACGTCCGACGAGAAGAGGGCCAGGCCGGCGCCGGAGACGAGGCCGACGAGGAGGATGGCCGCGGCGACCTTCCAGGTGAAGGGGCGGCGCGGGTCCCGGCCCTCGAAGAGGACCTCGCCCTCGGTGGGCTCGTAGACGCCCGTCACGGCGTTGAAGACCGTCGTCTTGCCCGCGCCGTTGGGGCCGATGACGGAGAAGACCTGGCCCTTCTCGACGGCGAAATCGACCTTGCTGACGGCCGTGAGGCCGCCGAAGCGCATGGTCAGCCCCTTCACCTCGAGCAGCGGCATCTAGGCGGCCCCCGCGCCGGGCCCGTCGGCCTCGAGGCGCTCCGCGTGCAGCTCCTCCTTGCGGCGCCGGGAGGGCAGGAGGCCCTCGGGGCGGAAGCGCATCATGAGGATGAGCGCGAGGCCGAAGACGATGAGCTTCACGTCGCTGAAGCGGAAGCTCCAGCCCCTCTCCTGCACGTACTCGTCGATGCGCGGCGTGAGGACGTTGTCGTAGCCCATCAGGACGAAGGTCCCGACGAGGGCGCCCGCGAGGTTGCCCATGCCGCCGATGATCAGGAAGCAGAGCACCGTGATCGAGCGGTTGAACGTGTAGCTGTCCGGCCCGCCCGTCGCGCCCAGCGAGGTCGCGTAGAGCGAGCCGGCCAGGCCCGCGAGCGCCGAGCCCAGCGCGAAGGCGGAGAGCTTCACGCGCGTCGCGTTGATGCCCATGCAGGTCGCCGCGAGCTCGTCCTCGCGGATCGCCATCCACGCCCGGCCCGCGCGGGACCGCTCGAGGTTGCGGAGCAGCACGACCACGAGCACGAGGAAGCCGAGGCAGAGGTAGTAGTAGCCCCGGTAGTTGTTGGCCCAGAAGTCGCCGAGCTCCCCGGTGTCGCCCGGCAGGCGCGGGTACGGCAGCGGGTTCAGCGCCTTGGAGCCGTTGGTGATGTTCTCGAGGTACTTGATCGAGAACTTCACGACCTCGCCGAAGCCGAGGGTGACGATCGCGAGGTAGTCGCCGCGCAGGCGCAGGGTGGGGGCCGCGAGCAGCACGCCCGCGAGGCCGGCGCCGAGCGTCGCGGCGAGGGCCGCCCACCAGAAGCCGACCTGGAAGGGGAACTGCGGCACGGTCAGGATGCCCGCGATGTAGGCGCCGATGCCGAAGAAGGCCGCGATGCCGAGCTGGAGCAGGCCGGTGTAGCCGACCACGACGTTCAGGCCGAGCGCGAGGATCGCGAAGATGAAGATGTCCCTCACCTGGGGCCCGAGCCGGAGGCCGTCCGTGCCCGGCACGACGGGGAAGGCCGCCAGGACGGCGAGCGCCGCCAGCCAGCCCGCGTTCCGCTTCAGGAGGGGCAGCACTAGACCTTCTCCCGGACCCGCGAGCCCAGCAGGCCCGACGGGCGGAACACGAGCAGGACGATGAGGATCGCGAAGACCAGGGCGCTGGTCCACTTCTCGCCGACGTACTGGCTGCCCACCGAGCGGACCAGCCCGATGATGAGCCCGCCGAGCACCGCGCCGGGGAGGTTGCCGATGCCGCCGAGCACGGCCGCCGTGAAGGCATAGAGCCCGTTCTGGTAGCCCATCTGGAAGGACACCGTGTTGATGTAGAGGCCGTAGACGACGCTCGCCGCGCCCGCGAGGGCCCCGCCAATCGCGAAGGCGACGCTGATGACCCGGTCGACGTTGATGCCCATCAACCGGGCCGCGACCGGGTTCTGCGCCGTCGCCCGCATCGCCTTCCCGAGCTTCGTGTACTTCACGAAGACCGTGAGCCCGAGCATCAAGGGCACCGTCACGACGATGACGAGGAGGTCCTTCACCGTGAACCGGATCGCGCCGGCGCCCAGCAGGGTGGCGTTGAGCTCGCGGGGCGCGGGGAAGTCGATGTCGGCGACGCCCTTCCACACCTGGCCGATTCCCATGAACAGGAACGAAACCCCGATCGCGGAGACGAGGGGCGTCAGCTTCGGCGCGTGGCGCAGCGGCCGGTACACGACCGTGTCCACGGCGACGTTGAGGGCGGCGCAGAAGGCCATCGCCAGCACCAGGACGAGCAGGAGGCCCCCGACGAGGCCGAAGGTGGAGGCGGCGGCGAGCCCCAGGGCGCCGACGAGCGTCAGCGCCAGGAAGGAGCCCAGCATGAAGAGATCCCCGTGGGCGAAGTTGATCAGCTCGATAATCCCGTAGACCATCGTGTAGCCGATGGCGATCAGCGCGAAGAGCGCGCCCGTGGTCAGGCCGTTGAGGACCTGCTGGACCAGGATCGCCAGTCCGTCCGGGTCGGCCGACGCGAGGATGAAAAGCATGAAGGGGATATGAAAACCCCTCCGCCGGGGGGTGTCAACCGCCCGCCGGAGGGGTGAGGTGGCGGAACCCTAATGCTCGGAGCCCAGCAGCTCCACGAACTCGAACTTCCCGTCCTTGACGGTGTTCCCGCTCATGGTCTGCAGGGTCGTGTCGCCGTTCGCGTCGAAGGACCACCTGCCGAGGGCGCCGTCGAAATTCTTCAGGGTCAGGGCCGCCGCGCGGATCGCGTCCCGGTCCTTCCTGCCGGCGATCTTGACGGCCTCGAGCGCGACCTTCGCCGCCTCGTACCCGTAGACCGCGTAGCCCTCCGGCTGCTTGCCGTACTTCTTCACGTAGTTGTCGACGAAGACCTTCCCCTTGCCCGTCAGCTTCTCGGGCGGCAGGCCGCCGAAGGTGATGAAGGCCCGGCCATTGACATTCTCGGCGCCCGCGCTCTTGATGAACGCCTCCTCGAAGCAGCCGTCGGGCACCATGATCTTCGCGTTGAGGCCGACGGCCACCATGTCCTTGGCCACCTGGCCCGCCTTCGTCTGGGTCGTGCCCCCGAAGTAGACCAGGTCCGGATTCTGGGCCTTCACCGTCGTCATGAGGTTCTTGAATTCCTGGGCGTTGGCGTCGATGCCCTCGTGCCCGAGCACCTTGAGCCCGACGCTCCCGCACTGCTGCTCGAAGAGGTCCGCGATGCCCTTCCCGTACACCTCGCGGTCGTCGATGATGAAGACCGTTTTCACGCCCATCTTCTTGGCCCACTCGGCGCCGACGACGCCCTGGATGTCGTCCGCGGGGACGACGCGGGTGTAGTTGACCTTGCCCGTCGGGCGGTAGACCTCCGGCTCCCCCTTGTCCCCCTTGCCGGGCTTCGTCAGGCCGGGCCAGGTGTTCGCCGGGCTGACCATCAGGATCCCGGCCTGGTTGAGCTTGGGCATCGAGACCTTCGCGGCCCCCGAGTTGTAGGTCCCGATGTAGACCATGACGTCGCCGTCCTTGATCGCCTTCTCGGCGTTCGCGGCCTCCTTCTCGGGCGTCCACTTGCCCTCGGCGGCCGTCGCGTCGTCGAGGTCCTCGTACTTGATCGTCCACTCGCCGGCCTTCCAGCCCGCCTCCTCGAAGGCCATCGTGATGCCGTTCACGATCGTGTCGGTCTGGGCCTTCGCGCTGCCGGTCCGCGGCAGGCTCGAGACGATCTTGATGAGCTTCTCGCCTCCGGCGTCCGGCTTGTCGCAGCCTCCGCAGAGCGCGGGGACGAGAAGGAGCGTCCAAAAGAAATGCGACTTCATGAGATTCCTCCCGGGCTGTTGGTGGGGCGATTCTAGGCGCTGGCCCCGGCTCCGTCAATCGGCGCCGCAGGTGATACGAGGGGGGTTTGCCTCCCGGCCGCCGAAAAAGTAGAGTGGCCCCCCATGCCCATCGGCCGCGCCGACGTCGACCGCCTCGCGCTCCTCGCCCGGCTCGACCTCTCCCCCGCCGAGCACGAGTCCTTCCCCGCCCAGATCGGAGCCGTTCTCGACCACGTCGACCGCCTCAAGGAGGTCGACGTCGCCGGCGTCGAGCCCTTCGCCCACACCGGGACCCTCTCCACCGTCGTCCGCGACGACGCGCCCCGCCCCTCGCTGACCCCCGACCAGGCCCTCGCCAACGCGCCCGCCCGGCTCGGCACCTACCTCGTCGTCCCCCGGGTCCTCGAGCAGCCGTGAGCGACCTGCTCCACCTCCCTGCCCGCGAGATCGCCGCCCGCGTCCGCGCGCGGAAGCTCTCCCCCGCCGAGGTCGCCGCCGAGTTCGCGGCCCGCACCCGCGCCGTCGACGGCTCGCTCAAGGCCTTCCTCCACGTCGGCGGCGCCGTCGGGAGGGCCGAGGGCCCCCTCGCGGGCGTCCCCGTCGCGCTCAAGGACAACCTCTGCACGACGGACGCGCCGACGACCTGCGGCAGCCGCATCCTCGGCGACTACCGCGCCCCCTACGACGCCACCGTCGTCGCCCGCCTCCGCGCCGCGGGCGCCACGATCGTCGGCAAGACCAACCTCGACGAGTTCGCGATGGGCTCCTCCACCGAGAACTCCGCCTTCGGCCCGACCCGCAACCCCTGGGACCCCTCGCGCGTCCCCGGCGGCTCCTCCGGCGGCTCCGCCGCGGCCGTCGCCTCCGCGCAGTGCGCCGCCTCGCTCGGCAGCGACACCGGCGGCTCCATCCGCCAGCCCGCCGCCCTCTGCGGCGTCGTCGGCTACAAGCCGACCTACGGGAACGTCTCCCGCTACGGCCTCGTCGCCTTCGCCTCCAGCCTCGACCAGGTCGGGCCCTTCGCCCGCGACGTCGCCGACGCGGCCCTCGTCGCCTCCGTCATCGGCGGCCACGACCCGCTCGACTCCACGAGCCTCCCCGGCGCCGCGCCCGACCTCCTCTCCGCCCTGGAGCGCGAGCCCAAGGGCCTCCGCGTCGGCCTCCCCCGCGAGTACTTCGGCGCGGGCCTCGACGACGGCGTCCGCGGCAAGGTCCTGGAGGCCCTCAAGGCCCTCGAGCGCCGCGGCGCCCGGCTCGTCGACGTCGACCTGCCCCTCACCCCGCACGGGATCGCCACCTACTACATCCTCGCGCCCGCCGAGGCGAGCTCCAACCTCGCCCGCTTCGACGGCGTGCGCTACGGCCGCCGCGCCGCCGAGCCCGCGAACCTCGTCGACCTCTACTCGAGGTCCCGGGCCGAGGGCTTCGGCCCCGAGGTGCGCCGCCGCATCCTCCTCGGCACCTTCGCGCTCTCGAGCGACCGCATCGACGCCTACTACCACCGCGCCCAGAAGGTCCGGACCCGCATCGCCCGCGAGTTCGCCGGCGCCTTCGCGGCCTGCGACGTGATCGCCGGCCCGACGACGCCGACGACGGCCTTCCCGATCGGCGCCAAGTCCGCGGACCCGCTGGCGATGTACCTCTGCGACGTCTACACCGTCGGCGCGAACCTCGCGGGCCTGCCCGGCGTGTCGCTGCCCTGCGGGCTCTCCGGCGGGCTGCCCGTCGGCCTCCAGGTCCTCGGCCCCCCGGGCGCCGACCTCGCCGTGCTCCAGGCCGCCCGGGCCGTCGAGCGCGAGGTCGGGACCCTTCCGCCGCCGCCCGGCCCTTGAACCGGGGCCCCCCGGACCGTACACTCCCCCTCCCGATGGCCGCGAAGAGCCCCCGACACTCGATCCGCATGCTCGTGGATTTCCCCGTGGAGATCCGCGGCGAGCGAGGCCGCTTCCTCGGCAAGGCCCGCGACCTCACGGCCACCGGCGTCCGCCTCCGCGTCACCACCCGCCTGCGCCCCGACGAGCGCATCGGCCTCACCTTCAAGATCCCCGGCACCCGGGACGTCGAGCCCTGGGACTTCGTCGGCTACGTCCGCTGGGTCACCGAGCCCGACGAGGCCGGCGAGATGCAGGCCGGCGTCGCCCTGGAGTCGCCCGAGGAGATGCAGAAGCGGCTGCGGAACCTGCTCTGGAAGCTCGAGATGGGCGACGCGAAGGCCATCGAGCGCCGCCACAAGACCGTGCGGCGGGTCATCCCGCCGAAGAAGTAGCCCCTCCGGCCGGAAAAAGAAAACCCCGCGGATCGCTCCGCGGGGTTTCCGTGTCTCCGGCGATCGCTAGTGCTTCGACCAGCCCGCGAGGCGGTCGAAGGCCGCGCGCTCCTCGGGATTGAAGTCCTTGAGGACCTTGTCCTTCGGGCCGACCTTCTCGCGCCGCAGGACCTGGCGCACGACTTCCTTGATCAGCTGCCCGCCCGCGAACGTCACGGGCTCCTCGATCGCGTGCAGCCGGGTCAGGGGCAGCAGCGCGCGCGAATCGCCCACGGCCTCGAGGGCCCGGACGATCCCGTCCGCGACGCGCCGGCGCCCGTCGCCCAGCATCGCGAGGAGGTTCTCGAGGCCCTCGCGGCTCTCGAACTCCGCGAGGACGACGTGGACGCGGACCTTGGCGGCCGTGCAGACGTCCGTGAGAAGCCGGTTGTGGTTCGCCTCGATGCGGCGGTCCAGCTTGCCGAGCTGCTCGGCCACGACCTTGGCGCTCCGGCGCTCGCCGAGCCGCCCGAGCGTCTCGACGAAGAGCTCCAGCAGGTACACGTCCTCGGCCTTCTTGATCTCCGGGATCTTCGAGAGCCCGTGGACGAGCACGGCCGCGGCGGGCCGGCCGATCTCCTCGAGGGCCTCCTCGAACGAGCGCAGGTACTCGTGCGAGACGGGCTTCGTGAGGAGGCGGTCGACGAGGCGCTCCGCGGCGGGCTTGCCGAACTTCTCCAGCTCGCTGACGGACTCGGAGCGGAGGTGGAGGTCCTCGGAGGTGAGTCGCTTGATGTGGCGGTCGATCTCGAGCGTGACGGCGGAACGGCTACCTGGGGGCTCGGACTTTTGCGCTTCCCGATCGTTGTCCATCAGGACCCTCCTCGCTCCTCGAGCGGATAAAAAGGAAAACGAAACGGCCGTACAACTTATCGGAAGTATACACCTCGAGGTTTTGCTGTAAAGCGAACGCGGCCCCGCTTTGCGGATTTTTCGCGGGCGCCCCGGACGCTAGACTGTCGGCGTGAACGACCCCTCCGGCGGGCCCGAGAAGCTGCCGGGCCGCAGCTCGCGGGCGCCGTCGAGCTCGGGCTGCGGCTGCGCCGTCTTCTCCGCCCTGCCGTTCGTCGCGGTCGGGGCCGCGGGGGCGCTCGTCGCGGCGGGTCTCCTCGAGATCCCGCTCCCGCTCGACCCGGACGTCCGCCTCGCGGTCTTCGGCGCCGCCGGCGCCTGCGCGCTGCTCCTCGCCCTGCGCATCCTCGGCGGCGGGGCGCTCGCCTCCGTCCGGCGCCGCCTCAAGAAGGACCTCCGCGTCTCGCCGCTCGAGCCCTGGAGGTCCGACCGCGACTGGCCGATGCGGGAGCTCGCCGACGAGGCGGCGGGCGGCTGCGCGGGCCTCGTCACCACGGTGCTGTTCCTCGGGATCCTCGCGCCCGCCAACCTCTGGGCGCTCGAGGGCGACTCCGGGGGCTGCGTGATGGTCGGCGTCGCGGCGGCCGACCTCGCCGCCGCCATCTCGCTCGTCGTCACGACGTACCGCATCCTCCGCGGCTGGAAGTACGGGCGCTCGACGCTGCGCCTGGGGACCTTCCCCTTCCTGCTCGGGAGGAAGCTCGAGGTCGTGCTCCGAGGCCAGGGCGCGCTGGGCAAGGCGCAGAAGCTCGTCGCCACCCTGCGCTGCGTCGAGGAGCGCGAGGTGAAGAAGCAGGGGCCCAAGGGCGAGACGACGTCGCGCGAGCACTTCCTGCTCTGGAGCCGCCCGCTCGAGTTCGCCGAGCCGAAGAAGGCGCTGCGGCAGGGCCGCGACCTCCCCCTCGCCTTCGAGCTCCCGGACGATCCATCGCTCGGGACGAAGCTCGCTGCGGAGTATCCCCGCTACTGGGAGCTCGAGATCACCGGCGCGGCGCCGGGCATCGACTACCGCGCCCTCTTCCTCGTGCCGGTCTACGCGGATCCGCGGCGCCCGGCCCGGGCCTAGATCCTCGCCGCGAGCGCCTCGAGCTGCCGCTTCAACTCCGCCGCGGGCAGGTGCAGGCTCGTCCCGTGGCCGGGCAGGATCCACTCCGCGCCGCGCCCCGCCAGCTTCGCCACCGACGCGCGCTGCACCTCCGCCGAGTGCCAGGTGTACTCGCGGAAGATGTCGACGCGCCCCTCGCCGCGGAGCCCGTGCACGTGGTCGCCGGTGAAGAGGTACGGGCCGTGCTGCAGGCACATCGAGCCGCGCGTGTGGCCCGGCGTCGGGATCGCGGTGAAGCCCGGCGCGAGCTCCACGGGATCCGCGCCCTGCACGAGCCGCTCCGCGAGCGGTTCGGCGTGCCGGTCGAACTCGTGGATGACGCGGCGCGCGCCGAATTCCCGCGAGTAGCGGGCCGCGTCGGCGACGTCGTCCTGGTGCGTCAGGAAGATCCACGCGAGGCCGCCCGCGGCGCGGAAGCGTTCGGCCAGGCGCGGAGTCCAGCGGGGCGAATCGACCAGCCAGTTCCCCGCGGGGTGCCGGACGAACCAGCTCGACGCGCCGTAGGAGTCCGGCGACGTGAAGCCGCAGAACGAGACGGGCCCGTGCACCGGGACCGGGAACTCGTCCCGGGCCGCCGCCAGGCCGTCGCGGGAGGCCGACCCGATCGAACCGGTCGGGCAGGCGATCAACGCGTGGAAGGCCCGGCGACGCTCCCCCGGGGTCGCGGGCTGGCGCACGACCCGGGACGCGCCGTCCTCGATCTCGAAGAGGTCGTGGGCGGGCTCGCGGCAGGCGCCGCAGTCGATGCAGGTCGTGTCGACGAAGAAATCCCCGGGCACGTTGGCGGGGTGCCGCTTGGCGGGATCGGCCATGCCCCACCATAGCGTGGATTTTCCGCATCCGCCGCCCCGGGCTCGGGATTTCCCCGTAGCAGACCCCGCGACCATGGGCGGGTACACTGGCACGGGCTTTGCGCCCTCGTACCTGGAGGTGCTCCGTGCCGGGTTCCGGATGGAGGACGCTGCGCGGCTGGCTGGTCGCGGCCGCCGCCGTCGTCGCCCTCGTCGTGGGCGTGCCCCTGTACCTCGCCCGGCCCAAGCCGGTCGACGTCCGCGTGGTCGTGGTCGGGACCGGCCCGGTCGAGGAGACGGTCACGAGCACGAAAGCCGGGGCCCTGCGCTCCCGGCAGGCCGCGGAGGTCAGCGTCGACGCCGCGGGGACCATCGTCGCGATCCACGCGCGCCGGGGCGCGGTCGTGAAAGCCGGCGCGCACCTGCTCTCGCTCGACGACCGCGACGCGAAGGCCGCGCTCGTCGCCTCGGAGAAGGAACTCCGGACCCTCGAGGCGCTTTCCATCGAGGCGGCCGCCCGGGCCGCCGAGGCGCGGCGCAACCGGGACCGCGCGAAGGAGCTCCTGAAGACCCAGGCCGCCAGCCAGGCGGAGTACGACCAGCTGCAGTCGCTCGCCGAGGTCGCGGACGCGAATCTCCAGGCGGCCGCGGCGCGCATCGAGGCCCAGCGCGCGCTCGTCGCCCGGGCCCGCATCGCGCTCGAGAAATGCGACATCCACGCGCCCTTCGACGGCGTCGTCGCGGAGCTCTACGTCGAGGCGGGCGAGTGGGCCGTCCCCGGGAAGGTCGCGATGAAGCTCCTCGACCCGACGCGGATCTACGTGCGCGCCGAGCTCGACGAGGTCGACCTCGGCGGCGTGAAGGTCGGCATGCCGGCCCGCGTGCGCCTCGACCCCTGGCGCGACCGCCGCCTCCCCGCGAAGGTCGTGCGCGTCGCCCCGTACGTCTCCGAGCTCGAGGAGCAGAACCGCACCGTGGTCATCGAGCTCGAGCTTTCCGGCGGCACGGAGGGCCTGGACCTGAAGCCCGGGACCTCCGCGGACGTCGAGGTCATCCTGCGCGAGTCCGCCTCCGCCCTGCGCGTGCCGACCTCGGCGCTGCTCGAGGGCAACCGGGTCCTGGTCGCGGGCGCGGACGGCGTCGCGCGGGCCGTGGCCGTCAAGACGGGCCTGAAAAACTGGGAGCACGCCGAGGTGCTCTCCGGCCTGGCGGGGGGCGAGCGGATCGTCGTTTCGCTCGAGTCCGAGAAGGTGAAGGACGGCGCGAGGATCCGGGTGGTGCCGTGACGGGGCCGCTGGTCCGGCTCCGCGAGGTCACCCGCGAGTACCGGCTCGGCGGCCAGGTGGTGCGGGCGCTCGACTCCGTGAGCGTGGACCTCGAGGCGGGCGAGATCGTCACCCTGATGGGCGCCTCGGGCTCGGGCAAGTCGACGCTTTTGAACGTCCTGGGCTGCCTCGACCGGCCGACCTCGGGCTCCTACCTCCTCGAGGGCCGCGAGGTGACGACGCTGCCCGAGTCGGGGCGGGTCGCGATCCGCCGCTCGAAGATCGGCTTCATCTTCCAGACCTTCCACCTCGTGCCCCGGCTCGACGCGCTGGGGAACGTCGAGCTGCCGATGATCTTCGCGGGCGTCGCCCCCGCCGAGCGCCGGGAGCGGGCCCGGCGCAGCCTCGAGTCCGTGGGCCTCGCCCACCGCCTCGAGCACCGGCCCGACCAGCTCTCCGGCGGCGAGCGGCAGCGCGTCGCGATCGCCAGGGCCGTCGCGATGGACCCTCCGATGCTGCTGGCGGACGAGCCGACGGGCAACCTCGACAGCGTCTCGGGCGCCGAGATCGTGAAGCTGCTCCGCGAGCTCAACGCCGCGGGCCGGACCATCCTGGCCGTGACGCACAACCCCGAGGTGGCGGCGATCGGCCGGCGGCACTTCGTGATGAGGGACGGGCGGCTCCATGAATCCCGCTGACCTCTGGAGGCTGGCCTTCGGGGCCCTCCAGGCCCGGAAGATGAGGACGCGCCTGACCATGGCGGCCGTCGCGGTCGGCGTGGGCGCGGTGCTCGTGCTCACCGGGCTGGGCGAGGGGGCCCGGCTCTGGGTCGAGGAGCGCTTCAACTCGCTGGGCTCGAACGTGCTGGCCGTGCTCCCGGGGAGGACCGAGACCCGGGGCGGCGCCACCCTGCTCGCCTCGGGGACCCGCGACCTGACGCTCGACGACTTCCACGAGCTCTCGCGCCGGCTCCCCGGCGTGCGGCGCGCCGTGCCGCTGGTGATCGGCGAGACGACGGCGTCCTACGGACGGCGGAGCCGGGCCTCCGCGGTCGTCGGCTCGACCAACGGCTTCCTCGAGCTGAGGAGGATCCCGATCGCCTCCGGCCAGGGCCTGCCCGAGTCCGACGCCCGCCAGGGGGCCCGGGTCTGCGTCATCGGGCGCACCATCGCGAAGGAGCTCTTCGCCGGGGAGAACCCGCTCGGCGAGCGGATCCGGCTCGGCGACCACCCGTTCCGCGTCATCGGCACCGTCGCGGAGACCGGGCAGGCCCAGCACGCGAACGTGGACGAGATGGTGCTCGTGCCGGTCTCCGAGGCCCTGCAGATCTACGACCGCCGCGGGCTCTTCCGGATCCTGCTCGAGGTCTCGGCGGCCGCCGACATGGACCTGGCCGCGCGGCGGGCGACGGAAATCCTGAAGGAGCGGCACGACGGCGAGGAGGACTTCACCCTGCTGACGCCCGGCGCCGTGGCGGCCTCGCTGCTCTCGGTGATCCGGATGATCACGCTCGCGCTCGCGGGGATCGCGGCGATCTCGCTGACCGTCGCGGGGATCGGCGTGATGAACGTCATGGTGGTCTCGGTGTCCGAGCGGACGCCGGAGATCGGCCTGATGAAGGCGCTCGGCGCGGGCAACGGGCAGGTCCTGCTGCTCTTCCTCGCCGAGGCGGTGCTGCTCTCGGCGTTCGGGGGGCTGATCGGGACGGGGGCCGGGCTCGCGCTGACCGAGGGGGCCCGGCTCGCCTGGCCGCAGATCCCGTTCCGGGTCCCGGGCTGGGCGCTGATGTCGGCCCTCGGCGTCGCGGTCGGCGTCGGCATCGCGTTCGGCCTGCTGCCGGCCCGGAGGGCGGCCCGGCTCGAGCCGCTCGACGCGCTGCGGAGGAGGGCCTGATGCCCCCCGCGGACCTCCTCCGGCTGCTCTGGAGCTCGCTGGGCGCCCAGCGGCTGCGCGCCTTCCTGACGATCCTCGGCATCTCCGTGGGCATCGCCTCGGTCGTCCTGCTCGGCTCGATCGGCGAGGGGACGCGGCAGGGCGTCGCGGCCCAATTCTCGCAGTTCGGCACGACGATCGTCGGGGTCCGCCCCGGCCGCGTGGAGACGATGGGCGTCAGCCTGGCCGCGATGGGCGGCAGCACCCGGCCGCTGACGATCGACGACGCCCTCGCGCTGCGCCGCGTGCCGGGCGTGCTCCACCTGGCGCCCAACGCCGGCGGGGTCGGGGAGCTCGAGGTGGACGGCCGCAGCCGGCGGCTCCTCATCTACGGGACGGTCGCCGAGGACGTGGACGTCCTCCAGTGGAAGCCCCGGATCGGGAGCTTCCTGCCGCCCGGCGACCCGGAGCAGATCCCCGCGGTCTGCGTGCTCGGGCCCAAGGCGGCCCGCGAGCTCTTCGGCGCCACGAGCCCGCTCGGCGCCGCGGTCCGCGTCGGCGGCCAGCGCTACACCGTCGTCGGCGTCATGTCCTCGAAGGGCCAGTTCCTCGGCTTCGACCTCGACGACATCGTGATCATCCCCCTCGCCCGCGCCCTGCGGCTCTTCAACCGGCGGAGCGTGGACGAGATCCACATCTTCGCGGCGAACCCGGGCGTCCTCGCGCGGGTGCAGGCCGACGTCCGCCGCGTGCTCGCCGAGCGCCACGGCGGCGAGGAGGACTTCACCGTCACGACCCAGGCCGACATGCTCGCGGTGATCGACGAGGTCCTCGACGTGCTGACGCTCGGGGTGCTGGTGATCGCGGCGATCTCGGTCGTGGTCGGCGCCCTCGGCATCCTGACGATCCTCTGGGTCACGGTGACGGAGCGCACGGCCGAGATCGGGCTGATGAAGTCGATCGGGGCCTCCGACCGCCAGGTCCTCCTGCTCTTCCTCGCGGAGGCGGTGGCCCTGTCGCTGCTCGGCGGGGCGGCGGGGCTGGGCACGGGGCTCGCCGGCGGCTGGATGCTGGGCGAGGCGGTCCCCGCGCTCTGGATCCGCGTGCCGGGCTGGGCGGTCCCCGTCGCGCTGGGGGTCTCGACCGTCGTCGGACTGCTGGCCGGCGTGCTGCCGGCGCGGCGGGCGGCCCGGCTCGACCCCGTCGACGCCCTGCGGGCGGAGTGAGCGCGGGGATCCGAATTCCTGCAACGCTCTGGATGTCCGCGCGACTAGTGGGTTGAATGTTCCACGATACCGTGACCCTCCCCACCGGCCTCGAGGCCCATCTCGACGAGCTCCGCGCGCTGGCGCGGCGGCTGTCCGGCTCCGCGGAGGACGCCGAGGACCTGGTCCAGGAGACCGCGGCCGCGGCGCTCTCCTCGCTCGACCGCCTCCGCCACCCCGAGCTGCTCGGCGCGTGGCTGCACCAGATCCTCCGCCGCCGCTGGTACGACCTCCTGCGGCGACGGGTCCTCGAGCGGCGGCACCCCGCGCCGGCCCCCGGCGAGGTCCCGGCCGCCGGGCCCGGCGATCCGGATCCGGTGCACGCCACCCTCGCGAGGCTGGAGCCCGAGGAGCGGCGGCTCCTCGAGCTGCGGTTCTTCGAGCAGCAGACCCCGGCCCGCATCGCGGCCCGCCTGGGCCGGCCGGCCGCCACCGTCCGCAGCCTGATCTTCCGCGCCCTCAAGCGCTTCGAAACCCTCTTCCCGGAGCAGCCATGACCTGCCTCGACCCCGGCCGGTTCGTCGACCTCCTCGACCGCGGCGGCCTCGACGCCGCGGACGCCGAGGAGCGCGCCCATCTCTCCAGCTGCTCCGCGTGCCGCGAGGAGTGGGGCTCCGTGGCGGGCGCGTCGGACTTCCTGCAGGGACGCCGGGCCGCGGCCCCGCCCGCCCGGTCGAATCGCTGGATCCCGCTGGCCGCCGCGGCGGCGCTGCTGCTGGGCATCCTGGCCTGGACCGTCCTGCCGCCCGCGGATCCCGCGACGCCGACGACGGCCGCGGCGAGGCCCCAGGATCCCGAGGAGCTGGCCCGGTGGCTGAAGGACCTCGAGAGCGACGACATCAGGGTGCGGGACGAGGCCGAGAACCGGATCGTCGCGCTGGGGCTGCCGGCGATCGAGCCCGTCCGGGAGGCCCGGCGACGCTCGGAGGCCGCGCTGCACCCCGTCCTCGACCGGGTGCTCGCCCGCCTCGCGGCGGCCCGGTTCGGCTCGGTGGCCTGCACCGCTCTCATGGAGGAGGCCCAGCCCGGCGTCCCGCCCCCCGGGGAGAGCTGCGGCGTCGCCGTCGTCGAGAACGGGGCCTGCAAGATCCTCGGGACGGGCCACAGCCCCGCGTGGTCGCCCGACGGGACCCGGATCGCCTTCGTGTCGGCGCGCGGCGGCAACCCCGACGTCTACACGATGAAGGCGGACGGGAGCGACGTCGTGCAGGTGACGAAGAACCGCTCGAACGACCTCATGCCGCGCTGGAGCCCGGACGGCCGGCGGCTCGTCTTCGCCTCGGACCGGGACGGCAACTACGAGATCTACACGGCCGCGGCGGACGGGAGCGAGCTCCGCGCGCTGACCTCGAACGCCGAGAGCGACTACGCGCCGGACTGGTCGCCCGACGGGAAGAGCATCGCCTTCGTGTCGCAGCGGGACGGGAACGACGAGATCTACGCGATGGACTCGGACGGCGGGAACCCGCGGCGGCTCACGCGCTGCCCGGTGATCGACACGGCGCCGCGCTGGAGCCCCGACGGGCGGAAGCTCCTCTTCCTCTCGGGCCGGCACCTCGAGGAGTCCCAGGGGGTGAACATCTCCATGCTGGCCTACGTGATGGACGCGGACGGCCGGAACAGCGATCGGGTGACCCGGGACGTCGACCTGGACCTGTACTCGGCGGGCTGGAGCGCGGACGGCAGCCGGATCGTCTACGCGTCCGCCGAGGGCGGCGAGGCGCAGCGGCTGCAGCACGTGGACCTGGCCGGCGACGGGCGCGTCACGATCGCGGGGAGCCCGACGATCGACGAGGGGAGCTTCACGGTCACGGGTCCCACGCGCTTCCGTCTCCAGTGCCTGACGGACTGGCGCGGCTCGCCCTCGCTCGTGATCCGGGCGCGCTGATCCGGGCGGCCGCCGCTACCAGCCGAAGCGGGCGGGCGTGACGAGCTGGACGACCTTGCAGTCGCAGGCGCCGCCGAAGGACTTCAGGGCCTCGACGAGCGCTTCCATGTCGACGCCCATGCGGCCGGCCCACTCCTCGGTGCGGGCGTGGGTGTGGTCGCACGCGATCTTGAGGCCCATGGCGCTCCCGTCGAGGAAGGACCGCAGGGAGGCGAACTGGCCGGCGTCGAGGCCCAGCCGGGCCCGGTCGGTTTCGGGGTCGGTCATGGCGGTGATTCTAGCTCACGGACGCGGCCTTCCGCAGCAGCTTCCGGGGGCGGGGCGTCCGAGGGGGGATCCCGCAAGGGGCCACGTCCCGGGCCATGATCCCCAGCGTCTGAAGGGCAAACCGCGAGAAGGTGATCTGAGTCACTCGAAGAAGAAGTTCGGATCGCGGAGCCAGACCTGCATGTAGGTGGAGTCCACCAAGTAGGAGACATTTCCTCGTCCATTCGAAAGCTCGACCGCCCGCCCCGGCACTCGCAGCATGCGCTCCCGCACTCGGCTGCGGTACCAATCCCTCATTTGGATCTGCCACTGCTTGAAGGGCTCGGTACCCACCAAGTCGGAAATGAGAACGTGCGGCTGATCCCGATCTTCAGGGTGAACCCGCTGCCGGACTTCCTCCAGCGAATCTCGGAGCTCGAGGGAATGGGGAGGGCCGGACTCGGCGTCATCGATGGAGCACGGCGTCACCAATTCAATGAAACCGCCATAGGTTTCGGCGATTCGCAACGCCACCCGGCCCAGGAACGGGTGATTGGCCGCCGACCCATTCATGCAAAAGGTCTCCACCACCATAGCGGGCGACCAGCCGATGGCCCGACTCACCCGCTCGCAGAACTCCGCTGTCGCCGCCTCCGCTAGGTCATCGATGCCGACAAACGCCGCGATGGTCTCATCGTCCGAGGAGGCCCGCACTTCAAGCGTGTCGTCTCCAAGGCCCGGCCGAACGTCCCCGCACGAGGCAAGGAGGTTGCGCAGTTGAACCAGGGCTTCGCCGGGGATCGCCTCGCGCAAGACGATCAGGCAAGACGGGCCACCCATGAAGCAGGATCATACCCTCCCGAAGGTCCACGGATTCAGACGGTCAGGATGCGGCCGGGAACCGGTTCCGAGGGGACGGTTAGAGGCCACGTCCCGGACCATGATCCCCAGCGTTTGAAGGGCTGGCGCAACCCAAGGGGGACTGTCGGCAACAGCTGGGCCGCTACGCGCGTATGGCCCAGGATCTACCGACTCTCGACACGCTGCGCAGCCGCCTCAAAGAACATGTCCAAGCGAGCACCGTACTCCGGCTTGTCCATCGAACCAGGGAATGGGCAGGATCGGAGAGAAGGATCTGCCTCATACAGCGCCTCCACGATGAGCCCCCCCAAGTAGATTGAACTTCCCCAGTCAAGCTCGCTGGTTGAGCGCGCCCTAGCTTTCACGAGAAGCAGCTTGAGAAGGTCGCTATCCACACTTCGCGCGGGGAGAGGACGTTTCTGGATGCACTGGATGATCATCAAAGCTACATACGAATCGGTCCAACCTAGGGTGCTCTTGGACAGCCAATACTGCTGCAAGTGCCAGAGCAGCCTGCCCTCCCCCAACACGACCATGCTGCCAGTGAGATCTCTTACGAGCCCCTTCGCGTGACGGACCATTTCGTATTCGGGGTCACAGACCGTCACTTGCTCAAGGGAAGCAAGCTCAACGAGTTTCCCCTGGACCGATCGGTCCCCTTCATCCCGAAAGGCCATCCCGCGGTAGGGCAGTAGTGAGGTGACCATCGGTGAACCGTGGCACCCAACGGCCGAAATCAGCACAAGGACCGTAAGTCGTACCGTGCTTCCATGATGTGCTCGTGCCATAGCCTCCTCAAGGAAGTCCTGACTTCGGCGTCTCCGAGGCGATCACGCGATCGTCCGCGATTGCGGCTCATGTTACCCCATCCCGAACCTAGCGAGCGGGCCGGGTCAGGACCCGCCTCAGGAACTCTAGGTCCTGCGCGTCGCTGGGGAGCTTGCGATCCGCGTACGCGAGTTCCTTGAGCTTCAGCAGGTCCTCGGGCGAGGCCACGGGCAGGCGATGGGCTTTCACCTTCACGTTCGTCGCGCGGCGGGCCAGGGCGGGAGCCGGCACCGGGAAGTCCAGCAGGATGTCGAGCCGGAACCGGGCCTTCCATCCGTAGAAGAACAGGCTGCGCGGGGCCTCCTCGTTCACCTTCAGCAGGGCGACGCGCCGGCTGTCGACGGTCCGCTCGACCTCGCCGGTGGGGCCGAACTTCGTCACCAGTTCCAGTCCGTGGCGGTAGACGACGTCGACGAGGTCCTTGATCGCGGGCCCCCGCGCCGAGACCAGGAGATCGAAGTCCTTCGTGACCCGTTGCGACCCCATCAGCACGAGCGCCATGCCCCCGACCAGCACGGGCTCGAAGCCCCGCGCGTGGAGCTCCGTCGCGATCGACGCGACGGCCTCGAGGGGTCCCCTAGTAGCCAAGGGCCCGTCCCGCCCGCCGCAGCTCCTCGACCGCCTCCAGGGCGATGAAGTTCTCCGCGACCCGGCGCTCCGCGTGGAACGACAGCGCCCGCGCCCGCCCGCCCTGGGCGGCGATCCGCCGGCGCTCCTGCCTCGAGAGCCGCTCCGCGCGACGGAGCCCGCCCCGCCGCCCCAGCGCCCTCGCCGCCTCGTGGAGTTCCATGCCGGCATTATACTTGACGCTAAGCATAATGCAATGGCGGGAGGAGAGCCTTCGCGAATGACTGGGCCAGCCTACCCGGGGGCCCCGTGTGGACCTTCCAACGGAATCGTAGGCCTCCACGTCGACGCTCATGCAGATCAGCCCGGGCCATGGTGCAGACGTGGCTGTGGTCGCAGGCGATCATTGTGCCCATGGCACTGCCCTCAAGGGAGTATCTCAGGGGGGCGCACTGGCCGGCATTGAGGCCCAGAGGGCTCGAGTGGATTCGAGGTCGGCGTGGCCGTGACTCTAGCTCCCGAACGCCGTTCCCCGGCAGCTCCTGGAGCCGGGCTGGACCACCCGAGAGGGATCTTTCAACCCCGGGATGTCGGACGGGGATCGATATCCGAGACTCCTCGCCGTTTGCCGCTATCTCCACTACCAGCGGTCTGACCTAGCAGAAAGCCGCTAGGATCTTCAGTTCAGCGGGGCCCTTCGGTAGGGTATCATGGCTCGCAAGGAAGAACACGATAGGCAACCATGACCGATGAACGATCTGTGACCTCCAATCCTCCTCCCCCGGCAAGGATCGAGGGTGTGCGAATCAAGAACTACCGCGCACTCAAGGACGTCAAGCTGGAGCCCCTTGCTCCACTGACAGCACTTCTGGGACCCAATGGCAGCGGAAAGTCCACGATATTCGACGTCTTCGCGTTTCTCTCGGAGTCGTTCAGTGCGGGCCTAAGGCGAGCCTGGGACAAACGTGGGCGGTTCAAGGAGCTGAGGAGTCGTGGAGCTGAAGGCCCCATCGTGATTGAAGTGCGCTACCGGGAACGACCTGGAAGCCCGTTGATCACTTACCATTTGGCCATCGAAGAGCGCCCTGCGGGTCCAGTCGTGGCGGAGGAGTGGCTTCAATGGAAGCGCCAGCAACACGGAAAGCCATTCAGGTTCTTGGACTTTAGGGAGGGCCAGGGTTCCGTCATCAGCGGGGAGCAGCCCGAAGAAGCAGACGAGCGCATTCCTGAGAGCCTTGATGCTCCAGAACTTCTGGCCGTCAATAGCCTCGGCCAATTGGCAAAGCACCCCCGCGTATCTGCACTGCGCCGTTTCATTACGGGCTGGTATCTATCTTACTTGAGCGCCGACAGCGCCAGGGGCGTACCTGAAGCAGGACCCCAAGAACGCCTCTCTCAAACCGGCCACAACCTCCCAAATGTGATTCAATACCTAAAGGAGCAGCATTCCGACCAATTGAGGTTGATATTCGATTCTCTTCGGCGACGGGTCCCTCGATTGGAGAGCGTAGATGCTGAATTGCTGGCAGATGGGCGATTGCTGCTGCAACTTAAGGACGCCCCCTTTGAGCGGCCGATCCTAGCCAAGTACGCCTCAGATGGCACACTCAAGATGCTCGCCTACTTGGTGGTACTACACGATCCCGATCCGGCACAACTGGTAGGCATCGAGGAGCCAGAGAATTACCTGCACCCAAGACTCTTGCCGGAACTGGCGGAAGAATGCCGATCCGCTTCAGCCAGGAGTCAAGTTCTTGTAACTACACATTCTCCCTTCCTAATTGATGGCCTAAGACCAGAGGAAGTCTGGGTCGTCCACCGAGACGCAACAGGGTATACCCACACTGATCGAGTTTCCGACATACCAGGAGTTCGCGAGTTCATTGAGGAAGGTGCAATGTTGGGCCACCTATGGATGGAGGGTCACTTCCGTGTAGGCGACCCGTTTTCCCACGGAATGCCTCCGTCAAATACCCATGCACATTGAATTCCTCCTGGAGGAGCGCTCCGCCGAAAGCGCGCTTACTCATCTACTTCCTAAGCTACTCCCACCAGAAGTAACGTGGCAACTGCACCCCCACCTTGGTAAGCCAGACCTCCTTGGCAAGCTACCAGCTCGCCTAAGAGGATACTCTAAGTGGATTCCACACGACACAAGAGACATAAGAATCGTCGTGCTTGTCGATGAGGATCGGGAGGATTGCCTTGACCTAAAGGCAACGCTGGAAGCAATAGCGGCCAATGTAGGATTTTACACCCGAAGCACCACACCCCGTGGTGGAACGACGAGAGTCGTGAACAGAATCGCTGTTGAAGAACTGGAAGCATGGTTCTTTGGTGATCCGATGGCCTTGCGCATCGCCTTCCCTCGCGTCAAGGATGGCTTCCATAGGAGTCGTTCCTATAGAGACCCTGACTCCATTGAAGGAGGGACGTGGGAAGCACTTGGAAGACTTCTGAAGCGAGCTGGTTACTATCCAGGCGGTTTTCCTAAGATAGAAGTTGCACGGCGAATCGCCGAGCATATGCAGCCTCGGGAGAATCAATCGCGGAGCTTTGGGGCCTTTCGCAGTGCCCTAGAGTTTCTTACAGAGCCTCAAGGAAGTGCCGCAAACGACGTAAACTGAGCCCTCCATACGATCCTACGTATTCATGAAACGCCACAGCGATTCCCAAGTAGCGGGAACTTTCCGGCAGTCCTTCCGAACTGGCGCGGCGGGGCCTTGGAACTCGGTGAGTACCGCATGGGCATCCCTGGCGGCCATTTTCGGGTTCGATAACTTTCGTCAGAGACGCCAGTACGGTTGGTCCCAGATACCGACCTATCTTTTATGCATCCAACCCTCTATGTCTGCGCCCGCCAGCACTAGCTGCCTTCGATCGACCATCTTCCCGTGACTGGGGGAGAGCAGCATGAGCCTATTTCAACGCCTGTTCGGATCGGCGAAGCCTCCCGAAACAGCCCTCCAGACTCTCTTAGCCAGGATGACCCCCGAGCACGCACAGACTGCGTATCACTCTGCGAAAGAGCCGGAGATGCGCCTGCCGGCAGCACTCTCCGTCCTTGCAATGTACGTGGTTCATAGGTTCGTCGTCGGCTACTCACAGACTGTCGCCAGCACCACCAAGGCGGCAGGCGTCACGATGCCCTCGATCCCGTATGATGCTCTGGCGTTCGAGGTAGCAGCCTACGTTCACTACTGGCTGCTGAGAGAGTACCTGCATGCAGACATTGATGGAGATGAAGACTCTGACGATGCCCAGGAACCGCTCTTCGGCCATTTGAGGGACTCCGCTCAGGTCAGCGCTTCGCTGGTGTATAGGTACACTGCATTCCCCAAGGCGGACGACCCGTTCATGGCCCGCGTAGCTGCTTACTTAGACGATAGGCTCGCCTCTGAGACTTTTGTGCGTGCTATCCTCGCCGCGCAGACGCGAGGCGCGCCCGGCCCTGTCGATATGCTAGACGTGTCGGCCCTACCGTTGAGCATTGCCACAGTTTCCTATGTAGGCATCTTTCATAAGTCTTGGCTCAATGGCCTTTCCAAGAGTGTCCAGAACTTGTTTGCTGCCCATAGTGCTGGCCTGCTGTAGAGTCTCGATATCCACAAGGCCAAATCCCTTTCGAGCATTTGATGAGGCTGGCGAGCCGTTGGGCTAGAAGCTCGCTCAGAATCTCGATCGACCGCTGTCCCGACGTCGAGGTCGGATCCAGCAAAGAACCGCAATTCGAAGATCGACCGGACGATTGCGTGGCTTTAGAACTTCCTTCACATCGACGGTCAGTCATATCGCGACATCGCGGCCCATTGAGCCCTCCTGTACTCGCTTGCCCACTCATCACTCCCAGACGCTCACAAGACGGCTGCTAAGCTGAGGGCTCAGCCCGTTGTTCGGAAGGTAGATGTCTTACGTGCTCGCCTCTAGGCTATAATCCCACCGGGCGTTTGAAGGCATCAGGTCCTCACCCGGGTAGAATAGTTGTTGCCTCTCCTTGCATTAGGGGGACTGCCATGCTTCTGGTTGCTGGAATACGGATGCTGTTGCCGGTGTCCGTGATTGGCCTTGCGCTCTGTGCTCTGTATTTCTTGTGGTTACTCTTCAGCGGTTTCCCAATAGGATGGGGACTTGCAGGAGTCCTTTACTGCCTGGTTTACATGGGCATTGGATACAAGATGATGGTGTTTATTCTTCAACATGGTGAAGCGCGACCAAATGGCTCCGCCGCCGCGTGTGTACCATTTGTTGCGCTTCTACTGGGGGCTGTCTATTTCGCGCAGTCAAGTCTGCCGCACCAACTGTCGCTTTGGTGGGTGCTGTTGTTGCCAACTACCTTCGTAGTGCAATTGCTTCTTCAAGGCGCATTTGATGTTCTACTTGATCTGATCAATCCGGCCGGGAAGCGCTAATGAAGATGGGGTAGGAGCGATCGGTGCATTCGGTCCAATGAGCTCTGTTCTTTACGTCGCCTGAGCGGTCCAGGCGACATTTCGCTCCCGGGAGCCCGGGCTCCCGGACGCGCCGCGGGCCCTACAACTCCTCCCCCGGCTCGAGCGGGAACGGGGGCGCGGGCTCGGCGGGCGGGGCCGCCTCCGCCGGCGGCGCCGCCAGGTCCTCCACCCCCATCCGCAGCTGGCGCTCCGCGTCCACCACGTCCCGGTTGATCCGGTCCACCGCCCCGCGCAGCCGCGGCCGCAGCGCGTCCTTCGGGTCCAGCGCGAACGCCGTCGTCCGCAGGAGCTGGATCACCAGCCGGAAGTGCCGCACGAGGTCCCCGTCCCCCGCCCCCGTGTACGACGGCAGGTCGTCCCACGAGCAGCCCTCCGCCCAGGCCTGCACCGCGTTCATCAGCTTGAAGTCGAGCTCCTTGGTCGGGTCCTCCACCTCGTGCCGCTCCTCGGCCTTGAGGATGGGGTCCACCGCCCGGTACGCCGCCTTGCGCATGCCCTTCAGCCGCGGCGTGTCGTGCTTGCGGTGCCAGTCCGCCTTCTTCGACTCGTACGTGATCCCGCAGAAGAGCACCGCGAGCTCGGACTCCTTCAGCCCGTCCATCACGCCCGAGTCCGCGAGCTCCGTCACCTGCAGCTCGTAGCCCTGGATGTTCTTCGCGAAGCGCCCCTTCGCCGTCAGCTTCCCGCCCTCGAGGTAGCCCAGGTCCCGCAGCACCCCGAGCTTGCGCGTCATCTGCCGCCGCTTCGCCTCGACCGCCTTGCGCGTCGGCGCGGCCCCCGCCGCCTGGAAGTTCGCGAAGGACTTCTCCGCGACGTCCTCGAGCCGCTCCCCGAGGTGCTCCACCAGCGACAGCAGCGTCGCGTACGAGAGGTTGAACTGCGAGCGGATCGGCTCGATCTGCCCGTGGATCACCCGCTCGATGCTCGCGGCCCGCACGTGCGGCCACTCCGAGGCCGAGTAGACCCAGCCGACCTCGTCGATGCCCCGCCGCCCCGCCCGGCCCGCCATCTGGTGGTGCTCCCGCGTCCGCAGGAAGCCCACCCGCACCCCGTCGAACTTGTGCAGGGTGTTGAAGACCACCGTCCGCGCGGGCATGTTGATGCCCACCGCGAAGGTCTCCGTCGCGAAGAGCAGCTTCAGCAGCCCGCTCGTGAAGATCCGCTCCACGACCTCCTTCAGCGTCGGCAGCAGCCCCGCGTGGTGGTAGGCCACGCCCCGCGACAGCAGCTCCCGGAACTCCCGCGACGCGTCCTCGTCCGCCACCTGGAACTTCGCCCCGAGCTCGTCGTAGAGCCCGAGGATCTCCCGCCGCTCCCCGTCGTCGAGCAGCGGGCGGCGCACCGAGCGCGCGAGCTCCCGGCACTCCCGCCGGTTGAACGCGAACCAGAGCGCGGGCAGCCGGTCGTGCTCCGCGAGGTGGTCGACGAGCCGCGCCCGCCAGTTCCCCACCGGCTGCCGGGGGTCGAGCCTCCGGAAGTACGTCGCGAAGTCCCGCGCGGACTCCAGCTTCTTCAGCTCCGCGAGCGTCTTCACGCCGAGCCCCGGGACCACGACCTGGTGCCGCAGCGGCACCGGCCGCTCCGTCTCGAGCACGACCTCCAGCGGCGCCCCCGGCCGGATCTTCCGGATCCACTCCGCGAGCGCGTCGAGGTTCGGCACCGTCGCGGAGAGGCAGAGGAAGCGGATGTGCGGCGGCGCGTAGATGATCGACTCCTCCCACACCGTCCCGCGGTCGATGTCGTCGAGGTAGTGGATCTCGTCGAAGACCGTGTAGAGCACGTCGTCGAGGCTCTCGGGCGACTCGAAGATCGTGTTCCGGAAGATCTCCGTCGTCATGAGGATGATCTGGGCCCCGGGGTTCAGCGTGACGTCGCCGGTCTTGATGCCGACCTTGTCCCCGTAGCGGGCCGTGAAGTCGCGGAACTTCTGGTTCGAGAGCGCCTTGATGGGGGCCGTGTAGATGGCGCGGCGGCCGGCGGCGACGCAGGCCTCGACGGCGTACTC
>CAYXGZ010000040.1:25185-33011 GCA_964464755.1 uncultured Planctomycetales bacterium
CGGCGATCAGGGTCTTGCCGGAGCCGGTGGGGGCGGCGACCAGGACGGAGGATTTCTCGTCGACGTGCCGGAACGCCCGCTCCTGGAACGGGTCGAGCGTGATGCCCTTGTAGGTCGCCACCGGGGCTCCTTGCAGCCCGGGCCGGCTTCCGGCCCGGCGACGGAACCCGGCGGGACCGGGGTGCGCCCCCGTCGCGGGGAGCGGGCCTCGTTCCCGCCGGGGTACTGCCGGACGGACGCGGAGGCTACTTGGGCGGCTCCTCGCCGTTCTTCTTCTCCTCGTCCTTCTTCTCGCCGTCCTTCTTCTCGCCCTTGGCGGCGTCCTTCAGCTTCTCCTTGAGCTCCTCCTGCTCCTGGTAGGCCTTGTACTTGGCCCACAGGTCGTAGTTCAGCAGGAACTCCCGCTCCTCGTCGGTCAGGGGCAGGCGCAGCGTGTTCTTGTTGCCGATCTCCTCGAGCTTCTTGGGCCCCCACTCCGGCGGCGGGAACTTGGCGAAGAGCGCCCCGCCCTTCTCGATCAGCTCGGCCTGCTCCTTCACGTCGCCGAGCACGCCCTTGACCTTCTCGCCCTTCTCGGCCTTCTCCTTCTCCGCGCGCTCCTTCTCCAGCTCGAGCTCGCGCTCGGCCGCCTTGGCGCGCCGCACGCCGTCGTCCTCGGACATCCGCTTCAGCGCGGCCTGCCGGGCCTTCTCGCGGGCCTCGAGGTCCGCGGGCGTCAGCTTCGGGAGCTTGCGGACCGACTTGATCTGGGAGCGCTCGACGCCGAGGTGGCCCGTCAGCTCGGGGACCTCCAGCGCGATGTCGAGCGTGATGACCGTCATCTTCTCGAGCTCGGTGATCCGGGGGTCGACGGTGACGATCTGGCCGCTCACGGCGAAGCCGGACTTGAGCGTCAGCTCCACGCGGTCGCCCAGCTTGCAGTCCTTGAGCGGATCCTGCGGGGCGTCCTGGGCGGACGCGGGCGCGGCCAGGGCGAGGACGAACGCGGTCGTGATCAGGGCCTTCATGGGGCACCTCCGGAAGCGAGCGATCCTACCAAACCGGCGGGGCCGGGGGCAACCGCTCCCCGCCACCCCCTTGGACGGGGGCCCTCCCCGGCGGGTTCCCGGATTCCAGTTGATTCCGATCCGCCGATCGGCATAATGCTAGGTCCTCATGAGGGTCCCCCTGATCGCCGGAAACTGGAAAATGAACGGCCTGGTGGCCGATTCCCCGGTCCTGGCGGGGGCCATCCGGCAGGCCCTTGAGGCCAAGCCGGTTGCGGACGTCGAGGTCCTGGTCTGCCCCCCCTACCTGGCCATCCCGGCCGTCGGGGCCGCGCTGAAGGGGGGGCCCGTCCGCTGGGGCGCCCAGGACGTCCACTGGGAGCCCAAGGGGGCCTACACGGGGGAGGTGTCGGTGCCGATGCTCAAGGAGCTGGGCTGCACCCACGCGATCCTCGGGCACTCGGAGCGCCGCCACATCATGGGCGAGCCGAACGACCACGTGAACCGGAAACTCAAGGCGTGCCTCGCGGGGGGGCTGACCCCCGTCGTCTGCGTCGGCGAGCTCCTCGAGGAGCGCACCGCCGGGGACACCTACGCCGTCGTCGAGCGCCAGATGCTCAAGGCCTACGACGGGGTGCCCGCCGGCGACGTCGCCCGCAGCGTGGTCGCCTACGAGCCGGTGTGGGCCATCGGGACGGGCCGGACGGCCAGCCCCGCGCAGGCCCAGGAGGTCCACCACTTCCTCCGCAAGCTGCTCGGCAAGCTCGGCGGGGAGGCGGGGGCCGCGGCGACGCGCATCCTCTACGGGGGCAGCGTGAAGCCCGACAACGCGAAGGACCTGATGGCGCAGCCCGACGTGGACGGCGCCCTGGTGGGCGGGGCCAGCCTCGACGCGGCCTCGTTCGTGAACATCGTCCGGTACAAGGAGTAGGCGGCCATGCTGACCCTGCTGAGCATCCTGTTCATCCTCGTCTGCATCCTCCTGATCTTCATGGTCGTCATCACGCCCTCGCAGGGCGACGGCCTCGCCAGCGCCTTCGGCGGCGGCGGCGGCGACACCTTCTTCGGCACCAAGGCGGGCCAGCACGTCAACCGCTTCACCGTCTTCCTCGCCGCGAGCTTCCTCGTCCTCGCCATCGTCATCAACAGGGTCCAGCCGACCGAGGCCTCGAGCGACAAGAGGTCCATCCTGACCAACCCGCCGCCCACGGCGGCCCCCGCGCCCGCCCCCTCCGTCCCCGGGCCGGCCCCCACGACGGGACGCTGATCGACGCATGAACAGCATGACGGGATTCGGCCGCGCGGCGCGCGCGGGCCGGGACTTCGACGTCGAGGTCGAGGCGAAGTCGGTCAACCACCGCTTCCTCTCCGTCAAGGTCTCCCTGCCCTCCGAGCTCTCGCGCTACGAGGCCGACGTCGACCGCCTCGTCCGCGGCGCCCTCGGCCGCGGCAGCGTCGGCGTCTCCGTCACGCTCCGCCGCCGCGCCGGCGACCGCCTCTCCCTGCCCGACCCCGCCCGCCTCAAGGCCGCCTACAAGGGCCTCGACAAGGTCCGCCGCGACCTCGGCCTCAAGGAGCCCCTGCGCTTCGAGGCCGTCGCCGCCCTGCCCCAGGTCTGGGAGTCGCCCGGCGACGAGGCCCCCGCCGAGAAGGTCTGGGCCGTCGCCGGCAAGCTCGTCGACAAGGCGCTCGCCGACCTCGTGAAGATGCGCGAGGGCGAGGGCCGCAAGATCCGCGAGGACGTCCTCGCCCGCCTGGACCTCATCTCGGCCGCCGCGGACCGCATCCGCGCCCGGGCCCCGCGCGTCATGGAGAACTACCAGCGCAAGCTCGAGGAGCGGGTCGCCGCCCTCGGCGCCGCGAAGGGCCTCGACCTCGCCAAGGCGGACCTGGTCAAGGAGATCGCCGTCTTCGCCGACAAGTGCGACATCAGCGAGGAGCTGCAGCGGCTGACGGCCCACGTGGCCGGCGTCCGCGCCGTGTTCGAGGCCGGCGGGCCGCTGGGGCGCCGCCTCGACTTCCTCACCCAGGAGATGGTCCGCGAGACGAACACGATGGCCTCCAAGGCGGGCGACGCGGAGATCTCCTCCGCGGCGGTCGCCGTGAAGGCCGAGCTGGAGAAGATCAAGGAGCAGTCGGAGAACCTCGAGTAGCGAATGGCGGACGGTCCGAGGAAGGGCGCCCTGGTCGTCGTCTCCGGCCCCTCGGGGGTCGGGAAGACCACGATCGTGAAGAAGCTGCTCGAGCGGGGGGGCTTCGCGCGCTCCGTGTCGGCGACGACGCGCGCGCCGAGGCCGGGCGAGGTCGACGGGCGGGACTACTGGTTCTGGTCGGCCGAGCGCTTCGAGCGGGAGCTCGCGACGGGCGGGCTGCTCGAGCACGCGGAGATCGTCGGGAACCGCTACGGGACGCCCGCGGCGGCCGTGGACCGGCTGGTCGCGGAGGGCAAGGTGGTGCTGCTGGCCATCGACGTGCAGGGCTTCGACAGCCTGCGTCGGATGGGCCGGCCGTTCACCTCGGTGTTCCTGGCGCCGCCGTCGGAGGCGGAGCTGAGGCGGAGGATCGAGTCCCGCGGGGACACGCGGGACGTGGATCGGAGGATGGAGCTGGCCCGGGCCGAGCTGGCCCGGAAGGACGAGTACGACGCCGTGGTCGTGAACCGGGACGTGGACCAGGCCGTGGCGGACGTGGTGGACGCGTTGAAACGAAGGAGCCTCCTATGACCGGAGGGATGACGATGGACAAGTCCGAGATCGACCGGATGGCCGAGAAGTTCGGCGGCCGCTTCAAGCTGACCGTGCTGCTGCAGAAGCGGGTCCGCGAGCTCGTCAAGGGCGCCCCCCGCCTCGTCGAGTGCGACCACAAGAACCTGATCGACGTGGCCCTCGAGGAGGTCCGCCAGGGCAAGCTCCAGTTCGAGGGGCTGCTCCAGGACGACGAGGACGGCGGGAAGAAAAAGAAGAAGGACTAGCCGGTGGCGCGGAAGCCGTCCGGCCCGTCCCGGGGCCGACCCGGGGCGGGTCCGCTGGAAGGCCGCACGATCGTCGTGGGGGTCTGCGGATCCATCGCGGCCTACAAGGCCTGCGAGCTGGTCTCCCGCCTCGTCCAGCTGGGGGCCCGGGTCCCCGTCGTCATGACGGCCTCCGCCGCGCGCTTCGTCCAGCCCTTCACCTTCCAGGCCCTCACGCGGATCCGCGTCCTCCTCGACCCCTTCGACCCCGAGACGATCGTCGACGCCTCGCACGTCCGGCTCACCGACGACGCCGACGCCGTGGTCGTCGCCCCCGCCACCGCCAACACGATCGCGAAGATCGCCCACGGGATGGGCGACGACGCGCTGACCTCGGTGCTCCTCACCGTCCGCTGCCCCGTCCTCGTGGCCCCCGCGATGAACGTCCGGATGTGGGAGTCCCCCGTCGTCCGGAAGAACGTCGCCGCGCTGCGGGAGCTCGGGCACCGGATCGTCGAGCCCGGCGAGGGCTACCTCGCGTGCGGGACCTACGCGACCGGCCGGCTCGCCGAGCCCGCGGCCATCGTCGACGAGGTCCGCAAGGTCCTCGGGGCCTGAGCGTGCGCGTCCTGGTCACGGGGGGCCCCACCCGCGAGTTCCTCGACGACGTCCGCTTCCTCTCCAACCCCTCCACCGGCGCGATGGGGATCGCCTGCGCCCGGGCCGCGGCCCGGGCGGGCCACCGGGTCGTCCTCGTCCTCGGCCCCAGCCACCTGCCGGACCCGCCCGGCGTGAGGACGATCCGCGTCACCACCGCCCTCGAGATGCACGCCGCGGCCATGGCCGAGTACCCCGCCTGCGACGCCGTCCTCGCGACGGCCGCCGTCAGCGACTACCGCCCCGCCCGCCGCCACGAGGGCAAGGTGAAGAAGGGCCGGGCCCTGGTCCCCGTCGCCCTCGTCCCCAACCCCGACATCCTCGCGGGCATGGGCCGCGCCAAGGGCCGCCGGATCCTCGTCGGCTTCGCCCTCGAGTCCCGCCGCGGCCGCGAGGGCGCCATCGACAAGCTCCGCCGCAAGAACCTCGACCATGTCGTGCTCGACTCCCCCGCCGCCTTCGGCGCCGACCGGATCGACGCCGTCGTGATCCACGCGGCCGGCGGCGAGGAGGAGTACCGCGGCGTCACCAAGGCCGCCCTCGCCCGGGACCTCGTCGCCCTGTTCGAATCCCCTGCTCCCGCGGGCCGGAAGCGCCGATAAGTTCCGCAGGGGTTCCATGTCCGTCGTCGACGCCCTGGTGCTCGGCGTGATCCAGGGCCTCACCGAGTTCCTTCCCATCTCGAGCAGCGGCCACCTCGCGCTGGCCAACCACCTGCTGGGGATGAAGGACCTGGAGAAGAACCTCGCCTTCACCCTGATCCTGCACCTCTCGAGCCTCGCGGCGATCTTCCTCTACTATTGGAAGCGCCTCCTCGAGCTCGTCCGGCTCCCGGGCCGCGAGCTGCTCTGGCTGGCGGTGGGGAGCGCGCCGATCTTCGTCGTGGGGGCGCTCGCCGGGAAGTACATCGAGGCCGCCCAGGGCCTGCCGCTGCTGGTCTGCGCCTGCCTCGTGGTCAACGGCGTCTTCCTCTTCACAGCGGACAAGCTCGGGACGGGGACCCAGCTGGTGCCCGACGCCCCGTTCTGGAAGATCCTCGTCGTCGGGATCGCGCAGGCGGTCCGGCTGCCGGGGCTGTCCCGCTCGGGCGGGACCATCGGGACGGGCTGGCTCGTGGGCCTGGACCGGGCCGAGGCGGTGCGCTTCTCCTTCCTCCTGTCGATCCCCGCGGTCCTGGGCGCCTGCGCCTGGAAGGCCCGGAAGCTCGCGGAGGGTGCAGGAGAGCTGCCCCTTTTGCCGATATTGATCGGGACGGCGACGACGTTCGTCCTGTCGCTCGTCTCGATCCGCGTCGTGGAGAAGCTGTCGGCGCGGAACCGGTTCGCGGCGTTCGCGGTCTACAGCGTCCTGGCGGGAGGCCTCGCCGGGACGTGGATCCTGCTTCGAGGATAGGGGGGAAACGTGGCCAAGGAGAGGGAGTCCGCCGTCCTGCCCGCCGCCGTGCCGGTGCGCGAGAAGCTCAAGGAGGTCGGCGCGCTGGCCTTCGTGCTCGCGGCGCTCTTCGTGCTCGTCTCGCTCGTCTCGTACGACCCGGGCGACGTGGCCGCCATCCGCTTCCCCCCCAACCAGCCCCCCGTGAACCGGGGCGGCGCGGTCGGCGTGGCCGTGGCGCACGGGCTGCTGTCGAACTTCGGCCTGGCCGCCTACCTCGTCGTCTTCCTCGTCGGCTTCTGGGCCTTCCTCGTCTTCTTCCGCCGCCGGCTCCAGGGGATCTACGTGAAGCTCGCGGCCGCGTTCGTCGCGGTCCTCGCGCTGTCCACCTTCCTCTCGATCCAGCCGATCTTCTCCGGGCTGCAGGCGACGGCGCCCGGCCTGGGCGGCGTCTACGGCAAGGGCATCGAGACGGTGCTCGTGCGCGACCTCGGGACGGTCGGGACCTGGTTCGCCGTGATCCTGGCCTTCTCGGTGTCCATCGTCCTGGCGACCGACTGGATGATCTACAAGGGCGTGGCCGCGGCGGCCCTCGGCGCCCTCGGCCTGGCGAAGCGCTGGACGCCCGCGACGCTCGCGGAGCGGGCCGCGCGGGAGCAGGCCGGCGACGAGGCCCGCATCGAGGCGACCCTCCTCGAGGAGCGGCGGCGCGCGGCGGACGACGCCCGCCCCGTGGACCCGCTGCCCGCCGAGGAGATGGACCACCTGCTGAAGCTGCTCGAGGAGACCCCGAAGGGCCCCGAGGCGCCCGCCCCGAGCGTGGTCGTCCCCGGCCCCGCGACGGAGGCCTCGGCCGCCCCGGCCGTGACGGCGGTCCTCCCCGCTCCCGCGCCCCGGCGCGAGGCGAAGAACCCGATCAAGGCCGCCGCCGCCGCGAACGAGCGGACCCAGCTCCTGCCCTACGAGCAGCCCCCGATCGAGCTCTTCGAGGAGGCCGGCCCCTCGCAGAGCCACATGAAGGAGGCGGACATCCAGGCCCGCATCGCGACGATCGAGAACACCCTCAAGGAGTTCCAGATCACGGCGAAGTGCGTGAACTACGAGGTCGGGCCCGCCACGACGACCTTCGAGCTGGAGCTGGCCCCCGGGACGAAGTGCTCGTCGGTCGAGGGCCGCGAGGACGAACTGACGATGAAGCTCGCCGCCCAGGTCCGCGTGGTGGCGCCGATCCCGAACAAGACGACCGTGGGCGTCGAGGTCCCCAACCCGAAGGCCGACATCGTCCGGATGCGCTCCTTCCTCGAGAAGGGCTACAAGGACCTCCGGAAGATGGCCCTGCCGATGATCCTCGGCAAGACGAACTCGGGCGAGGCGATCGTGAAGAGCCTGTCCTCGATGCCGCACCTGATGATCGGCGGCACGACGGGCTCGGGGAAGAGCGTCTGCCTGAACACCATCATCACGACCCTGCTCGTGTCGATGAACTGGGACGAGATGAAGCTGATCCTGATCGACCCCAAGAAGGTCGAGCTGGCCCCGTTCAGCGACATCCCGCACCTCTGGGCGCCGGTGGTCGACGACGCGAAGAAGGCGGCCCAGGTGCTCGAGTGGCTGGTGAAGGAGATGGAGGAGCGCTACGCGATGCTCAAGCGCGTGCAGGTCCGGAACCTGGACGCGTTCAACAAGCTCGGCGCGGAGGGCGTGGCGACCCGACTGAAGGAGCAGGGGGCGACGGACGAGGAGCGCTCGCAGTTCCCGTCGTTCATGCCCTACATCGTGGTGATCATCGACGAGATGGCCAACCTGATGCAGACGGCGCGCAAGGAGGTCGAGCTCTCGATCTCGACGCTGGCCGCCAAGGC
>CAYXGZ010000041.1:0-32863 GCA_964464755.1 uncultured Planctomycetales bacterium
CTGAGCCGGCCGCTGTCGGTCTTCGAGGGCTCCAACGGCTTCAAGGTGGTCAACCTCGGCATCAAGGTCGACCCCGGGACGCTCGTCGCCGCGGCCCGCACCCACCAGCCCGACCTCGTCGGGCTCTCCGGCCTGCTCGTGAAGTCCGCGCAGCAGATGGTCGCGACGGTCGAGGACTTCCGCACGGCCGGCCTGGAGCTGCCGGTGCTGGTCGGCGGCGCCGCGCTCACGCGCAAGTTCACTTACACGAAGATCCGCCCGGCCTACGGCTCGACCGTCGTCTACGCGAAGGACGCGATGCAGGGCCTCGACCTCGCCACCCGGCTCGTCGACCCGGCCCGCCGCGCCGCGCTCGAGGCCGACGTCGCCCGCGAGGCCGAGGGGCTCGCCGCGCCGGCCGCCGCGGAAGCCGCGCGCCCCGCGGGCACCTCGACGGGGGTCCGCTCGTCGCTCGTGGACGCCGAGGAGCCCGTGCGCCGGCCCCCGGACTTCGACCGCCACGTCGAGTCGCTGCCCGACCCCTCGCCGCTCTGGCCCTACGTGAACCGGCAGATGCTGTACTCGAAGCACCTCGGGCTGAAGGGCTCCGTGGAGCGGCTCGCCGCCCAGGGCGACCCCAAGCTCGCGGAGCTCGAGAAGATCGTGCTCGACGTCCAGCGGCGGGCGGCCGCGGAGGGATGGCTGAAGCCCCGGGCGGCCTGGCGCTGGTTCCCCGCGAGCTCCGAGGGCGACGCGCTGATCGTGTACGACGAGTTCGGCCTGGCCGAGATCGAGCGCTTCACGTTCCCCCGGCAGCCGTGGAAGGACGGGCTCTGCATCTCGGACTGGGTCAAGCCCCTGGAGTCCGGCGAGCGCGACGCCGTCGCGATGTTCGTCGTCACCTGCGGCGAGGGCGTCCGCGAGCGGGCCGAGGAGCTGAAGCAGCGGGGCGAGTACGTGCTCTCGCACACGCTGCAGGCCCTGGCGCTGGAGTCGGCCGAGGCCTACGCCGAGCTGCTGCACCGGCGGATCCGCGACGACTGGGGCGTAGGCGACCCGCCCGAGCTCGCGATGGCCGACCGGCTGAAGGCCCGCTACCACGGGATCCGGGTCAGCTTCGGCTACCCCGCGTGCCCGGACCTCGCCGACCAGGAGCGCCTCTTCAAGCTGCTCTCGCCCGCGGAGATCGGCGTCCGCCTCACGGACGGCCACATGATGGACCCCGAGGCGAGCGTCTCGGCGCTCGTCTTCCACCACCGCCAGGCGAAGTACTTCGGCCTGAGCGCCGCCGGGGCACCCGCTCCCGAGTCCGCGTAACCCCGCCCCGCCTCGTGCGTCCGAGGGTGCATGAGGAACTACAACCGCCGGGAATTCCTGGGGACCTCCGCCGCCGGACTGGCGGCCATCGGGGTCGCCGGGCCCCCGCCCCAGGAGGCCCCGGGCGTCGTCGTCCACGAGTGGGGCGTCATCACCGTCGCCAACGGCAGCCGGATCGTCAATCTCCGCTCCGCCGGGGCGAAGCGGGTCGCCGCGGGCGGCGAACTCCCCGCCGGCCTCCCGGCGTTCGCGGAAACCTGGGAGGCCGCGTTCCGCGGCGTCGTCGACGAATGGCGCCGCCAGCCCGTCGACAAGCCGATCGTCTATTTCTACTCGAAGGAGCGCCGGGAACTCTCGTTCAAGGTCTCGGTCCCCACCGGCCGGCCCCGTGCCTGGTGGCCGCCGACCAAGGACTTCGGTCCCCGGCCCAAGCTCCCCAACCTCGGCAAGCGCGGGCTCCGGCGGATGGGGGAGGACGAGGAGGAGGATCCGAAGCCGGAGTCGGTGAAGGGCGACGGCGGCCACCTGCACTGGTCCAAGCTGGTGCTGGACCCCGGCGCCACCGACTTCCGCCCCGCCGACGGATGGTGGTCCGTCGCCCGGAAGACCGACTCCACCCCGGTTCGCGCCGGGAAGGACGCCGAGAAGTTCCTCTTCTACGACGCCTTCGCGAAGTACGACCAGGAGTTCAAGGTCCGCTGGCTGAAGACCGACCTGGTCCGGATCGAGAACCCCGGTCCCCTCGCCCAGCGGCACCTCGTCGCCCTGCGGGTCCGCGACGGGAAATGCGACTCGGCGACGCACCGGCTCCTCAAGCCGGGGGAGTCCGTCGTCCTCGAGCTCAAGCCGGGCCGCCCCGCGGGGCTCGCGGACTCCCTGGTCGAAGCCGGCCTGTACCGCGCCGAGGCCGGGGGCCTCGTCGCCGCCTGGGAGGACGAGTTCTTCGGGATCGACGGGCACCGCGTGCTGGCCGTCCTGCCCCGCGAGACGTACGACGCCCTCCTTCCCGCGGAGATCTCGCCCGCGCCCGCGGCCTTCGAGCGCGTCCTGGTCGCGCAGGTCGAATGCCTCGGTCCCGAGCGTCGGGCCGAGGTCCTGGAGCTGATCGAGCGGCTGGGCGCGGAGACTCCGGACACGCGCCAATCCGCCGCGGCGGAGCTCCGGAGACTCGGGGCGCTCGCCGAGGAGACGCTGCGCGAGGCGCTCCGGACGGCGGCCGATCCGGAGGTCGCGGCGCAACTCCAAGCGCTGCTCGAGGGGTGATGTGGATTAATCCGCACGGGGCCCGCGAAATCCGCTCCCGCGCGCCGCTTCCCGCCGGACCGCGCCGTGGTCCGCGCTTTGCGGCTCGATCCCCCGAGGAGGACGAGCCATGAAGACCGCCCAACGCCCCCCCCGGAAGACCGCCAAGACGGCCGCCCGGATCATGAGCAAGCCCGTCATCTCGATCCCCACCGAGACCCCGCTGCGCGACGCCGCGGTCCTCCTCAGCGAGAACGGCATCAGCGGCGCCCTCGTCGTCGACGCCGGCGAGCGGGCCCTGGGCGTCGTCTCCCTCTTCGACATCGTCACGCACCTCGCGGGCCTCGACCGCCCCGCGGGCGAGCCCGGCGGGTTCTACCGCTACGGCTGGCCGCGTTTCACGGACGAGGGCGAGGACGGGGACTGGGAGAAGATCGAGGAGAACCCGCTGCAGGAGATCCCGATCTCGGAGATCATGACGCCGGACATCCTTTCGGTGCCCGCGGACGCGCCGCTCAAGGACGTCGCCCGGCTGATGACGAAGAAGAAGATCCACCGCCTCTTCGTCGAGCGCGACGGGAAGCCCGTCGGCGTCATCAGCTCCCTCGACCTGCTCAAGGCGCTCGCGGAGGCCTGAGCTTCCCCCCGGCGGCGCCGCGTGGTATGACGGGCGCCGATGCGCATCGTCGTGCTCGGCGCCGGGGCCGTCGGCGGGACCTTCGGGGCCCTCCTCGCCGCGGGCGGGTCCGACGTCTTCCTCGTCGCCCGGGGCGCGCACCTCGAGGCGATCCGCCGGGACGGGATCTCGATCGAGGGGCCGATCCGCGCGTTCACCGCGCGCGTCCCCGCGTCCGCCGATCCCGCCGACGCGGGCCGGGCCGACCTCCTCGTCGTCGCCGTGAAGGCCTACGACACGGCGGCCGCCTGCGCCGCCGCGAGGCCGCTGCTCGGCCCGGGCACCGGCGTGCTCACGCTCCAGAACGGCCTCGGCAACGTCGAGCGCCTCGCGGGGATCTTCGGCCGCGACCGCGTCGTGCCGGGCGTCGCCTACGTAGCCTCCGAGGTCGTCCGCCCGGGCGTCGTGCGCTGGGAGGCGGGCGGCCGGATCCAGGTCGGGCCGTCCCGCTGGTCGGAGCCCCTGCGGGCCGAGTTCGAGCGCGCCGGCGCGGGCTGCGAGATCGTCGCGGACCCGGACCAGGCAATCTGGGAGAAGCTCGTCGCCAACGCGGTCTTCAACGTGATGGCCACCGTCGAGGACTGCGCCCTGGGCGACCTGCTCGTCGAGCCGCGCCGCGAGGCCTGCGAGCGGGCGATCGACGAGCTGGCCGCGGTCGCCGCCACGCGGGGTGTCGTCGTGCGCCCCTCCGCCCGCGAGGGCTGCTGGGCGTTCTGCGAATCGCACCCCGCGTTCCGGACCTCGACGCAGCAGGACCGCGACCGGGGCCGGTCGGTGGAGTCGGAGGCCCTGAGCGGGGAGCTCGTGCGGATCGCTCGCGAGGCCGGCGTGCCCGTGCCCACGCACGAGCGGCTGTACCGGCGGCTTTCGGGCCGGCCCGGCCCTACTTGAGCCGCTGCAGCTCGGCGATCTCGCGCTTGAGGGCGGAGGCGAGCTTCGGCTCGATCTCGACGGCCTTCTCGAGGTCCTTCAGCGCGGCGTCGTAGCGGCCCCTCAGCTTGAGCGCCTGGGCCCGGGCCAGCAACGGGCCGGGCGCGCCCGGCCGCAGCGGGACCGCGCGCTCCGCGTCCTCGAGCGCCCCCTTCGCGTCGCCGGTCCGCGCGCGCAGCACGGAGCGCAGGTGCAGCCCCTCCGCGTTGAGGGGGTCCAGCTCCAGCAGGGCGCCGAGGTGCTCGACCGCCTTGGCGGCCCGCGACTCCGGCTCCCCGCCCTCCTCGAGCGCCACGTAGGCGAGCAGGAAGTGGTAGGCGGGCTGGGCCCGGCCCTCGAGGGCGATGGTCCGCATCTTCTCCGCCGCCTTGGACGTCGCGCGGGCGACGAGCTCCTGCAGCGCCATGACGGCCCAGCGCTCGTAGGCGTCCGAGCTGTACTCCTGGGCGGCCTCCTCGACGGCCGCGTGGAACTCCGCCTCGAGCGGCTGGAGGTCCTCGGAGTCGCGGAGGAACGGCGCCTCGCGGCGGAGGACGAGGCGGACGAGGGTCGTGTAGCACTTGCCGTAGGCCGCCTGCCGGGACCAGGGCGCCATCTCGAGGGCCGCCGAGTAGTCCTCGATCGCCCCGGCGTGGTCGCCCAGGCGGTGCCGCAGCTTCGCCCGGACCAGGCGCGCCTCGAGGTACGTCGAATCCGCCCCGACGGCCCGGCCCGCCGCGGTCTCCGCGTAGGCGAGCTGCGCGAGCAGGTCCGCGGGGCCCGACTCGCGTCGCTGCATCCGGTCGACGGCCTCGATCGCCTCGACGGCGGCCAGGAGGTGCGGCGTCGCCGCCTTCCGGGCCTCCTCGCGCTCCTGGCGGTTCCGCGCGGCCGTCGCGGCGTCCTTCGCCGTCCGGTCCGCCTCGGCCCGGGCCTGCTCCTCGCGCTGCAGCTCGGCCCGCGCCCGGCGGATCCGCTCCTCGACGGCCGGGTCGGCCTTCCAGCGCAGCGCGCGCTCGTAGAGCGCGAGCGCCGTCGCCCAGCGGCCGAGGTCCCAGGCGCGGTCGGCCTCGCGGCGGATCTCGGGGCCCGCGGCCCGACCCTCCTTCAGGGCCTGCTCCGCGCGCCGCCGCCCCGCGTCCGCGGCCGCGTGGCTCCCGTCGAGCGCCAGCGCCGCCTCGTAGGCCGCCAGCGCCCGCGGCCAGTTCTCGGCCCGCGCCGCCTCGTCGCCCTCCCGGACCCGCGCCGCCGCCTCGCCCCGGTCCGCCGCCCGGACGGCCAGGCCGATCGACAGGGCGGCGATCGCGACGACGGAGGCCGCCGCGAGGGCCGCCGAGCGGGCCGGGTGCTCCCGCACCCACTTCCGCAGGCGCTCCCGCGCGCTCGACCGCCGCGCCCGGACCGGCTCGCCCTTGAGGAAGCGCCCGAGGTCCTCGGCGAAGGCCTTCGCCGACTCGTAGCGCCGGTGCCGGTCCTTCGACAGCGCCTTGAGGCAGATCTTCTCCAGGTCCGGCGGCACGCCCGGGTTCAGCGTCCGCGGCGGCTCGGGATCCTCCGCGAGCACGAGCATCAGCGTCTCGGCCGGGGAGTTCCCCTGGAACGGCGGCCGGCCCGCGAGGAGGAAGTACAGCACCGCGCCGAGCGAGTAGACGTCCGTCCGCCGGTCCAGCGCGTCGCCGCGGGCCTGCTCCGGGGACATGTACGGCGGCGTGCCGAGGATGGAGTCGCCCAGCGTGATGCCGTCGCGCGTCTGCACCGGCCGGGCGAGGCCGAAGTCCATGACGTAGACGCGCCCGCCGCCCCGGGAGAGCATCAGGTTGTGCGGCTTCAGGTCGCGGTGGATGACGCCCTTCTGGTGCGCGAACTCGACGGCCTCCGCGGCCTCCTTGAGCACCTCGAGGGCGTGGCGCAGCGGCAGGAGCTTCGAGCTCCGGCGCTCGGGCGGGCCGTGGCGGGTCACGGCCCCCGGCACCGAGGTCGTGAACGTCGAGAGCGGGTCGCCCTCGATGAACTCCATCGCGATCCAGCTCTTCCCCTCGTGCACGCCCGTGTCGTAGACCGTCGCGATGTTCGGGTGGCTGAGCCGCGCCGCCGTCTGCGCCTCGCGGAGGAAGCGCTTCTGCTCGGTCTCGCTCCAGAGCGCGGGCGTCATCTGCTTGATCGCGACGTAGCGCTCGAGGTCCGTCTGCCAGGCCTTCCAGACGACGCCCATGCCGCCGCGGCCGACCTCCCGGACGCGCAGGTACCTGCCGTCCGCGTAGCGGTTCGACGGGTCCTTGAGGGCCTCGACGACGTCCTCGGGCAGCGGCGCGCGCGAGACGGGCAGCAGCCCCGTCGTCTCCGACTCGCCGCCCGGCAGCAGCGGCCCGCGGCACTTGCGGCACGAGTACTTGCCCTCGGGGTCGTAGCCCGAGGTCCGGTACCGGGCGCCGCAGCGCGCGCAGAAGAGGCCGACCTGCTCCTCGGCGGCCGGGCCCGGCAGCGCCCCGGCCAGGTACTTCTTCCTCGCGAGGAGCTCGCCCAGCCGCGGCGCGGGCTTGCCCTGCTCCGCGAGCGCGGCCTGGTCGCCCAGGCACTCGTAGAGCTGCCGCTCGGTGATCAGCCCCTGCCGCACCAGCAGCCGGCCCAGGAGGGCTTCCTCGAGCTTGGAGTCCGACAGCTCGAAGGCCTCGCCGATCCGCTTCTTGCGCTCCGCGAGCAGGCCCTCGAGGTCCGCGGGCCCGATCCAGCCCCGGCGGCCCAGGATTTCCCCGAGGGAGGCGCCCCGGGGGTCCGCCGCCTGCTCGGCGAGGGCCCCGGCCAGCTGCTCCTGCGTCACGAGGCCCCGCTCGAGGGCCAGGCGCGCGGTCCAGAGATCCAGCGGGTCGTGCATGGACCCCCAGTATATCCCGTTGATTCCCCCCGGACGGCCCGCCTACAATGGGGGGACAGCGAGGATCCCTTCCCATGGAACATCCCGACATCCCGATGATCTCGTCCGAGGAGGCCGCGGCCCCGGCGCCCGCGCCGAAGCTGCGCCTGCAGGCCTCTCGGAAGGAGACCCCCGAGATGCTCGCCTCGCCCCGCGGCCGGGAGGCCATGCCCACCGCGCGCATCGAGGTCGTCCGCGCCGACCCCGTCGAGGTCGCCGGCCACCTCGAGACCGCCGCGCGGGAGTTCATCCGGCTCTCGCGCGAGCGCGACGAGGCCGGGGCCCGCGCCAACGCCCTGGAGAAGGACCTCGGGGAGCTCCGCGCCCGGGGCGCCGAGTCCGAGCAGCTCAAGCAGGCCCAGGCCGCGCTCCAGATCGAGAACGCCAACCTCAAGACCCGCGTCAACGAGCTCGAGACCCTGCTCCGCAAGCGCGAGACCGCCCTGCAGAACTCGAAGGACGAGAAGGACCTGCTCGAGAAGAAGCTCGCCCAGATCAAGAGCGCGCTCACCTAGTTGAAGATCTACACCAAGAAGGGCGACGCGGGCCGCACGGGCCTCTTCGACGGCACCGAGGTCCCCAAGAGCGACCCCCGCGTCGACGCCTACGGGGACGTCGACGAGCTCAACGCGGCGATCGGCGCCGCCCGGGCCTTCCTCGAGGACCGGACGATCGACCCCGTCCTCGCCGCCATCCAGTCCGACCTCTTCGCCGTCGGCGCCCAGCTCGCGGACCCGAAGTACGACCCCGCCCGCCGCAAGCAGAAGACCCGCATCACGGCCGGCCGGGTCCGGGAGCTCGAGAAGGAGATCGACGCCCGCGAGGCGACGCTCCGCCCGCTGAAGAACTTCATCCTCCCCGCGGGCTCCCGCGGGGCCGCCCTGCTCCACCTCGCCCGCACCGTCGCCCGCCGCGCCGAGCGCCGAGTCGTCGGGCTCTCCGCGACCGTGAAGCTCGACCCGGTGCTGCTGGTCTACCTCAACCGCCTCTCCGACCTGCTCTTCGTGCTCGCGCGCTCGGAGAACGCCGGGCACGGCGACCAGGAAGCCGACTGGTAGTTCAGCGGATCCGCTTCCGCTCGAAGATCTCCCCCATCCGGCAGTACGAGTCCCCGCCCAGCCGCCCGACGAGCGCCGCCTTGCGCGGGTCGACGAGCCCCGCGGTCACCACGCGGTCGTCGGCGTGGACGTGGAGGACCCGGCCGAGGATGAGCCCCGTGCCCTCGACCTCGACGATCCGCTCGACGCGGCACTCCATCCGCACGGGCGACTCGAGCACGCCGGGCGTCTGCACGCGGACGGAGGGGGCGGGCCTGAGTCCCGCGAGTTCCAGCTCGCTGACCTCCGGGGGATGCTCGACGGCCGCCGCGATGACGGCGTCCATCAGGGCCTCGACGACGACGTTGACGACGAACTCCCCGGTGCGCTCGGCGTTGACCCAGGTGTCCTTGCGGCCGCGCTTCGTGGAGCCGACGGCGATCGACACGATGGGCGGGACGCTGGAGACGCCGTTGAAGTAGCTGAAGGGCGCGAGGTTGACGTTGCCCGCGGGGCCGCGCGTCGTGACGAACGCGATCGGCCGGGGCAGGATCGCCGAGATCAGGAGCTGGTAGGCCTCCCGGCGGTCGAGGGTCGACGGATCGAGATCCACGGGCTCCTCCGGTGCGTTGGGGGTCGATTTTCCCTGAAATCAAGTTATGCTGGTCGGCCGACCTCGTCCAACCCCCGTACCCCATAATGGGCCCGGGTCCGTCGTTTCCGGCAAGGAGAACCTGACATGCTGATCCTGAAACCCGTCCTGCCCGTCGTGCTCGCGGCGCTGCTCGCGTCGTTCACGACGCCGCCGCCCTTCCTCCAGGACCCCGGCGCGGGCCGGCCCGACGACGTGGCGGAGCTGCTGCCGGCGAACACCTTCTTCTTCTCGGAGATCGTCCGGCCGCCGACGCTGCTCCGCGACTGGAAGGAGTACGTCGGCGCGTGGACGACCCCCGAGGGCAAGTCCGAGGCCTGCGACCTCGTCGAGAAAGCCTTCGGCGAGGGCGCGAAGATCATCCCCGAGCGCCTCTGGAAGGACCTGCAGGCCGGCTTCCCCTCGATGCAGCGCCTGGCCATCGCGGTCCTGCCGCCCGAGAACGCCGAGGTCGCCTGGGCCCTCGTGGCCACCTCGTCCGACCCCGCGTTCTTCCCGAAGATCGTCGAGGAGGACCTGCGGGTCTTCTCCAGCGAGGAGAAGGTCGTCCAGGGCGTGAAGGTCCTCGCGATCCGCAAGCTCGGCGAGCACGAGATGCCCGCGCCGGTCCTCGTGGCCGCCTCGGGCCGCCGCCTGTTCGTGACGACGCACTGGCCCACGCTCGAGGCCATCCTCGACCGCGCCGCGGGCAAGGGCAAGGGCGAGGACCTCCGCAAGTCGCCCCTCTACCGGGAGCTCGCCCCCTCCGGCGACGAGGCCCGCCTGCGCGCGTTCTGCACGCTCGACTTCAGCTCGCTGTTCTCCCTGATGGGCGCGGGCACCCGCCAGCGCTACAGCGCCTTCAGCATGGACCAGGGCGACGCCGCCCTCGAGTTCCGCCGCTTCCAGGGCTACGTGCTCGACGCGGAGCTGCGCCCGGGCCGGATCACGAACCGCGCCCGCATCCTCGTCGAGTCCCCCTGCCGCCTCTTCGACATGATCCGCCAGCCCGCCGGCTCGAAGGAACTCGCCAGGCACATCCCGGCCGAGTCCGTCCTCGGCGTCCACCTGAACCTCCGCGGCGGCACCCAGATCCTCAAGGACATCGAGGACATGGTCCACCGCTTCGAGAAGGTCCAGGAGCTCTCGCGCAAGGCCGAGGGCCGCGAGGGCGACGAGGGCCCCGTGGACCGGGACTTCGTCGGCCAGATGCACAAGGAGTTCGAGCGGGAGATCGGCGTCCCCCTGCGGGACGTCGCCGCCGCCGTCGGGACCGAGGCCTTCTTCGCCATGATCGGCGACGACGCCTTCGCGGGCGAGATGAACGCCGCGAACAGCTTCGTCCTCGGCGCCACGGTGACCGACCCCGCCAAGGCCAAGGAGCTCCTCGGCAAGGTGACCGCCCACCTCGGCAGCTACGAGGCCAAGGCGGACGGCGCCGCCACGATCTGGCAGCGCCAGGGCGAGGAGATGATGCCCGTCTTCGGGCTCAACGGCACCACGGCCTACCTCGCCATGAAGCCCGAGCCCATCCAGGCCGCCATCAAGGCCTCGGCCACCGGCCCCTTCGCCAAGCACTTCGCCGGGCACGAGAAGGCCTCCATGATGGCCGCCCTCCGGCACCGCGGGATCTGGAACCTCGTCAAGGCGGCCGGCGCCGCCCCGCCCGAGGACCTCGAGAAGAAGCTCAACCTCGACGGCGTCACCGTCGCGGCCTCGTACTTCGACGAGCGGGGCGTGACCACGACGAGCGTGGACGGGGGCCTGGGCTTCGTCTCCTCGGTCGCCATGGCGGCCGCGCCCGGCCTGGCCGTCGCGGTGCCCTTCTTCTTCCGCGCCGTCATGGCCGGCGGCATGGCCCCGGTCTCCGGCGACGTGATCCGCCCCAGGCCGGCCCCGGTCCCCGACGGCCCGAAGATGGACAAGGAGAAGCTCGAGGCGATCGTGAAGGAGAACCTCGAGAAGCTGCGCTCCGACGAGATGGTCGCCCGCGACGACGCCACCGACGCCCTGCGCCAGCTGGGCCGCCAGGCCGTCCCGCTCCTCGTCGACGCCGCGAAGAAGGAGGCGGACCCCGAGGCCCGCTCGCGCCTCTGCCGCATCCTGATGGACTGGCGCGCCTACGATGCCTGGCCCGAGCTGCTCCAGCGCAAGGCCGACTCCTTCCTCGGCGAGTGGGCCAAGGCCGCGATCCCCGACAAGAACCAGTGGGGCAGCGGCTACGTGTACTGGGACATGGAGCGCATGGGCTTCGGACTCTGGGCCATCGAGCCCTACTCGATCAACTCCGCGCTCCCCCGCAGCCTCGAGAACGGCGACTTCCTGGACTTCGCCGAGAGCGGCAAGATCCTCGCGGAGCGCCTCGCCGGCGGCAAGCTGGAGCCCGAGTCCCGCAAGGCCCTCGCGATGCTCCTCGCGTTCACCGAGTCCCCCGGCTCCGGCCCGGCGGTCCTCCAGGCGATCTCCGCCGAGACGGACGCCGAGACCAAGGTCTACCTGCAGGTCGCGCTGGGCTGGTCGAAGGACCCGAAGGCCCTCGAGGCCCTCGCCGCGGGCTTCAAGAGCCCCGACAAGTGGATCTGCCGCGCCTCCTTCATCGGCGCCGAGCAGTCCGGCGACCCCCGCGTCGTCGGCAAGCTCCTCGAGCTCCTGAAGGACGCGGACCTCGAGGTCCGCTGGAACGCGGGCTACACCCTGCGCCGGCTCCTCGGCCGCCAGGTCCCGATCAACATGTTCCTGCCCGAGAAGGAGTACGAGGCCCAGGTCGGCGCCGCCCACGCCTGGTGGGAGGCGAACCGCGCGACCTGGAAGTTCGTCCGCTAGCCATGACGCGGGGGCCGGGAGACCGGCCCCCGCTTCCTTTTCCCGCCGCGCGCCGGAACGGTTAAGCTGGTCGCCGATGACCGACCCCCGGCCGCTCGCCCCGCACCCGGAGCTCACGGCCTTCTACGGCGACCGCGGCTCCCGGGAAGGCTACGTCCGCAAGCTCTTCAGCGAGACCGCGGGCGACTACGACCGCCTCGAGAACCTCCTCGGCCTTGGCTCCGGCCGCTGGTACCGCCGCCGGGCGATCGTCCGCGCGGGGCTCGTCCCCGGCATGAAGGTGCTCGACGTGGCCACCGGCACCGGCCTCGTCGCCCGCGAGGCCCTCGGGATCCTCGCGGGTTCCGGCTCGGTCGCCTGCGTGGACCCCAGCCCCGGCATGCTCCGCGAGGCGAAGCGCGGCGTCCCGGCCTCGATGGTCCTCGGCGCCGCGGAGCACCTCCCGCTGCGCTCCGCGCAGTTCGACTTCCTCACGATGGGCTACGCGCTCCGGCACGTCGCGGACCTGCCGACGGTCTTCCGCGAGTACCTCCGCGTCCTCCGCCCCGGCGGCCGGCTCTGCATCCTCGAGATGACGCGGCCCCGGACCCGGGCGGGCCTCGGGCTGCTCCGGCTCTACATGCGCCACGTCTTCCCGCGGATCGCCCGCGCCGCCACCGGGCGCCGGCGCAACGAGGAGCTCTACCAGTACTTCTGGGAGACCATCGAGGGCTGCGTGCCGCCGGACTCGATCCTCGAGGCGCTGCGCGGCGCGGGCTTCGCCGACGTGAAGCGGAGCGTGGAGCTCGGCCTCTTCTCCGACTACCTGGCCGTGCGGCCCTAGCCCGCCCGGACCAGCCCCTCGATCTCCAGGACCAGGTCCTTCCGGCAGATGTCCGCCTCGAGCTGCAGCAGCGGCGTCCCCGGGCCGAGGCGCTCCTCGAGCCGGGCCCGGACCCGCTCCGCGTCCTCCGCACGGCGGACGTAGACCTTGACGGCGCCGAGCGGCCCGAGCGCGGCGTCCCCCGCGGCCCCGACCAGCGCCTCGAGGTTCTCCAGCGTCACCTCGAGCTGCTCCGCGGCCCGGTCCGGGTGCACCGTCTCGTGCCCCACCACGCTCGCCGTGCCCGAGAGCAGCAGCAGCGGGGCGCCCGCGCCGGTCCAGTGGAGCGCCCGCGCGAACGACGGGCTGCGCGGCCCGTAGCGCTCCGGGTAGCGGTACGCGGCCTGCTGGCGGGGGTTCTCGACGGGCCGGCCCGGGACGCGCGACGCGAGGAAGCAGAGGCCCAGGCCGCCCTCGCGCGAGCCCACCGTGCTCGCCGCCGGGAGCCGCTCCTCGAACCGGGGATCCCGGTCCGCGAAGGCGTCGTGCCGGCCCCGGCAGAAGAGCGCGTAGCGGTCGAGCCCGCGCTGGACCTCGTGGATGCGGCCGAGGTGGTTCCAGGTCCGCAGCAGCGACGGGTACCCCGCGCGGGCGATCTCGTCGAGCAGCTCCCGGTAGGCCGAGCGCGTCTCGCACTCGATGTGGTCGCAGCCCGGGGGGTCCGCGTAGACGCCCGCCAGGACCTCGCCGGCGACCGCGCAGTCGAAGCGCCCGAGGCGCTCCCGGCGCACCGGGCCGGGGTGGGTCCAGTACTCGGCGGCGCGGTCGGCGCCCAGCGGCCGCAGGGGCGAGCGCAGCACGGGATGCCCGGCGCCCGGGCCCGGCGCGGCGCCGTAGCGGATCTCCAGCAGCGTGCCGGGCGGGGCCGGGCGGTCCGCGTCCGCGCCCGTCCGGTACTCGCAGGCCAGGCCGATCATGCGTCTACCCCGCCGCGCAGGCGCGGAAACCCGAGCGCAGCTCCTCGACCGGGAGGTTGCGCCCGATGAACACGAGCACGTTGGTGCGGTCCTCCCCGTCCTTCCACGGGCGGTCGGGGCCGCCGTCGAACATCATGTGCACGCCCTGGAAGACCACCCGGCGCGGTTCGCCGGCCACCTCGACGATCCCCTTCATCCGGAAGAGGTCGCCGCCCCGGGTCTTGAGCAGGCCGCCGAGCCAGCCGTTGAGCTTCGCGCCGTCGCGGGGCCCGGCCTCGCGCAGCGAGAGCGAGTGGATGTCGCCGTCGTGGTGGTGCTCCGAGCGCTCGAGGAAGCCCGGCGAGGCGTCGAGCCGTTTCGACAGGTCGAAGGCCCCGACGCCCACGACCTGGCGGAGGTCGATCCCGCAGCGCACGGTGCGGTGGATCCGCGCCATCGCGTTGAGGTGGCGGACGCGGGCCTCGAGGGCGTCGAGCTCGGCGGGCGCCGCCAGGTCGGCCTTGTTGAGGAGGACGACGTCGGCGAAGGCGATCTGCTCGCGGGCCTCGCGGGCCCGGTCGAGGTGCAGGAGCACGTGCTTGGCGTCGACGACGGTGACGACGGCGTCGAGGCGCATCTTCGCCTTGAGCTCGTCGTCGACGAAGAACGACTGGACGACGGGCGAGGGGTCGGCGAGGCCGGTCGTCTCGACGAGGATGTGGTCGAAGCGGTCGGCCCGGCGCAGGAGGTTGTGGAAGGCGCGGATGAGGTCGCCGCGCACGGAGCAGCAGAGGCAGCCGTTGTTCATCTCGATCAGCTCCTCGTCCGTCTCCAGGACGAGGCCGCCGTCGACGCCCGCCTCCCCGAACTCGTTCTCGATGACCGCGATCCGCATCCCGTGCCTCTCGGTGAGGATGTGGTTCAGGAGGGTCGTCTTCCCGGCGCCCAGCCAGCCGGTGAGGACCGTGACGGGGATCACTCCCACTTCCCGCCCCCTCCGCCCGCGAGCTTGTCCACGTCGATCCGGGGCCCGTGGCCGTCCGGGTTGGGGATCATGTGGGGGATGTCCTCCCGGGCGACCTCGCGCATGGGGCGGCCCATCTTGAACTGGCGGCGGCCGCCCGGGTCGAGGATGGCGATGAGCGTCTCGATCGGGGCGCAGCCCGGCTGGTCGCAGTAGATCTCGGTGACGAGGACGGGGACGTCCTCGGCGAGCTTGTAGTGGGCGCGGACCCACTCCTTGATGCGGCCCTGGAGCGAGGTGTCCTTCTTGCCCTCGCCGAAGAGGTCGAACTTGAAGTCCACGCGGGCATTCTAGCAGGAAACGAAGCGGCCCCCGGGGGGTCGTCCCCGGGGGCCGCGGGTGGGGGCGTTACCGGTTGATCATCACGTTCGCGTAGCGGTAGTAGACCTCGAGGGTGAGGGCGTTGATCGCGGTCGCGTAGACGCGGCCGCCCTCTCCGCTCCAGCGGTCGACGGGCTCCCAGGAGCCGTTCTTGCAGCCGGAGGACTTCTGGCACTGGTTGCGGATCACGGAGTCCTTCATGGCGGCGTTCCAGCGGGACCACATGGGGCCGTGGGGGCCGTCGAGCTGGAAGAGGGCGAAGGACGCGGAGTACCAGTAGTAGAAGTCGATCGCGTTGCCGTCCCAGCGGGGGAGGTCCTTGACGAGCAGGGCGCCGCCGCCGGTGACGGCCGCGTCGGCCCGGCGGTCCATGAAGAGGCGGCTCATCATGGCGATCGCGGTGAGGGTCTCGTGGTGGTCGAAGTGCCGGTTGGACTCGTTGTAGACCTGGCCGGTGCCCTTGTGGGTGTAGCCGGTGCGGTAGTAGCTCTCCTCGGTGGCCTCGGTGAACCAGGCCCGGGCGCCCTCGTAGGCGCTGGCCGGGAAGCTGAGGCCGCTCATCTCGGCGCTCTTGAGGGCCATGACGCACCAGCCGGTGACGGAGGAGTCGTTGTCGCCGCTGCGCAGGGTGTAGCGCCAGGCCTTGCCGGGGTTCTGGGCGGCGACGAGGAAGTTGACGGCGTTCTGGGCGGAGTCGGCGAAGAGGTTGGAGCCCGTCATGCCGTAGGCCTCGCCGAAGGCGTAGGTGGCGATGGCGTGGTTGTACATGTAGTGCGGGACGGTGCGGGGGCCGACGCAGCCCTCGGGGTCCTGGTGGGTCATCATCCACTGGAGGCCCTTGCGGACGACGGTGCCGAAGCAGATGCCGTCGTGGTGGTCCTTGGAGAGGTGCGTGTAGCCGGCGCCGAGGAAGGCGAGCAGGGAGAGGGCGGTGTTGCCCGTGTCGTAGTCGGCGTTGCCGGGGGCGGGCGTGCAGAGGCCCGGGTGGGGGCGGCCGCACTGGGCGGAGTAGCCGGTGGTGCTCCACGAGCCGTCGGGGGCCTGGTGGCGGGCGAGCCACTTCAGGGCCTCGAGGACGGCGTCGCAGGCGGGCTGGCCGGCCTTGCTGGCCTTCGAACCGCGGTCCCGGCGGCCTCCGTAGGGTTTGCCGTAGCGGCCCGCGGCCCCGCCGCCCGCGCCGAGCGTGTCGTTGAAGGACTTGCTGTTGAAGGGGTGGGTGGACTTGAACTCCTCGGACTGGCCCTTGAAGCTGTCGAAGTCCTCGTTGTCGTCGCTCTCGGGGGTCTCGGCGATCTCGGGGCGCTTGATCTCGACGTCGGACTGGGACTCCTGGGGCACGACGAGGGGCGGCTTCTCGCGGACCGCCGGGGGCGGATCCATGATCGGGGTGACGATCCGGCGGGGCGCGGCGCGGACGACGATCTCCTCGACGTCGCCGGGCGGGGTGGCGAGGACGACGAGGTAGCCGAGGATGAGGGCGGCGAGGACGTGCAGGCCGGTGGAGAAGGCCCACCAGGGGGTCTTGGCGACGACGCGGTCGACGGCGTTCTCGCGGGCTTCGGGGTCCTGGGACATGCGTGCCTCCCGGCTGCAGTTCGACTGGCGGCACGCGCTTGACCCCCGATGGAACGGGGCCGGGGCCGGGCGGTTCGCGGGAAAAAAAGAAACCCCCGGGGTTTCCCCCGGGGGTTCCGTGGATCGCGGCGGTTACTTCACGCCGAAGACGTTCGCGTAGCGGTAGTAGACCTCGAGCGTGAGGGCGTTGCAGGCGGTGGCGTAGACCCGGCCGCCCTCGCCGCTCCAGCGGTCGATGGGCTCCCAGGAGCCGTTCTTGCAGCCGTCCTTGCCCGTGTTCTGGTTCTTGACGATGCAGTCCTTCATCTTCTCGTTCCAGGCCTTCCACTTCGGGCCGGAGGGGCCGTCGTACTGGAAGAGGGCGAGGGACGCGTAGTACCAGTAGTAGTAGTCGATCTCGTTGTCCTTCCACTGCGGCAGGTCCTTGAGCAGGAGCTCGCAGCCGCCGGAGAGGCGCGGGTCGCTCTTCGACTTGTCCATGAAGATGCGGCACATGACCGCGATGGCGGTGAGCGCCTCGTGGTGGCTGAACTGCTCGTTGAGGCCGGGGACGAAGACCTTGCCGGTGCCCTTGTGGGTGTAGCCGACGCGGTAGTAGTTCTCCTCGGTGACCTCGTCGAACCAGGCGCGGGCGCCCTCGTAGCCGGTGCGGGGGAAGGTCAGGCCGGAGAGCTCGGCGCTCTTGAGGGCCATGACGGCCCAGCCGCTGACGGAGGAGTCGTTGTCGCCGCACTTGTACTGGTAGCGCCAGGCCTTGCCGGGGTTCTGGGAGGCGATGACGAAGTCGACGGCCTTCTGGGCCTGGTCCTTGAAGAGGTTCGAGCCGGTCAGGCCGTAGGCCTCGGACATGGCCAGGGCGCAGATCGTGTGGTTGTACATGTACTTCTGCGCGGTCCGGGGCCCGATGCAGCCCTCGGGGTCCTGGTTGCTCATCATCCACTGGAGGCCCTTGCGGACGACGTCGCCGAAGCAGATGCCGTCGTGGGTGTCCTTGGAGAGGTGGGAGTAGCCCGCGCCGAGGAAGGCGAGGACGCTCATCCCGGTGACGCCGCTGTCGAAGTCCTCGTGGCCGGGGTTCGGGGTGCAGCGGCCGGAGTACTTCGAGGGGTTCACCTTGCCGCAGTTGCCCTGGTAGGCCACGATGCTCCAGGACCCGTTCGGGTTCTGGTGGCGCGAGAGCCACTTGAGGGCCGCGAGCACCGCGTCCTCCGTGTCGCCGCCGCCGCCGCCGCGGGCGACGAGGTTGCGCTTGCCGCCGAGCCGGCCTCCGTAGCGGCCGCCGCCGCCGCCGCCGGCGCCGAGCACGTCGTACGTGCCCTTGCCCTTGAACGGCTTGTCGCTCACGAAGTCCATCGAGTCGCCCTTGGCCTTCATGAACTCTTCGTTGTCGTCCGTCTCGTTGTGGTCCGCCTCCTCGGCGTCCTTCTTGAAGACGGGGTCCTCGACGGCCTTCTTCATGTCGAGGATCTTCTTGTTCGGGTCGAGGTCCTTCGGCTTCTCCATCTCGGGGATCGGGCGCGGCTTGCGCGGCGCCGCGACGACGACGGGCTCCTCCTCGACCGGGGGAGCGCCGACGACCGCCAGGTACGCCAGCATCAGCGCCATGACGACGTGCAGGCCCGTCGACAGGGCCCACCACGGGGTCATGTGCACGACCTTGTCGGTCATCGTCTGGGGTTCGGTGTTCGCGGGCAGATCCTGCAGCGCGTCCTGCTCCTCCGCGGGATCGGGCTCGTTCACCGGCACGCGGCTCGTCGCCATGGGACCTCCCACTCTGCTATCCGACTATGACCCGGGGGGACTTTCCCCCAGGCGGGTGATACTAACGCAGCCCCGGGCCCCCGGTTCAGGGAATTCGACGGAATTCCGAATCCCCGGCGATTTCGCAACCCGTTGAAGGCCAAATAGAAAGAGCGCGGGCTCCGGCCCGGGGGCGTGCCATTCCCGGTTCCGGCTCCCGCGCTCGCTGTTTCCGCCCGGCGAACCCGACTTCCGCCCGCCAGGCCTGCGATCGTCGTCCCTCCCGCGTCGCGCCGCCAGGTCACCCTGCCGGACCCCGCGACCGTCGGGGACGGCCCCTTCCAACGTCCCCGCCCGGGTAATGTTCCACGGGGAAAAACGGAAACCCGGCGCAGGGCGTACGCCCCGCGCCGGGCCTCCGCGGAATCGGTCGCTTACCGCGGCGCCGAGATGTGCGCCGGCCAGCCCGCCCAGATGCAGTTCGCGTTGTAGAGCGTCACTTCCGTCGCCCCGGTCGCGGTCCCGTTCGCGTCGCGGTCCACGAGCCGGTAGAGGCCGAGGTACTCCGTGCCCCAGTCCGGCATCACGTTGACGATCGCGCCGCCGCCCTTCACCACGCCCAGCCCGAGCTGGTACTTCTCGAAGATGTCGCCGGTCGTCGGGATCGAGCCGTAGAGCAGCGTCTCGCCCGCGTCCAGCGCGTCCCCGTCGCCGTTCAGGTCCACCGCCCGGTACACGTCCGGCACGGTCATGTCGACGATGTAGGCCTCGCCCTTCCGGTTGATCATCATCCCGCCCGGCACCTGCGTGTCGTTGCGCAGCGAGGTCACCGCGGCGGGCGCCACGGACCAGGTCGACAGGTTCCCCGTCACCGGGTCCCGCCGGTTGATCCAGGAGCTGCCCGCGCCCATCCCGTAGAGGGGCATGAAGTACATCGTGTCGTCCGGCGCGATCGCCAGCCCGACGTGGCCGCCGCCGATGACGTCGACCTCCATGAGGCTGCCCGTCGCGGGGTCGTAGCGCTGGACCGAGCCCGCGCCGTACTCCTGCACCACGACCCGGCCCTGGCTGTCCACGTCCAGGCCGATGTAGCCGTTCGTCGAGCCGGGGAGGTTCGCCACCGAGCCGCCGGCGCCCGTGGCCAGGTCGACCTGGTGCAGCACGCCGGAGCCCACGCCCTGGATCGCCCAGGCCGTCGTCCGAGCCGCGTTCGTGCCGAAGCCCTGCGCCATCCCGAAGGAGCTCGGGACGGGCGGGTAGACGCTGGTCGGCGAGCCGCCGCCGGCGGCGTAGCGCACGATGCCCATGCCGGAGTCGGCTCCGTACACCGGCTCCAGCGCGTCGGGGATCGCCCACGCCACCGTCACCGTCGCGGACGCGGCCAGCGCGCCGACGCTCGCCTCGACGTGCGAGGTGCCGTCCGCGTGCGCCGTCGCCGTCACGACCGCGCCGCTGGCCGAACCGAGCGACGCCACCGAGGGCGTGGCCGAGGTCCAGGTCGCGGAGACGGGGACGACGCTGCCGTTGCTGTAGGTGCCCAGGCAGGTCAGGGCCACCGCGGCGTCCAGGTCGATGGACGGGGCCGGCGGGTTGATCGCGATCGAGACGAGGGTGGGGGCCGGGACCGGGGTCGGGGCCGCCGCGGGCGCGGGATCCGAGTCCCCGCCGCCGCCGCCGCAACCGACCGCCGAGAGGCCCAGGACGAGCAGGGCGCCGATCATCCGATTCCGCATGGTTCCTCCTTTGGTTCCGCCCGCACCTGAACGATCCGCGGCCGGATCCTGCACGGAATCCGCAAATTCCCGGCGCGTGCTATCATCCGTCCGGATGTCCCAGGAAACCTCCATCGGCGCGGGCCAGTCCCGCTTCCCCTCCACGGCGTGGGACCTGCTCGCCGGCGGCCCATCCGAGGCCGAGTACTCCGCCCTCGCCGCCCGGTACTGGCGTCCCGTCTACCGCTTCATCCGCACCGCCTGGCGCCGCCCCGTCGAGGAGGCCAAGGACCTCACGCAGGAGTTCTTCGCCTCCGTCTTCGACAAGGACTTCCTGGGCTCCGCCGACCCCGCCCGCGGCAACTTCCGCAAGTTCCTCCTCGGCGCCCTCCGCAACTTCCTCCGCAACCGGGAGCGCGACGCGGCCGCCCTCAAGCGCGGCGGCGGCCGGGCCTCCGTCCCCATCGACCTCCTCCCGGAGGACGAGGCCGACCCGGACGCCCTCCCGCCCGAGACCGCCTTCGACCGCGCCTGGGCCGGCGAGCTCCTGCGCCGCGCCGTCGACCGCCTCAAGGCCGCCCTCGAGGGCGCGGGCCGGCCCGAGCGCTTCGCCGCCTTCCGCCGCCACGAGCTCGAGGGCGCCTCCTACCGCGAGGTGGCCGCCGAGCTGGGCCTCAGCGAGCGCGAGGTCAGCTCCCACCTGATCTCCGCCGGCCGCGAACTGCGACGGATCTGCACCGAGCTCGTCCGCGAGACCGTGCGCAACCCCGCCGAGGTCGAGGCCGAGCTCGCCGAGCTCTTCGGGGCGGGATCGTGAACCCCGGGGGGCTCTTCGGCCGGCTCGCCAAGGTCGTCTCCGACCCGGCCGCGCAGGCGCTCGGGGAGAAGGCCGTCGAGGCGGGCCTGCTCAGCGTGGACGACCTCCGCGCCTGCCGCGAGCGCGCCGCCTCGCGCCCCGGCGTCCCCTTCCGCGCGATCCTCGAGGAGCAGGGCGTCGGCGCCCAGGCCCTCGACGTCCTCGAGCGCCTCGTCCTCGAGGGCCCCTCCCGCCCGCCGCTGGCCGACCGCTACGAGATCCGCGCCGAGATCGGCGAGGGCGCGATGGGCGTCGTCTACCGCGCCTGGGACCGGCAGCTCAAGCGCGAGGTCGCCATCAAGTTCCTCCGCGCCGACCTCCGCGGCCGGCCCGAGGGGCTGCGGCGCATGCGCCACGAGGCCCTCGCCGCCGCGCGCCTCAACCACCCGAACCTGCCCGTGCTCCACGACGTCGGCGAGGAGGGCGGCCTCCCCTTCCTCGTCATGGAGCTCGTCGAGGGGCCGTCGCTGGCCGAGGAGATCTCCGCCCGCCGCCTCGGCCCCCGCCGCGCCGCCGAGGCCCTCGAGAAGGCCGCGCGCGCCGTCCACCACGTCCACGCCCAGGGCATCATCCACCGCGACCTCAAGCCCTCGAACCTCCGCTTCGACGCCCGCGGCGAGATCCGCGTCCTCGACTTCGGCCTCGTCCGCCTCGTCGAGTCCGAGGGCGACCCGACCCGCACCGGCGCCGCCGTCGGCACGCCGTCGTACATGGCGCCCGAGCAGGTCCGCGACGCGAAGTCCGTCGACGCCCGGACGGACATCTACGGCCTGGGCTCCACGCTCTACGAGGCGTTGTCGGGCCGGCCGCCGCACCTGGGCAAGACGCCCGCGGAGGTGTACTGGCGCGTCCTCAACGAGGACCCGGTGCCGCTGCGCAAGCTCGACCCGCGCATCGACCCCGCGCTGGACCGCATCGCGGCCCACGCGCTGGAGAAGGACCCGGCGCGGCGCTACCCGACCGCGGAGGCGATGGCCGACGACCTCCGCCGCCACCTCTCCGGCCAGGGCATCCTCGCCCCCGCGCCCTCGACGTTCCGCCGCGTCGCGCGCCGGGCGCGGGCCCATCCCGCGGTGGCGACGCTCGCGGGGGTCCTCGCCGGCGTCGTCGTGATCGGCCTCTCCGCCTGGGGCTGGAGCTCCTGGCAGCGGCACCGCTCGGCGGCCGACGGGCGCGCCCAGCTCGAGGCCGGGAACTGGGCCGCCGCCGCGCTCGCCTTCGAGTCCGCCGGCGACCGCCCCGGGAAGCGCGTCGCCGACGCCATGCTCGCCGCGGACCGCCTCGCCACACGCCGCGCCGAGCTGCGCCCGGCGACGCCGGAGTCCGCGCCGCCCCTCGCGCCCCACGAGCCCGCGTCGACGCGGGAGGCCCGCTGGGCCGCCGAGGACCTGGAGGCGAAGCGGCGCCGCGAGTCCGAGAGCCTCGAGGACGAGCAGGAGCGCCTGCTCCACTCGGTCGCCCCGGAGCTTCGGGAGGCGAGGGTGCGGCTGGCCCGCATCTACCTGGACCGGAGGCGGGTCGCGCTCGAGGCCCGGGACCGGGCCTCCGCGGAGGCCTGGGCCGCGAAGGCGCGGGAGGCGGACGCCGCCACCGCCGCGCCCGTCCTCGACGCCCGCACCCGGGTCTCGATCCGTGGCGAGGGCCACCTGTTCCGCTACGAGGAACGGAAGCGCCGCCTCGTCCCCTGCCCCTGCGCCCCCGACGGACGGATCCGCGAGCCCGAGCTGCGCTCGGTCGATCCGGTCTCGTGGACGGCATCCGAGGACGAGAAGCGGGCGGTCCGCGAGGGGACGGCCTACCCGCTGGCGGCGGACTCGTTCAACTCGGTGCGGGGCGAGCTCGCGCTGCCCGAGGGCTCGTACCTCCTGCTGTCCGGAGGCGCGAGGTTCCCCTTCGTGGTGTCGGGCGTGCCGGTTTCGATCGAGGCGTCCAGCCCGCGGGGACCGGAGGGCTACGCGTACGTCGCCCCGGGCCCGTTCACGGCGGGCGGGGATCCGGCGGCCCTCGACTTCTCGGCCGCGCTGCGGCGCAGCGAGGAGAAGATCCTGCCCGGGTACTGGATCCAGCGATACTCGGTCACGTTCGGGGAATACCGGGACTTCGAGCCGGCCGCCCCCGAGCCGGCGCCGGACGGGCCGGTGCTCGGGATCGCGCCGGCCGCGGCCCGCCGCTACGCGGAGTGGAAGTCGGCCCGGGACCCGGCGTGGAGCTACCGGCTGCCGACGGAGGACGAGTGGGAGAAGGCGGCGCGCGGGGCGGACGGGCGCTACTTCCCCTGGGGGGACCGTTTCGAGCCGTCCTTCAGCGCGTGGATGGACTCCCGGCCCGTGCGGGCGCAGGCGCGCCATGCGGGGCTGGAGCGGGTCGGGCTCTTCCCCGCGGACGAGTCTCCCTACGGCGTGCGCGACCTCGCGGGCGTGGCGCGCTCGATCACGTCGACACCCTCCGGCGACGCGGGGTGGTGGGTGACGAAGGGCGGCGGCTGGAACTTCCCGAGCCTGTGGTCGCGGGCGGCGCACCGCTCGGCGGTGCCCGACGACAAGGGCGCGCTCGGGGTGGGCTTCCGGTTGGTGGCGGTTCCGAAATGAGCCGGAGCGCCGCGGTCTTCTCGTGGATCTTCGCGATCCTCGCCGGGCTGGCGGCGCTGGGGGCGGTCCCCGCGACCTGGCTGTGCTGGGAGATCGTCCGCACGCGGGATGGCTGGGCGGCGATGTTCTTCCTATTCGCCGTGACGCCGGCCCTCGGCGGGGCCTCGCTGCTGGCGGCGATCGGCGGGGGCTGGATGTTCCGGAGGCACCGGGGCCCGCGGGACCGGGTCACGCTCTGGCTCGCGGCCGGGGCGCTCCTGGCGACGGCCGGGCAGACCGCGGCGATCCTGCTGTCGAAGCCGTCGGCGTGCTAGCCTCGGTCCACCAGGTTCATCTGCCAGAGCTGGCCGGATTCCACCTCGCCGAGGATGAACCCGTAGAGTTCGGAGACGCCCAGCGGGGCCGACGCCAGGTCCAGCGCCTTCTGGTAGAGCCTCAGGATCGGCAACCGGGAGTGGTAGACGTCCACCCGGCGCACGAGGCAGAACGGGGCCTTCGGGTCGAGGAACAGCGTCGTGGTCACCTTCTGGGAGATCACGAGGTTGTCGGCCTCGACCGTGTAGAGCAGGACCTTCGACGCCTTGAGCTTCCCGTCGGCGCCCCCGGAGAAGGCGACCGCCTTCTCGTCGGCGAGGTAGTTGGGATCGCCCGGTTTCGCGATCCGCAGCGGGCGACGGGAGCCCCCGGACCGGTCCTCCATCCAGGCCTCGAGGACCTGCCCCGACTCGTCGAGGATCATGCGCCGGACCATGCCGGTCATGAACGAGACGTGGGCCGGCGCCTTGGGCCAGGTCAGGGCCACGTCGACCTTCCCGGGGGCGACGGCCAGGATCTCGAGGCGGACGTGCATCCCGCCGTCCATCGCCTCGTAGAGGGCCCAGTCCCCCGCCTTGTACCCGTCGTGCAGGTAGAGGCGGTTCTCGATCGGGGTCTGCTGCATCTGCAGGACGAGCATCGAGCGGCAGCCCGCGAGCGGGAGCAGGAGAAGGAGGGGGACGAGGCGCTTCATGGGGACCTCCTCCCCGAGCATACCCCGCTCAGGCCGCCCCGACGCGTCCCTCGCGCCGGGGGAAGAGCTTCCGCCGGAGGATCTCGAGGTCCAGGACCAGGAGCAGGGCGCCGAAAGCCGCCGAGACGGCGGGCGCCGTCCGGAGCACGAGCTTCCCGAGGGGCTCGCCGCCGACGGAGAGCATCCCCAGCGAGAAGGCCGCGCCGGTGGCGAACTGGCCGACGCCCACGAGCGCGCCGCCCGCGAACTGGCCCAGCACGAGCGCCCCGAGCGCGAACTGGCCGACGGCCAGGAGGCCGACGCCGAACTGCGCGACGGTGACGACGCCGATGGCGAACTGGCCCACGGCGAGCCAGCCCTTGGCGACCCGAAGCTTGCCCCGGGAATCCCGGCCGATCGCGAGGTGCACGAGCGGCAGGCCGAGGAACTCGGCGCGGGAGCGCCACTCGCCGCCGGTCCCGCGGAACTCGGCGATGGCCGGACGGGGGGCGCCGCAGCCGGGACAGGTCCAGGCCTGGTCGCTGATCTTGCGTCCGCATTCGCGGCAGGCGTGGAGGCTCATGCCGGTAAGACCGCGGGGGCGCGCGGGCGTTTCCGGGAACCGGCCCGCTACTTCCCCGGCGGGGGCGGCGGCGGCGTGGGCTCGGGCTTCTTCGCCCCGCCCGTCTCCACGAGCGGCGGCGTCGAGCGCGTGAGGAAGAGGATCGCGAAGCAGGTGTCCGGCGTCTCCATCGACCCCACCGCCTTCCACGCCATCTGCTCCCCCGTCGTCCAGCTCCCGTCGCGCCGCTGGTTGTCCAGGAGCCACTTCGCCCCGCCGTCGTACCAGGGCACCGCGCCGAACTTCTCCGTGTTGCAGATGATGCCCGTCCGCTCCAGCGAGTAGAGGTAGTAGTAGTGCCAGGCCCGGGGATCGATCACGTTCGAGTCCGTGACCTCGGGGTTCTGGTCGAACGCGATCCGCCGCGCCATGTACGCCATCCCCCGCGTCACCGCGGGGTCCTTCAGCGCGTTCTTCAGCGCGTCCTTCACCCCGAGGTAGTAGCGGCACATCGCCACCGAGCAGATCCCCGCCAGCGTCATCGAGCCGTAGCTCGACTTGTCCTTGCGGTCGGCGAAGTAGTAGCCCCAGCCCCCGTCCCCCCGCTGCGTCATCAGCAGGTACTTCAGCGCGTTCGCCCAGCACTCCTTCGGCACCTCGATCCCCGCCTCCATGCACGCGCGCAGGCCGAGCAGCGCGAACTGGATGTGGGACATGTCCCCCTTCACCTTGGGGTCGAACTTCGCGCGCCGGGCGACCTTCCAGAGCTTCTTCCCGTCCTTCTCGACCGGCGGCGGGGCGGGGTCCACCTTCTGGGCCGTCGGGTGGGTCTTCTCGTCGTGCAGCGTCCCGGGGTAGCCCCACTCCCCCTCGTAGAGCTGCGTGTCGACCAGCCACTGCGCGCAGTCCATGAGCTCCGTCTTGTACTTCTCGGGGTCGATCCGCTGCAGCGCCATCGCCCGCACGCAGACCCGGTACGTGAAGGCCAGCGGCGCCTTCAGCATCTTGTCGAGCAGCTTCTGGAACCCGGGGTCGTCCTTCTTCACGCCCGCGTGGCTCAGGGTCAGCACCACGATCTCGACCGGCCCCGTCCACGTCGACGCGTCGATCGTCCCGTCGCCGTACTTCTTGAGCAGCCAGTCGGCGCCCTTCTTGATCGCCTCGTCCACCTTCGCGGGATCGGGCTTGCCCTTGTCCTGGGCCGAGGCCGCCGGCAGCAGGGCCAGCAGGAGCGCGAGCGGGAGGAACTTCATGCGCACCTCAACGGTAGATCATCGTCCCGCAACCGTGGTCCGTGAAGATCTCGGTCAGCACCGAGTTGGGCTTCATGCCGTTGATGATGTGGACGCTGCGGACGCCGTCGGCCAGCGCCTCGATCGCGGACTGCGCCTTGGGGACCATGCCCCCGCGCACCACGCCCTGGGCGATCAGCGCGTTGATCTCCGCGACCGACGCGCGCTGGATCAGCTCCTTCGAGTCCCCCGAGCCCTTCCAGATCCCGTCCACGTCGCTCGCGAGGATCAGCTTCTCGACCTCGAGCTCCCCCGCGATGAAGCTCGCGACCGTGTCCGCGTTGATGTTCAGGACCCGGCCCTGGTCGTCCGCGCCCAGCGACGCGACGACGGGCGTGAAGTCCGCGTCGAGCAGCACCTTGAGCAGGCGCACGTCGACGCGCTGGATGTCGCCGACCTCCCCGAAGTCGACGAGCTCCTCCTTCCCCGTCGCCTGGTTGAGGATCGTCTTCGGCGGCCGCTTCGTCGCGTGGATGATGTTGCCGTCCACGCCCGAGAGGCCGACGGCCGGGATCCCGTAGCGCTTCAGGCCGCCGAGGATCTCCGTGTTCACGAGCCCGGCGAAGACCATCTTGACGATGTCGAGCGTCTTCTCGTCCGTGACGCGGCGCCCGTTGATCATCCGGGTCTCGACCCCGAGCCTTTCCGAGAGCTCGGTCGCCTGCTTGCCGCCGCCGTGGATCACGACGATCCGGATGCCGACCTGCGCCAGGAGCGCGACCTCCTCGCAGAACGGCCAGAGGGTCTTCTCCTCGTCGGCGATCGCCCCGCCCAGCTTGACCACGAAGGTCTTGTTCTTGAAGCGGTTGATGTACGGCAGGGCCTGCCGCAGGAGCTCGACGTTCTCCGCCTTCACAGCACGGCCTCGAGGAGGGCCTGCTGGACCCAGAGGCGGTTCTCGGCCTCGTCGTAGATCGCCGAGCCGCGGCCGTCGAGCACCCCGTCGGACACCTCGACGTTGCGCCGCACCGGCAGGCAGTGCAGGAAGACCGCCTCCGAGCTGAGCGACATCTTGCGCTCGTCGAGCATCCAGGACTTGTAGGTCGTGCGGATGTAGGACTCCTCCTCGCGGCGGCCGTAGTGGTTGATGCCGCCCCAGGCCTTCGCGGAGACGACCTGCGCGCCGACGAGGGCCTCGTTCTGGATGTTCATCACGCGGACGCGCTTGCCCGCCGCGGCGGCCGCGCGCTCCGCCTGATCCATCACGGGCTTCGGCAGCGGGAACTCGGGCGGGTGCACGAGCGTGACCTCGGCGCCCATCTGCGCCATGGCCAGCACGAAGGAGTCCGGCACCGCCGTCGGCAGGGACTTCGGGTGCGGCGCCCAGGTCAGGACGACCTTCTGGTTGCGCACCGCGCCGCGCTTCTCGTGCACCGTCATGAGGTCCGCGAGCGCCTGGCAGGGGTGCCAGAGCGAGCTCTCGAGGTTCAGGACCGGCACGTCGGAGTGACGCTTGAAGCTCTGGATCACCGAGTCGGCCAGGTCGTCGGTCGGACTCTCCATCCCCGCGAAGCAGCGCACGCCGACGGCGTCGACGAAGCGCGAGAGGACCTTGACCGCGTCCTTGACGTGCTCGGTGCGCCCGCCGTCCATCACGGCCCCGTCGCGGTGCTCCAGCGTCCACGAGTCGGACCCGACGTTCATCGTGACGGCCGTGCCGCCGAGGGCCTGGATCGCCAGCTCGAACGAGGTCCGCGTCCGCAGCGAGGGGTTGAAGAAGATCAGGGCGACGCTCTTGCCCGCCAGCGGCTTCGTCGTCGCGCCGCCGTGCTTGCGCGCCTTCGCCAGCGCGATCAGCTGGTCCAGGTCGGCGGGCGCGAAGTCCCCCGTCGAGATGAAATGCTTCCCCTTGAGCGACATGGGTTCTCCTCGGTTCAAAGCGCCGGGATCGAGGCGGCCAGTATATCCGCGAAGGCGTCGACGTGCTCCTCTTTGAGGGTCAGCGGCGGCAGCAGCCGGATCACCTGGGGCTCGTCCGCCGTGCCGACGATCATCCCCCGCTCGAGGAGCTTGGCCTGGAGCTTCCCCGCGTCCACGCCGACCTTGAGGCCGACGAGGAAGCCGACGCCCCGGACCTCCGCCACGCCCTTCACGCCCGCGAGCTTCCGCGCCAGGTGGGCGCCGACGCGCTCGACGTTGGCCAGGAGCTTCTCGTCCCGGATCGTCTCCAGCGTCGCCTTCATCGCGGCCATCGCGACCGGGCCCGCGCCGAAGGTCGCGCCGTACTCCCCGTACCCGATCTTCGCCGCGACGGGGCCGGAGACGAGCACCGCGGACAGCGGGATGCCGCTCGCGATGCCCTTGGCGAGCGTGACGAGGTCCGCGTCCACGCCGTGCCGGCCCGAGTAGAACATCGTGCCCGTCCGGCCGATGCCGGTCTGCACCTCGTCGTAGATCAGCAGCGCCCCGCGCTCGGTCGCGAGCTTCCGCAGGCCCCGGTAGTACTCCGGCGGGCCCACCTTGACGCCCGCCATCGACTGGACGGGCTCGAGGAGGATCGCGGCGGTGGCGGACGTGACCGCCTTCTCCGCGGCCGCGAGGTCGCCGAAGGGGACGAAGTCCACGCCGGGCACGTTGGGCGCCGCGGCCTGGCGGTACTTCTCGATGCCCGTGACGCTGACCGCGCCCGCCGTGCGCCCGTGGAAGCCCGCGAGCATCGCGACGACGCCGCTCCGGCCCGTGTGCCGGCGCGCCATCTTCAGCGCGCTCTCGTTCGCCTCGGCGCCCGAGTTCGCGAAGAAGACGTTCTCGAAGCCCGGGGCGGAGTCGAGCAGGGTCCGCGCCGCCTGCTCCCGGAGGGTGGAGCCCGCGACGTTCGAGTAGAAGATGAGCTTCGCGGCCTGGTCCTGCACGGCCTTCACGACGCGGGGGTGGCAGTGGCCCGTCGAGGCGACGGCGTGGCCCGCGTAGAGGTCGAGGTACTTCCGCCCCTCCGCGTCCCAGACCCAGACGTCCTGCCCGCGCTCGATCGAGACGGGCAGCTGCTTGTAGCTCTTCAACAGGGCGGAGGGCTGGCTCATGGGGTCTCCTAGACGAGGGCCGGGGCCTGGCGCAGGCCCGCGTCCTCGGGCAGGCCCAGGAGCAGGTTCATGCACTGCACGCCCTGCCCCGCGCCGCCCTTGACGAGGTTGTCGATCGCGCCGAACACGACCGCGGTCCGGCCGTTCACGGCCAGGCCGAGGTCGACGAAGTTCGACTGCCGGACGTGGAGCACGTTGACCGTTCCCTTCGAGAGGCGCACGAACGGCTCCGACCCGTACGCGGACCGGTACAGGTCCATCAGCTCCGCGTCGGAGAGCTCCCGGTCGAGCGGGACGTACGACGTCGTGAAGACGCCGCGGACCATCGGCGCGGAATGGGGCTGGAAGAGGACCTCGAGGCCCCCGAGCGCCTGGCGGATCTCCGGCGTGTGGCGGTGGTGGAAGAACTCGTAGGCGAAGAAGCTCCCGGCGCGGAACGGGTGGTGCGTCTTGTCGCCGGGCTTCACGCCCGAGCCCGACGACCCGGTCTTGCCGTCCACGACGATCGTCCCGGCGACGCGCTTCGCCCTCGCGAGGGGGTGGCACGACAGGATCGCGCAGCTCGCGAAGCAGCCGCCGGCCGCCACCAGCCGGGCGGCCCGGATCGCCTCGCGGTTGATCTCGGGGATCCCCGTGACGAAGTCCTTCTGCAGCTCCGGCGCCGCGTGGGGGAGCTTGTAGTACTTCTCCCATTCCTTGACGTCGCGGAGGCGGAAGTCGCCGGAGAGGTCCACGACCTTCGCGTCGGCCGGCAGCTTCGGCACGACCTTCTGCGCCTCGCCGTGAGGCAGCGAGAGGAGGTAGACGTCCGCGCCGGAGCGGATCTCGTCGTTCCTCGCGAACTTCAGCGACGTGAGCCCGCGCAGGTTGGGCTGGAGCTCGGTCACCGCGAGCCCGGCCGACTCGTTGGCGCCCGCCGCGACGACCTCGACGTCCGGGTGCCCGAGCAGGAGCCGGAGCACCTCGCCGCCGATGTAACCCGAGGCCCCGAGCAGGGCCGCCTTCTTCTTCATGAGTCCCTCGTCGCCGCGGGGGCGAGCTGGAGCTTCGCCTGCAGCAGGTCCACGAGCTTGGGCCCGTCCGCGAACGCGTTCGCGGCCGCCAGGCCGAGCGTGTTCTCGATGTAGATGGTCCCGGCCACGTTGTCCGTCGTGGGGCCGGCGACGACGTCGATGCCGATGCCCCGCTTCGAGAGCAGCTGCTGGCCGCCCCACGCGGAGACCAGGTCGCCCGCGCAGAAGACGACCGCCTTCACGGCCTCCATCACCGTCCCGTCGCTGAAGACCCCGTCGACGCGGTAGTGGCCGAGGATGCCGTCGCCGAGCTCGAGGACGATGAGGTCGATCTTCTCGCGGTTGAGGTGGCCGAGGATCGTGCGGGCGATCTGGCCCACGTCGTCCGCGTCGACCGTGGAGGGCACGCCGCCGTCGAGGAAGCTGTAGACCTTCACGGCGCCGGCGGCCTCGAACTTCCGCGTGTCGCGCAGGCAGGCGATGCCCGAGACCTTGGCCGCGCCGACCCGGTAGCCCGCCTTCGTGAAGAGGCGGATGATCTCGGTGCAGGCGGCGGTCTTGCCCACGTTCATGCACGAGCCGAGGACCAGCACGATGGGCTTCGAGGGCCCCAGGAGCGGGATCTCCTCGAGGGCCGCGTCGCGGATGTTCAGGACGCGCTTCCCCTTCGCCGCGCAGCCGAGGACCTCGACCCCGATCGCCTCGCCGAGGTCCTTGTGGCCGTCGATGCACCGGCCGACGACGCCGCCGAGGTTCAGGAGGTTGAGGCGGTCGCCCGCGGCGACCTTGTAGGGCGCGTAGCCGACGAAGCCGCGCAGGGCCTGGCGGCTGCCGAGGACCCCCGCGATCACGTCGCCGGTCCGGATGCGGCCGTAGCTGCCGTCGGCCAGCTCGAGGTCCGGGTAGCTGGGGTTCTCGCCCAGCGCGCGGACGATGACCACGGTCCCCGCGTCGGGGACGCAGTCCTTCGTCATCTCGACGGGGTTCGAGAGCCCCAGGCGGATCGTCGAGGAGGCGAACTTGTCGACCTGGACCTTCGCGTTAGCCACGGCGGCGCGACCTCCGCGCGGCCAGGGCCTTCCGGACCTGGGCAACGCCGGTGCCGCCCGGGGAGTTCCGCCGCCGCACCGAGGCCCGGGCGGAGAGGATCCCCGCGACGTCGGGACCGAACGCGGGGTGGAAGCGCCGCAGCTCGGAGACGGCGAGGTCCGTCAGCTCGGAGCCGCGCTCGACGCAGTGCTTCACGAGCCGGCCGACGACGCCGTGCGCGTCGCGGAAGGCGACGCCCCGGGCCACGAGGTACTCGGCCAGGTCGGTGGCCAGCATCGAGGGGTCGGCGGCCTGCGCCTCCATGCGGGCCGCGTCCACCCGCAGGCTCGCGAAGGCCTTCGCCATCGCGGTGCAGCAGGCGTCGGCCGTGGAGACGGCCTCGAAGAGCGCGGGCTTCGTCTCCTGCAGGTCGCGGTTGTAGCCCGGGGGCAGCGCCTTGAGCGTGACGAGCAGGTTGACGAGGGCGCCGGTCACCCGGCCCGCCTTGCCGCGGACCAGCTCGACGAGGTCCGGGTTCTTCTTCTGGGGCATGAGCGACGAGCTCGTGCAGAGCTCGTCGGGCAGCTCGACGAAGCCGAACTCCGGGGCGGACCAGAGCACGAGCGCCTCGGCCATCTGGGAGAGGTGGGCGAGCAGCAGGGCGGCCGCGGCGGCCGACTCGACGGCGAAGTCGCGGTCGGAGACGGCGTCGATGCTGTTGCGAAAGACCCCGAGCCCGAGCCTCCGGGCGGTGAAGGCCGGGTCGATGGGCAGGGTCGTGCCCGCGAGGGCGCCGGCCCCGAGGGGCGAGACGGCGGCCCGGCGGCGGGCGTCGGCGATCCGGCCGAGGTCCCGGTCCAGCGCCTCGGCCCAGGCGAGGAGCAGGTGGCCGAAGACGACGGGCTGGGCGTGCTGGAGGTGCGTCGTGCCCGGGAAGAGCGACTCCGAGTGCCGGGCGGCGAGCGATTCGAGCGCGCGGCGGACGTCGCGGACCCGGTCGGCGAGCCCGTCGAGGGCCCGGAGGGTCCAGAGCCGGAGGTCGAGGGCGACCTGGTCGTTGCGCGAGCGGGCCGTGTGGAGCCGGGCGCCGGCCCGGCCCAGGGCGCGCTCCACGTTCATGTGGACGTCCTCGTAGGCGGGGTCGAGCGCGAAGGCCCCGCGCTCCGCCCTCGCGAGCAGGCGCTTCAGCCCCCGGGCGATCGCCGCGTGCTCGCCGCGGGAGATGAGCCTCCGCTCGGCCAGCATCGCCGCGTGGGCGAGCGAGCCGAGGAGGTCCTCCCGGACGATCCGGGCGTCGTCCGCCACGCTGGCCACGAAGGCCGAGTTGAAGGCGTCCGAGGGGCCCAGCCGCTCGCGCAGGTTGCGGGACAAGGCTACTCCAGTCCCTTCCGGAGCGAGGGGTTCAGCGAGAGCCGCAGGCCGTTCACCCGGATGAAGCCGCCGGCGTCCTGCGAGTTGTACGTCGCGAACGTGTCGAAGCCCGCGACCTCGGGGTTGTAGAGCGAGACCGGGGACTTGCGGCCGACGAGCGTGCAGGAGCCCTTGTAGAGCTTCACCCGCGCGGTGCCCGTGACGTTCTCCTGCCCGCGGTCGACCAGGGCCCGGAGCGTCTCCATCTCCGGCGAGTACCAGAAGCCGTAGTAGACGAGCTCCGCGAAGCGCGGGATCAGCGAGTCGCGCAGGTGCATCACCTCGCGGTCCATCGTGAGCGTCTCCACCCCGCGGTGGGCGACGTGCAGGACGGTGGCGCCCGGCGTCTCGTACACGCCGCGCGACTTCATGCCGACGAAGCGGTTCTCGACGCAGTCGACGCGGCCGACGCCGTGGGCGCCGGCGATCTCGTTCAGGCGGGCGAGCAGC
>CAYXGZ010000042.1:0-31858 GCA_964464755.1 uncultured Planctomycetales bacterium
GCCCTCATCAAGGAGGGCCGGTTCCGCGAGGACCTCTACTACCGGCTCAACGTCGTCCGCATCACGCTGCCGCCGCTCCGCGAGCGGCGCGAGGACCTGCCGATCCTCGTCGAGCACCTGCTCGACCGCATCGCGCGGGAGTCCGGCCGGCCGAAGCGGAACGTCTCCGAGGCCGCCCTCCGCCTCCTCCAGCTCCACACCTGGCCCGGGAACGTCCGCGAGCTGGAGAACGAGCTGCGCCGCGCCGTCGCCCTCGCCGACGAGGACATCACCCCGGAGTGCCTGAAGCCGGAGATCCGGGATCTCGACGCCCTCCCGCCCCTGCTGCGCCTGCCGGCCTCCGGCGCCCTCAAGGAGATCGTCCGCGAGGCCGTGGCCGACGTCGAGCGCCGCGTCATCCTCAAGGCCCTCGAGGATTCGCGCTGGAAGAAGTCCGAAGCCGCCCGGGCCCTCGGCATCTCCCGCCCCACCCTCGACGCGAAGATCGAGGCCTACCGCCTCGCCCCGTAAACTCCCGTTTACTCCCGCTCCGCATTTGTAAATCTCGGCTTACAGGCACCGCCAAGCGCGCCTACCTGTGATATATTCCCATGCACCCCATGCGGTAAGGCTCGCAGATTCCGCATGCTGGCATGGGGTTTGCGCCAAACGCAGGCAAGCGAGGGTATTGCCATGTTCAAGGTCATGATCGTTTCGGGGCCGGATCGGCACGAGATCTCCATCCCCGGCGAGGTCGCGGTCGTCGGCCGGGCCGCGGACTGCGAGATCAAGATCACCGACCTGAAGTCCTCGCGGAACCATTGCCGCATCGAGCGGATCGGCGGGGCCTGGCGGCTCAACGACCTCGAGACGCCGAACAAGACCATCGTCAACGGCCGCGCGGTGTCTGTCGCCGACCTCCGCCCGGGCGACGAGATCCAGATCGGCGACACGACGATCACGGTCATCGAGTGCGACGTGCCCTCCTCGTCGGCCGAGACCATCGCGGCGCCCGCGATCGCGGCGCCGATCGCCCCGCCGCCTCCGCCCGCGGTGCCGCTCGACCGCAAGCTCGAGCTGAAGCAGAAGATCGAGGACGCCAAGGCCCGGCATCTCCCGAAGCGCGGAGGCCCGCTGAAGACGCTGGCCGTGCTCGTCGTGGCGTCGGCCGCGGCCGTCGCCATCCTCATCGGCCTCAAGGCCCTCGACGCGAACCGGGGCCCCGGCCCCGGCGCCGGTCCCGGCAGGCACGCCGAGCCGCTCGACGAGGCCCGCCGCGCGCTGGCCGCGCTGCAGAAGGAGGCCGAGGGGCCGGTCAGCGCCGACCTCATCGCCCGCGTCACCTCCGCCTCCGCGAAGTGGAACGAGGCCTGGGCCGCGGGATCCAGGGACAAGACCGCGATGACGCCCTTTGACCAGCTGGCCGCGAGCCTCCTGCTCCGGCGCGCCGAGCAGTTCAACGCGCGCTTCTCGGCGACGCGGGCCTCCGTCGAGGAGCACCTGAAGCACCGCCGCTACGCGATGGCCGTCGAGGAGCTGAAGAAGTTCCGGGCGGGCGCGGACTCCACGTTCGAGGAGGCGATCCGCGACCTCGTCGCGGGCGTCGACGCGGCCGTCGAGAAGGACTTCGCGGCCGTGCAGGCGCAGGGCGCCGCCCTCGAGCAGATGGGCCGCTTCACGGAGGCGGGCCGCTACTACGCGTCCCAGGCCTCGCGTTTCGCCGGCACGACCTTCCACGCGCGGATCGCGGACAAGCCCGAGTCCCTCGCGGCCGTCGCGAAGGCCACCGAGGCCGCCGCCGAGCGGCGCCGGGCCGAGGAGCTCGCGCGCGCCGAGGCGCTCAAGCGCCAGGTCAGCCTGCCCCAGCCCGCCGCGACCGGGGCGCCCTCCGCCCCCGGCGAGCCGCCCAAGCCCGTCGAGGTGAAGCTCCCCGCGTTCATGGCCAAGGTCCTCGAGGCGGCCGTCGCCGGGAAGCTGGCCGGCCGGCCCCAGACCTGGACCCCGCAGGTGACCGGCCCCGCGACGACGGCGACGACCGCGGGCCTGTCGGTGAACGGCGGCGTCGTGCCCTGGTCGGCCGCCGACCCCGCGGCCCTCGTCCGCGCGGCCGGCGAGGCCTTCGCCCCCGAGGACCTCCCGCTCGCCGCCGAGTTCGCCTACGCGATGGGGCTCGGGCCGGACGCGGACCGCCTCCTCGCGAAGTTCCTCTCGTCCGGCGACAAGAAGGCCCGCCAGTCGCAGGTCGACGCCCTGCTCGCCCGCGCCCGCGGCCTGGCCGGCGTCCCCGAGGGCGGCTACACCTGGGACGCGAAGGCCGGGTGGGAGGACCGCCCCCAGCGCGCGAACCGCCTCGCCTTCGACGACGCCGCCAAGCACCTCAAGGCCTTCCTCGGCACGAGCTCCGCGAAGACCCGCGACGCGGAGTTCCAGAAGCTCCTGGCGATCTACAACGACCCCGTGCTCGCGCCCGAGGTCCGGGAGAAGGTCCGCGCCGAGGCCGTCTCGAAGCTCCTCGAGTGGAAGAAGAAGAACGTCGGCGACATCGCGAAGAAGGCCAAGGCCTCCGCGGGCATGGTCTCGCTCCGGAACCTGAAGCTCGAGCTGAACCGCCGCCGCGAGGCCGCCCTCAAGGTGATCTACGACCCGAAGATCTACCTCCCCGAGGACGACCCCCGCTGGGGCCAGGGCGACAAGATCAACGGCCAGGACGAGGTCGACCGGCTCGTGAAGGAGGTCCAGAAGCTCTGGGACGAGCCCAGCAAGATCGCCTTCGAGGGCAGCACGTCGATCAAGCGCGACCTCGAGGAGCTCCGCGCCGTCAACGACACCTACCTCGCCGCGCTCGGCGAGACGGTCGACACCGAGGCCGAGCTCAAGGAGTTCGAGGAGGTCATGGCCAACCTGAACTCCGTGATCGACATCCGCACGTACTGCCTCAACGGCAAGGAGAGCGAGCTGCTCTCGTGGGGCCGGCGCGCGGACCGCTACAACGAGTCGATGACCGACCCCGCGGTGGGCGCCGACGAGAAGGGCCACGTGAAGGTCGTCAACGACTACCGGGACATGATGGGCCGGCGCCGCGTCTTCCTCGACGCCCGCCTCTGCCGCGCGACGAAGAAGCACAGCGCCGAGTGCGACAAGGCGGGCCGGATCTGGCACGTGGGCTCGGACGGCGACCCGCAGTCCCGCGCCCGGGCCGAGGGCTTCTCCGCCGGCGTCGCGGAGAACGTCGCCATGGGCTACTCGAGCCCCCGCGAGACCTGGTGGTCCGGCTGGTACCGCGCCAGCGACCACCACCGCAACGGCCTGAACGAGGCGCACAACTGCATGGGCTACGGCTACGTGGGCCGGACCGCCACCCAGAATTTCTCGAACATCGGGCCCCCCCGGGGCTTCTGACGTAGAATCGCGGCTTGCCCGGAGGAACCCCCATGGCGCGAGTCCTGGCCGCCCTGCTCCTCGCCCTGCTCCCGCTCCCCCAGGAGTTCGACAAGGCGAAGAAGGAGCTGTCCGACGCCGTCGGCAAGCTCGACGAGTTCGACGCGGGCCGCGCCGCGGACGCGCTCGTCAAGGCGGACTCCAAGGAGGCCGTGGACGTCCTCCTCGACGCGATCGGCAAGCTCGCGGCGCGCCTCAAGCCGCTCTGGACCGAGAAGGAGCGCTGGCTGCGCGAAATGGACGCCAACTCCGACTTCGAGATGAAGGATCCTACGCATGTCTCCAACTCGGGACTCGTCAAGCACGGCAAGTTCCGTGCAGCCGAGGAAGAAGCCAAGAAGGTGGAGAACAGCATCCTCTCCCTCGAGGGCGTGAAGAGGAGGATCGTGAAGGCCTTCGGGGCGTTCAGCTCCGAGGCCGCCTTCAAGCACCTGTCGGCGAAGCTCGACGGAGCGCGGGAATGGCCCCGCCGGGCCGCGATCGCCGAGGGCCTCGGCGCAGGAACCAGCCCGCTCGCCGGGCCCGTGCTGCTCAGGCAGCTCGCCGCGGACAAGGAGGCGGGCGTGCAGGTCGCCTGCCTCGACGCCCTGCGGGCCCGGGGTGACAAGGGCCCCGAGGTCGTCGCCGCCGTCTGCGCCTCGCTCTCCACGGAATTCTGGCAGGTCAAGGTCGCCGCGGGGCAGCTCCTGCGCGCTCTGGGGCCCGTCGAGGCCCGCTCCGCCGTCCAGCCGCTCATCGAGGCGCTCCAGGGCGCGGACGGCCGCCTCAAGCACGAGCTCAACGGGGTCCTCGTCCACTTCACCGGCGCCGACCGCCACGGCGAGGTGGACGCCTGGCGCGCTTGGTGGACCCAGAACGGCGAGGCCTGGCTGGCCGGGACCTACAAGCCCTCGCCCGCCGACGCCGCGGCCGCCGCGGGCGGCACCCAGACGACCTTCTACGGCATCCCCGTCCTCAGCAAGAACGTCATCTTCATCGTCGACCGCTCCGGCTCGATGATGGAGCCCTCGCAGTGGGAGGTCGAGGAGGGCCCGGACACCGCCACCGGCGGCGGCTCGAAGAACCCCGCCGACGCCGCCCCCAAGAAGGAGGGCGACAAGAAGATCGACATCGCGAAGTGGCAGCTCAAGCGCTGCCTCTTCTTCCTGCCCGAGGGCACCGAGTTCAACGTCATCTTCTTCAACCACGAGGTCACGGCGTACTCGGACAAGATGGTGAAGCTGACGCCCTCGACGCGGAACTCGGTCTTCGACTTCATCAACCGCATCCCCGCCGAGAGCGGGACGAACGTCTACGACGCCCTAGAGAAGGCCTTCACGTACGCGGGCGCCGGCCTCCAGGACAAGACGGTCAAGGCCTCGGTCGACACGATCTTCCTCATGACGGACGGCACGCCGACGGCGGGCCAGATCCAATCGACCACCGACATCCTCAGGCGCATCAAGGAGACGAACAAGCTCAAGAAGATCATCGTCCACACGGTCGGCATCTTCACGACGATGGGCGGAGCATCGAACCAGCCCCAGGAGGCCGAGAGGGGAACGGAGTTCCTATCCCGGCTCGCGGCCGACCACGGCGGCGTCTTCAGCGACGGCAAGAAGAAGCCCAAGTAGGGGGAACTTTTGACCCTCCGCGGCGTACCAATTAACATCCACGGTCTTCAAAGGAGCGGTTCATGCTGAAGTGCTTCGTCGTCGCGGCGGCGCTGGTCCTCGCCTCGGTCCCGGCCGACGAGAAGGCCTGGGCGGAGGCCTGGGCGAGGGTCTCCAAGGCCCTGCCCGACAAGGACAAGAAGCCCGAGGAGTTCTCCGACGCGCTCAAGTCCCTCGGCGACGCCACCTACGACAAGCGCGACAAGGAGCTCGTCAACCTCGTCCTCAACCAGCTCCTCATGGAGCTCAAGGACGACATGCCCGGCGGCGCCAAGGAGGAGAAGATCGACGGGCGCATCCTCGACGCCTGCGAGTACTGCCTCCGCCGCGTGTCCACAAAGCCCGCGATCGACATGATCCTGGCCCAGGCCAAGCCCAAGGCCCCCGTCCCGCCCCGCGCCAAGTTCTACATCCTCCGCGCCTGCGGCGGCCTCAAGGCCGAGCAGGCCGCCGTCCTCAAGGTCCTCCTCGAGGTCGCCGCCGACGAGAAGGCCGACCCGAAGGTCGAGATCGGCGCCAACGACGGTCTCGCCGAGCTGAAGGACCGCGCGGCCCTGCCGCACTTCTACAAGGTGCTCGCGGCCGACAACAAGGTCTGGGAGGTCAAGATCTCCGCCCTCGGCGGCGTGAAGGCCATCCTCAAGCCCGCGGATGCCGACGTGGTCGACCAGGCCGCCCAGCTCATCGAGGTCCTCGCCAAGCTGAAGCCCATCGAGACCCGCATCAAGGTCGACCTCATCGAGCTCCTCGGCGTGCTCCTCGACGTCGCCGACGCCAGGACCGACGACCCGAACTGGTGGCGGACCGCGCTGGCCACCAAGAAGTCCGGCAAGAAGCCGGGCTCCGACGGCCAGACCTACGTCGAGCCCGTCGAGTTCTTCGGCCTGAAGATGAAGTCGAGCCGCATCGTGTTCGTGCTCGACAAGACCGGCTCGATGGACCTCCCCATGAGCGAGGCCGACCTCCCCAAGCGGGACCCGCCGAAGAACCCGGAGAAGCCCACCGGGGACGAGAAGCCCAACCCGACCGACGAGGCCCTCCGCGGCAAGTGCGAGGAGATCAAGAAGAAGCACGACACCCGCAAGGTCGAGAAGCGGATGGACATCCTGAAGAAGGAGTTCATCAACACGATCTACAACCTCGACCCCCGCGTGTACTTCAGCGTCGTGTGGTACGAGGTCAACCAGGACGTCTGGAAGCCCGAGTTCGTGAAGGCCTCCTGGCCCGTCAAGTTCGAGCTCATCAAGGCGGTCGACACCCTCAACCCCAGCGGCGGGACGAACATCTGGGGCGGCCTCGAGAAGGCCTTCGAGTTCGTGGCCTCCCCCGCCAAGCCCGACGTCATCCAGGTCGACAAGAAGGGCAACTACGCGACCGTGGTGAACGGCGCGGACACCATCGTCCTCATGACGGACGGCAACCACAACAACGGCCGCTTCTCGATCCCGACGCCGCCCACGGGCGACTTCGACGAGGGCGCGATGTTCGCGGAGTACAAGAAGATCAACACGCTGAGGAAGGTCGTGGTCAACACGTTCATCCTCGGCAACACGACGGGCGAGCTCGACCCCGTGAAGCCGAAGACGATCTCGCTGTTCAAGCGGATCGCCGAGGACTCGGGCGGGACCTTCGTCCACCTCGGGAAGTAGACGCCCTCAGGGCCGGCCCCAGCCGCCCCCGCCCGGGGTCTCGATCCGCAGGCGGTCGCCCGGCTCCACGTGGAGCCGCGAGCGGCCCGCGATCCGGCGCCCGTTGAGCGAGTCCCTCCCCGGCTTGCCGGGGGCCCCGCCCGCGAGCCCGTAGGGGCGCGACTCCCGGCGGTCCGCCAGCAGCGAGACCTCCGCCGGAGCCAGGAACTCCAGCTCCCTCGCGATCCCGTCCCCTCCCCGGCGCTTCCCGCGGCCCCCGCTGCCCCTCCGGATGGACGTCTCGACCACGCGGACCGGCAGGGCCCGCTCGAAGGCCTCCACGGGCGTGTTGAGCGTGTTGGTCATGTGCGTGTGCACCGCGGAGGCCCCGTCGGCGTCCGGATGCGCCCCCGCCCCGCCGGCGATCGTCTCGTAGTAGGCGAAGCCCTCCCCGCCGAAGGACAGGTTGTTCATCGTCCCCTGGCTGGCGGCCGGGATCGCCCCCGGCAGCGCCCCCGCCAGGGCCCCGAGCACGACGTCCACGATCCGCTGCGAGGTCTCGACGTTCCCCGCCGCCACGGCGGCAGGGGCCCGAGCGTCCACGACGCTCCCCGGGGGCGTCCGCAGGTCGATCGGCGCCGCGGCCCCCGCGTTCAGCGGGATCTCCTCGGGCACCAGCCCGCGGAACGCGTAGAGCACCGCGGAGGCGGTCACCGCCCGCACCGCGTTCACGTTGCCGCGGACCTGCGGCGCGCTGCCCGCGAAATCGACCGCGACGCGGTCGCCCCGGCGCTCGATCGCGACCCGGATGACGATGCCCCCGTCGAGCGCGTCCTCGAAGCGGTGCCGGCCCGGCTTCAGCCGCCGCACGGCCGTCACCATGCAGCGCCGCGCGTAGTCCTGCAGCTCCCCGGCCCGGCGCTCCAGCTCGGCGTTCCCGTACCGCGCCGCCAGCGCGGCCAGGCGCCGCTCGCCCGTGGCCCCGGCCCCGATCAGCGCGTCGAGGTCCCCCTCCACCTCGCGGGGCGTCCGCACGTTCGCGAGGATCGTGCGCCGCAGGGCGGGCGTGAGCTCCTGGGGCGGGATCACCAGCCCCTCCTGCTGGAGGTCGGTCGAGAGCGGCATCGAGCCCGGCGACATGCCGCCGATGTCCGAGAAGTGCGCCCGGCACGCCGCGAACCAGCGCAGGCGCCGCCCGAGGAAGACGGGGCGGACCAGCGTCACGTCCGGCAGGTGCGTCCCGCCGCGGTACGGGTCGTTCAGGATCGCGACCTCGCCCGGCCGGAACTCGACGTCCTCGATCGCGGCCGCCACCGACATCGGCATCGAGCCGAGGTGCACCGGGATGTGCGCGGCCTGCGAGACCATCCGGCCCCGGCCGTCGAAGACGGCGCACGAGTAGTCGCGCCGCTCCTTGATGTTCACGCTGCTTGCCGCCCGCCCCAGCGTCGCCCCCATCTCGTCGGAGACGGAGGCGAAAAGGTGGCGGAAGACCTCGAGGCGCAGCGGGTCCCTCACCGGGTCCTCCGCAGGTCGAGGTGGCCCCGCGGGTCGACGACCGCGGCCCAGCCCTCCTTGAGGAAGGTCGAGGCGTTGTCCTCCATGACGAACGAGGGGCCCGCGAGCCGGTCCCCCGAGCGGAGGTGCGCCCGCATCACGATCCCCGGCTTCCAGCGGCGCCCGCCCCGCCCGATCCGCGGCAGCTCCGGCTTGCGGACCGCCACGCGGCGGCGCACGCCCGCGTTCACGACCTCGATCGCCGCGTCGCGCGCGTAGCCGAACCTCGCCTCGTGGCGGCGGCGGAACTCGGCCGCGACCCCCGGGCTCCAGGGCACGCGCAGCTCGTGCGACTGCCCCTCGTAGCGCAGGTCCACCCAGCGCTCGCCCCGCAGGCGGGTCGCGCGGAAGGCCCGCTCGACCGCCGCCCGGTCCGCGAGCGGGGCCAGGACCGGCGCGCTCCGCTCGGTCACCTCGTCCGCGAGCAGCATCCCCAGCGCCGACAGCAGCCCCGGCCAGCGCGGCACCAGGATCCGAGGCAGCGCGAGCCGCTCCGCGAGGTCGCACGCGTGCAGCGCCCCCGCCCCGCCGAAGGGCACGAGGACGAAGCGCGCCGGGTCGTGGCCGCGCTCGACGCTCACCGCGCGCACGGCCCGGTCCAGCTGCGCCCCCGCGACCTCCAGCACCGCCCGCGAGGTCTCGGGGATCGAGCGCCGCAGGCGCTTCGCGAGCCCCTCCATCGCGCGGTAGGCGGCGTGCACGTCGAGCTCCAGCTTGCCCCCGAAGAAGAGCGTCGGATCGATGCGGCCGAGCAGCAGGTTCGCGTCGGTCACCGTCGGCCGCGTCCCGCCCCGGCCGTAGCAGGCCGGGCCCGGGTCGGACTTCGCGCTCTCGGGCCCCACGCGCAGGATGCCGCCCGCGTCGGCCCTCGCGATCGAGCCGCCGCCGATGCCGACCGTGTGGATCTCGATCAGCGGCACCCGCACCGGGTAGCCGCCCAGGCTCCCCTCCTTGGTGATCGACAGGCCGCCGTCGTAGAGGCAGACGTCCGTCGAGGTCCCGCCCATGTCGAAGGCGAGGGCGCGCGGGATCCCGGCCGTCCGGCAGACGGCCTCGACGGCGATCGCCCCGCCCGCCGGGCCGGAGAGGATCGTGTGCACCGGGGCCTTCGCGGCCGCCTTCGCGGGCAGCTGCCCGCCGCCGGAGACCATGATCCGCAGCTCCCGCGCGGCGACGCGCCGCTCGAGTCGCCGGAGGTAGCGGTCCATCACCGGCATCACGTAGGCGTTGAGCACGGTCGTCGCGAGCCGCTCGTACTCGCGGTATTCCGGCAGCAGCTCGGAGGAGACGGAGACCGGCACCTTGAGCCGGCGGGCCAGCGCGCGCTCGTGCTCCGGCCGCAGGTACGAGTGCAGGAGGCAGATCGCGACCGACTCCGCGCCGCGCAGGTCGAGGCGCGGGATCCGCAGCTTCCGAAGGATGCGCCCGTCGGCGCCCACGCGCTCGTCGATGCCGAGGCGGCGGGACCGCGGGACCAGCGGCGGGTCCTTGGTCACGGCGAGGTCGTAGAGCCGCGGGCGGTCCTGGCGCCCGATCTCGAGCAGGTCCTCGAAGCCCTTCGTCGTCAGCAGCGCGGTGCGCGCGCCCTTGCGCTCGAGGAAGGCGTTCGTCGCCAGCGTGCAGCCGTGGACGATGACGGGCCGGCCGGGGAGCTTCAACTCGCGCAGGCCCTCCTCGACGGCTAGGCCCGGGTCCTCGGGCGTGGAGAGCACCTTGTGGGTCCGGAGCGACTTCCCGTCGAAGACGACGAAATCGGTGAAGGTGCCCCCGACGTCGATCCCCACCGCGATCATCGGCGGATTATACTGGGCCCGTGAAGAAAGGCCTCCTGGCGCTCCTCGCCGTCTCCCTGCTCGCGGGCGCGGCCTGGCTCCTCTTCCACCGCCAGATCAAGCGCTGGATCCGCCCCGCGAAGCCGGTCTCCACGGGCCGCTTCCAGGACCCCGAGGGCCTCGCGATCGATCCCGCGGGCCGGATCTACGTCTCCGACGAGGACCGGGGCACGCTGACGGTCCTGGACCGCGACGGGAAGACCCTGCTCCAGGTCTCGGAGCTCGCCGGCTTGCGCCCCTTCCACGGCGACTCGCTGGTCGCGGAGTCCGCGTCCCGCGTCGTGTCGATCGGGGAGCACGAGATCCGGGTCCTCGACCTCTCGGGGACGGAGCCCAAGCTGCTCGCGACCTGGTCGAAGCGGGGCCGCGCGCCCGGCGAGTTCGAGGATCCCGAGGGAATCGCCCGGGACCCCGCGAACGGCGACTGGTACCTGACCGACGAGGACAACCGCCGCATCCAGGTCTTCGACAAGGACGGGACCTTCCTCCGCGCGTTCCCCGTCCCGAACGACCCCGAGGGGCTCTGGGTGACGGCGGACGGCCGCGTCGTCGTGACCTTCAGCAAGGACCACTACGTGCAGGCTTACTCGAAGGACGGCACGCCCGGCTCGCGGCTCGGGAAGCGCGGCTCGGGGCTCGGCGAGTTCGACAATCCCGACTACGTGCGGCAGGACCGCGACGGGAACTTCTGGGTGACGGACCAGAAGAACGGGCGGATCGTGGTGCTCGACAAGGACCTCAAGCCGCTGCGCTCGGTCGGCCGTCCCGGGGCCGGTCCCGGCGAGTTCAACGACCCCGAGGACCTGGCCTTCGACGCGGAGGGCAACCTCTGGGTCGCGGACGGGGGCAACAACCGCCTGCAGGTGCTGAAGCCCGACGGGACCTTCGTCCGCGAAGTCCGCTAGGCCTTGTAGGTGATCCGTGGGCGGGGGGACTTCGGGCCCCGGGGCCCCTTCCCGCCGCCCCTCGGCGGAGCCGTCGGCTGGCCGCTGAGGCGCCGGATCTCGTCGCGGAGCTGGGCCGCGACCTCGAAGTCGAGCTTCTCCGCGGCCTCCTGCATCCGGCGCTCGAGTTCCGCCACGACCTCGCTGCGCGTCAGCTCCGACTCGCTCATGTGCACGACCGACGCCGCCGTCTTCCGCGAGCGGATGATCTCCTCGATGCCGCGGCGGATCTCCTTCTGGATCGTCTTCGGCGTGATGCCGTGCGTCGCGTTGTAGCTGAGCTGGATGGCGCGCCGCCGCTCCGTCTCGTCCATCGCCTGCTTCATCGACGGCGTGATCTTGTCCGCGTAGAGGATGACCTCGCCGTTCACGTTGCGCGCCGTCCGCCCGACCGTCTGGATGATCGACGTCGCGCTGCGGAGGAAGCCCTCCTTGTCCGCGTCAAGGATCGCCACGAGCGAGACCTCGGGCAGGTCCAGGCCCTCGCGGAGCAGGTTGACGCCCACGAGCACGTCGAAGGCCCCCTCGCGCAGCTCGCGGAGGATCTCGACGCGCTCGATGGTGTCCACCTCGCTGTGCAGCCAGCGGCACTTCACGCCCTCCTCGTCGAGGAAGTTCACGAGGTCCTCGGCGAGGCGCTTCGTGAGCGTCGTGACCAGGACGCGCTCGTGCCGCTCCACCCGGCCGCGGATCGCCTCCAGCAGGTGCCGCACCTGCCCGCGGGCGGGCTCGACGCGGATCGGCGGGTCGATGAGCCCCGTCGGCCGGATCACCTGCTCGACGACCTTGCCCCGGCAGCGCTTCAGCTCGTGCTCGCCCGGCGTGGCGCTCACGTGGATCACCTGCGGCACCGCCTCCTCCCACTCCGCGAAGGTCATGGGGCGGTTGTCCAGCGCGCTGGGCAGCCGGAACCCGAAGTCCACGAGCGTCTGCTTGCGGGCCCGGTCGCCGTTGTGCATGCCGTGGATCTGCGGCAGGGTGACGTGCGACTCGTCCACCACGCAGAGGAAGTCCTTCGGGAAGTAGTCGAGCAGCACCGCGGGCCGCTGCCCCGGCTTCCGGCCCGAGAGGTGCCGCGAGTAGTTCTCGATGCCCTTGCAGTGCCCCACCTCGCGGAGCAGCTCGAGGTCGTAGCGCGTCCTCGCCTCGAGCCGCTGCGCCTCGAGCAGCCGGCCCTGGTCCCGGAACTCCTTCAGCCGGGCGACCAGCTCCTCCTCGATGCCCGACAGCGCGGGCTCGATCTTGTCCTCGGGCATGACGAAGTGCTTCGCGGGGTAGATCGAGGTCTCCGGGACCTCGTCGAGCTCGTCCCCCGTCAGCGGGTCGAGCAGGCAGACCCGCTCGATGACGTCCCCGTCGAACTGCACGCGCAGGGCCTTCTCGTCGTAGGACGGGTGGACGTCGATCGTCTCGCCCCGGATCCGGAAGGTGCCGCGGTCGAGCGATTCATCGTGGCGGGAGTACTGCACGTCCACGAGCGAGCGCACGAAGGCGGGCCGGTCGATCTTCCTCCCCTTCCCGACCGGAACGACCATGCCCTTGTAGTCCTCGGGCGAACCCAGGCCGTAGATGCAGGAGACGCTCGCGACGACGATCACGTCCCGCCTCCAGAGCAGCGCGCTGGTCGCGGCGAGCCGGAGGCGGTCGATGTCGTCGTTGATGTCCGAGTCCTTCTCGATGTAGATGTCCCGCTGCGGGATGTAGGCCTCGGGCTGGTAGTAGTCGTAGTAGCTGACGAAGTAGTGCACCGCGTTCGTCGGGAAGAGCTCCTTGAACTCCGAGTAGAGCTGCGCCGCGAGCGTCTTGTTGTGCGAGATGACGAGGGTCGGCTTGCGGACCTTCGCGATCACGTGGGCCAGCGTGAAGGTCTTGCCGCTGCCCGTGACGCCGAGCAGCGTGCTGGCCTTCTCGCCCGCCAGGACGCGGGCCGCGAGGGCCTCGATCGCCGCGGGCTGGTCGCCCGCGGGCTTCATCTCCGAGTGGAGCTCGAACTCGCGGCTCACGGGCGCCTCCGGGCCGCCCAGGCCCCCGGGTTGACCAGGTTCGGCGGGCGCCGGCCCGCGAGGGCCGCCTTGACGTTCTCCACGGCCAGCTCCACCATGCGCCGCCGCGTGCCCGTCGTCGCGCTGCCGAGGTGCGGGAGCAGGACGACGTTGCGGAGCCGGCGCAGCGAGGCCGGCACGGCGGGCTCGCGCTCGTAGACGTCGAGGCCCGCCCCGGCGATCCGGCCCTTCCGCAGCGCCGCGATCAGCGCCGCCTCGTCCACCACCGGCCCGCGGGCCGTGTTGACGAGGATCGCCGAGCGCTTCATCCAGCCGAACTCGCGCCGCCCGAGCAGGTGCCGCGTCGCGGGCGTCAACGGGCAGTTCAGGGAGACCACGTCCGACTGCTCCAGGAGCTGGCGCAGCGGGATCCCGGAGCGCCTCGAGTGCTGCACTACCTTCATGCCGAAGCCGCGTGCACGCCGGGCGACGGCGCGGCCGATCCGGCCCCAGCCGATGACGCCGAGGGTCCGCCCCTCGAGGTCGGCGCCTCGGAGCATGTCGAAGTTCCAGCCCTTCCAGCGGCCTCCCCGCACGAGCGCGTCTCCCTCCAGCACGCGCCGGGCGACGGCGAGGATCAGGGTCCAGGCCAGGTCGGCCGTGGCCGCGGTCAGCACGCCGGGGGTGTTCGTCACGAGGATCCCGCGGCGCGTCGCCTCGGGCAGGTCGATGTTGTCGATCCCCACCGCGACGTTGGCGACGATCCTCAGGGTCGGCGAGGCGAGCACCCGGGCGTCGACGCGGTCCGAGAGCAGGGTGACCAGCGCCTCGGAGCGGCGGGCCGCGGCGGCGAGGTCCCCGCGGAGCAGCCGGTGGCCGGGCAGGTCGACGGGGTCCTGGAAGCGGTAGGTGACGGTGACGCGCCCGCTCATGGCCGGGCGATCCGGTTCAGGATGTCGAGACCGCGCTTGAGCGTCTCCTCCGGCTGCGCGAAGGAGATCCGGAAGTGCGTCTTGCGCTCGGAGCAGGCGCCGCCGGGGACCACGAGGCACTTGGCCTCGATGGCCTTCTTCACGAAGGAGTCGTCGTCGCCCCACGGGCACTTCGGGTAGACGTAGAACGCGCCCTGCGGCCGGACCAGCTCGAAGCGGTCCTTGAGCGCGTCGACGACGAGATCGCGCTTCCGGCGGTAAAGCTCGGCCACGGGCTTCATGTCGAGCTTGAGGGCGGCGACCCCTGCGACCTGGGCGGGCGTCGGCGCGCAGACGAAGGTGAATTGCTGGAGCACGGCCATCTTGTCGATCACGTCCCTCGGCCCGGCCGCGTAGCCGAGCCGCCAGCCCGTGATGCCGTAGGTCTTCGAGAAGCCGCCGACGAGGATCGCGTCGGGGTCGTGCTTGAGGGCGCACTCGTGCGGGAAGTCGTAGGAGAAGAGGTCGTAGATCTCGTCGGAGATCAGCCGGAGGCCGCGGCGGCGGCAGATCTCCGCGATCGCCTTCACCTCGGCGGCCGGGTAGGCGGTCCCCGTCGGGTTGACGGGGTTGTTGAAGATGAGCGCGCGCGTCCTCGGGGTGATCGCGGCCTCGAGCTTCGCGGGCGTGATGCGGAAATCGGGGTAGGTGTCGAGCAGGACGGGCTTCCCGCCGAAGAAGCGGACGACGTGCTTGTAGAGCACGAAGTACGGGTCGGGCACGATGACCTCGTCGCCCTCCTCGACGAGGACGCCGAGGACGAGGAAGAGCGCGCCCGCGGAGCCGGAGGTCACCATCACCGAGCCGTCCTTGAAGCCGGCGCGGCGACGGAGGTCGTCGGCGAGGGCCTCGCGCAGCGCGGGGAGCCCGAGCGTGACGGTGTACTTGTTGCGGCCGTGCTCCATGGCGTCGAGGGCGGCGCGGCGGATCTCGGCGGGCACGTCGAAGTCGGGCTGGCCGAGCGAGAAGTCGGCCTCGGGAGTCATGCCCTGGACCAGGTCGAAGATGCGGCGGATGCCGGAGACCTCGATGCCGTCCATCCGGCGCGCGAAGCGGGTCATGGAGGGCTTCACGATACAGGAGGGTCCGGGACCCGGCAAGGGGGTCGCGCGCCGCGGTTTCTTGACCGCTCCCGGCGCCTCCGGTCTAATCCCCCCATGGAAAACACCCTGCCGCTCGTGGATCCCTTCGAGCTGACCGACACCCAGAAGATGGTCCGGGATTCCGTCCGCGAGCTGGCGCAGAAGAAGTTCGCCCCCCGCGCGAAGCACCTCGACGAGACCTGCGAGTTCCCCCTCCAGAACTTCAAGGAGCTGGCGGAGCAGGGGCTGACCGGCATCCAGGTGCCCGACGAGCACGGCGGCGCGGGCGCCGACAACCTCTCGTTCATCATCGCCCTCGAGGAGATCGCCCGGGTCTGCGGCTCGACCTGCCTGACGCTGGCGGCCCACACGTCCCTGGGCACGATGCCGATCGTCTACTTCGGCAGCGCGGAGCAGAAGGCGAAGTACGTCCCGCCCCTCGCGGCCGGCGAGCACATCGGCGCCTACGGGCTGACCGAGCCCGGCGCGGGCTCCGACAGCGGCTCGACGGCGACGAAGGCCGTCAAGGTGGACGGCGGCTGGAGGATCACCGGCTCGAAGCTCTACATGACCAACGCCGACCACTCGTCGACGATGATCATCACGGCGGTGACGGACCCCGACGCCGCCAAGCACGCGAAGATCAGCGCCTTCATCCTCGAGCGCTCCTGGAAGGGCATCACGGTCGCGAAGAAGGAGGACAAGCTCGGCTGCCGGGCCTCCGAGACCTGCTTCGTGACCTTCGACGACGTCTTCGCGCCCGACGCCAACCTCCTCGGCGAGCGCGGCAAGGGCTTCAACTACTTCATGCAGATCCTCGACGGCGGCCGCATCGGCATCGGCTCGATGGCCCTGGGCCTGGCGGTCGGCGGCTACGAGCGGGCCCTGCAGTACGCGCGGGAGCGCCGGACCTTCGGCAAGGCGATCGGCGCGCACCAGGCGGTCGGCTTCAAGCTCGCGGACATGGCCGTGCAGATCCAGGCGGCGCGGCACCTCCTCTGGCACGCGGCGCGCCTGAAGGACGCGGGCCGGCCCTACAAGCGCGAGGCCGCGTACGGGAAGCTCTTCGCGAGCGAGATGGCGATGCGGGTCCTCAAGGACGCGATCCAGGTGCTCGGCGGCTACGGGTACATGACCGAGTACGAGGTCGAGCGCAACTACCGGGACGCGAAGCTCTGCGAGATCGGCGAGGGGACGAGCGAGGTGCAGCGGCTGGTCATCAGCCGGGAGATCTTGGGAAAGCTCTAAGACGTAAGCCAGAAAGCCGGAGAGCCCGACAGCAGGAAAGCCAGCAGCAGGAAGGCCCGAAGGCCCGGAATCCCGAAAGCAGGGAAGACGGCCTGCCATGGGGTCAGAATGACAAACAAGGATCTGGGAGTTGCCTGCTGTTTCTGCGGGACATCTCTCGACAGGGCAACCGCGGTGTTGCTAGTTGCCTACCCACGGGAAGGCGAAGATGAGACACAGAACCTCTACTCGCACGGCGCTTGCCTTCGAAACCGCCTCCACCCATCGGTCCCAATTCACCCGAGTATCCAAGAGGACCTGTAGCATCCGCCTCCCCGGAGCGGGTTACGCCCCCTCCTGCCTTCGAGTCACCGGAGTGACTAATTGCCTTTGGGGTGGATTGGGAAGCGATAGGTGGCCCCGGCGCGGCCATGCCCGGTTCTTCCAGCCTTGAGGCTTTCGGACTTTTGGGCTTTCCGGCTATCGGGCTTTCGGGCTTTCGGGCTAATCCCGGTAGATGTCGAACTCCTCGAAGCCGAGGTAGTCGCCCAGCGGGTAGCCGAAGAAGACCTTCACGCCCGTGTCGAACACGACGTACTCCCCCACCTTCTCCACGCCGCCGTCGTCGCGGAAGCGGTAGAACGTCCCGTCCTCGTTGACGTGGCCGAGGCGCTTGGTCCCCGAGGCGTTGAGGATCAGGTGGTACTCGCGCGGGATGCGGGTGCCCTCGAAGTGCACCGAGTACTTCTCGATCATCCCGATCGTCTCCTTGTTCCGCGGGTCGGTCGTCCAGTGCTGGATGACCTTGCGGTCGAGGAGGCGGCGGGAGGTCTCCTTCGCGGGCCGGCCGTAGTGGTCCTTCCAGCTCTCGCCCACCCAGTGGACGTTGCTGGTGCAGGCCGCGAGGAGGGGGAGCGCCAGGACGGAGGCGGCGAGGCGGTTCATGGATTCCTCCCCTTCACCTGGTACGGCACGAGGGCCCGGTCCATCTTCGTCTCGTACTTCCACTGCAGCTTCACGTAGTCCGCCCCGTCCGCGGCCGACGGGACGTAGACGCGGCCCTTCGGGACCGACCCGACGGCCACGTAGAGCGACACCGCGATCACCAGGAGGAAGACGCCGAAACCGAGCAGCTTCCTGGCATTGTCCTCGGTCGTCGCGGCCCGCTCGCCCTGCGCGTTCTGGAGGATCGAGTCGCGGATCTCGTCCGCGGTGAGGTTCAGCTTCGTCCCGCAGCGCTGGCAGTAGGACACCGTCGCGGGGTTCTCGTGCTTGCACCCGATGCAGCGCATGGCTATTCCTTCGCCTCCCAGAACTTCTTGAGCTCCTCGAGGTCCTGGAGGATGCGGGGCTCGGTCCGCGCCGCCCCGAGCCGCAGCGCCGCGTCGTAGTGCCCCTGCGCGTCGTCCTTCTTGCGCCGCTTCTGGATCACGGCGAGGTTGCGGCGGACCTCGTAGCTGCCGTCGGGCAGGCCGGCCTTCTTGTCGGCCTCCCAGGCCTTCAGGAGCGTGTCGACGGCCTTCTGGAACTGGCCGTCGCCCGAGCCGGCCGCGCCGATCTCCTCCTCGAAGAACGCGAGGTTGTTCAGCACCGAGGCGACGAGCGCCGCGTTCGCGGGCTCCGCGTCGGGGATCGCCGTCGAGGCCGTGCGCAGCGAGGTCATCGCCTTGTTCATGAGGTTGCCGCGGTCCGACTTCGAGAGGCCCGGGGCCGTGGCCCGCTCGGTGTGGAGCACCGCGCGGCCGTAATCCACCCAGACGTTGCCCTTCAGCTTCGGCTGGTTGTCCAGGAACTCGACCGCGCGGTTGAAGCCCTCCTTGTCCCCCGCCTTCGAGTAGGCGGCGGCGCTCGCGAGGACGAGCTGCACCCAGGGGTCGATGATCGCGTCGGAGTCCTTCGACGAGGTCCAGCGGTTGCGCAGGATGTTCAGCCGGTCGTTGAGCTTCGCCGCGCGGACGCTCTCGAGCGTCCAGGCCGATCCGGCGATCTGCTGGGCCTCCATGTAGAGCTGGTTGACCTCGAGCGCCAGCGAGCTGGGCAGCTGGGCCCGGCAGGCCGAGAAGTGGCGCCCGGCCTCCGCGTTGTACGTCTCCCCCGCCATCGAGCGGCCCAGGCCCGAGAGCAGGTCGATCCAGCCCTCGCGGGACAGCGATCCGCCGGGCCCGCGCTTCAGGATCGCCTGGAACGCGTCGCGGCACTTCGAGATCTTCGTCTTGTCGCCCGCGCGCACCGCGGCGATCAGCTCGCCCGTCGCCAGGCCGATGTGCGCCTCGAGGCAGCTGTCGTCGGCCGTCTTGGCCTCGACGAGGACCTCGCGGGCGTCCTTGAGCAGGTCGGCCTGCTTCTTCGCGTCCTTCTCCTCGTCGGCCTGGCGGAGCAGGACGATGCCCTTCCCCGCCAGCGCGGAGGCGCGCTTCTCGGGGCCGGCGATCAGCTTCTCGTACTCGGCCAGCGCGGCCCCGTACTGGCGGGACTCGACCAGCGTCCGGGCCAGCAGCTCCCGGGCCTCGACGTGCGAGGAGCCCCAGGCGAGGGCCGAGTCCACCGCGGGCTTCACGTCGGCGCGCCGGCCGCCGTCCGCGGCGGCCATGGCCGCGAGGTAGTTCGACTTGAGGAGGTACTTCGACACCGCGAGGTACAGGAAGACCAGCGAGATCAGCGCGAGGCCGCCCGCGACCATGGTGAAGATCCGGGACTGCGAGGTCCACTCGGTCTTCTTGCCGCCCTCGATCTTCTCGATGGCCATTACTTCTTCACCTTGCAGAGGATGGCGCCGGCGCCGATGGGGCCGAGGCTGCGGCTGTCGTACTTCGCGGTCTGGCGGCGGTTGTCCATGAGCAGGTAGACGCAGTCGCGCGGCACGGTGATCTCGTCGAACGAATCGTCGCTCCGGGCCCCCTGCAGGACGTACGCGGAGTCCGCCTTCTGGCCGTCCACGTAGCACTCGCCCTTCTCCATCCGAACGCGGTTCCCGGGGAGGCCCATGACGCGCGCCGCGAACGGGCGGTTGACGCCGACCTGGCGGTACTCGAAGAAGACGATGTCGCCGACCTGCAGCTGCTCCGGGGAGCGCTCCTGCTTGAGCACCCAGAGGTTGGAATTCTGGGCGATGGTCGGGCTCATGTCCCCGCCCGCCAAGGTCTTGTAGCCGCAGGAGGACCAGAAGGCCAGGCCCACCCAGACGAGGACCACGAGCACGGCGAGCTTGAGGTATCGGGTGATGATTTCGGGCATCGGGAGGAACCCATCTTAGTCCGGTCCCCTTGGGCGTCAACGCTTTTCGGGGCCGGGACCCCGCTGGCGGGCCCCCGGCGCGACGGCTATAATCGCCCCGTGCTGCGCTACCTCACCGCGGGGGAATCCCACGGTCCGGGCCTGCTCGCGATCGTGGAAGGCCTCCCCCACGGGGTCCCGGTCGACCTGGACTTCGTCAACGCGGAGCTCAAGCGCCGGCAGCAGGGCTACGGCCGCGGACCCCGCCAGCAGATGGAGTCGGACGCCGCGGAGCCAGTCGCCGGGGTGCGCTTCGGCAAGACCCTCGGCGGGCCCGTCGTCCTGCGAATCCCGAACAAGGTCTCGAACTCCGAGGCCCTGCCCCCGATCCACCGGCCGCGCCCCGGCCACGCCGACCTGCCCGGGGCCCTGAAGTACGGCCTCGACGACGCGCGCGACGTCGCGGAGCGGTCGAGCGCCCGGGAGACGGCCGCCCGCGTGGCCGCCGGGGCCCTGGCGAACTCCTTCCTCGCGCTCTTCGGGATCCGCGCGGTGGGCTACGTCGTCGAGATCGCGGGCCTCGCGGCACCCGCTCCCGCGGCCTCGGCCGACGCGGCGCTCGCGGCCCGGGCGACGAGCGAGTTCCACGCGCTCGACGCGTCGCGCCACGCGGAGTGGAAGGCGGCGATCGACCGCGCGAAGGGCGACGGCGACACGCTCGGCGGGGTCGTCGAGGTGAGCGCCTGGGGCCTGCCGCCGGGGCTGGGCACGCACGCGACCTGGGAGGAGAAGCTCGACGGGCGCCTGGCGCGGGCGCTGATGTCCATCCAGACCGTGAAGGCCGTCGAGATCGGCGCCGGGCTGGAGTCGGCGCGGCTCCCGGGCTCGAGATACCACGACTCGATCGGCCCGGGGCTGGCGCGGGGCTCGAACCGCGCGGGCGGCGTCGAGGGCGGGATGACGAACGGCCAGCCGGTCGTCGTGCGCGCCGCGTGCAAGCCGCTGTCCACGCTGCGGAAGCCGCTGGGCTCGGTGGACCTGCCCACCGGGGCGCCCGCGGACGCTGCGTATGAACGCTCGGACGTCGCCGTCGTGCCCGCGGCCTCGGTGATCGCCGAGGCGGTGGTCGCCTTCGAGCTGGCGAAGGCCTTCCTCGACAAGTTCGGCGGCGATTCCCTCGACGAGACCCGGGCCCGCCACGACGTCTACAAGGCATGGCTCGACGAGGCGCGCGGTCGGGGAACTCCCGCATGAGCGAGGGCCCGAAGGCGAACATCTGGAAGCTGACCTGGCGCTTCCTCGCCCGCGTCCGGGACTACAAGGGCCGGCTCGCGCTCACGATCCTCGTCGTCGCCTGCGCGGGGGCGGCGAAGGTGGGCCAGGTCGGCCTGCTGAAGCCGGTCATCGACGGGCTGTCCAAGGACAACGCGACGCCCGACTGGAGCCACCTCAAGTTCATCGCGGCGGCGGCGCTGGCGCTCTCGATCGCCCAGTTCCTCTTCGGCTACCTGCAGGACGTGTTCACGAACTTCCTGACGAAGCGCGTCATCGCGGACCTCCGCAACGCCGTGACGCGGCACCTGACCTACCTGCCCCTGCGCTTCCACCACGACCGCAAGGCGGGCGACCTGATCTCGCGGGTCACGAACGACATCAACGTCATGGAGCCCGCGTCGAACTTCTACTACGACGACGCCCTGGTCCACCCGTTCATGATCCTGTTCTGCCTGATCCAGCTCTTCGCGACGAACTGGCTGCTGACGGTGGGCGTGCTGCTCGCCGTGCCGGTCTACCTCGTGCCGATCGCCCTGCTGGGGCGGCGGCTGCGTCGCGCGCGGAAGCGCAGCCTCGAGAGCCTCGGCGACATGACGCAGACGATGATGCAGACCTTCAGCGGCATCAAGATCGTGAAGGCCTTCGGGATGGAGAACGAGCAGGTCCGCGAGTTCGCGGGCACGAACGAGTCCTACTTCAAGAAGGTGATGGCCGCGGTGCGGCGGAAGGCGCTGAGCGAGAACCTGGCGCACATCTTCGTCGGCATCGGGATCATGGTGATGCTGGTCGGCGGCGGGTTCATGCTCGTGAACAAGCAGATGACGAGCGGCGAGATGACGCAGTTCGCGGTGACCGTCGCGATCATCAACACGTCGATCCGGGAGCTGACGAAGTCGTGGAACCGGCTGCTCGACGCGTCGACGGGCTGCGAGCGGGTCTTCGAGCTGCTCGACCTGCGGCGGGACGACGACAAGGACGGGACGATCGAGGTGAAGTCGCTCGAGGGCGGGATCACGTTCAAGGACGTGGGCTTCAGCTACGACACGGCGCCGGTGCTGACGGGGATCGACCTCGAGCTGCACCCGGGCGACGTGGTGGCGCTGGTGGGCCGCAGCGGCGCGGGCAAGAGCACGCTCTGCGACCTGCTCTGCCGCTTCTACGCGCCGACGCAGGGCCGGATCACGGTGGGCGGGACGAACCTGGCGGACGTGCGGCTGCACAGCTGGCTGGCGCGGGTGGCGATCGTGACGCAGGAGACCTTCCTGTTCAACACGACGATCGGGGAGAACCTGCGCTTCGGTCGGCCGGACGCGACGCTCGAGGAGGTGGAGCGCGCGGCGCGGACGGCGAACATCCACGAGTTCATCCAGGGGCTGGAGAAGGGCTACGACACGCTCGTGGGCGAGCGCGGGGCGAAGCTCTCCGGCGGCGAGCGGCAGCGGCTGGCGATCGCGCGGGCCGTGCTGCGGAACCCGGACGTGCTGATCCTGGACGAGGCGACGAGCGCGCTGGACGCGGAGAACGAGCGGCTGGTGCAGGGGGCGCTGACGAACCTGATCCGGGCGGGCGGCAAGCGGCGGATCACGATCGTGATCGCGCACCGGCTCTCGACCGTGCGCGACGCGGACCGCATCGTGGTGCTGGACGAGGGCCGGATCGCCGAGACGGGCCGCCACGACGAGCTGGTGGCCCGGGACGGCCTCTACGCGGGGCTCTACCGGACGCAGTTCGCGGGGTAGCAACCTGATCCCATCTGGACGCCTCTGCAGGCCATTCCCACGATCGCACGGTATCTTTGCGTGCGATGAAGGCGATGACGGACCGATCTACCGCAAGTACCTGCCCGCGCTGGAAGGTTCCATTGCGGTCGATTCATGAACCGGGATAGAATCCATGGCGTCGACGTGAGAACTTGGCGACGAGGATCCCGTGCGACGTCGGGCACGCCGCCAGTTCATGGTCATGCGCCCCATCCCGATCTCGATGAAGGACAGGCCCTGATGAGCCGGCGCGTCGAATTGCCAGGTTGCCCAGTTCAGGACTAGCCATGGCTTGGTCAAAGGGTGAGGTGTTCTGGCGACTCGTTCTTCCAGCGGCGCTGCTGGTGGCGGCCCCCGTTGTCGCCTGGCACGTGGCCGGTCAAGCTCCCTGGACTTACGGCATCATCACGGCCGTGGCCTTCCTGTTCATTACGGTCGCCATGGTCGTCCGGCGCATGGTCCCGTGGCTGGGCGGCGTCCTGTGGATCGCGCATGTCTCGGTGCTCCTGGCGATCTGGGTCCTGGTCGGAAATGCCTACGCCATCAGCGACATCCACGTGGACAACTTCTCCGGCCAGCTGATCCGCATGAACCTCGACGGGAAAGCCTGGATGGAGGTCGCGGACGGCACCAGCGTGGTCCTTCCGTTGCGTTGCGGCGACCATTCCATCGTGATCCTCGAGGCCGCCGGCAAGGAACTGGACAGGCACGACGTCGCGATCGAGGCCAGCTGCCCGTACGTCCTGAACGTCCTCGGCGGAATGCGCTACGAGTCGGGAATCGTCCATTACGGGGCCGGCAAGGCCCCCGACAAGAAGTACTTGACGGACCGGTGGATCCGCGCGAGCTTCGATTACCTGTTCCAGCAGCCGCCCAGTTCGGTGAAAGTCCAGGAAGGCACCACCTACGCGAGAACGACCTTCCTTCGTCGGACGGGGCGTTCGTCGGAACCGGTGAATCCTAGATAGGCCCGCCCCACGCGGCTCCATGCCTGGCCCTGCGTCCGACTCCTACCGCAACCGGACCGCGGTGCCCGCCGGCGCGGCCGCCGACCTTTGCACGAGTCCGCACCTTGAATCGGCGGATCGACCTCAGACTTCCGATACGAGCTCGGGACCGTGACTGGCTGCTCCGGCGCTCCCCGGGTGTAAGGCTCCGTCCGTTGCCGACGGCTTGAGGCCACCGGCTTACTGCTCGCAGCCCCCAACCCCCGCCCTACCCGAACTCCTTCGCCTCTTCCTCGCGGACGATCCGAAGGACCTCCTCGCCGCTCTTCGCCGCGAGCAGGGCCTGGCGCATCTCCTCGTAGTTGAGGAGCCGCGCGATCGCCGCCAGCGTGCGCACGTGGTTCTGCGCGTTGCGGCGCGGGCTCACCAGCAGGATCGTGATCGTCGCCGGCTTCCCGTCCGGCGCCTGGAACGGCACGCCCGAGGGCGACAGCGCCACGGCCGCCGACGCCGCGTCGAGCAGGTCGATCCACGCGTGCGGGATCGCCACCCCGTGCCCCATCCCCGTCGAGGCCACGTTCTCGCGGGCGACCAGCGCGTCCAGCACCGCCTTCCGGTGCTCCGCCTTCACCCGCCCCTTCTCCACGAGCAGGTCCACCAGCCGCTCGATCGCCCCCCACTTGTCCTGGGCGGCGAAATCGAGCAGGACCAGGTCCTCCTTGAGCAGCCCGCTGAGGTTCACGCGAGCTCCTTCAGCTCGGCGACGTGCGCCTCGAGCTCGGCGATCTTCGGCCGCGCCTCCTTCAGGCTCAGCTGCAGCTCGCCCGCGAGCTCCGGCTTCGCCTTCACGAAGGCCGCGTTCGCCAGCTGCTTCTCGTTCCGCTCCAGGGTCGACTTCAGGGCCAGGAGCTCCTTCTCGGAGCGGACGATCTCCTTCGCCGCGTCGAACTTGCCCGCGATGTCCACGAACACGGTCACGTCCGCGCCCGTCCACCGCGCCCAGCCCTTCGGCTTCTCCAGCCCGTGCCGGGCCGAGAACGAGGACAGGTTGCCGAGGTGCGAGATCATCTGGACGGCGTCCGTGGCGCCCAGCGCGCCCTCGAGCTGCTTCTCGTGCACGGAGGCCAGGGCCCCGATCGCGACCCCCGCCCCGATCTGGTACCGCGCCCGGATCTCCCGGATCGCCTTCACGACCTGGAAGCGGACGGCCATGCGGCCCTCGAGCGCCCCGTCGATCCGCGCGTCCTCCGCGGCGGGCCACGACTTCCGCAGCAGCGGGCCGGCCTCCGCCAGCCCCGCCCCCGCGTAGCGCTGCCAGAGCTCCTCCGTCACGAAGGGGCAGAACGGGTGCAGCAGCCGCAGCGTGGTCGCCACGACGTGCACGAGGATCCGCTTCACCGCCTCCTCCGAGGTCCGGCGCTTCGTGCACTCGATGTACCAGTCGCAGAAGTCGTCCCAGGTGAACGAGTGCAGGGTGTCCGCCGCCCGGCCGAACTCGTACGCGCCGAGCGCCTCGGTCACGGCCTTCACCGTCCGGTTGAGCCGGGACAGGATCCAGCGGTCCTCGGGCTCCAGCCCCTCCGCGGGCAGCCCCGCGGGCGCCCCCGCCGAGTTCATCGCCGTGTACCGCGCCGCGTTCCAGAACTTCGTGATGAAGTTCCGCGCCTGCTCGGTCTTCTGCGCCGAGAGGCCCTTGCCGAAGCGGTAGTCCTGCGTCCCCGTCGACAGCGTCGCCAGCGCGAAGCGCAGCGCGTCCGCGCCGTACTGGTCCACGAGGTTGAGCGGGTCGATGCCCGTCCCCTTGGACTTGCTCATCCGCTGGCCGCCGTCGTCCAGGATCGTCGCGTGGATGATCACGTCGCGGAACGGGTTCCGCTTCCGGAACTCCAGCCCCGTCATGATCATCCGCGCCACCCAGAGGTTGATGATCCCCCGGTCGGTGACCAGCACGTCCGTCGGGTAGAACTTCTTGAGGTCCTCGGTCTCCGCGGGCCAGCCCAGCGTCGCGAACGGCCAGAGCGCGCTCGAGAACCAGGTGTCCAGCACGTCCTCGTCCTGGCGCAGCGCCGTCCCGGCGCATTTCGAGCACTTCGCCGGCGTCTCCGCGGCCGCGGTCGTCGCGCCGCAGGCGCAGTACCAGACCGGGATCCGGTGCCCCCACCAGAGCTGCCGGGACACGCACCAGTCCTGGATGTTCTCCATCCAGTCGAGGTAGACCTTGCTCCAGCGCTCGGGGTGGAACTTCACGTCGCCCTGCCTGACCGCCGCGATGGCGGGCGCCGCGAGCTCCTTCATCTTCACGAACCACTGCTCGCTCAGGTACGGCTCGAGGATCGTGTCGCAGCGGTCGCAGAGGCCGATCGGCGTCGCGTGGTCCTCGACCTTCTCGAGCAGCCCCTGCTCCTCGAGCTTCGCGACCACCTGCTTGCGCGCCTCGAAGCGGTCCAGCCCCGAGAAGGGCCCCGCCTCGGCGTTCATCTTCCCGGCCGGGTCCATCACGATCACGGACTTCAGCCCGTGCCGCTTCCCCACCTCGAAGTCGTTCACGTCGTGCGCGGGCGTCACCTTCACCGCGCCCGAGCCGAACGCCGGGTCCACCGCCTCGTCGGCGATGATCGGCAGCTCGCGCCCGAGGAACGGCAGCACGACCGACTGCCCCACGAGCGCCTTCCAGCGCTCGTCCTTCGGGTTCACCATCACCGCGGTGTCGCCGAGCATCGTCTCGGGCCGCGTCGTCGCGACGGTCACGTGCACTCCGGCCCTCCCCTTCACGGGGTAGCGGAGGTGCCAGAGCTTGCCCTGGGCCGAGCCGCCCTCGGGGCGCTTCACCTCGAGGTCGGAGAGCGCCGTCTGGCAGCGCGGGCACCAGTTGATCGGCCGCAGCCCGCGGTAGATCCAGCCCTTGGCGAAGAGCTCCACGAAGACCTTGCGGATCGCGGCCGAGTAGGCCTCGTCCATCGTGAAGCGCGTGCGGGTCCAGTCGCAGGAGCAGCCCAGCCGCCGGAGCTGGTGGAGGATCATGCCCCCCGACTGCTCCTTCCAGGCCCAGACGCGCTTGAGGAACTCCTCGCGCCCGAGCTGGTGGCGGTTCTTCCCCTCCTTGCGGAGCTCCTTCTCCACGACGTTCTGCGTCGCGATGCCGGCATGGTCCGTGCCCGGCAGGTAGAGCGCCTCGAAGCCCGACATCCGCTTCCAGCGCACGAGGGCGTCCTGGAGGCTGCTGTTGAGCGCGTGGCCGATGTGGAGGGCCCCGGTGACGTTCGGGGGCGGGATGACGATCGTGAAGGCCTTCTTGGCCGATTTCGCGTCGGCCGTGAAGAACCCCTTGGACTCCCAGTCCTTGTAGATCCGGGGCTCGGCTTCCTTGGGGTCGAAACGGGTGGCGAAATCCATAGAAAATCGGCCCGGGGGGTCTTCCCCTCGGGCGTCGGGACGCATTATAGGCCGGTCCCCGCCGAAGTCAACCGGCCCTACTTGGCCCCCAGGTCCGGATGCGGGTACGCCGGGAGCTTCTCCATCTCGCTCGACGGCTTCCCGAGTTCCATTTCCTTCACCAGGATCGACGGGGTCACGATCGAGACGTCGTTCAAATTCTGCGCGTACGGGGTGTACACGGCCGGATCGTCGCCGGTCGCCACGATGTCGCGCAGCACGCGGAGTTCGAGCTTCTTGAAACGCGCGCCCCGGACCAGGGTCTCGCTCCCGTCCGCCGGGTTCACGCGGTACAGCAACACCGGGGGCGGGAGGAGGATCCCGCCCCGGGCCATCATCGTCGAGAACCAGCCCACCGGGTCGGCGTACTGGACCAGCGGGCTCGCGATCTTGCGGCAGATGTAGACGTGCGGCAGGTCCTCGTCCTGCGCCAGCTCGCCGAGCCGCGCGCGGAGGCCCGCCCTGTCCATGCGCTTCGTGGACTCGACGAAGAGGGTCGAGACCGCGCCGACGCCGGCCCGCGAGTGGCCGTTCGACGCCGCGATCTGCCGCGTCGGGATGCGGCTCATGCAGAAGGTCTTCAGCTTGCCGCGCTCGATGAGCGGGAGCTTGCGGGCCCGGATCCCGTCGTCGTCCACCTCGTACCCGCCCGCCAGCGGCCGCCCTCCGAACTCCCGGGCCGTGGGGTCGCTCGTGACGTTCAGGAACGCGGGCATGACGCGCTGCCCGAGCTTGTCCCGCCACTGGTTGCCCGCGTTCGGGTTGCGCGCACCGACCGGCTGGTGCGAGTACCCGAGGTTGCCCGGCAGCAGCGCGGCGAAGAAGTCCGCCGCCGCGGGGCCCTCGAGCAGCACCGGGCCGGCGTACTCCTCCGAGAACGCGGGCGCCTCGCGCAGCAGCTTGAGGCGGGCCGCCACGCCCTTCGCGGCCGCGACGAGCTCCTCCTCCGGGGGCAGCCGGCCCGGGTCGGGGAAGGTCAGCATCTCGTAGTCCACGACCTTCATGCCGTCGTCCGCCTGCGCCGCGGCCAGGATGATCAGCCCCGCGTCGCCCTTCGAGGCGCGGTGCCGGAAGCCCTCGCTGCTCAGGAACCAGCGCGTCTGCACGGCCGACGCGAACTGCACGAACGACTTCTGGACGTGGGCCTGGTCGCGGAACACCGCGGAGACGCGGCGCGAGATCGCGGTCCACTTCTCGCGGTCCACCTCGAGCTTCCGCGCGGACTGGAGGTGCGAGACCGGCTCCTCCTTCGAGAAGTCCGGCGGCCGGTCGGCGATCGAGTGCTGGGCGAGGTAGGCCTTCTTCTTCTCGAGGGCCTCGACGGCGGCCTTGTAGGTCGCGTCGGTGGCGAGCCAGACGCCGTGCCGCAGCGCGTCGTAGTCGTCGTCGACGCTGAGCCGGGCGCCGCCGCCCTCCCCCGCCTCGGCGAAGTTCGTGTTGTCGAGCGAGGGGTCGCCGACCCGGAGGTCGACGTCGAGCGAGCGCTGCCGGCCGCCGCCCAGGGCCGTCACGGCGCCGAACGACGCGGTGACCTGGAAGGAGTCCTGGTCGGTGATCGAGTAGCGGACGTAGTACGGGGCCGGCGAGCCGTCGAGCTTGAGCCGGGCCATGGAGCGGTCGATCTCGTGCCGCATGACCTTGAAGAGCAGGTCCTCCTTCTCCTCCTGCGGGGCCGCGGGGCCCGCGAGCAGGACCAGCGCGGCGAGCGCGGCGGCGGGGATCCTCACGGCCGTTCCTCCTTCGGGGGGCTCTTCCGCGACGGGTCGTCGGGGTCGTGGAGCGGGGCCTTCAGCAGCGGCGGGCGGTCCTGGCCCTTCTTCTGGCGCTCGACCTCGATCGAGGAGAGCAGCAGGCTGGGCGAGGAGGCGGAGACGGGCACCCAGCCCGACTCGGCGCCGCAGGTGCCGTTGAACACGTCGTCGTCGTCCCCCGCCGCGAGGATCTTCTCGAGCGACGAGAGGGGCGTGCCGACGATGTCCACCCCGCGAAGGACCTGGTCGGGGCGGCCGTCGGGCCAGACCCGCCAGACGCGCAGCGGCAGGAGCTTGAAGCTCTGGGGCATGAACGACTGCGTCATCGTGAAGCCGCCCGCGATGTCGTCGAAGATCAGCCCGTACGGCTTGCCCTGCTTCTTGATCTCGGCGACGAGGCGCTCGCGGAGCTCGGCATACGGCACCCGGCCCGAGGCCTCGACGACGAGGTTGCCCTGGCGGGCGACGGGCGTGCGGCCCGGCGAGCAGCGGCCGTGGCCGTTGCTCCTCGGGAAGCCCTTCACCGGCGAGCGGCCCATCAGGAAGCCCTGGAGGACGCCCTTGTCCACGAGGACCACCTTGGACGAGGGGACGCCCTCGTCGTCTACCTGGTAGGTGCCGTTGAGCGGCGTGGACCCGAGCTTCTCGCGGCGCGGGTCGTCGATCACGCTGATGAAGTCCGGCATCACGGGCTGGCCGACCTTCTTCGCGAAGGTGCGGCCCTCGTCCTCGTCCTTCTGCCGGTGGCCCTCGATGCGGTGGCCGAAGATCTCGTGGAAGATGACGCCCGCCGCCCGGGCGCGGAGGATGCAGGGGCCGGCGAAGGGCTCGGCCACCGGCGCCGACCGCAGCTCGACCAGGCTCTTCGCGAGCCCGCGGGCCAGGGCCTCGAGCCGGGCGTCGTCGGGCAGCGCCGCGGGCGTGGCCGCCTCGACCCCGTCGTAGAGCTGCAGCTTCATCCCGTCGTCGGCGGTCGTCTCGACCACCGTGAAGATCCGGTACTGGACGCGCTCGTCCTGGACCTTCGTGCCCTCGCTCGTGACGAGGCAGCGGCGCGTGCGGACCGCGGAGAAGCTGAAGCTGGACTCGTGGATCTCCGCGAAGTCCTTGTAGATCGCGGAGAGCCGGCGGAGCCGCGCGGTCCAGGCGGCCCGGTCGATCTCGAACGGCGCCTCGGGGCCGAGGTGGACGACGGGCTCCTCGCGGGAGAAGTCGTCGGACGCGTCCTCCTCCTCGACCTTCACCTTCCGGTTCGCGAGGACCTTGGTCAGCCGCTTCTGGGCGTGGCGGTACTTCCCGTCCGTCGCGATCCAGAGCGCGTTGCGGATGGCGGCCTCGTCGTCCTCGGAGGGCATGTAGGACGGCCCGTAGTCGGAGAAGTCGTAGTCCGAGAAGCCGGCGGCCTCGTCGCGGATCTTGCGGGTGTTGTCGACGGCGGGCGTGCCGACGCGGAGCTCGACCTGGAGGGTGCGCCGGGTCCCGCCGCGGGGCTCGGCGTCAACGGCCCCGAGCGAGGCCGAGATGGAGACGTCGTCGACGTCGTAGACGCGGTAGGCGAGGAAGTGCAGCGGGTGGGTGCCCGCGGACTTGAGCTGCTCGACGGCGCGGGCGAGCTCCGCGGACATGGCCCGCAGCAGCGGGCGCTCGCGGACCGGGGCGGGCTCCTGGCGCCCGTGGAGCGGGGCGCAGCCGAGGACGAGGAGCAGGGCGAAGGCGATCGGTCGGCTCATCCGGTTCCTCCGGGGGAAGGACCGGATGATAGGCGGGCTCCCCCGCCCCGTCAAACGCCTACTTCTTGTCGTCCGCGGGGACCTTCTTCTCCTTCTCCTTCGGGGCGTCCTTCTCCTTGGCCTCCCGCGGCAGCTCGCCGGCGACCCCGTCGAAGTAGAGGTGCTTGTCCTTGATGCGGATGACGATCTCCTTCGCGTCCTTGAACTCGCCGCGGAGGATCGACTCCGAGAGCGGGTCCTCGATGAGGCGCTCGATGGCGCGGCGGAGCGGCCGGGCGCCGTAGTCCGGGTTGTAGCCCTGGTCGATCAGGTACTCGAGGGCCTGAGGGGTCACGCTGACCTTGAAGCCCTTCTTGGCGATGCGGGCCTCCACGGAGCGCAGCTCGAGGTGGATGATCCGGGTGAGGTCCTCGCGGCTGAGCGGGCGGAAGATGATGATGTCGTCGAGGCGGTTGAGGAACTCGGGCCGGAAGTGCTTCTCGATCTCCTTGGTGAGGAGCTCCTTCATGGCCTGGTAGCTGCCGTCCATCTGGATCTTGCGGAAGCCGAGGGTGGTCTGGTTCTTCATCACGTCGGCGCCTATGTTCGACGTGAGGATGAGGATCGTGTAGCGGAAGTCGACGTGGCGGCCGAAGGAGTCGGTGATCCGGCCTTCCTCCATGATCTGGAGGAGCATGTTGAACACGTAGGAGTGGGCCTTCTCGATCTCGTCGAAGAGGACCACGGAGTAGCCGCGGCGGCGGATGCGCTCGGTGAGCTGGCCGCCCTCCTCGTAGCCGACGTAGCCGGGCGGGGCGCCGATGAGCCGGCTGACGTTGTGCTTCTCCATGTACTCGCTCATGTCGATCGTGATCAGCGCGTCCTCCTCGCCGAACATGATCTTCGCGAGCGCCTTGGCCATGAGCGTCTTCCCGACGCCCGTGGGGCCGAGGAAGATGAAGCTGCCGATCGGGCGCTTGGGGTCCTTCAGGCCCGCGCGGCTGCGGCGGATGGCGCGGGACACGGCGCTGACCGCCTCGTCCTGGCTGACGACCATGCGGTGGAGCTCGTCCTCGAGGTGCAGGAGCCGCTCGGCCTCCTTCTTCTCGATGCGGGTCAGCGGGATGCCCGTCATCATCGAGACGGTGTGGCCGATGATCTCGGCGTCGACGACGCCGTCGAACTCCTTGTTCTGCTCGCGCCACTCCTTGAGGACCTCCTCCTTCTTGCGCTTGAGCTGCATCGCCCGGTCGCGGAGCTGGGCGGCGCGCTCGAACTCCTGGAGGGAGATGGCCTCGTCCTTCTCCTTCTCGTGCTTGCGGATCTCCGCCTCGAGCTCCTTGATGTTCGGCGGGGAGACCATCGAGGAGAGGCGGACGCGGGCGCCGGCCTCGTCCATGACGTCGATGGCCTTGTCCGGCAGGAAGCGGCCGTTGATGTAGCGCATCGAGAGGTCGATGCAGCCCTCGATCGCCTCGT
>CAYXGZ010000043.1:0-31035 GCA_964464755.1 uncultured Planctomycetales bacterium
GAAGCCGGCCCTCCTCAGGCCGAAGCCTATCGCGACGGTCCGGGCTCGCGTCTCGTCATGAGCGGGATGGGGACGGGCGACCTCGAGCTCCTCATCTCCAACAAGTCCGAAGAGGACCTCGTGAAGAACCTCGGCGGTGGAATGAAGATCGGCTTCGCGCTGATCGGCGGCTCGGTCGTCGTGGCCCTCGTCGGGATGGTCGTCGCGTTCGTTCACTGACGACGGCGCGGCGGCAGCATGCGCGTTTCGTCGGAGAAATCGATCTCGATCGACTCCGGCACCTGTTCGATGACCTCGACGTTGAACTTTCGCGGATCGATCCGCACGGTGCGCTCGGGCTCGTGCGGCTGAGGCGGCTGATGCGGCGGTTGCCGCGGCGGCTGGCGACGACGTGAAGCCGGCGGCATGGGGGGAGCGCCGTCCTCCCGCCGAACGACGGTCTTCGCCTCCCACGGATCTTGCTCGACGCGACCGCCGCGACCGTGCGGGCGTGCCGGCGGGCGCGAAGACCGACGAGGCGGCGACGGATGCTTTCCCGGTCGAAAGACCTCGGTCGGCGCTTCGTCGACGTACTCCGCGTCGGGAAGCGGAGGAGGGCCCTCGTGGCGGATCGGCAGCACGGGGGTCTGCGTGCCGGTGATCTCGATCGCGATGTCGATCTCGATCGAGCCGGTGTCCGGGCTCAGCTGTCCGGTCGAGTTGCGTCGCGCACGTACTCGAGCGACTTCTCGCGGAAGCCGACCTCGTCCACGCTCTTCTTCAGGCTGCCCTGGCCGAGGATGCGGATCACGATCTTCTCGCCGTAGATGCCCGGCAGCGAGCTGACGCGGAAGTCCACGGCCGCGCCGTCGCCGAGCTGGATCTTGATGCGCCCGTCCTGCGGCAGGCGCCGCTCCGCGATGTTCAGGTGGCTCATGATCTTCAGGCGCGAGACGACGCTCGTGCGCGCCGAGACCGGCAGCTGCATCTGCAGGTGCATCACGCCGTCGATGCGGGTCCGCACCCGCAGGCCGTCCTCGGAGGGCTCGAGGTGGATGTCGCTCGCGCGAGTCTGGATCGCCTTGAGCAGGATCCCGTTCACGAGCTTGATGATCGGCGGCTCGTCGCCGCCCACCTGCAGGCCGACGGGCGCCTTGTCGTCCTCCTTCGCCGCGTCGAGCACCTTCACGTCGTCGAGGGCCGCGCCGAGCATCGAGTCGAGCTCGGAGATCGTCGCGACCGCGGTCGGCGCGGGCTTGCCGGAGTAGACCTTCTTCCAGGCCTCGGCGATCGCCTTGGGCCCGCCCGCGGCGGCCTTCACGGTCTTGCCAGAGCGGAACGAGAGCTGCTCGAGCTCGCCGTCGTCCGCGGGATTGGCCATCGCGACGTGCAGCACCGCGCCGGCGACCTTGAGCGGGACCGCATGGATCTTGCGGGCCAGGGGTTCCGGCAGGAGCTTCGCGAGCTCCGCGGTGGGCGCGAGCGTGCCGAAGTCGGCGACCGGCGCACCGGAGGCCTTCGCCAGCGCCTCGGCGTACTTCCCGTCGGCCAGCGCCCCGGTCTCGACGAGCGCGAGGGCGAGGTGCATCGGGCCCTTGCGGGCCGCGTCCTCGGCGGCCGCGAGCTGCTCGGGCGTCGCGAGGTTGTGCTTCCGGACCACGTCGGCCAGCTTGGGCATCGTTCCTCCGGGGTTACCGCTTGGTCTTCTTCTTCACGGGGGCGGCCACGTTGCGGCCGCGCCGGGCGTTGCGGGTGGCGATCTGGCCGCGGGCCTCGTCGATCTTCTCCTCGCGGCGCTTGCGCCGGAGGATCGCGAGCATGCCCTGGCGGTCGCCGATGCGCTTCAGGGCCTCCGCGGCGGGCGCCTTGAGCAGGCGGTTGCCGAGCAGCGCGGTCAGCGGCTTCACGGCGCGCTCGACCTTCGCCTCGCCGAGGGCCTCGATGGCGACGCGGCGAACGTTGAAGTCGGCGGCCTGGATGCACTCGAGCAGGCGGTCCACGACCTCCTCGGAGGACGTGAAGCCGCGCAGGCCGAAGACCGCGGCGAGCTGCACGGTGACGGCGTCGTCGGAGACGGCGCGGATCAGCGCGGGGATGGCCCTCGCGTCGCCGGAGGTGCCGAGCCGCTCCGCCGCGTAGCAGCGGACCGGGGGGCGGCGGTGCGACATCCAGCCGAGGAAGCGCTCGACGGTCAGCTGCGCGGCGAAGGACTCGAGGAGCTTGCGGGCGCGCTTGGGCAGGTCGCCGTGGCCCTCCTCGGCCAGGCGGACCAGGGGTTCGAGCGCGCGCTCGTCGCCGCGCTCGCCGAGGTGCAGGGCGACGTGCTTGAGGACGACGGGGTCGTCGCTGCCGGCGAGCGAGGCGAGGGCGTCGCGGGCGTCGAGCTCGACGAGGGCCTCGGCGCAGGCGCGGCGGAGGCCGGCGCCCTTGGAGGCGGCGCCGCGGGCGAGGGCGGGGAGCGCGGCCGGGCCGGCCTTGGCGGCGCGGCGCGCGAGCTGCTCGCGCTGCGAGTCGGTCCACGAGCCGCCGTCGAGCGAGGCGGCGAAGAGGGCGACGAGCCCGTCGCCGGGGACGAGGTCGGCGCGGCCCTTGGCGAGGAGGGCGCGGGTGGCGGGTTCGCGCACGGCGGCGTCGGGGTCGGCGGCGCCCTGCTCGAGGGCGGCGTCGCCCCAGGGCTCCGCGGCGGCGCGGTCGACGAGGCGGCGCCGGACCTCGAGGTGGAGGCCGGGCCAGCGGGCGATGAGGCCGGCGAAGTAGTCGGCGGTGCCGATCGCGAAGAGAGCCTCGAGGACGGAGGCGCCGTGGGGGCCGCGGAGGACGGGCTCGAGGGCGGCGCGGCCGTCGTCGCCGCGGCCCGAGACGGTCTCGACGAGCACGGCGTCGGCGAGGGGGCCGTGGCGGCCGAGGAGCCCGGCGAGCTCGGTGGTGGGGGCGGGCGCGAACCAGGCGGCGAGGAGGGCGCGGGCGTGCTCGCCGCGGGCGCGGGGGAGGCGGCCGAGGACGTCGACGATGGCGGGGGCGCCGAGGCGGAGCGACTCGAGGCGCTGGCGGGCGTGGCGCTGGACCTCGCGGTCGGCGTCGTCGGCGGCGGGCAGCAGGAGCTCGAGGGCGGGGGCGTCGGGGGCGGTGGCGGCGATGCGGGCGGCGGCGGCGCGGACGGTCGGGTGCTCGTCCTTGAGGGCGGCGGCGACGGCGTCGCGGGCCTTGTCGAAGCCGGCGGTGGCGAGGGCCTCGAGGGCGGAGCGGCGGATCCAGGGGTCCTTGGCGGCGAGGAGGGTGCGGAGGACGGCGTCGCGCTCGGGGCCGCTGCGGGCGGAGAGGGCGACGAGGGCGCCGCGGCGGAGCTCGGGGTCGGCGTGTCCCGCGGCGGCGGCGAGGCGGGCGAGCGAGGCGTCGTCGTCGGCCTCGGCGATGGAGCGGAGAGCCTCGGCGCGGAGGGCGGGGTCGGGGTCGGCGAGGGCGGCGGCGAGGGCGTCCCAGGCGCGGGGGGTGCGGAGGGCGCCGAGGGAGGCGACGGCGGCGGCGCGGCTGCGGGCGGAGAGGGAGCGGAGGCCGGCCTTGAGGGCGTCGGCGACCTGCCCGTGGGGGACGCCGGCGGCGAGGAGGCGGCGGGCGAGGTCCTTGACCTCGGCGGGCCGGCTCTCGAGGGCGAGCTTGAGGTCCTGGAGGCTCTCGGGCATCAGGTACGAAGTATAGCCGGAGGGGCGGGACGGTGGGTTCGGGCGGACTCGAACCGGCTGACGAACTTCGCTCTCGTTCCCGCCACGAGGGGCATTCCGTCCCGACGCCTCGTTCTACTTCGAAGGGATCTTCCGGCCAGGCGACGGAATGCGCCAATTCGCCAGGGCGGCAAGGTCACGCCCGAATCTCCCCGGGACGATCCCCTTGCTGATGTCGAAGTAGTTCGAGTGCCGGTGCTGCAGCATCCTCACCGAGGCTCGAGGAAGCCGCCGGCGGATCGAGGCGGCCAGAACGTCCAGCCACTCGCCGTCCACGTTCCCGGAGTCGGCCCTGGGATCGATCATGCAGGCGAACCGGTCGCCCGCGATCGTGCTGAGCAGCACTTCTCGCGTGATGACGTGGGCCTTCCCCCCGAAGCGGCGCGTTTCGAACCTCCGCAGGGAGGCATACTCGAGCTTCCACGTCCTCCCCGCGACCGCCAGACCCGCAAGGGCCATGCGCAAGTGGGAGCGGGGCGACATCCACTGGAAGGGGCCGGATGGAATCGGGACGGAAGCGCTGACTCGAACGACGCCTCGCCTCGGGGCCCGGGCCAGGAGATCCGGCTCCTCGAGCCTGGACGCCCCCACGACCGTTGGACCGCCGTAGCGCGGAGGGTGGATCCCGGGACAGGCGAGGACGAGCGCCTTCCAGAGCGCCTCCCGTGCACGGCCATACCGCCATCTCCCGCGGGTGCTGAACTGCACAACCGACATCCCCGGGTTCCCGGGAGTCCGGCGGATCAGGGCGAACTCCACGACGGGCGCGCGACCGAGTGGGGTGGTCAGGAAGTGATCTCGTCTCAGGTGGAGACTGGCCGGCCACCAACCGGCCGCGTACGCGCGCCGGGCAAGGGTCGCCCTGAGGGCTTGCGCCATGGTCATCGGGACTGCTCCACGCGGCAGGCGAGGCCCTGGAGGGACTCGGGCATCAGGAAGGGAGTATAGCCGGAGGGGCGGGAGGGTGGGTTCGGGCGGACTCGAACCGGGAAGAGCGGAGCGAGCCCGCTCGGCCCAGTGTCTCGTTGCGCCATTCAACCTCTGGGCTCCGGACTGCGGTTCCCCGGACTCGAATGGTTGGTACAGGGGAACGGCACGACTAGTGTGGAGTGGGGTAGAGTCCAATAGTGAATGGGACCAACCGGCCGACGCCACCCACTCTCGCGCAATCGGGCCTGGGGGTACTCCACGTGAGGACCGCGCTGGCCCTCTCGATCGGGATCCTCGTGGCGTCGTGCTCGGGCGCCCCGGGAGCGAAGACCGCGGAGGCCGTCGTGGATCTGGCCCGGGTGATCCAACAGGATGGGCTCCCCGGCCTCGAGCGGGTGTTCGCCGAGCTGCACATCCAGGGGCCGCTCCCCTTCGCGAGCGAGCCGCTGGCCGCCCAGCTCCTTTTCGATGACCCCGGGCCCGGGCGAGCGAGCTTCGCCATCCTGGTTGTTCAGGACTTCTCCTACGCCGAGTCGATCTTCTTCGCGAAGAGCCGGGAGGGCTGGCGCGCCGTGGGACGCCAGGAGGCTCGCTGGGGCCGCCGCCCGAGGATCCTGGCCACTCGCGGGGGCCGAATGGTCTGCACCATTCCCTGCGTCGGCGGGGGCACCGGGCTCCAGGACGAGGGAGAGTGGTGGTTCCTCGTCTCGGAGTCGGGAGCGCACCCGCTACAGAGGATCTGGGAATCCGGTTACGACATGGAGGAGGCCGACGAAGCGAGTTACGCGTCCAAGATCCTCGGGCTCCAGATCCAGGGTCGAAGCGTGCGGGAACGCCGCCGCGTGACGTGGGACCTCAGGAGCGGGGAGCTCGAAGGGGCCGAAGCGGAGTCCTGCGCGATCACCCTTGGCGTTGACGTGGAGTTGGTGGTCGATCTTGTCGCCGGCGAATTGAAGCTGGAATGCGCCGACCTGCAGGATGACTGGAACCGGCTCGCGGATTTCCAGAAGGGCGACGCCCACTTCGCCTGCGCCAAGGCGCCGGACCAGGTGCTCCGCTACGCGCTCCGGGCCGGCTCGAGAGGGCGCGACCGGTTCATCCGGGACTGCATCAAGCAGTGTGATGATCCCCTCCTCGCGGCCAACTTGGAGGAGATCCTGCGCGGCGGGCCCTCCGTAAAGTAGCCCTTCGGAATCGAGGCTCCCGCCTCGATGCGGATCAGCGGCCCCCGGCTTTCTTCGCGCCGACAGCCTGCAGGTATCGGTCGATGGCTACGCAGAGCGTCACGTCGTGCAGGACCTTGAACCGCTCCCCCCGCTCCATGGCCTCCTTCAGGTCCTGGACCGCGCGGACGGCCTCACAGGTCCGGCTCCGGGCCAGGCAATAGACCAGGCCGATCGCTTCCAGCTCGGAGGTCGTCGAGTCGAGGCGCTCGATGACGGCCGGAGCGAAGGCGGGGAGCCTGTCGATCACGGCCTGGTGCTGGTCCGTGTGGATGATGCCCGCGTAGGGGCCGACCTTGACCGTTTCATCCAACCGGGTGGCCGCGGCCATCCGGTCCAGGAGGTGCTCGTTGCTCGCGCAACCCAGGAGCAGCGCGGGCAGCATCAGCAACCGGCCTCGCCGTGGACTCATGCGCGCTCCTGATCGGCGAACGGTGAATCGACGAGCCGGCTGCGGCACGGACGACGTTCGATCGATCATCCGGACCTACTCCCGGCTCAGGCAATCCGGGACTCCCATGACGTAATGCCTCCGGATCAAGAAGTCACCGACCATTTCCATGGCGGGACTCGGCTCGACCGTGCAGGTGTAGTTGTCCAGATCCTTCCCGAACACCACCAGCTCGACGCTGGAGTCCAGGTACGCCCGCAAGGCCGTGCTGCAAGCCAGCCAGCGCACCCAGTAATAGAACGGACACATGACGACGGAGTCCTCCATGAAATCCTCGCGCACCCGGTAGGACTCGAGCTTCGGCCTCTTCTCGCCCTTGAAGATGTCCACGGCGATCGGATGGCCGGTCCCGTTGGTGATGCAGAGGTACTCCGCCGTCCGATTGAAGGTGATCAAGCTGGGCCTGCACTCGACGCTTGGAAGGGCACAGCCCCCGGCCAAGAGACCGACGCCAGCCGCCACGACCCAGCTGAAGCGACCCATCACTTTGCGTGCTCCGGACGGGAACGATCCCCGCCCGAGTCGATGGTCCCGGCCGTACATCGGGGATCCTACGTCCTGACGCAGCAGTTCGCCCTGCCCCTTCCCGATTCCCGTACGCCGTGTCCTTGAGGCGGCGGGCCCCAGGAAGGAAGCATGGCCGGAGCGTGCGTTCGGCCAGACTCGAACGGGGGGAACCCCGAGGATCGACTACTTGTCGCGGTACAACCGGAAGCAGTTCTTGCCCGCGGCCTTGGCTCGATACAGGGCCAGGTCGGCCCGCTTCTCGAGCTGCCGGGGGCTCTTCCCGTCCGAAGGATAGAAGGACGCGCCGATGCTCACGGAGATGACGATCTTCTTGTTGCCGATGTCGAAGGGCCCCTTCAGCGCCGAGAGCAGTTTCTTGATGACCCCGGCGGCGTGCTTGGGTCTGCGGATGTCGTCGAGGAGGATGATGAACTCGTCGCCGCCGATCCGGCAGATCGTGTCGCCCGGCCGCAGGACGGCGCTCAGCCGCGACGCGGTCTCCTGCAGCAGGATGTCCCCGGTGTCATGGCCGAGGGTGTCGTTGATCTTCTTGAAGCCGTCCAGGTCCAGGAACATGACGGCCAGCAGGGTCCGGGCGGCCTTCGCCTTGCGCAGGGCGAGGACCAGGCTCTCCGAGAAGGCCCTCCGGTTCGGAAGTCCCGTCAGCGGATCGTGCAGGGACTGGTGCCGGATCGTGTTCTCCAGGGCCTTCCGCTCGCTGATGTCCCGGACCAGCTTCGAGAGGCCGCGCAGGTTGCCCGCATCGTCCTTGATGGCCCACATGACGCCGCTGGCCCAGAACAGGGAGCCGTCCTTGCGGCGGTGCTGGCGTTCATCGTCGGCCCGGCCCTTCTTGATGGCCGTGGAGATCTCCAGCGCGGGGACCGCGATCTTCTTGTCCGCGTGGTTGAAGATCATGGAGACGTGGCGTCCGATCGCCTCCTCCTGCGGATAGCCGAAGATCGCCTTGGCCCCTTCGTTCCAGCTGATGATGCGTCCCTTGACGTTCATCATCAGGACGGCGAAGTCCGAGGAGCTCTGGATCAGGAAGCGGTAGAAGTGGTCGGGATCGGCCGGCTCCTTGCGTCCGGACTTCTCCAGGCGACCCCGCGATCGCGGACCCGGGCCCGGGGCCCGGGAGCGTGGTCGAGCGGTCCCTCGAGAGGTGGTAGTGGCCATGGGTGCGATCCCCCGGATCGCAAGTTCCGTGCCGCGCCCGCCGGCGGTGCCGCCTCCTGTCACGCGCCGACTGTCGCCCCGCTCCGGGTGCGCTCAGATTGAACCGGCGGCTCAATCTGATCCGGGGCGTTCGCACGACCCGATTCCCAACAGGGCCGCCACGACTCGCCCGTTCCGAGAATCGATCCGGCCGCGTCGCGAGGAATCGAGTACAATCCTGGGGCAACCCCATGAAGTACTCCCTCGTCCTGATCCTCCTCCTGTTCGCGGGCGTCCCCCGGCGCGTGACCCTCGCCGTCACCGACATGACTCCGGCGGCGGACGACGTCCTTACCTCCGCGCCGACCGAGATCCTGGTCACGCTGAACAGCGCGCCCGATGCGTTGTCGGTGAACTCGACCTCGGTGGTCGTGACCCGTGCGGGGACCGACGGGGACCTGGACACGGGCGACGACGTCACGATCGTTCCGGCCTCGGTGACCGTCGTCAGCGGCACCGTCATCCGGATCGACCTGGCCGGGGCGGTGCTTCCCGACGACCTGTACCAGGTGCGTGTCCGCGGCGCCGAGATCCCGATCCCCGGCCTGGTGTCGCACTGGATGCTCGACGAGGGGACCGGGACCAGCGCGGTGGACTCCTCGGGTGGCGGCAACACCGGGACGATCAGCGGCGCGTCGTGGACGACCGGCCGAATCGGCTCCGGATTGAGCTTCAACGGGGTCTCGGACCGGGTCACGATCTCCGCCTCGAACGTGCCGGCGCCGTGGACGGCGGCGATGTGGGTGTACCGGCTCGACTCCCTGTCGTTGGACGCCCGCGTGACGGACAACCTCCTGGCGGGCGGCACGTCGCTGCGGCTCGAGCAATACAACAACACGAACCAGTGCGGGTACACCCAGGGCGGCGTCGCCGACTACGTCCTCCCTTACACCGCGCCGGTCGGGACGTGGACGCACCTGGCCTGGGTCGGGCAGGCCAGCGGCGTCGCGCTCTTCGCCAACGGGGTGAACGTCGCCTCCAACGCGACCCCGATCAACCTGTCCCGGGGCACGCTGGGGTCGGCCGGCGGCAACTCGCTGCTCGGATCGCTCGACGACGTGCGGTTCTACGATCGGCCGCTGAGCGGGCCGGAGATCCTGGCGCTGGCCCGACTGGGCGGAGCGGTGCGCGACATGTCGGGCGCCCTGCTGGACGGGGAGTTCTCCGGAACGTACGCGTCCGGCGACGGCCTGGCCGGCGGCGACTTCCTGGCCTCCTTCTCGATCAATACGCTGGCGCCCGTAGCGCCCTCCGCGTTGACGGCCCAGCCGGGCCCCGGGACCACCATCCTTCTCGCGTGGGCGGACAACGCCACCACGGAGACCGGCTTCAAGATCGAGCGGGGCACGGACGGCCTCGCCTTCACCCAGATCGACACGGCCGCGGCGGACGCGACGTCCTACGGCGACGCGTCGGCCTCCGGATCGGCGCCGTACTTCTACCGGGTCCGCGCCACCAACGCCGCGGGCGACAGCGGGTACAGCAACCTGGCCAGCGCGACTCCTCGGGTCGTGGACCGTTCCTCCAGGAAGAAGTGCGGGTCGATCGGCGTGGACCTGATGCTGCCGCTGGGCCTGCTCTGGCTCTACCGCCGGCGCCGCAGGTCGGGTCGCCAGCTTCGGAGGTGATGCGTGCTCGGACGCGCGGTCCTGCTCCTGTGCCTGGTCCTGGCCCTGCCGGCCTGCGGCGGGGGCGGCAGCTCGGCGCCGGCCCCCACTCCGACGCCCGGGCCGACCGGACCCCCGACGATCCTGGTATCGGTCGATTCGCTCGGCACCCAGGCCACGGCCGATAGCAACACCCTGTCCATCTCCGCGGATGGCCGGTACATCGCTTTCGCGAGCGATGCCCCCAACCTGGTCGTCGGGGACGCGAACGCGTTGATGGACGTCTTCCATCGGGACACCGTGGCCGGAGTCACGATCCGGGTCAGCGTGGACTCCCTCGGAACGGAAGCCGTGGGTGGAATGAGCGCGTCACCCTCCCTATCACCGGATGGTCGATACGTCGCCTTCGAATCCGACGCCACCAACCTCGTCTCCGGTGACTCCAACGGCCTGCGCGACGTCTTCCTCCATGACACGGTGGCGGGGACGACGACGCGCATCTCGGTGGATTCCGCGGAGGCCCAGGCGGTCGGGGGGGCCGGGAGCGGGGCCGCGTCCATCTCCGCGGATGGGGCCTTCGTCGCCTTCAATTCGACGGCGACCAACCTGGTCGCGACCGACACGAACGGGTACTCCGACATCTTCGTCCGGGACGTGGCGGCGGGGACGACGACGCGGGTGTCGTTGACCTCGGCGGGCCAGGAGGCGACGGGGGGCGGGAGCTTCCTGCCGGCCATCACCCCGGACGGCCGGTACGTGGCCTTCGAGTCGTTCGCGACGGATCTCGTGGCCCTGGATACCAACGCGGCCCAGGACATCTTCGTCCGGGATCGGACCGGTGCGACCACCGTGCGCGCCTCGGTGGACTCGGCGGGCGCCCAGGCGGGAGCGAACAGCTACGACGCCGCCATCTCCTCCGACGGACAGGTCGTCGTGTTCCAGTCGGTCGCGACCGACCTGGTGACCGGGGACTCCAATACTTCCGCCGACATCTTCGCCAGGGACTTGGCGGCCGGAACGACGACCCGGGTCTCGGTGGACTCCGCGGGCTCTCAGGCCCAGGGAGGATCCTCCTTCGCTCCGACGGTCTCCGCCGACGGCCGCTACGTCTCCTTCGGGACCGGGGCCGATAACCTCGTGGCCAACGACACGAACGGCCTCATCGACATCTTCGTCCACGACCGGACTTCCGGGGTGACGTCCAGGGTGTCGATCGACTCGGCGGGAGCCCAACTGGAGGTGGGCGGTGCCACGAACTACCCGGCCATCTCCGCGGACGGTCGATTCGTGGCTTTCCGCACGGACGCGGCCAACCTGGTGGCCGGGGACACGAACGGCGTCGCCGACATCTTCCGCCACGGTCCCCTGTTCTGACCGTCGCTCCGGATCGAGCACGGGCGGGGACGACCCGAGCTCGCCGATCCGCGCTTCCCGCCGAACCTCCGCGCCCCGGCCACGTCAGGTGATCAGGAGGTGCGACCATGAAGACCCTCGTCCTCGCCCTGGCCGCAGCGGCTCTCGGAGGATCGCCCACGACGTGGGCCCCCAAGGAATTCGCCTGCCCCGCCTGCGACACGCGCAACACCTTCCAGGTGATCGTGAGCTACGGGAGCTACATCTACAGCTGGCCCTCCAAGTACCAGTACCTCTTCTGGCCCCTCACCGACGAAAACGTCCTCTACAGCTGCAAGAAGTGCAGGCTGAGCGCCCTGATGGGGGATTTCGAGAAGACCCCGAAGGACAAGCTGGAGGCGATCCGCGAGAAGCTCAAGGGGATCGAGCTGCCCGAGAAGGACGAGTACTTCAAGATCCCGATGAGCCGGCGGCTCGCGGCGGCGGAGCGGGTCTACGAGGCGATCGGGAAGGACGACGAATTCTGGAGCCTCTTCTTCCGGACGAAGGGCTACCACCTGGAGGCCGAGAAGCTGGCCGACGACGCGAAGGCGGCCCGCCGGAAGGCGCTGGAGCACGCCCTCAAGGTCCTGGAGAAGAAGGAGAACGCCGGGAGGCGGAAGGAGCTCCTGCTGGTGACGGGCGCGATGCGGGACCTCACGGGCGACGCGGAGGGTGCCCGCAAGGACCTGGAGGAGGCGCTGAAGACCAAGTTCCAGGCCGGGGACAAGGAGAAGTCCGAGGGGATGAACGAGTACCTGGACGAGGTGCTCCGGGAGTACGTCGCGGCGCTCAAGGAGGGCCGGCGCCCGGGCCAGGAGAAGTAGGAGGACGGCGGCTCCCGATTCCCGCGAACCCCGGGGCGCGGGCCACGTTCCACCGGCCATGAAATCCCTCGCCCTGCTCCCCCTGCTCCTCCTTCTCCCCCAGGACGCCGAGGTGGCGCCCGCCGTCTCCTGGCTCGTCCGCCACCAGCTCGAGGACGGGACCTGGGGCGACCTCGCCTGCACCTGCCCCGAGGCCCGGCCCCCCGCGGTCCCGGCGAAGGACCCGGAGCTCGCGAAACGCGCCGCGCCCTGGATCGCGAAGCTCTCGTCCGAGAACCTCGAGGACCGCGAGGCCGCCGGACAGGCGCTCCTCGAGCTGGGTCCCGGGGTCCTCCCGGAGCTCAAGCCCCTGGCGGACTCCGCCGACGCCGAGCTCCGCGCCCGGGCGAAGTCCCTCGCCCAAGTCCTCCAGGCCCGCCTGTCCAAGGGCCGGACCGAGGACACGGCCCTGGCCCTCCTCGCCCTGCAGGTCCACGGGTACTCCCACCTCTCGCGCCAGAAGGTCGGCGACCGCAGCATCGGCGAGGCCGTCCGCAAGGGGCTCCAGTTCCTGATCGCGGCGCAGGACCCGGCGGGCCGTTTCGGGACGGACCGGGAGACGGTGCTCGCGGCCCTCGTGCTGTCCGAGGCCTACGCGCTCACCGGATCCAAGCTCTTCAAGGACCCCGCGCAGAAGGCCGCCGACGCCGGGCTCGCCGTCGATTCGCCGGACGCCTCCCTCGTCGCCTGGGGCTCGATGCTGTTCCGCTCGTCGGCGCTCGCGAACCTCGAGACGAAGGACGCCGCCCGCGACCGGCTCCTCGCCCGGGCCGGGAAGCTGGACTCCGCACCCGAGGCGCTGCTGGCCCGGCACCTGCTCAAGAGGGACCGGGACGACCCCGTCGTAAAGGCCCTCGCGGAGAAGGTCCTGGCGCGGCCCGTCGTCGGCGACTCGGCCGAGCGGGACTACTTCGCCGCCCTGGGGCTGGTCCAGGCGAGCGGGTCCCACGAGGAGGGCTGGAGGAAGCACCAGGAGGGGATCAAGGAAGCTCTGCTCGCTTCGCAGCGCCGCGCGAAGGAGGCCTGCGCGCACGGGTCCTGGCCGGGCGAGGGCCTGGTGATCCGGACCGCCCTTCGCTCGCTCACCCTCGAGACCTACCACAACTGCATCGTCGTCCGCGGCGCGGAAGCGCCGCCCCCCGGCCCGATGGGCGAGGGCGGCGGGGGCAAGTAGTCCCGTCGCCCGGGCGCGGCCCCGATTCTTGCACGCCGCGCCCCCGGCCGGCGTCGGATCCCCCATGATCCCCCTGCTGCTCTCCCTGCTCCTCGCCCAGGAGCCGACGCTCTCCGACGCCGCCCGCGCCTTCGCGAAGGGCGACGACGCCCCCCGCGCCCGCCTGCTGGCGGCCGGCCCCGGCGCCGTCCTCGCCGCCCGGAAGGCCCGCGAGCTCGGGCCCGCCCGCATCGACGCCCTCGTCCTCGAGATCAAGCTCGCCATGATCCCCAGGGACCACGCGCTGCACGGCGCCCTCAAGGCCCAGCAGGCGCGCCGGGTCGCCGGCCGGGGCGTCAGCCTCGCCGAGATCCGCGCCGAGCTGCCCCACCGCTTCCGCGTCTTCGCCGACCCGATGGCGCCCGCGGACGCCCTGGACCGGCCGATCGAGCCCGGCGCGGACAAGTTCGTCGTGCTCGACCACCTCCAGCGCGCGGCCGACGCCTTGAAGGTGGACTGGGGGTACTACCACGGCCACCTCGTGCTCGCCCCCGCCGAGCGCCTCTGGCCCGTCGAGGTGCCGCCTCCCCCCGCCCCGCTCGCGGGCGAGGCCGCCGCCCGCGCGCGCAAGATCGTCGAGCAGCTCGGATCCGAGATGCTGGAGGACCGGGACGCCGCGGCCGCGGAGCTCGCGCGCCTCGGCCTGGCCGCTTCCGCCCAGCTCGAGGAGGGCGCCGCGTCGAAGGACGTCGAGATCGCCTCGCGCTGCCGGGCCCTGCTCGAGGCCGCCCGCCGGCCTCCCGCCCCGCCCGTCTACCACCCCTCGGGCGTGGAGCGGCAGAAGCTCCGCGACGACGACGCGGCCGCGGAGTGGAAGAAGCTGGGCGAGTCGCAGAACTCCTTCCGGGCCGCGGAGCTCGCGTTCGGGAACCTGCTCCAGCTGATGCTCGCCTCGAACGCCGTGCGGCACTCGGTCAGCGAGGCCCTCGCGACGCGGAAGGTCAACGTCTCGATCCAGGACTCGCCGATCGCCGAGACCCTCGTGCTCCTGGTCCAGTCGCTCGGCGGCGACCTGGCCTACTCCAACGGCGAGCTGCTCTTCGACTCCCGCGAGGCGATCGAGCGGCTAGTCGGCGCGGCCCGCTAGACTGGTGGCGTGATCCTCGCCCTCCGGATCGGCACCGCGTCCGTCTGGATCCTCTTCGGCCTCGTCTTCAAGGTCTTCAACCTCGTGCCCCGCCACCGCCGCATCGTCGCGGCCGTCCTGGGCGAGCGCGCGGCCGTCCCCGTCACGGTGCTCGTCGGGCTCGGGGAGACGCTGCTCGGCGCGTGGATCCTCAGCGGCCTCCATCCGGTCGCCTGCGCCGCCGTCCAGACGGCCGCCATCGTCGCCATGAACGCGCTCGAACTGCGCTACGCGAAGGCGCACCTGCTCGCGCCGGTGCCCATGGTCCTGGCGAACCTCACCTTCCTGGCCGCGGGCTGGTACCTCGCGCTTCACGCGCCGCTCCCGCGATGAGCTCGTGCAGCCGCCGCACGCCGTCGGTCAGCGACGCCGGCCCGGGCTGGAGGATGATCGACGACTTGAGCTCGTGGACCTGGCCGCGGAGCACCGCCGTTACGCGCTCCCAGCCCGGGCGGGCCAGGATGCGCTCCGGGCGGACCTTCTTGCCGCACCACGACGCCAGCACCAGCTCGGGGTCGCGCCTCGCCACCTCCGCGGGATCCACGATCCGCTCCTTCGCGGACTTCCCGCCGCGGAGCTCCGGGAAGACCGGCTCGCCCCCCGCGATCTCGACGAGCTCCTCGACCCAGCGGATCCCGGAGATCAGCGGGTCGGGCCATTCCTCGAAGAAGACCCGGGGCCGCCGCGGGAGCCGCGCCGCGGACTCGCGGATCCCGTCGAGCCCGCCGCGCAGCCGCGCGACCAGCGCCTCGGCCTTCGCCCCCGCGCCGACCAGCCGACCCAGGGCGAGGATCGAGTCGAGGATCTCGGCGACGCTGCGCTGGTTGAACGCCGCGACGGTCCGGCCGCGGCGGACCAGCTCCGCGACGATGTCGGCCTGGAGGTCGGAGAACGCGAGCACGAGGTCGGGATCGAGCGCCTCGAGGCGGTCGAAGCGGGCCGTGACGTAGGCGGAGACCCGCGGCAGCTTGCGCGCCTCGGGCGGGCGCAGGGTGTAGGACGAGACGCCGACGATCCGCGCCTGCTCGCCGAGCAGGAAGAGGGTCTCGGTCGTCTCCTCGGTGAGGCAGGCGATGCGGCGGGGCCAGTCCATGCCCCGGGGATTCTAGCGGAGGACGAGGAGGATGAACCCGACCTTCACGCCGTAGAGGATCCCGAGGGTCAGGCAGGCCTTGCCCCAGGACAGCCCGACGAACTTCATCAGGATGAGGGCGTTGACGGCGATCGCGGGCGCGAGCGAGAGGAGGCCGAGCGCGGGCCCCAGCAGCAGGACGCAGATGAAGTTCACCGCGGTCATGCCGAGCGCGACGCCGATCAGCGTCCCGATCTCGGAGGCCGCGTCGCGCTCGATGAAGAAGAACACGACCATCAGGAGGATGACGTCCAGCGCGATGCCGAGCATCGCTAGTCCACGCTTCCGTCGCTGTCGAGCGCCACGAGGCGGTCCGCCGTTGTCGTGTCGTAGCTCGTGAACTCCCCGCCGACGTAGAGGTCTCCGAAGCCGTCCGTCGCGGCGGCGAGGGCGCGGACTCCGGCATTGAACCCATTCCCCGTCGAGAACCCCGGATCGACCGTCCCGTTCGGATTCAAGCGGGTGATCCAGCTCGTCGTCGCTCCATTGTAGGTTCCGAAGTATCCGCCCGCGTAAATGTCCCCGGAACCATCGGGTGCCAGGGCCAGCGCCATGACTGAGCTGTCGAACCCGGTTCCGACCGCGAACGCCGAATCCCGGGTTCCATTCGAGTTCAGCCTGATGATGCCGTAACCACCCGCCCCGTTGTACTGGGCGAAGACGCCGCCCACGTAGAGGTCGCCGGACCCGTCCAGGGCCGGCCGCATGGTGGTTACGCCGTTGTCGAATCCGGTCCCAACCGCGAACCCGGCATCCGGCGTTCCATCGGCATTGAGCCGCAGGAGGTAGGGAGCCGGCGACCCGTTGTAGGAATTGAAGAAGCCTCCCGCGTACAGGTCCCCTGATCCGTCGGTGGCGGCCGCGATCGTGTACACGATCCCGACGAAGCCGGTACCGGCCGCAAAAGCCGCGTCCCGGCTGCCATCCGAATTGAGCCGGATGATCCGGCCTGCCGGCAGACCGTCGTAGGTCGTGAAGTCCCCCGCCGCGTAGATGTCCCCCGACCCGTCACGGGCCGGGGCGAGCGCGCGGACGAGGTTGTCGAATCCGCTCCCGACGGCAAACCCGGCATCGCGGGTCCCGTCGGGATTGACGCGGACGATGCCCGCGCTTGGATCGCCGTCGAACTGGGTGAAGTACCCGCCGACGTAGACGTCGCCGGACCCGTCCGTGGCCGCGGCAAGCGCCATGACGTCACCGATCACCTTGCTCCCAATATCGAACCCGCCATCCCGGGTCCCGTCCGCGTTGAGACGAATGAGACGCTCGATGTTCACCCCGTCGTGGAAGCTGAAGTTCCCACCCGCGTAGACGTCCCCGGACCCGTCGGTGGCGGCCGCGAGCGCGCTCACGTAGAAGTCGAAACCGGTCCCCCTCAGGAACGTGCCGACCGCGACGCCCCCGGTATCCAGTCGCGCCACGTGGTTGGCCCCCTCGCCGGCCGCCACGCGGAACTCACCGCCCACGAAGACGTCGCCGGATCCGTCGTCCGCAAGGGCCAGGGTCCTCACGCTGCCGATGGTCCCCGGGACGTTCACGAACGCGGAGTCCTGGGTCCCGTCGTCGTTGATGCGCACGATATTGCCGGCTTCGGCCTCGTTGTACTGGTAGGCGCTGCCGGCCAGGATGAGGTCGTTCGATCCGTCCGTCGCGACGACCATCGCGTAGCCCTGGCCGTACAGGCCGGTGCCCGTGTCGAAGCCCCCGTCAAGCGTCCCGTCGTCGTTCAAGCGGACGAGTTGCCCCACCGGCGTCCCGTCGTAGTCCGTGAAATAACCGGCCGCGTAGAGGTCGCCGGATCCGTCCACGGTCGCCGCGATGGAATTGACGACATCGTTGAAGCCGGTGCCGGTGACGAACGCCGCGTCGATGGATCCGTCGGAATCGAAGCGGACCACGTTCTCGACCGGGGCGCCGTCGCAGGTCGTGAAGTACCCGGAGGCGTAGACGTCCCCCGACCCGTCGGCCATCACGATGAGTCCGTACGCGATGTCGTCAAATCCCGTCCCGACGGCGAAGCCCCCGTCGAGCGAGCCGTCGGCGTTGAGCCGCGCGATCCCGGCGCCCCCGGCGCCGTCGTACTCGGTGAAGGCCCCGACCGCATACACGTCACCCGAGCCGTCCGCGGCGATGGCCAGCACGTTGACCGTGCTGTTGAAGCCAGTCCCGACGACGAAGCCGGAGTCCAACGACCCGTCGTCGTTCAGGCGGGCGATACCCGAGGAAGCGTTCCCGTCGAAGGTGCTGAACCAGCCACCGACGTAGACGTCCCCCGACCCGTCGGTCGCCGCGGCGAGCGCGTAGACGTCGCCGTCGAAGCCCGCGCCGATCGAGAAGGCGGCATCCACCGTCCCGTCGGAATTCAGGCGGACGAGGCTGGGGCCGTACTGGCCGTTGTAGGTGGTGAAGCGGCCGCCCACGTAGAGATCGCCCGAGCCGTCGGCGGCGAGCGCCAGCACGTAGACGTCGTCGTTCGCCTGCTGCGGACGCGTGAAGGGAAGATCCACGCCCGGGGCGGGTGGCGCTCCGCCGCCTCCTCCGCCACCGCCGCCGCAGGCGGGGACCAAGAGCGCCAGGACCACCAGCAGGCCGAGGAGTCGGATATTCATGGAACCTCTCCGCTCGTTTCGTTCCGAGGTTAAGGGTGCCCCCTCGGATCCGTCAAGGGTTGAAACGCGCGCGAACCTGCATCCCGCCGGATAAGATGCCCGCATGGGTCCCCGTTCTTCCGCCCTCCTCCTCGCCCTCGTCCTCGCCGGCTGCGGCGGGAAGCCCGCCCCGCCAGCCTCGACCGCGTGGACGATCGACGGCCCCACGGCCCGCTACTCGGATCCCCCGGAGCCCGCCGCCTTCAAGAACCCGCGAGGCAAGCCCGGCGTCGACCTCCGGACCCTCGCCATGACCGCGCAGGCCGGCGAGCTCCAGGTCGCCGCGACGTTCCACCACCCCTGGTCGGCCTGCTTCGACGAGGAGGACCTGGGCGACGTCATCCTCGAGCTCTGGATCGACGCCGACCGCGACGCCTCCACCGGCGGCGTGCTGCTCGGCGGCACCGCGAAGGGCTTTGAGTACTACGTGAAGCCGGTCGTCGGGACCGACGTCGACTTCTCGCAGTCCCCCCCGATCGTCACCGGGTACTCGGCCTCCTACGGGATCCAGGGCCTCCTCCAGGGCGAGGACGAGTTCGACGCCGGGAAGCGACGCACGATCGACGACCTGAAGGCCGCCAAGGCCGCGCAGGACGACTCGAAGCCATGCTGCCGCATCGGCGACGCGGAGCTGCAGTTCTCGGTCCCCTACTCCCTGCTGGGCCTGCAGGCCGGCAAGCCGCTGCGGCTCGTCGTCATGGAGCGCTACGGGACGACCTTCAACGCCGCCTCGCTCGTGCCGGAACTCGTCCTGACCGCGCGCTAGACTGGACCCACTACCCGGAGGACCCGATGAGCTACGTCGACGGCTACGTGATCCCCGTCAAGAAGTCGAAGGTGAAGGCCTACGCGAAGATGGCCCGCATGGGCCTCCAGATGTGGATGAGGCACGGCGCGAGCGACTACAAGGAGTGCGTCCTCGACGACGCCAAGGTCTTCTGCGGGCCGGGGTTCGCCAAGGGCATCCGCGCCAAGCCCGGCGAGACGGTGTTCTTCTCCTTCATCGTCTACAAGTCGAAGGCGCACCGCGACCGGGTCAACAAGAAGGTCATGAAGGACATGGAGAAGTGCGGGATGCCCCCCGAGATCCCCTTCGACATGAAGCGCATGCTCTACGCGGGCTTCAGGACGGTGGTGGAGTAGCGCCTACTTCCGGTACTCCCACTCGAGCCCCTCGTTGATCATCGTGAAGGCGCCGCCGTCCAGCACGCCCGTCGTGCGGCCGGCGCGCTCCCAGTTCATCCAGAACTTGCCGCCCTCGCGGGTCCAGGTCGCGTTCGCCTCGCGGCGCAGCTCCGCGCCCCCGACCCGGGCGAAGACCGTCACCGTGGCGCAGGTGCCGTCCGGGCGGAACGTGAAGGTCCCCGAGCGCAGCTCGAGCTTCGCGTCGCCATGCAGGATCTTGCAGGGCAGCGGCTGGCCGTCCACGCGCTGCAGCACGTAGACGCCGGAGGGATCCGCCGGCGGCGCCTCCGCGGGACCGGACGAGCAGGCCGCGAGCAGCAGGAGAACGGGGGCGAGGGATTTCATTTCTTCTCCAGGTCGATCCAGTAGTAGCTCGTGTCGCGCTTCCACGCCTCCACGTAGGCGGTCCGCTCGAGGACGCCGCCGTTGGCCTCGATGATGCGGATCGACGCGGCGTTCGAGGGCGAGCAGGTGAGCAGGAGCCGGCCGATGGCCCGCGCGCGCGGCGTGAGCAGGAGCCGGCGCAGGAGCTCGCGACCGATTCCGCGGCGCCGCTCCGAGGGCCGGACCTCGTAGCCGATGTTCCCGCCGAACTCGCGGAGGCGCGGCGAGAGCCCGTGCCGCAGCGAGATCCGCCCGAGCACCCGGCCGCCGTCCACGGCCCAGTACGTGGACTCGGGGACGAGGCCGAGCTGGACGTCGCCCACGGGGCTGGCGAGCCGCCGCACGAAGGCCTCGACGGACTCGCCGGCGAGGGGCAGGTTGCGTTCCCAGATGGGATCGCCCGCCGCCCGCAGCTCCTCCATGAACTCGACGTAGGCGGGGACGAGCTCGACCCGGGGCGGCACCAGCTCGAAGGTCGGGGTCACGGGGACCATCCTACCGGCCGGGAAGGCGCCACGTCCGCTCCTCGAGCGGATCGGGGCGGCGGACGCGGGCCGGTGACCGAGGTCTCACGCCCCCGGACTACCGCATCCCGAGGTCCTTCACGAAACTCGCCTGGGGCTTCACCTTTCTCAGCTGCACGTTCAGGTGCTCCGCCACGATGGCCTGGAGGATCGGCCACAGCTCGCGGGGATCCCACGACCCGAACTCGGCGCTGATCTTCGGGTAGTCCTCCGCGAGGATGGCCCGGGTCAGCGCGCCGACCGTGTTGCGCGGTGGGACGGAGCCGGGGATGCGGAACCCGAGCGCGTCCTGCAGCTTCCGGCGGATGGCGGGCCGGTGCGCGTACGGGAAGACGCGGGAGACGACGGTCCCGGGGCGGATCCGCGCGAGCCTCCGGCGGAAGGTCAGCGACAGGGCCTTGCGCAGCCGGCGGAACAGACGTCCTAACACCGGCCTCCGGGGCAGGTTGCCGTAGGCCTGCACGAGAAAGTGGAGCAAGTCCCCGACGGTCTCCATCTTCTCCGCCGCCTCATCGGGAATCCGGACATCGAACGTCGCCTCGACGTCCAGCACGATCTCGACTGACTCTAGGCCCATTGTTCTCTTGGCCCGCTATACACCAACTCAGATTAGGGAAGCCTTCAAGTATGTTGCGCTACTACGAGTCTGTTGACGTTTCTGTCCAGATGCCTAACGATAGCGACCGATTACCATGCGACGGAAGAACCCAAGGGATCCATCCCTGATCGCCATTTCCCAGGTCATCCGAGAGCGCCGCAGGGCCCTGGGCCTGTCGCAGGAGGAGTTGGGAGACCTCGCTTCGTTCCATAGAACATACGTGGGGAGCGTGGAACGAGCTGAGCGCAATTTGACTGTCGGTTGCCTGGTGCGCTTGGCAGCTGCACTGCAACTGGCTCCCCACGAACTCTTGGACAAAGCGGGGCTCTGATGCACTCACCGTTTGAGGGAATCTCGGTCAGCAAATGGAATGATGTCACGAAGGAGTTGCTCCAGGACTTTCCCATCGCGATGAGCGACCTTGTTGGAGTGGTCCAAGCTTCTTGGGAGGACATCTTCCTGAGTCATGTGGGAAGGCGGGAATACTGCATCGGCACGGACATCTTTCCAGAACCGCAGATCATGGGCTTCCTCCTGCATGAGCTGATCCCGCTTAATCTCTCTGCAAAATTCCCTCGGCAGTGGCGCAGGGGGGCAGCCTCGAGCGAGTTCGACGCTCGCTACCTGCCAGATGATTTCTACTCGTTTGAGATCAAGACCTCCAGTTCTCAATCTGGGATCTTTGGGAATCGTAGCTATGCGCACGTGAGCAATCGTTCAACCAAGCGTCGGGGGGGATACCTGCTCGCGGTGAATTTCGAGAAGTTTGTGCCCGCCGGCTCGAAGCCAGCGCTCGCCCGAATCAGGTTTGGTTGGTTGGACGCGAGTGATTGGCTGGGCCAAAAGGCCGAGTCGGGCCAGCAAGCGCACTTGAGCAAGGAAGCTAGATCGTACAAGCTCCGGCTCTTGTGGCCGCTCTAACGACCTAGAAGAGGGTGAGCATTCGCGGCTCACGCTGGACTACGTCGAGACGCTTCCTTGCAAGGTCGCAATACGCGGGGTTCAATTCGAAGCCCAAGCCGCGACGGCTCAGGAGGGTCGCAGCAACCATAGTTGTCCCCGATCCCACGAAAGGGTCCATGACCAATTCCCCCGGACGACTACACGCGATCATGATGCGCTGAATTACGGCCAATGGAAATTGGGCAGGATGAGAAGTCCTCTCTACCGATGCGCGTCCGGAGCCCGAAGTCACCTTGGGGATGACCCAAACGTCCCCTGGGTTCTTTCCAAGCGGGTTACACTTGAGCTTCCCGTTCTTCTTCTGATTCGGGTACTTCACGTTGCGGTCTCGAACGGCATCCAAATTGAACGTGTACTTTGACGGGTCCTTGACGTACCAAATCCACTTCTCATTCCGGGGGGAAAACGCCCTCTTGCTAGCTACCCCTGCACCGTAGTGCCAGACCACCTCCTGGAGCATGAAGAACCTACACTTGTCCCAGAGCAGGTAGGAAATGGGAACGGCCCGACCCTTATCCGGCACCTCGAGGTAGCCGAGGTTCAACCAGAATGCGCCATCCGGCTTCGTGACCCTGTAGATCTCCTCCATCCAACCTTGGCACCACGTCAAGTAGTCCTGTAGAGGCAGGCGTACTTCATACTCCTTGCCGATATTGTAGGGCGGTGAGGTGATAGTCAGGTCCACCGACCCTGCTGGAAGGGACCGAAGCCCTTCTAAGGCATCGATACATCGAAGGTCTACGGTTCGCTTCTCACAGTCAGCGCGAGTCATTACGCTCATGATGTGCTACTATAAGTCATCTAGTCTTGATGATCAATCAACTTTTCGACGCCGACAGAATGCAGGATCTGCAACTCATCAGGCTCGCCTCGGTGCCGAAGCAGAGCACGCACTACTCCGACGGTTCCTTCCCCCCCGCCCGGCGCCCGCGGGGCACCCCCCGGGGGAACGGGCCCCCCGCCCGCGCCCAGAGCGCCCCGATCGGAAGCTCCGCCGGCGCCATCAGCGTCCGCGCCGCCAGGTCCGCCGCCACCACCAGCAGCGCCCCGCCCAGCGCCGTCACCGGCAGCAGGTCCCGGTGATCCGGCCCCACCACCCGCCGCAACAGGTTCGGCACCACCAGCCCCACGAAGCCGATCATCCCCGCCGCCGCCACCGCCGCCGAGGCCGCCACCGAGGCCGCCAGCAGCAGGCGCAGCTTCGCCCGCTCCACGTCCACCCCCAGCTGCTGCGCCGACTCCTCCCCCAGCAGGAACACGTTCAGGTCCCGCGCGTGCACCGCCGCCACCGCCAGCGCCAGCACCGTCGCCGGCGCCAGGAACTTCAGCCGCTCCCACGCGTCCGGATGGTGCAGGCTCCCCATCAACCACAGCAGCAGGTCCCCCCACGACCCCGCGTTCGCCACGAGCAGCAGCGTCACGAACGCCGACGCCATCGACCCCACCGCGAAGCCCGCCAGCAGCAGCGTCGCCAGCGGCGTCCGGCCCCGCACCCGCGCCAGGCGGTACACCAGCAGCGCCGCCCCCAAGCCCCCGCCGAACGCCAGCGCCGGCACCCCCCCGATCCCCAGCCGCGCCGGCACCCGCAGCACGATCCCCACCACCGCCCCCAGCGCCGACCCGCCCGACACCCCCAGCACGAACGGATCCGCCAGCGGATTGCGGAACAGCCCCTGGAAGATCGCCCCCGACACCGCCAGCGACGCCCCCACGCACGCCGCCAGCAGCACCCGCGGCAGCCGCAGGTCCCAGAGGATCGCCGGCGACGAGCCCTCGCCCAGCCGGATCGACGCCGCCCCCAGCCCCGCCAGCAGGAGCAGCGTGCCGACCAGGACCGCGACGCTACTTCGCCGCCGCATCGAAGCACTCCGGATGCAGCGCCCGCGCCAGCTCCTCGAAGCCCAGCAGCAGCCGCGGCGTCGGGTACATGAAGTGGTTCTTGTCGAAGCGGTGCACCCGCCCCGATTTCACCGCCCTCATCGACGCGTACCCCGGCCTCGCCTCCGGCCCGGGCTCGTAATCGTGCACCACCACCACGACCTCCGGATCCCGCGCCAGCACCGCCTCCCACGAGACGGGCACCCAGCGCCCCGCGAAGCTCTCCGTGATGACGTTCCGCCCGCCCGCCAGCCGGATCAGCTCGTCCCCCGTCATCCCCGGCCCCGCCGCGTGCGGCTGCGAGCTCGCCTCGAGGTACACCGTCGGCCGCGTCGCCGCGCCCGCCAGCCTCGACGTCAATTCCGCCACGCGCCGCTCGAGATCCACCGCGGCCCGCTCGCCCCCCTCCGCGCAGCCGACCGCCCGCCCCAGCGACCGCAGCGCCGCCGCGATCCCCGCGAAGTCCCGCGGGTCCACGCAGAGCACCGGGTACCCCGCCTTCCGCAGCGCCGCGTTCGACGGCGCCGCCAGGTCCTCGCTCGAGACGACCAGGTCCGGCCTCAGCGCCGCGATGCGCTCGTGGTTCAGCACGAGCGACCCGACCTTCTCCTTCCGCGCCGCCTCCGGCGGCCACGTGCAGTACTCCGTCACCCCCACGACCCGGTCCCCCGCCCCCACCGCGTAGAGCAGCTCCGTGCAGCCGGGCACGATCGACACGATGCGCCGCGGATCCGCGGGCGGCTTCGCGGGCTCCGCCGGCTTCCCCGCCGCGGCGACGAAGGCCGACACCGCGACCGCGGCCGCGAGCGCCAGGGGCAGCGACATCCGCTTCACGGCAGCCTCGGCAGCACGAGGGGCCCGCCGTCGGGATGCTCCCGCACCACGACGTCCGGCCCGAACACCGACTCCAACCGCTCCGGGACGAGCAGCTCCCGCGGCCTCCCCTCCGCCGCGATCCGTCCCCCCCTCACCAGGACCAGTTTCGTCGCGAACGCCGCGGCGAGGTTGAGGTCGTGCAGCACCACGACCGCCGTCCCGCCCCCCTCGACGTGGCCCCGCACCAGCCGCAGGGCCTCCACCTGGAAGTGCGGGTCCAGGTGCGCCGTCGGCTCGTCGAGCAGCAGGATCGGCGCCTCCTGCGCGAAGGCCCGGGCCAGCAGCACCCGCCGCCGCTCGCCGCCCGAGAGCTCCGTCACCGGCCGGTCCCGCAGCTCCCACGTGGACGTCCGCTCCATCGCCCGCCGCGCCGCCGCGCGGTCCGAGTCGCGCTCCGAGTCGAAGCGCCCCAGGTGCGGGTGCCGCCCCATCAGCACGATCTCCCCGGACGTGAAGTCGAAGTCGATGACGACGTCCTGCGGCACCGCCGCCACGGCCCGCGCGGCCTCGACGGCGCCCAGCTCCCGGTACAGGTCCTTCCCGTCGAGCAGGACCCGGCCCGCGACCGGCTGGAGGATCCGCCCCGCCGCCCGCAGCAGCGTCGTCTTCCCGGACCCGTTCGGCCCCGCGACGGCGACGAGCTCCCCGGGGCCCGCCTCGAGGGAGGCCCCGGAGAGCACCGGCGCGCCGTCGTAGGCGCAGGTCGCGTTCTCGATCGACAGCTTCATCAGAACTTCACCGTGACCCCCGCTCCGAGCGCCCGCCCGGGCGCGGGGTTGTAGGCCTGGCGCGAGCCCCAGATGCCGCTGGAGTCCGCCCCGATGCCGCCGTTGTCGAAGTACTCCTCGTCGAAGAGGTTCGTCGCCTCGAGGAAGAAGACCGCCCTCCGCCACTCCTGCTCGAACTTCAGGTCCAGCGTCGTCACCGCCTCGAGCGCGTCGACGTCGTTCGAGAGGTCGTTGAGCAGGAAGCGCTCGCCGAGCCGCCGCAGCAGCAGCGACGCCGACGTGCCCCGCTCCGAGCTCCAGCGCGCGCCGAGCGACGCGGCCAGGTCCGGCGAGACCGGCAGCTCCTTGCCGTCGAAGGCCCCGCTCTCCACCGTCGTTCGCTGCAGCGTGATCGAGGCCGTCACGAGCCAGCCCGCCGCGGGCCGCGCCTCCAGCTCCAGCTCCACGCCGCGGTGCGAGATCTCGTCCACGTTCGCGTTCTGGCCGAAGTTGAAGGTCGAGAAGATGTCCTCGCCCACCGCGGGGGGGACGAAGAAGATCTCGTCGCGGACCTTCATGTCGTAGAGCACGACGCTGCCGGCCAGCCCCTCGCGCTCGCGGGTCCGGAAGCCCAGCTCGAGCACCGTCGCGCGCTCGGGCTTCAGCCCCAGGGCGGAGGCGAGGAAGCCGACGAGCTCGTCGCGGTTCGGGTAGCGCAGCGTCCGGCCGTACGAGAGGTAGAGCGACGTCCCCGGCGTGAAGAACCACGCGGCCGAGGCCGAGGGCGACGTGCCCGAGTAGTCCTCGTCGCCCTCCACGACCGTCGAGGTCGCCGAGGGGATGTCGTCGTCCTGCCGCTTGAAGTCCACGCCGGCCCGGTCCACGCGGATCCCGGCCGACACGAGCAGCTTCGGCCGCAGCCTCAGCTCCGCGCGGAGGTAGGCGCCCCAGAGCTTCCGGTCGTAGTCCGAGGACTGCAGCTGCACGAAGCCCGGGGGGAAGTCGTTGAAGGTCGCGCTCTCCGCCGACTCGGCGGAGCCGTCGAGGCCGGCGACGATCGCGAGGTCCCGCCCGCCGATCGTGCGCTTCACGACGTGCTTCAGGGCGAGCTGGAGCACCTGCGACTCGGTGTCGGAGGTCGCCGTCCCGCCCGCGAAGGTCGTCCGCGCGTCGGAGTTGTCCGTGCCGAAGGAGAGGAACGGCGACAGCGTGCCGCCGAGGACCTCGAGCTCGGCCCCGAGGTCGAGGTAGCCGTTGCGGATCGTCGAGTCGTCGCCGAGGGTCGTCGTGGCGTCGCGGCCCAGCGAGTCGGCCTCGGCCTCGGTGAGCGTGCCCGGCCTCTGGCGCAGGTCGCGGTGCAGCGTGAGCTTGGCCCAGGTCCTCGCGGAGGGCCCGGGCTCCCAGATGAAGAGCGCGGTGGCGTCCTCGGAGTCGAGCGCGCTGTTCTTGCGGAAGCCCGCGGAGTCCTGCCGGCCCGCGAAGAGCGCGACGCCGACGTTCCCCTCGGTCAGTCGCCAGGCGCCCCAGGAGCGGAAGGTGGCGAAGGAGCCGTAGGACGCCGAGACCTCGCCGCCCGGGTCCTTCGTCGGCCGCCGGGTCGTGATGCGGATCACGCCCGCGACGGCCGTGTCGCCGTACATCGCGGCCGCGGGGCCGCGGATGATCTCGACGGACTCGACGTTCTCGAGCGGGAGCGCGGCCCAGTCGATCGAGCTGCCGGAGACGGTGTTGACCTTGCGGCCGTCGACGAGGACGAGCAGCCGGTTGCCGTTGCCGCCGCCGTTGTTGAAGCCGCGGGCGTCGACGACCGCGTCCTGCGGGGTCGAGGAGTTGCGCGTCACGGCGAGGCCCGCGCGGCCCTGGAGCAGGTCGACGAGGGTCTTCGCGGTGGACGCCTCGATCTCGGAGCGCGGGATGACGGTCACGCCGGTCGGGGTCTCGACGTCGGAGGCGTCGTGCCGCTTCGCGGTGCTGACGACGGTCCTGGGGCCCGGCGTCGGGGAGGGCGTAGGAGTCGGGTCCTGGAGCAGCGGGAGGAGGAGAAGGAGGGAGAGCATGGATGCGCCTTTCCTTTCGAAAGGGACCGCGCGGGGCGGTCCGCGGGAACGGCTCGTCTCCTGGCTCGCGCGTCATCCTCCGGTCCCGCCTTCCCGCCTTACGGCAGTGGCTGGTTGGGACCGTCGTCGGCGCTCACAGTTGCGGGGCAGCCCTCGATTCGCCGCGGCCGACGGGGCCGCGACCCACGAGGTTCCGGACTCCGTTCCCGGATCCTTCAACGGGATTCGGGACGACCTGGGCTTCGCTTCACCTCCGGGCAACGGGACGGGATCGGGCGATGGCGGGCAGGATACGCCGGGCGGGGCGCGGCTTCAATCACTTCCGGCGGCGGACCCTCGTCTTGCGCTTCGGGGCGCGCTGGCCGAGGAACTTCCGGGCCGCGTCGGCGAAGCGCTCCGCGAGCACCGGCGAGGCCGCGAACGACACGTGGACGAAGGAGGCGTGCAGCGTCGGCGACGACCAGCCCTCCGCGCGGGTCTCGGCGTCGCCGGGGCGGTTCACGACCCAGGGGGACTGCGGGCCCGCGTCGCCGGTCCAGACGGACGGCCGGAAGTCGTAGCCGCGGTAGCGCTCGCCCTGGCGCAGCAGGAAGGAGTCGGCCCGGGCCTCGACCTCGACGCGCCCCCACGACGGGAGGCGGTTGGGCAGCGAGACCTCGCCGGGCAGCAGGCCCGCCATCTCCCAGGCCCGCACGCCGTTGCCGACGAGCGTCTTGACCATCCACTCGACGCCGCCGCAGCCGGCGACGACGGGCAGGCCGCCCTCGACGGCCTCGCGGAGCTCGCCGCGCAGCGCCGTGTTCAGCTCGAGCTCCTCCGCGGAGGACTCGCCCAGGCCGCCGCCGAGCCAGAGGCCACCGAGGCCCGAGGGGAGCGAGGAGTCCTTGAGGGGGCTGAAGAAGACGGGCTCGACGCCCGCGTGCCGCAGGGCCTCGAGGTCGAGGTCGTCCACGAAGGGGAACGCGGCGTCGCGGGGGATGGCGATCTTCACGCGCGAGTCGGGGTCCGGTTTGGCGGCCGGGGCGGGCGGCGTCGCGGCGCTGCCGGCGATCGCGAGCAGGCGGTCGAGGTCGGCGGCGCGGGAGAGCTTCTCGACGAGCGCGGGCAGGGCGGGCTCGAGCGCCTTGGCGAACCCGGCGACGGCCCAGTCGTGGTCGGCGGGCTTCACGTCGAAATCCCGGTGCCGGGGCAGGCCACCGAGGAACTCGGCGTCGCCCCCCGCCGCAACGGCGGCGCGGAGCACGTCGAGATGCCGGGGCGAGCGCACGCGGTTGCAGAGGACGCCGGCGATGCGGCCCCCGCCGAAGGCGGCGAAGCCGCGGACGACGGCGGCGGCGGACTCGGCGAGGCCCGCGGCGTCCACGACGAGGATCACGGGCAGCCCGAGGGCCTCGGCGAGTTCGGCCGTGGAGGAGCCCGCGTCGTCGAAGAGGCCGCGGGTGCCCTCGACGACGGCGAGGTCCGCCCCGGCGGCGCGGCGGGCGTAGGCGGCGACGACGACGTCGCGGGGGACGTTCCAGAGGTCGAGCAGGTAGGGCATGCGGCCCGAGGCGGTGGCGAGGATGCCGACGTCCATCGGCCGGGGGCCCGCCTTGAAGGGCTGGACCTTGAGGCCGCGGGCCTTGAAGGCGGCGACGAGCCCGGCGGCCACGAGGGTCTTGCCGGCGCCCGAGCCGGGGCCCGCCACGACGAATCCGGGGACCGGGGCTTTCACGGGGTGGATTCTACGCCGCCCCGGTCGGGGCGGGCAAACTCCCGGCCGGCCTTTATTCCGCCGGAGGGCCGCGATAGGATGGACCCTCCATGGCCCCCCTGATCCTCGCGCTGCTCGTGGCCGCCGGCCCCTGGGAGTACCGGGCCGGCGCGGGCTTCGTCAACGTCAAGACGATGGAGTCCCGCACCCCGGAGCAGTTCCTCCAGCTCGGCAAGGAGCTCGTCGAGGCGAAGAAGGTGGACGAGGCCGCGGAGCTGCTCGCCGTGCTCGTCGAGGCGCCCGTCGAGAACCCGTTCCGCGAGGCGGGGTCCTTCCTCCGCGGTCGGGTGCTCGCGGAGAACGGCCGGACCTACGACGGCTACCTCGAGTTCGACCGCTTCACGCGCCTCTTCCCGGAATCGCCGCAGTCCCCGAAGGCCCGGGAGTGGCTCATGGCCTGCGGCCTGGCCCTGGCGAAGGAGGGGCACAAGGACTTCCTCTTCTTCAAGACCTCGAAGACGGGCCTCGACGCGCTGCACCAGACCCTGCTGCGCTTCCCGCGCGAGGACTTCACGGACGACTACTACCTGAAGCTCGCCCGCTTCTACCTCGACCGGGGCGACCTGGACCTCGCGGAGTCCGAGCTGCGGACCATCCTCGACAACTACAAGGCCTCGGACAGCGCCCCGCGCGCTCTGCTGCTGCTGGCGGACATCGGCCGCCGGCGCTTCGACCACGTGGCCTACGACGTCAAGGCGCTGCTCGACGCGAAGCGCGCCTACGAGCAGTTCCTCGGAGACTACGGGCGGCTCGTGGACGACCCGGTGGCCCTGCGGGCCGCGGGGCTCGAGGACGACAAGCTCCCGCCGCTGGAACGCGAGGCCCGCGACGGCATCTCGTGGATCAACGACCGCCTCGCGGAGAAGGAGCTGTCCCTGGCGAAGTTCTACCTCCGCAAGGACAAGCCGAAGGCCGCGCGGATCTACCTCCGGACGATCGTCAAGAAGTACGGCGAGTCCTCCTCGTCCCTCGAGGCGCGGGAGCTGCTCGACCGGATCGGGAACGAGGACTAGCCTGCGCCCCCTCCCCCTGCTCCTCCTGGGCGTCCTCGTCGGCTGCGGCTACTCGCCGGACGGCCTGCAGGAGGCGGGCGGCGTGCGGCTGCGGATCCTGGACAACGAGGACGAGCGGCGGACGCACGAGTTCGACCTGACGCGCTCGATCGCGCGGGAGCTGGCGTCCCGCGGGGTGCGGGTCAACGCGCCGGACGCGACGCGGGAGCTGCGGGGCCGCATCCTGTCGATCTCCCAGCCCTCGATCGTCGAGGGCCGGTCGGACGCGGTCGTCGTCGGCGCCGTGAGCATCAAGGTGGAGATCGTCGTGGTGGACCTGCGGACGGGGCGGGAGCTGCGGCGGGTGGAGCGCGTGGAGTCGGCCTCCTTCTCCACGGCGCGGGCCGAGAGCCCGGAGACGGCGCGGCAGGAGCTCTTCGACCGCCTGGCGGACTGGGCCGTCCGGGCGCTGGAAAACCAAGATTGGTGAGGAAGGCGCCCGGCGGGGGCGCTATAACTACACCGTGAACCACGATCCCGAGATCCGCAAGGACGACGCGGGCGGCCCGAAGCCCCCGAAGCGCGGCGGCATGTTCATGTTCCTGCTGCTCTTCGGCGCGATCCTCCTCATCGTCTTCCTCGCCTCGAAGCCGCTGAACCCCGAGGCGCCCGCCGAGATCCCCTTCACCGAGTTCATCAAGATCAAGGAGAACGGCCAGGTCGAGGAGCTGCGGATCACCGGCCGGTCCATCGAGGCGAAGCTCAAGCCGACCTACAAGCACCGGCCCGTCGGCGAGACCCGCGATTACGGCACGGTGCGCACGGAGATGCCGCCGGCCTACGAGGCGGACCCGAGCGGCTTCGACAAGGTGACGGCGGGCGTGGACGCCTCGAAGGTCCGCTACAACGACCCCAGCCCGTGGCCGATGATCCTCCTGCAGTTCGTGCCCTGGCTGGTGCTCATCCTGCTGGCCTGGTGGTTCTTCATGCGCCAGATCCGGGCCTCGGGCGGCCCGGGCAACGTGCTCTCCTTCGGCCGCAGCCGCGCGAAGTTCGTCACCCAGGACAAGGTGCGCGTGACCTTCGACGACGTCGCCGGCGTCGACG
>CAYXGZ010000044.1:0-3406 GCA_964464755.1 uncultured Planctomycetales bacterium
CCGCCGTCGGCGAGCTCGAAGCGCCCCGGCTTGCGGGCGACGGCGCCGGTGAACGAGCCCTTCTCGTGGCCGAAGAGCTCGCTGGCGATCAGGCCCTCGGGCAGGGCCGCGCAGTTCACCTTGATGAGCGCCCGGTCGCGGCGGCTCGAGAGCCGGTGGATGGCGCGCGCGATGAGCTCCTTGCCCGTGCCCGTCTCGCCGCGGATCAGCACGGTGGAGTCCGTCAGCGCGACGCGCTCCGCGTCCCGCAGCGCCCGCGTCAGCTCTGCGTTCGAGCCGACGACCTCGAAGAAGTGGTGCTCCGTGGAGAGCTCGTCCTTGAGGTAGACGTTCTCGCGCTGGAGCTGGTCCTTGAGGCCGCGGATCTCCGCGTAGGAGCGCGCGTTGGCGACCGCCGCCGTCATGTTCTGCGCGACCTGCTCGAGGAGGTGCACGTCGTCGCCCGAGTACGCCTCGGGCCGCGCCGCCGAGACGTTGAAGGTCCCGATCACCGTGCCGCGCAGCACGAGGGGCGTCACGAGGAAGGAGCGGATGCCGGCCGTGTGCAGCAGGTCCTCGTCGAAGCGCCGCTCGACCTTCGAGAGGTCCCCGCGCCGGACGGCCCGCCGCGTCGAGATCGCCTCGCCGATCGTCGAGCCCTCGAGCGGGATCCTCGCGTCGCGCCCGAGGATCTCGCGCTGGGGCGGCTCGAGGGCCGCGAACACCAGGTGCCGCCCGCCCTCGTCGAGCAGCGTGATGCTGGCCCGGTCGAAGGGGAGCAGGTCGCGGATCTCCGCGACGGTCGCCCGGAACACGGTCTCGAGGTCCAGCGACGCGTTCACGGCGTTGGCGATCCGCAGGAGGCGGCGCTCGCGCTCCGAGGCCCGCTGCAGCCGCGCCGTCTGCCGGTCCACCTCCTCGCCGACGCGCTTGAGGAAGGCGGCCTTGAGCTCGTTGGCGGACTGCAGGTCGCGGTTCGCCTGCTCGAGGCGGCCCGTGCGGGCGCTGAGCTCGGAGATCAGCCGGGCCTTGTCGGCCGCCACGGCGATGTGGCCCGAGATCTCCGCGATCCGGCGCGCGTGCTCGTCGTCGTAGGCGTCCTTCTCGCGGGCGGAGATGGAGACGATGCCGAGGACCTCGCCGCCCATCTTCAGCGGGACGGCGAGGTTGGACTTCATCCCCTCGAGCGTGAGCCGGCGGGTCGAGTCCGACTCGGGATGGGTCGCGAGGAAAGCCGCCAGGTCGCCGACCCGGCTCGGCTCGCCGTCGCGCACGACGGGTAGGAGCCGGGGGTCGCCGGCCGGCTGGAGATGGCCCACGGGCAGGTGCACCTCGCCCGAGCCGGTGGTCCGGAGGGCCGTCACGACGAGGTCGCGGCGGTCCGCGTCGAGCAGCGCGATCGCGATCCGGTCCACCGGCACCAGGCCCTTGAGGCCGCGGTGGATGACGTCGAGGATGTCCTCGATCTTGCTGCCCTTGCTCAGCTCCGCGAGGATCGTGTTGGTGAGGCGGAGCCGCTTGACGGTGTTGTCGCCGGCCATGGCAACATGCTAGGGCAAGGCGGGATGCGGGGCCACCGAAAAAATCGGTGCTATCCGGCTTCGGGCTGGCGGCGGTTCTTGCGCTCCATGGCCTGGAGCAGGGATTCCTGGATCTGCTCGCCGGGGATGAGCTGGTAGAGGCGGCCCGCCTCCTCGGCCATCTCCTCGGCGGAGAGGAAGGGCTCGTTGCCCATGATGCGGTCGGCCATGGCGGCGAGGAGGTCGTCGACCTCGGGGGCGATGCGGCGGAGGGGCGGGATGCCGTCCCACGCGGCCATCTGCGAGTACGTCCGGCCGCAGATCAGGCTGAGGAAGAAGGTCCCGAGATCGGCGAGATCGCCGGCGGCGTCCGGGGGCAGCTCGTCGCGGCCCTGGAGGACCTGCAGGACCGCGCGAAGGCCGGTGTCGACGAGGTAGGGCCGCGCGGAGTCGTCGAGGATGATGTTGCGCGGGCGCAGGCCGCCGTGGACGACGCCGCGGGAGTGGGCGTACTGCAGGGCGCGCGCGACCTGGTAGAAGACCTGGAGGCCCTGCTCGGGGCCGAGCGCGGTCGCGTCGACGGGCCGCCCGGGGACGTAGGGCCGGACCAGGAAGTAGATGCCCTGGAACTGGGAGAGCTTGAAGTGCGGCACGAAGACGGGGTGCGCGAGGTTCGCGAGCGGCCGGAGCAGCTCGCCGATGCGTTCGAGCAGGGCGCGGTCCTCGATGGGGCCGAGCAGGCGCAGCGCGAGCGGCCGGGTCTGCCCGTCCTGGACGGCGCGGAAGGTGCGCGAGGCGAGGCGCTCCTGCAGGGCGTACTTGCCCAGGCGGGACTGGGGCAGGGGGCCGGCGGACTCCTCGGGGGTGGGCAGGACGGGGCGCGACGGCGGCCGCAGGAGCTTCTGCAGCTTGTGGATCTGGCGGTCGGGCAGCGCGTCGCTCATCGTCCGTCACCGAAGAGATCGGCCATTTCCTCGCGGAAGTCGTCGTCGGAAATGCAGTACTCGCGGACCTTCGCCTGGATGATCTCGCGGAGGCGGCGGCGCGCGTCGGCGAGGTAGTTCGTCACGTCCCAGATCTTGAGGCCGAGGTCCTTGGCCACCGACTCGTAGGAGACCTCCTCCTCGTCGGCGAGCTGGTAGCGCTCGAAGACCTTCATGTAGGCGGGCTTCTTCTCGGCGGCGTACTCCTTGCGGAGCTGCTCGACGGCGCCGGTGAAGACGGTGCGGATCCACTCGGCGCGGTACGCGTCCTCGGGCGTCGCGTCGTCGGGGACCTGGATCTCGCCCTCGTCCTTGAGGGCGACGTCGAGGGAGACGATCTTCTGGCCGCCGCCGCGCATGCGGGCCTGGCTCTCGGCGTACTGGTTGCGGAGGAAGTTCTCGAGGGCGGTGCGGAGCAGGGCGCGGAAGCGGCCGCGATCCTTGTCGGCGGAGGCGAAGAGGTCCTTCTCGAGGAGGTTCGCGATGAAGGCCTGGGCGAGGTCCTTGGCGTCCTCGTTGCTGCGGCCCCACTTGCGGCGGATGTAGGCGTAGATGGGGCGCCAGTAGCGCTCGAGGAGTTTCTGCAGGGCCTCGCGGCGCACGGGCGCGTCCTTGGCCGTCGAGCGGAGGATGGCGGACCAGGGCGTGACGGGGAAGCGCTCGGAGCCCGGCACCATCTCCGTGTCGCGGTGAAACGTGTCGCCCATGAAGTGCGTTCATTCTATCCCGCGGGCGGGACCGGGCCCTTGAATTTCCTTTCCGTGGAATCGGGAGGGTGGTACCTTCAACCCTCGCGCGGTCGCAGGGGTTGCGCCGCGGGCTTCGTCATGAAACGGGTGCCATAGATAGTTTGCATATTGATCAAATCTCCCGGGGGCGGTCCTTGTAATCTCGGGTGGATGAAGAGTCCCGAATGGAAGCAGG
>CAYXGZ010000044.1:3506-29982 GCA_964464755.1 uncultured Planctomycetales bacterium
CCTCCGCGCCTAGTCCACGCCTTCCACGACGCCCCGGGGCAACCCCCCGGGGCGTCTTTTTTTCCCTGCGTCTCCCGATTGGTGAGCAACGCTGCACGGCGGTACCCACGTTGGAGGAGTGATCGCAGGGATCGCCTCGCGGATTCCGTCAGGAAAGAGGTGCCATAGAAAGTTTGCAGATTGATTAAATCCCCCGGGGGCGGTCCTTGTAATCTCGGGTGGATGAAGAGTCCCGAATGGAAGCAGGGTGGGCTTCATTCGTAAGATCTTGGTGGCGAAGGCGATAAAAGGTCCGGAGGGGATTATGCGCATGGGTGTCCTGAGTCGGGCGGCCTTCGCGGTCGCGTTCCTGGCGGTGTTCACCGCGATGGCGGTGGAAGCGCCGAAGGCGAAGTCGCAGGTGGGCGGCTACTTCCAGCGCATGACGTTCATGCACCAGAACGCGCAGCTGCACTTCAGCACGCTGGACACGACGCTGGCGCCGAGCCCGGGCGCGCCGACGGTCGGCAAGTTCATCCAAGCGACCGGCCAGTCGAGCCAGCTCATCGAGGGGCAGACGTATCCGTCGCCCCTCAATCCCGAGTACATGTACGGATTCACCAAGGACGGCACGAACCTGCGCACGGTCGGCGTGACGGGGACGCCCATCCAGTCCATCGACTTCAGCGACACCTTCTCGCGCATCAACGGCGCCTGGCTGTTCACGAACCAGGTGGCCGCGTTCCCGTTCAACTCGGTTCCCAGCTGCTACGACCTCGTGCCGCACTACGCGATGGTGGGCGAGATCAACCAGGCCAACCCCTCGCTGCAGGGCAACTCGACGGGCATCATCCTCGTCAACCCCGCGACGATGGCCGGATTCAAGGTCGGCGCGACGGGGCAGTTCTTCGGCGACTCGTCCACGACCAAGTTCGAGGACATCTGCTGCTGCGTGTACCCCGGCCTGGACGGGGACTACGCGACGGCGGCGGACAACGAGTACCGCTACGTCATGGGCCTGGTCCTGACGGGCTCCGGCCTCGGCGGCATGGGCTGCCTGTCCCTGAACTTCGACGAGACGATGAACGGGAAGTCGCCGCCCGACCCGTTCAACCCCGTCGAGCCGACCCGCGGCCCCGACTTCACGAACGTCTATCCCCGCGTCAACGCGAACAGCAAGTGGGGCACGACCTCGATCGGCGGCGTGGTGGATAACGGCCAGGTCTACATGCGGTCTTGGTACGCCCGCCCCGGCATCCCGGGCTTCGCCAACACGGAGGACCGGTCCTACGTGGCCATGGGCTCGGTGATCGAGATCCCCGGCACCCCGACCCGGTGGCGGCCCCGCTTCTGCACCTTCAGCATGGGCCTGGACTCGGTGACCTCGCTCCCGACGCTCGTCTTCTACACCGGAGCGGATCCGAACTGGCACGCCTTCTGCAAGCCCTATCTCACCAGCGACATCTTCAAGAGCATGGTCGTCGTCGGCGACTGGTGCTTCTGCACGACGGGAGACGGGATCAACGGCGACGGCTTCGGCGACCAGATCGAGATGATCTACCTGCCCGAGGCCTGCGACGGCCTGCCGGACGACGGCCACCGCGGCTCCTGGAGCCCGCTGACCACCAGCGCGGGCTACGCCGGTGGCTTCTACGACACGAACCGGGTGGCGACGATCGTGTACTTCGGCACGGGCTCGGGCACGAGCAGCGCCTTCGGGACGATCCGCAGCCCCTACCAGGACTGGGGCCCGAACATCGCCGGCGCCGGCTCCGGCCTGACCCCGATCGACTTCCACACGGAGGAGGAGAAGCTCCTCGGCCTGAACGTCCGCCAGGCCCCCCAGCCGTTCACGGGGTACTACCAGACCGAGGACCCGGCCTCGAACTTCCCCGGGTCCATCTACGGCAAGGGGAAGGGATCGGACTCCGCGGGCGCCTGCCACGGCAGCAGCTCCGGCGGAGGCGCCTCGATCGCCGCCCTCGCCGGCCTGCTCGCGATGGCCGGCCTCCTGGTGAAGACCCTCCGCGCCTAGTCCACGCCTTCCACGACGCCCCGGGGCAACCCCCCGGGGCGTTTTCTTTTCCCCCGCGCCGCCCTCCCGGCCCGTCGTATCATCCCCGTCCGAATCCGCGAAAGGCCGGACCCGGATCGGCCGATACAACCGAGGAGAGAAAACCATGAGGGGATTGGTCTTCCTGTCGGTCCTCGCCCTGCTTCCCGCCGCCCTCTCCGCCCAGGACGATCCCGCGCTCGAGGGCCGCTTCCGCTCCGAGCCCTTCGACGTGTACGGCGCCTTCCCGACCGGCTGGATCCGCAAGGACTCCCAGCACCCGATCCTCCTCCGCGTCGTCGCCCCGGAGGGCGGGCCGAAGAACGGGTCCATCACCCTGAGCACCCACACGCTGCCCACCCCGACCACCATCAAGGCCGTCGCCGCCGAGTTCCGCGAGAAGGCCCCGGGCCTCTTCGCCGCCTACGCCCCGGTCGCCGAGACCGAGATCGACGCGGCCGGCGTCCCCGGCGTCGCCATCACGTTCACCGCGACCATGAAGGCCGACGCCCGCCAGGTCGTCGGCTTCCACGGCGTCCTCCTCCGCAGCGCCGACGAGGCCTTCCACGTCGACGCCTCCGCCGACCCGGCCGAGAAGGACAAGGTCTTCGACCTGGCCACCCGGGTCCTCAAGTCGCTCCGCTTCGGCCTCCCGCTGCCGGACGAGGTGAAGGCCCAGCTCGCGAAGGCCGCCGAGGTCCTCAAGGGCTCCGCCGTCGAGCCCGGCCTCCTCGGCACGCGCTGGTACAAGATCCTCTTCGCCGGCGAGAAGCTCGGCTGGCAGCGCTTCACCGTCCGCGAGGAGAAGGTCGGCGACAAGCCCGGGTACGCCTTCGAGCAGGAGCTCGTCCGCCAGGACAAGGAGGGCGGCCGCAACGCCATCCTCGTCCGCGGCCAGTGCCTCCCCGACGGGTCCTACCAGCGCGTCGAGTACCAGGAGGTCATCGAGGGCCCCGGCCGCCCGAAGCTCGAGTTCAAGGAGACGGCCTCCATCGACCGCGGGGAGTACTTCGCCGACCGGACCCTCCGCGGCGAGTCCCGCCAGGCGAAGGCCCGCGCCCCCGAGGGCGCGTACCTGGCCGGCGTCGCCGACCTCGTCCGCTCCCGACTCTCCGCGGCGCCGATCGGCACCTACGCGATCCGCCTGATCTCGCCGTTCCGCGAGCACCCGGCCACCGACCGCTTCGAGGTCGCCTCGCGCGGCAAGGTCAAGACCGCCGACGGCGAGCAGGAGCTCGTCACCGTCCTCGTCCAGGCCCAGCGCCGCGCCATGGAGGAGTACCTCTACGACGCCAAGGGCGGGCTCTACCAGAGCTCCGGCGCCAAGAACCCGGTCGTCATCCGCCTCTGCACCGAAGCCGAGGCGAAGAAGTAGCTCCACGGAGTGGGGGGCGGCATGCACCTCGCGTTCGCGTTCGCCGGACTGGCCCTGCTCGTCGGCCTGGGCGGGACCCCGGCCCCCGCGGGCCTCGACCTCGACGCGCTGGTCGGCAAGTACGAGCTCACCCGCAGCTCCGACGCCGCCACGGGGCGCGAGACGCTTCGCGGCCCCGGCCTTGTCCTCGTCGTCGCCCCCGGCCTCTCGATGGCCATCGTCAACGGCGAGCCCCGGCCGCTCTCGGCCCCCGTGACCGTCGCCGGCGGACGCGTCGTCCTCCCGGCCGAGCTCGTCGGGATCGTCGCCCGCCTCGCCGCCCCGCGCGCCGCCGCGCCCCCGAAACCCGCGCCGCGCCTCGGCGCCCGCCGCCTGGCCCGGCCTCTCAAGGTCGTCGTCGACCCCGGCCACGGCGGGGTCCACACGGGCGGGAAGTCCCGCGACGGGCGCCTCCTCGAGAAGGACGTCGTGCTCGACGTGTCCCTGCGCCTCCGGACGCTCCTCGACGAGATGGGTGCCGACGTCGTCATGACCCGCACCACGGACGCGCACTTCTCCGAGGACGTGGACGACGACCTCGTGCGCCGCGTCTCCATCGCCAACCGCGCGCGGGCCGACCTCTTCCTCTCGATCCACTCGAACTGGCACCCCGGCTCGGACGCCCGCGGCTTCGAGGTCTTCGTCTCCCGCCACCTCGAGGCGGGCCGCGAGGGCTCCCGCCGCCTGGCCGAGGAGATCCGCTCCCAGTTCCGGGCGAACCTCGACACCGAGGACCGCGGCATCAAGGAAGCGGGCTTCAAGGTCATCCGCATGACGGACGCCCCCGCCGTCCTCGTCGAGCTCGAGTTCATCAGCAATCCCCGCGGCGAGCGCGACCTGGCCGACCCGGTCCGCCGCCAGCAGTACGCGGAGCTTCTCGCGGAGGCCGTCCACAGGTACGCTGGACGTTGATGAAGCGGCTCCTCCTCGTCCTGCTCCCGCTCGCCGCCGCCTGCACGCCCGGCCCCCGGCCGGACGTCACCAGCCGCGACGCCTACGAGCGCTACCTCGGCACGCTCGAGCTCGCCGTCGGGCGCGACCCGACCAACTGGCACCTCGTGCGGCGCCAGATGCGCGACCCCTCGCCGCTCGCCCGCTCGGGCGCCATCGCCGCGGCCGTCAAGTCCGGCCACGCGGAGGCCCCGGCGGCCATCGTCCGGCTGCTCGGCGACCCGGACCCCGAGGTCCGCGCCGACGCCCTCCGCGCCCTCGCCGCGCTCGGCGCCGAGGACCGCCTGCCCGACCTCCTCGTCCTGCTCGCGACGGATCCCGAGCCCGACGTGCGGCGCGCGGCGGCCCTCTCCGTGCTCCCGTTCTCGCGGCGGCCCGAGGCCCGCAAGGCCCTCGTGGCCGCGATGAACGACCCGGCCGCCTCCGTGCGCTACAACGCGTGGCGGGTCTTCTGCGCCTCGTACCGCCGCGACGACTTCCCGCGCGACGCGAAGGAATGCGCCGCCTTCCTCGAGGCCGCCCTCCAGGAGAAGCCGTGAGCCGCGAGGGCTCCCTGCACGCCGTCCTCCTCGGGCGGCCCGCGAAGTACGACGGGACCCAGATCGGGCCGCTCTGGGCCTACCGCGTCCACGGGATCCAGGGCGACAGCCTCGTCGCGTTCCGCGGGCCCTGCGCGATCCCGGCGCGGCACATGATCGACCAGGAGGACGTGCGCCGGCGGGCGAAGATCGCCTCCCCGGACATGCTCCACTTCCTCGCCGAGCACTTCGACGCGCCCGTCGACCTCGAGAAGGCCGTCCTGCGCCAGCGCCTCTTCGCCTCCACCGTGCACGTCGAGGTCGCGCGCCGGTCGCGCCAGGCCGTGCTCCGCGACGGCGACGACCTCTTCACGCTCGACGGCCGCAAGCTCAGCATCTCGATCGCCACCGCGACGGCCGTGTCCTCGAAGTTCCACTTCGGGATCAACGTCCGCGAGGCCCGCGGCGTGGGCGTCAAGACGGCCGGCCTCAGGGACCTCGGGATCGACGCGCCCGAGCTGGCGCTCGCCGTGCTCGGCGCGTACCGCCGGGAGATCGCGGGCGTGCTCGACTCGCGGACCCGGGCCCGGGGCGCGATGTGACCGTCCGGCAGGCCGGCGTCCTGCTGCTTCGGCTCCTCGTCACGGCCGGCTTCCTCGCCCTCGCGCTCCTGCTCGTGGACGTTCGCACGGTGGCGGACCAGATCCGGCGCAGCGACCTCCGCCTCGTGGGCCTGATGGTCCTCGTGCTCCCCGTCGCCTTCGTCGCGCTGGCCTGGCGCTGGAGGCTCCTGCTCGACGCCAACGGCTTCGCGATCCCGTTCCGCCGGGTTCTCGCCGTGACGTGGGCCGGCGCGTTCTTCAACCTCGTGCTCCCCGGGGCCGCGGGCGGGGACCTGGCCCGCGCCGTGCTCGCCGCCAAGGGGGAGGAGCGCAAGGCGGCGCTCGTCGGCACCATCCTCCTCGACCGCGTCCTCGGGCTGGCGACGATGATCCTCGTCGCCTCGGTGGCGACGCTGCCGGTGCTGGGCCGGGCCGAGCTCCGCCCCGTCGTCTGGACGGTGGGGGCGCTGCTCGGCGGGATGGTCCTCGGGCTCCTCGTCTACTTCAGCCCGCTCGGCGCGACGATCCGCCGCGTCCTGCCGTTCCGCGGGGTCGTGGAGGAGCTGCACCGCGTCATGACCACGATGCGGGACGCGCGGGGCGTCGTCGCGGCCTCCGTGCTCCTCTCGCTGGTCGCGCAGTCGGTGACGATCTTCGCGATCGTCGGGCTCGCGCGGGCCATGGGGCTGGCGGCCATCCCGGTGTCCGCGTTCTTCCTCGTGGAGCCGATCATCTTCATCGTCACGGCCGTGCCGGTGTCGATCGGCGGCTGGGGCGTCCAGGAGATGGCCTACATGCTGCTCTTCCAGCCCTACGGCGTGGTGCGGGACGCCTCGGGCGCGCTGAGCCTGCTCTACAAGTTCGCCCTGCTCGCGGCCGGGATCCCCGGCGGGATCTGGTTCGCGGCGGGCGGAACGCGCCGCTCCTGAGCCGCCGTTGCCCCGCCGCCGCGCGGGAGGTATCATCCCGGTCCCAATGGCGGGGAACACCAGGGTCTGGGGCGACTACGAGGTCTACTACGACCAGTGCCTCGGCAAGGGCGGCATGGGCGCCGTCTACCGTGGCCGCCAGGTCTCGGTCAACCGTCCCGTCGCCATCAAGGTCCTCTCCCGGGAGCTCGTCGGCAGCCACGACTTCGTCGCGCGCTTCCAGCGCGAGGCCTCGCTGCTGGCCCGCCTCGTGGACAGCCACGTCGTCCAGGTCTTCGGGGCGGGGGAGGGCGACGGCGAGCACTTCTACGCGATGGAGTACGTCGAGGGCCGCGACCTCAGCTCCGTCCTGAAGCAGAAGGGCAAGCTGCCGCCCGAGGAGGTCGTCAACATCGCCCTCCACACGGGCAAGGCCCTCCAGGCCGCCTGGAAGCACAAGATCGTCCACCGCGACATCAAGCCCTCGAACATCCTCGTCACGAACGACGGCCTCATCAAGGTCATGGACTTCGGCCTGGCGAAGAGCTCCGAGATGGAGCTCACCGTCGGCCACGTGATCATGGGCACGGCGAAGTACATCTCGCCGGAGCAGGCCGTCGGGTCGCCCGTCGACATCCGCGCCGACATCTACTCGCTGGGCGCGGTGCTCTACGAGCTGGCGACGGGCAAGCCGCCGTTCGTCGGGGAGAGCCCGACCTCGGTGATCTACCAGCACGTGCACAAGATCCCCGTCCCGCCGCGCAAGATGGACGGGAGCCTGCCGGAGGGGCTCGAGGCGATGATCGTCCGCTGCCTGGCCAAGAAGCCCGAGCAGCGCTACCAGTCGCCCGAGGACCTCGTCGCCGACGCCCGCGCGCTGCGCGACAAGACGCGGCCCTCCGACGCGACGCTGACCTTCGCCGAGAAGGTCCGGCTCGAGGGCGAGTCGGAGATCCTCGGCGACGCGGCCCCGCCGCCCGGCTCCAAGGCCCTCGCGATCGGGCTGGGCGCCGCCGCCCTGATCCTCGCCGTCGGCGGCTGGTTCGTCTTCAAGGCGATCTCGAGCGTCCCGGACCCGACGCCCACGCCGACTCCGGCCCCGTCGGAGACCCCGACGCCGGCGCCGTCGGCCACCCCGGCCCCGACCCCGGCGCCGGTCGATCCGACGCCCGCGCCCACCGCGGCCCCGACGCCCGCGCCGACGCCGGCGTACTGGCCCGAGTACCAGCGGCAGATCGCGTTGGCCGACGGGCTGATCCGGAACCAGTCCTACCCGAAGGCCCTCGAGTGCCTGAAGGAGGCCCGCCGGCTGCTCCCCGACGGGGACCCGCTCGTCGGGCCGCTCGAGGCGCGGATCCTGGACCTCGAGGAGCGCGTCGCGGCCGCCGCGACGCCGACCCCGATCCCCACGGCGCCCGCCGACCCGATGGCCGAGTACGACCGCCTCCGGGCCCAGGCGGACAGCTTCTACCTGGCCCGCAGCTGGGCCGAGGCCCGCGACGCCTTCGCGGACTGCCTCCGCGTCCTCCCGGAGGGCGCGGTCCAGAAGGAGGAGGTCCAGGCGCTGCTCGGCGTCTGCCGCTACCAGATCCTCAAGGCCGAGGGCGACCAGGCGACGGCCGAGGGGAAGTACGAGACGGCCCTGCTCAAGTACCGCACGGGGAAGGAGGCGCTCCCGGCGGGCCACGAGCTCCGGGTCGAGGCCGACGCCCTGGTCCGCGCCGTGAGCTTCCGCTCGCTCGACGAGGCGGCCGCCGCGGACTTCGGCCGCGGCTCCTACGCGGCGGCGGCGAAGTCCTGGACGCACGCGCTCGCCTTCGCCCGCGCGGCCGACGAGGCCGGGCTGAAGCGGAAGATCGCGTTCTGCGAGGCCGTGGAGCGGGTGCGCGCCGACCACCGGGCCGCGGACGAGCGGCCGACGGCGCCGGCCTACGAGGCCGTGCTCGCCCAGTACGCCGCGCTGCTCAAGGACCCGATGGGGCGGGAGGCCGACCTCGTCCCGCCCCGCGACCGGGCCCAGAAACGGCTCGAGGAGATCCGGGCGGACCACGCGCGGAGGATCGGCGAGATGGCCGACGCCGCGGAGCGCCGGGGCCGCGAGGCCTACGCGAGGGGCGAGTGGGCCGCCGCGAAGTCGGCGTTCGACGAGGCCGCGGGCATCCGCCCTCTCGCCGCGGAGGTCCGGCCGCTGGCCCGGCTCGCGGCCCTCGGGGCCGCCGCGGCGGCGTCGGGCCAGGCCCTCTTCCCGGGCGGGCGGGTCACGATCGGCACCGACGAGAAGAAGGACCGGGCCAGCCCGGCGCACGAGGTCGTCATCCGCCCGATCCTCGTCGACGTGAAGAAGGTCAGCGTCGCGGACTACGCGGCCTGGCTCGAGGGGCTCGACGAGGAGAAGCGGAAGCTCCGCACCCCGGACCAGTGGGAGAAGCAGAAGGCCGACCCCGCCCGGCCGGTGACCTACGTCTCGCTCGAGGACGCGGCCGCGTTCGCGGCGGCGCACGGGAAGCGGATCCCGACCGAGGAGGAGTGGGAGGCCGCGGCCTCCTGGGACTTCCGGACCGGGAAGCGATCGCTGTACCCCTGGGGCGAGGAGTACGGCAAGGGCAACGGCACCAGCCTCCTCGGCGTCGCGGACTACGGAGACTCGCTCTACGAATGGACGAGCAGCCCCTGGGTGGGCTACCCCGGGACCGCGGCGACGCACAAGGAGTTCGGGACGGGCAAGGTCGTGGTGCGCGGTTCGCGGGAGAAGCTGGGCAAGCGCGACCACCGCGAGGAGATGCGCTGCTGGTCCCGGCTCTTCTACTACCTGCCCGGCCGGCGCGACGCCTACATCGGGTTCCGTTGCGTCAAGGACGCGGAGTAGGCGCCGACTCCGCTTGCCAGCCCTCGGAAGGGCTCCGTATACTCGGAGCTCGAACCCACCCAAGGAGAACCCGACCATGCGGAAACTGCTCGTCCCCGTCCTCGCGCTGGCCTGCGCCGGCTGCGCCTCGGGCCCGAAGGCCGAGGACCTCCAGAACATGGAGGGCCGGATCAACGCCACGATCCAGTCCGAGGTCGCCAAGCTCAAGGGCGACATCGTCTCGGTCGAGCGCAAGTACGCGACGGTCCTCCAGCTCGAGCAGGTGACCACGACCTCCCTCAAGGAGATCGAGAAGTGGTCGAAGTCGCTCAACCGGGCGAACGAGCAGATGATCGCGATCCTCGAGGCCCAGCAGAAGGCCCTGAAGGACCAGCTCGCCTCCGTCGAGGCGATCCTCGCGGACCTCAAGAAGTAGGTTGGACCCGGACTTCCAGGTCCGGCCGGCGGTTCCGCCGCCCGGCCGGACCTTCGGCGCCCGCGAGGCTCTGTCGGCGCTCGGCCTGGCCCTCGGGGCCTGGATCCTCCTCCCGTCCCTGCTGCTCGGGGTGCTCCCGGCGGGGCTGATCAACGTCCTGACGCAGGCCGGATTCGCCCTCGCGCCGTTCCTCGTGCTCGGAGCCGCCCGGATCCCGGTCCGCCCCGCGCTGGGGCTGCGGCCGTTCCCGCTCCTGGCGATCCCCTGGATCGCGGCCTCGGGCCTGGCGCTCGCGTTCGCGGCCAACGAGGCGACGGCGGTCGTCCAGCCGCTCCTGGTCCGCGCGGGGCTGGGCTTCGAGAAGGAGCTCCGGGAGCTCTCGGTCTGGGTCCGGACGATGCCGGGCCCCGGGATGGCGCTGCTCTTCGTCGTCGCCGCGCCGGTGGGGGAGGAGACGCTGTACCGGGGCGCCGTCGACCGGGGCCTGGCGGCCTCCCTGGGCCCGCGGCGGGCGCTGGTCCTCTCCGCGCTGCTCTTCGCCCTGATCCACCTGCTCCCGATCCGGATCCTGTCGACCTTCGTCCTGGGCCTGCACTTCGCGTTCGTCGCGCGCCGGACGGGATCCCTGTTCGCGGCCGTCCTCGCCCACGCGCTGAACAACGCGGCGGCGCTCTGGCTGCTGCCGGAGCGGGAGGGGCCGTCGTGGGCGGTGCTGCTCGGCGCGGGGGCGGCCTACGCGGCGCTCGCCTGGGCGGCGGGACGCCGCGGCGGGGCGAATTGGTTGACAGTCGGCGGGAAGCCCGCCTAGAATCCCGCCTTCACCCGTAATTTACAAAAATGGCCGGTCCCATCGAGAAGTACGTGTCGGGGCTGTCGGCGGACGAGCGGATGCTCGTGACCCTCCGGGACGAGCTCTACGACGGCTCCTGGGAGCAGATGCTGAAGGATCTGAAGGACCGCCTCGAGAACAAGCCGTACATCTTCAAGCTCGTGAACCGCATCTCGGCCGACCTGCAGCGGGCCGAGAAGTTGATGGACTACGAGAAAAAGCACAAGATCAACCTGTCCGACTATCTGAAGAAGAAGGAGGAGGAGAAATGAGGACCGTCCTCGCCTCGGCGGCTCTCGTTCTCGCGCTCGGCGGCTGCGGCGGACCGCGCATCCGCGATCCTTGGGAGCGGCCGAACACCTCCGACCCCGGCATGGAGGCCGTCCGCGCGGAGGCCCTGTCCCTCCCCTTCAAGGAGGAGGTCTGGAGCCACCAGTTCAAGGACTGGAAGATCGCCCGCATCTCGCTGGGCGCCGAGTACCTCTACCTCGAGACGCCGGACTGCCGCGTCGCCGCCGTGGACCGCCGCACCGGCGTCCCCGCCTGGGTCTTCCAGGTCGACAGCGGCACCCCGATCGACTGGGTCCCCTCCGAGGCCTCCGGCGTCCCCGAGGAGATCCGCGAGCTCGAGGGCCAGATCCGCGGCCTGAACCGGCAGATCGACGACGTGATCAAGGCCGAGGGCCCCGGCGCGAAGTCCCAGGCCCTGACCCGGGACCGCAACAACGCGCGCCAGAAGCTGACCGTGGCCCAGCAGGGCGACAACGTCTACTTCTGCTCCCGCCAGGTGATGTACTGCCTCGTCCGCACGACCGGCACGCTGCTCTGGAAGAAGCGCCTGAACTTCGCCCCCAGCGGCCGGCCCTTCGCGACCCGCAACTACATCTTCGTCCCCGGCGCCGACCTGGCCCGGGTCTGGCGCCTCGACGTCGAGAAGCGCGGCGAGGAGACCTCGTACTACCCGGCCACGATGGGCTCGGGCGACCGCTCCATCGTGACGCGCCCCGTCTTCCACACCTCGCTCTACTTCGTCGCGGGCGACGGCAACGCGTACTCCTACGACGTGGACGGCGGTCGCCTCAACTGGACCTACCCGACGCTCGACAAGCTCGCCGCCGAGCCCGTGATCCACGAGCGCGCCGAGAAGTACCTCGACTCCGCCGGCAAGGAGGGCACGCGCAAGAAGCGCTACCTGCTCATCGGCGGCCTCGACTACGCGCTCTACGCGCTCGACGCGGACAACGGGAAGCTCGAGTGGAAGTACGAGACGGCGGGCTACCTGAAGTCGGCCGCGGTCGTGAAGGACGACACGGTCTACGTGAAGACGGAGGGCGGCTCGCTCTTCGCCCTCGAGATCGACCCCCAGCACCGCGACCCGAAGACCGGCGCGGCGATGGGCACCCGCCGCAACGGCCAGCTCCGCTGGAAGCTCCCCCTCGGCGAGCGCTTCCTCGTGAAGGGCTCCGATTCCGTCCTGGTCCTGGGGCCGAAGGACGAGGTGTACCAGGTGCGGGAGAAGACGGGCGAGATCGTCGGCCGCACGCAGCTCAACCAGATCCACTACGTGCTGACGAACACGCAGGACGGGATGCTCTACGTCGCCACCGGCGCGGGCCACGTCTTCGCGCTGAAGGAAAGCGGCGAGAAGTACTAGTCCAGGACTCACCGGGGATCAGCCGGTCCGCGAGGGCCGGCTGATTTTCCATCCGATGAAGCGACTGATCGGCATCGCCAGGACCTCCGCCGCCGTCGGGGCGGGGCGGGACCGGGCCGCGGTCCGAGAGGCCCGGGCCGCGCTCGCCGCGGGCGCGAGCGCCGACGACCTCCGCGAGGCGGTGCTGCAGACCTACCTCTTCGCCGGGTTCCCCCGCGCCATCAACGGGTTCATCGCCCTGGCCGCCGCGGGAGCCGGGGCGGGCCGGCCGCCCCTGGAGCGCCCGGCGAGCCCCGCCGCCTGGCGCCGCCGCGGGGAGCGCCTCTGCCGCCGGATCTACGGGCGCGACTTCGAGGCCCTGATGCGCCGCATGGAGGGGCTGCACCCCGACTTCGCGGACTGGATCCTCGTCGAGGGCTACGGCAAGACGCTCTCCCGGCCCCACCTGGCCCCGCGGGAGCGGGAACTGGTCGTGGTGCCGGTCCTGGCGGCCCTGGGGGCCTGGCGGCAGCTCCCGTCGCACGCCAAGGGCGCCTGGAACGTCGGGGCCCTCCCGGGGGAGCCGGAGGCCGTCCTGAGGGGCTGCCGGGGCCTCCTGCCGGCCCGGGCCCTCGCCCGGGCGCTCCGGATCGTCGCCGATCTGCGCAGGGAACGCCGCCGCCGGGAACGTCCCGTATAATGTTCCCGACAGGAGGTTCCCGATGGTCCGTCCGCCCCTGGTCCTCGTCCTCCTCGCCCTGGCCGCCGCCCCGGCGCTCGCCGACGACGTGACCCTCCGCAACGGCAAGGTCGTCACCGGCCTCGCCCGCGAGGAGGGCGACCGCATCGTCGTCGAGCTCCCCTTCGGCACCGTCGCCTACTCGCGCGACGAGGTCGTCACCATCCTGAAGGCCGAGACGCCGATGCACGTCTACCGCGACCGGCTGGAGAAGATCCGCGCGAGCCGCGACCCGCGCGACTGGGAGTCGCTGCTCGCCTACGCGAAGGAGCAGGGCCTGCACCGCTACGTGGGCGCGCTGTCCGCGAAGCTCCTCGAGCTCGAGCCCGGCAACGCCTCCGGCCTGCGGGAGCAGGGCCGCGCCCCCCAGGATCCGCCCTCCCCGAAGAAGACGCCCCCGGCGAAGCCCGCGGGCGACCCGCACGCGGGCCAGGTCCTCTACGACGGGAAGTGGATGCTCCCCCTCGAGGCGGAGCTGCTCAAGTCGAAGGGCCTCGACCGCTGGGAGAAGGAGATCCTCCTGCCCCGGCGCCCGACGATCGCCGAGCCGCGCAAGCCCCAGCCCGTCCGCGTCGCCCGCCGCCTCGAGCCCGCTTGGGACCCGATGCTGCGGCCCTTCGGCATCCCCGGCGCCGTCGAGTACCGCATCCTGCCGCTGGGGCTCTCGATGGAGCCGGAGCGGCCGAACTACCGGGTCTGGTACCGCCGGCACTCGAGCTGGGGCGGGGATTGCGGCGACGACCTCTGGGCCCTTTGGGCGCTGAACGGCCGGAGCTTCGGGCCCGCGCCGGTCCGGCCCTCCTCGAACGGGCCGTTCCAGTAGACCGCCGGACGAAATGAAAAACCCCGGGCGGGGCGACCCGCCCGGGGTTTCGCGTTTCCGGGGTTAGGCCTTGGCCCTGGCGGGCTTCTTCGCCGGGGCCTTCGGGGCCGGTGCGGCCTTCGTCCAGCGCACGATGGGCTCCCGCGCGGCCTTCAGCTCGTCGAGCCGCCGCACCGGCATCTTGTGCGGCGCGTGGTGCAGCAGGTCCGGGTTCTTCTGCGCCTCGCCGAGGATCGCGATGAGCGCGTCGGCGAACTGGTCCAGGGTCTCCCGGGTCTCGCTCTCCGTCGGCTCGATCATCAGGCACTCCGGGACGATGAGCGGGAAGTAGATCGTCGGCGGGTGGAATCCGTAGTCGAGCAGGCGCTTCGCCACGTCGAGGGTGTGCACCCCGAACTTGCGCAGCGGGGTCCCGTTGATGACGAACTCGTGCATGCAGGTCTGGTCGTACTGGACCTTGAAGTGCTTCGAGAGCCGGGACTTCAGGTAGTTCGCGTTGAGCACCGCGAACTCCGCGTTCCGCCGGATCCCGTCGGGGCCGTGGGAGCGGAGGTAGGCGTAGCAGCGGACGTGCATGCCGAAGTTGCCGAAGAAGGACTTCACGCGGCCGATGGAGTCGGGGCGCGAGTGCTCGACGTCGTAGCGGTCGCCCTTCTTGACGATGCGCGGGACGGGGAGGAAGGGCTCGAGGTGCTTCTTGCAGGCCACGGGGCCGGAGCCCGGGCCGCCGCCGCCGTGGGGCGTCGAGAAGGTCTTGTGCAGGTTGTAGTGCTGGACGTCGACGCCGAAGTCGCCGGGGCGCGTCACGCCCTGGATCGCGTTCATGTTCGCGCCGTCCATGTAGACCTGGCCGCCCGCCGCGTGGACGAGCTTGCAGATCTCGACGATGCGCTTCTCGAAGAGGCCGAGGGTGGACGGGTTCGTGATCATGAGCCCGGCCGTGTTGGGGCCGAGCTTGGACTTGAGGTCCGCGAGGTCGACGCCGCCGTCCGCGCCGCTCTTCACGCTGACGGCCTTGTAGCCCGCGAGCGAGCAGGTGGCGGGGTTCGTGCCGTGGGCGCTGTCCGGGATCAGGATCTCGGTCCGGTGGCCCTGCTTGTGCTTCGCGTGGTAGGCCTTGATGAGCAGGACGCCCACGAGCTCGCCCTGGGCGCCCGCGGCGGGCTGCAGGGTGACGGCGTCCATGCCGGAGATCTCGGCGAGGTCGTTCTGCAGCTCCCACATCAGCTGCAGGGCCCCCTGGACCGTCGCGGGGTCCTGGTGGGGGTGGAGGCGGGCGAAGCCGGGCAGCGACGCGATCTTCTCGTTGATCTTCGGGTTGTACTTCATCGTGCACGACCCGAGGGGGTAGAAGTGCGTGTCGATCGAGAAGGTCTTCTGCGAGAGCCGCGTGTAGTGCCGGACCAGCTCCAGCTCGGAGATCTCGGGCAGGGCCGGGGCGGCCTTCCGGAGGTGCTTCGCGGGGATGAGCGACTCGAGCGCGGGGCCGTCCGGCTCCGGGACCCAGCCCGTGCCGCGCCCGGGGCGGCTCTTCTCGAAGATCAGCTCGGTGTCGGGATGGATCATCGGGCGGACTCCTTGACGCTCTCGGCGACCGCGGCGGCGAAGCGCCGGACGTCGTCCGCCGAGTGCCGCTCGCTCGCGCAGAAGAGCGCGCCGTTGCGGAGGTCCGGGTAGGTCCGGTGCATGTCGACGCCGCCGAGGAAGCCGCGCTCGAAGAGGCGGCGGTTCAGCTCGGCGACCTCGACCGGGGTCTGGACGACGAACTCGTTGAAGAAGGGCGAGGTGTGGGGCCGCTTGACGCCCGGGATCTTCACGAGCTCCGCGTGGAGCTGGTGGGCCCGCTGGACCGCGGCGGTCGCGACGCGGCGCAGGCCGGCCGCGCCGTGGCCCGCCAGGGCGATCGTCGCGCGCAGCATCATCAGGGCCTGGTTCGTGCAGATGTTGCTCGAGGCCTTCTCGCGGCGGATGTGCTGCTCGCGGGCCTGCAGGGTGAGGCAGAAGGCCCGCTTGCCCTCGGCGTCCGTGGTCTGGCCGACGAGCCGGCCGGGGAGGCGGCGGATCAGCTCCTGCTTCGCCGCGATGTAGCCGCACCAGGGGCCGCCGAAGCCCGTGTCGATGCCCAGCGGCTGGATGTCGCCCGTGACGACGTCGAAGCCGGCGGCGCCGGGGGACTCCAGGACGCCCAGGGCCACGGGGTTGGCCGAGCAGATCGCCATGGCGCCGCCCTCGTGGGCGGCCTTCGCGATCCCCGGCAGGTCCTCGAGGATGCCGAAGTAGTTCGGGTTCTGGACGACGACGGCCGCGCAGGTCGAGGCGAACTCCTTCAGGCCGCTCGTCGAGGTCGCGCCCTCGAAGGTCGCCAGGTCCAGGAACTGCACGCCGAGGTGCCGGAACATGGTCCGCAGGACCTCGCGGTACTGCGGGTTGACCGAGGCGCTCACCGCGATGCGGTTGCGCTCGCTGTGGTCGAGGGCCATCGCGACGGCCTCGGCCAGCGCGGTGGCCGCGTCGTAGTGCGAGGCGTTCGCGACGTCGAGCCCCGTGAGCTCGCAGACCATGGACTGGTACTCGAAGATCGCCTGGAGCGTCCCCTGGCTGGCCTCGGCCTGGTAGGGGGTGTAGGCGGTGACCCACTCGCCGCGGCCCGCGACCTGCTCGACGACCGCGGGGATGAAGTGCGTGTAGCCGCCGCCGCCGAGGAAGGAGACGTGGGTCTCGGTGGAGGCGTTCTTCGCCGCCAGGGCCTGCATGGTCGCGAGCAGCTCCTGCTCGGACTGCTTCGGGGCCAGGTTCAGGGGCCGGTGGAGCTGGACGTCGGCGGGGATCGCGGAGAAGAGGTCGGAGACCTGCTTCAGGCCGGCGGCCTTCAGCATGGCCTTCTGGTCGTCGGCCGTGTTCTGGATGTAGTCCATGGTGCGCGGGGCGGGGGACTAGACGAAGTCGTCCTCGTCCACCTCGTCGTCGTCCTTCTTGCCGCCCTTGCCCTTCTTGGGGGCCTCCTCCTCCTCGCCCTCCTCGGAGGCCTCGAGGAACTCGCCGTACTCCTTGGCGGTCATCAGGGACTCGAGCTCCGACTTGTCGGAGATCTTCACCTTGATCAGCCACCCGTCCTCGAACGGCTCGTCGTGGAGCACGTCGGGGTTCTCGGCGACCTCCTTGTTGACCGCCGTAATCTTCCCGGAGACCGGGGAGACCAGGTCGGCCACGGTCTTCACGGACTCGATCTCGCCGAAGGCGCTGCCCGCCTCGACCGCGTCGCCCACCTTGGGGAGCTCGACGTGGACGAGATCCGAGAGCTGCTTCACCGCGTAGTCGGTGATCCCGATGACCGCGTCCCCCTTCTTGGGTATGACGATCCACTCGTGCGATTCCGAGTACTTCGCATCCGCCGGTCTGGCCATGGTGTACCCCCCTTTTGGGTGCGTGAGTTGCCTGAAAATAGCCGCCGCGTCCCGCCCGTCAAGCTATTTGGGGCGCTTGTAGAACGGCAGCGGAACCGTCACCGCCTCCTCGCGCTTGCCGCGGACGTCGATCTCGATCTTCGTCCCCGGCGCCGCGTCCTTCGGGGCCACGTAGGCCATCCCGATGGACTTCTCGAGCGACGGCGACCAGGTCCCGCTGGTGACGATGCCCGACTTGGCCCCGCCCGCGAGGACCTCCATGCCGTGCCGCGCGATGCGCTTGCCCGCCATCTGGAAGCCCGTCAGCTTCTTCTTCGTGCCGCCCGAGGCCTGGGCCGCGAGCACCGGCTTGCCGACGAAGTCCGCCGCCTTGTCCAGCGCGAGAGCGAAGTTCAGGCCCGCCTCGACCGGCGTCGTCTGGTCGTCCAGGTCGTTGCCGTAGAGGGGCATCCCCGCCTCGGTGCGCAGCGTGTCCCGCGCGCCCAGCCCGACGGGCTTCAGGCCGACCTTCGCGCCCGCCTTCAGGAAGGCCTTCCAGGCCGCGGCCGCCTTGTCGTTCGGCAGGAAGATCTCGAAGCCGTCCTCGCCTGTGTAGCCGGTCCGCGACACGGGACAGGCCTTCGCCCCGAGCACGTCGAAGTAGCCGAAGGTGTAGTACTTCAGCGACGAGGGGTCGATCTTGAGCGCCGCCTTCACGGCCTCGACCGACTTCGGGCCCTGGACGGCGACCAGCGCCATCTCGAGGGTCACGTCGTCGATCTTCACCTTGAAGCCCTTGGCCTGCTTCTTCATCCATTCGAGGTCCTTCTCGCGGTTCGAGGCGTTGATGACCAGGAACGAGCGGTCGTTCTCGGTGTCCTCGTAGACGAGCAGGTCGTCGATCACGGTGCCCTGCTCGGTGAGCAGGAAGGTGTAGCGGCAGCGGCCGGGGGCCATCTTCGAGATGTCGATCGTGAGGATCTTGTCGAGGTAGGCCCGGCGGTCCTTGCCGGAGACCCACACGCGGCCCATGTGGGAGAGGTCGAAGAGGCCGACGGCCTTCCGGACGGCGGTGTGCTCCTCGACGATGTTCGAGTACTGGATGGGCATGTCCCAGCCGTGGAAGTCGACGACGCGGGCGCCGGCCTCGACGTGGATGGAGTGGAGCGGGGTCTTCAAGGGGAAGTCTCCTTGTGGGATGGGCGAATCTAGCCGGGGGCGGGGGGGCGGTCAAGGAACCGGGCGGACCGGCCTAGTCTTCCGCGTCGAACAGGCCCCTCTTCCAGGCGACGACGCCGGCGCCGGTGACCAGGGCGAGCAGGGTGAAGATGATCCCGGCCAGGACCATCAACTTCGTCGAGCTCGACGTGGTGGGGCCCGCCGGGGCGCTCGGGCCGGCGACGTTCTTCCCGGGCGGCTGGCTGGCGAGGAGCTGGGCCAGCCGGCCCGCCTCCCGGCTGACGTTCGTGGCGACCACCATCCCCTCCGGGGAGACGATCAGCATCGTCGGGAAGCCGCGGACCGCGTACTTGTCCTTGAGCTCCAGCGCCGGGGCGGGGGAGTCCCCGCGCCGCGAGAAGTCGAGCAGGACCGGGACCACGTTCTTGGCGGCCTCCACGACCTTCGCGTCCGAGAGCGCACCCGCGCCCAGTTCGGTGCAGTACCCTCACCAGTCGGCGGTGAAGTAGAGGAGCGCGTTCTTGCCGGTCTTCCGCGCCTCCTCCATGCCCCGGGCCCCGTCCTCGATCCAGGGCAGCTTGCCGCCGTGCTGGGCGGAGGCCGCGGCCGGGAACGCCAGCAGGGCGGCGAGGACGAAGAGGGAGCGGAGCACGATCAGGCCCGCGAGGCCGCCAGGCGGCCCGCCTCGGACTCCAGGAAATGGCCCATCTTGCGGTACTTCGCGTAGCGCTCGTCGAGCAGCCGCTCCACGGGCAGGCGGTCCAGCTCGTCGAGCCAGCCGATGATCTTCTTCTTGAGGATCTCGCCCATCTGCGCGGGGTGCCGGTGGGCGCCGCCCAGCGGCTCCTCGACGACCTCGTCCATGACGCCCATCCCGACGAGGTCGGGCGGCATGATCTTGAGCAGCTCGGCCGCCTGGGCCGCCTTCGAGGAGTCGCGCCAGAGGATCGAGGCGCAGCCCTCGGGCGAGATGACCGAGAAGTAGGCGTTCTCGAGGATGGCCAGCCGGTCCGCGACGCAGATGCCCAGCGCGCCGCCGGATCCGCCCTCGCCGATCACGACGGAGATCACGGGCGTCCGCAGCTTGGACATCTCCAGCAGGTTGCGGGCGATGATGGTCGCCTGGCCCCGCTCCTCGGCCCCGATGCCGGGGTAGGCGCCGGGCGTGTTGACCAGGGTGACGACGGGGAGGTGGAACTTCTCCGCCAGCTTCATCTTCTCCAGCGCCTTGCGGTAGCCCTCCGGATGGGGGCTGCCGAAGTTGCAGGCGAGGCGTTCCTTGGTGGACTTGCCCTTCTGCTGGGCCACCAGGAGGATCCGGCGGCCCCCGACGCGGCAGAGGCCCGTCAGGATGGCCCGGTCGTCCCCGTAGGCCTTGTCCCCGTGCAGCTCGACGAAGTCGTCGAAGATCATCCCCACGAAGTCGGACGCATCCGGCCTCTTGGGGTGGCGGGCCAGCTGGACCCGCTGCCAGGGGGTGAGGCGGGCGTGGATCTCCCGCGTCCGCCGGTCGAGCTCCAGCCGGAGCTTCTCCACCTCGGCGGTCACGTCGACGCCGGCCTTCTGGGAGAACTTCTCGAGGTCGTGGATCCTCGTTTCGATCTCGAGGAGCGGCTTCTCGAAGTCCTTGGGATCGGCCTTGGGCTCTGCCATGCCGGAGCGGGTCCCCCTCCAAGAAACCCCCATTATCGGACGGCCCCCCCGGCCCGTTCAAGGGGTATTCGACGGCCGGACGGGGTTCGTTGACGGGTGCACCGCGGCGCTGGTACCCTTCCGCCGTGCTTTGGCGCGTGGACGTGGCCTGCCGGCCGGAAACGGGGGACGCCCTTTCGGCCGCCGCCGCCGCCGCCCTCCGGGACCTGGCCCTGCCGGGCCTCGAGAAGGTCCGCAGCGCCCAGGTCTTCCTCCTCGAGGGCCCCGATCTCGACGCCGACCGGATCGCCCGGGAACTCCTGGCCGACCCCGTCAGCGAGACCTACACCGTCAGCCGGGCCGACCAGCCCCCCGCGGTCCCCGCCGGGACCCGCGTCGTCACCGTCTTCAAGAAGCCCGGGGTCATGGACCCCGTCGAGGCCTCCGCCCGCAAGGCCGTCCGGGACCTCGGGATGAACGCCACGGCCGTCCGCACCGGCATGCGCCACGTCGTCTGGGGCGGCCCCGACGACGCCGCCCTCCAGGCCGCGGCCGCCAAGGTCCTCGGCAACGCCGCCATCGACGAGATCGCCCTCGGCGAGCGCCGCTTCGAGAAGATCCACCTCGGCGCCCCCTACGTCTTCCGGCGGGTCGAGGTCCCGATCTCCGCGCTCGACGACGCGGGGCTGGCGAAGCTCAGCCGCGAGGCCGGCCTCTCCCTGACCGTCCGCGAGATGCGCGCCGTCCAGGAGCACTTCAAGGCCAAGCGCCGCGAGCCGACCGACGCGGAGCTCGAGACGGTCGCCCAGACCTGGAGCGAGCACTGCAAGCACAAGACGCTCACCTCCGACGTCGTCTTCAACGGCCGGACCATCCCGAACCTCCTGAAGTCGACCGTGTTCCGCGCCACGAAGGAGCTCGCGAAGCCCTGGTGCGTCAGCGTCTTCAAGGACAACGCGGGCATCATCGAGTTCGACGAGAAGGACCACGTCTGCTTCAAGGTCGAGACCCACAACCACCCCTCCGCGATCGACCCCTACGGCGGGGCGAACACGGGCCTCGGCGGGGTCATCCGCGACGTCCTCGGCTGCGGCCTGGGCGCCAAGCCGGTCGCGTCCACCGACGTGTTCTGCGTCGGCCGGCCGGACACTGCGGAATCCGCGCTTCCGCCCGGCACGATCCACCCCCGGCGCATCCTCAAGGGCGTCGTGGCGGGCGTCCGCGACTACGGCAACCGCATGGGCATCCCGACGGTCAACGGCGCCGTCTACTTCGACGACCGCTACGTCGGCAACCCGCTCGTCTACTGCGGCACCGTCGGCATCCTGCCTCGCTCGATGGCGACCAAGGAGGCCCGGAAGGGCGACGTCATCGTGGTCGTCGGCGGCCGGACCGGCCGGGACGGCATCCACGGCGCGACCTTCTCCTCCGTCGAGCTGCACGACCAGAGCGAGACGGTCTCCGCGGGCGCCGTCCAGATCGGCAACGCGATCGTCGAGAAGATGGTCCTCGACACCGTGCTCCAGGCCCGCGACAGGGGCCTCTACACCTGCATCACCGACTGCGGCGCGGGCGGCCTGTCCAGCGCGGTCGGCGAGATGGGCGCCGAGCTCGGCGCCGAGGTCGACCTCGACAAGGTCCCGCTGAAGTACGAGGGCCTCACCTACGCGGAGACCTGGATCAGCGAGGCCCAGGAGCGCATGGTGCTCGCCGCCGCGCCGGAGAAGCTCGAGGAGCTCCTCGCGGTGTTCCGCGCCGAGAACGTCGAGGCGACCGCGATCGGCCGCTTCACGGGCGACCGCCTGCTCGTCCTGCGCTACCGGGGCGAGGAGGTCGCGCGGATCGAGATGGACTTCCTCCACGACGGGCTGCCGCGCGAGACCCTCGTCGCGACCTGGGCCGAGCCCAAGCACCCGGACCCCAAGCCGCCCGAGAAGGACGACTACGGCCCGGACCTCAAGAAGATCCTCGGGTCCTGGAACGTCTGCTCGAAGGAGTGGATCATCCGGCAGTACGACCACGAGGTTCAGGGCGGCAGCGTCGTCAAGCCGCTCACCGGCCTCCACCGCGACGGGCCCTCCGACGGCGCCGTCCTGCGGCCCCGCCTCGACACGGTGAAGGGCCTCGCGGTCGCCTGCGGCTTCAACCCGCGCTACGGCGACCTCGACCCGTACCAGATGGCGGCCAACTCGATCGACGAGGCGGTGCGCAACGCGATCTGCGTCGGCGCGGACTTCGAGCGCATCGCGATCCTCGACAACTTCAGCTGGGCCAGCCCCCGGGACCCCGGCGTGCTCGGCCAGCTCGTGCGGGCCTGCGAGGCCTGCTACGACGTCGCGAAGGCCTACGGCACGCCCTTCATCTCGGGCAAGGACAGCCTCAACAACGAGTTCCGCGTCGGCGACCAGGTCATCCGCATCCCGCCCTCGCTGCTCGTCTCGGCGCTCGGCGTCCTCCAGGACGTCCGCAAGTCCGTGACGATGGACCTCAAGGAGCAGGGGAACTACCTCTGGATCGTGGGGCCCACGCGCATGGAGCTCGGCGGGTCCCACTATTCGCTGGTCAACGGGCTGGCCGGCGGCCGGGTGCCGACGGTCGACCTGCAGCTGGCGCCGAAGATCCACGCGGCCGTCTCGAAGGCGGTCGCCGCGGGGGTGGTGCGCGCCGCGCACGACTGCTCGGAGGGCGGCCTCGCCGCCGCGGTCGCCGAGATGGCCTTCTCGGGCGGGTTCGGGCTCAACATGTTCCTCGAGCAGGTCCCCGTGAAGCTGCTCAGCGGCGAGACCTCGCTGCTCTTCTCGGAGTCGCCCTCGCGCTACCTCCTCGAGGTCCGCGAGCGGGACTTCGGCGTCTTCGAGAAGATCGTCGAGGGCCTGCCCAAGGGCTGCATCGGGCAGATCACGGGCACGGGGCGCCTCGAGATGATCGGCCGCGGCCGCCGCAAGCTGATCAACGAGCCGATCGAGGAGCTGCGGGCCGCGTGGAAGGGGACCCTCGCGTGGTGACCCCCCGGGCGCTGCTCGTCCGCTCGGCGGGGACGAACACGGACCTCGAGACCGTGAAGGCCTGCGAGCAGGCCGGCTTCGAGACCGAGCTCCTGCACGTCAACCGGCTCGTGGAGAACCCGAAGCTCTTCGGCGGGTTCCGGCTGCTCGTGGTCCCGGGCGGCTTCTCGTACGGCGACGACCTCGGCTCGGGACGGGTCTTCGCGAACGAGCTGAGGCTGCGGCTCGGCGACGCGCTCGTGAACTTCGTCCGCGAGGGGCGCCTGGTGCTCGGGATCTGCAACGGCTTCCAGGTCCTCGTGAAATCGGGGCTCCTGCCGGATCCGCTCCGGGGACTGGCGCAGACCGTGACGCTGACCTTCAACGACTCGGGCCGCTTCGAGGACCGCTGGGTGCGGATGAAGACCGTGTCCTCGAAGTGCGTCTTCGCGAAGGAGGGCGCCTTCATCGAGGCGGGGGTGACCCACGGCGAGGGGAAGTTCGTCGCGCCGCCGGAGCTGCTCGCGAAGCTCGAGTCGGCCGGCCAGGTCGTGCTCCGCTACGTCGACGCGTCGGGGAACCCGACGCAGGCCTTCCCGGACAATCCGAACGGCTCGGTCAACGCGATCGCGGGGATCTGCGATCCGACCGGCCGCGTGCTCGGCCTCATGCCCCACCCGGAGAAGCACCAGTTCTCGACGCAGCACCCGCTCTGGGCGCGGAAGGGCCTCCAGGATCCGGACGGGCTTTCCCTGTTCCGGAACGCCTTCGAGCACTGTCGTACCGCCTGATGGTAAGGACGGAGCGCAACGGCAAGATCGTCTACGAGGAGCGGAACCGGGGCTGCTCGCTCGGCTGCTTCGTCGCCGGCGTCGTCCTCTGGGCGATCGCGGCGGGGCAGTCCTCGGACAGCGGCTGCATCTGGGGCAGCCTGGGCCTGGCCTGCATCGCGGGCGCCTTCAAGATGATCTACACGCAGGAGGGGATGCTCCTCGACCTGGACGAGCAGGCCCTCGTGATCCGGACGAAGTCGCCGTGGAAGTCGAGGTCCGAGACCCTGGCCTTCGGGGAGATCCGGAGGATCGTCCTGCTGCACAAGATCGACCAGGACGGCGACCGCTCGGAGCAGGGGATGCACCTCGAGCTGGCGGACGGACGCCTCCTGAAGGTCATGGGGACGGGAGGCAAGAAGACCGCGGCGCTCCTGGCCGTCGACCTCCACGTCGAGGTCGAGGAGCGGCGGGCATGACCCCGGTCTTCCTCCTCGGCCCGACGGCCTCGGGCAAGCACGAGGCCGCGATCCTCGTCGCGGAGCAGCTCGGCGCGGAGATCGTCTCGGTCGACTCCATGAAGGTCTACCGGCGCATGGACATCGGGACGGCGAAGCCGTCGCCGACGATGCTGGCCCGGGTCCGGCACCACCTCGTGGACATCTGCGAGCCCTCCGACTCGTACAACGCGGGGCGCTTCGTCGAGGACGCGCGGAAGGCGGTCGCCGACCTGGAGTCGCGGGGGAAGCGGGCGCTCTTCGTCGGCGGCACCTCGCTCTACTACAAGGCCTACGTCTACGGGCTCTTCGCCGGGCCGCCCGCCGACCCGGCGCTCCGGGCCGAGCTGCTCGCCGAGGGCCCCGTCGCCCTGCACGCGGAGCTGCAGCGCGTCGATCCCGCGGCCGCGGCGCGCATCCATCCCAACGACGCGAAGCGCCTGGTCCGCGCGGTCGAGGTGTGGCGGAAGACGGGGATCCCGATCTCGTCCGTGCAGACGCATTTCGACAAGCCGTCGATCCAGGCCCCCGTGGTCTGCCTGCACCGCGCGGACCTCGAGGCGCGGATCGCCCGCCGGGTGCGGAGGATGTTCGAGCAGGGGCTGGTGCAGGAGGTGCGGGGGCTGCTCGCGGCGCCTTGGGGGCCCGAGGGGCGGCAGGCCGTCGGCTACCGCGAGGTCGTCGATTGCCTCGAGGGGCGGGCGACGGAGGCGGAGGCCGAGGCGGCCGTCGTGCTGCACACGCGGCAGTTCTCGCGCCGGCAGGCGCAGTGGTTCCGGAGCTTCAAGGAGGCGCGGACCGTCGAGGCCTCGGACGATCCCGCGGCGACGGCCCGGGCCGTCCTCGCCGGCCTCACTTAGGCTTGGCGCCCGTCACGGCCTTCGCGAGCTCGTCGAGCACGGCGGCGCGGCGCTTCGCCGCCTCGAGCCAGGGGTGCCGCCACTTCGAGAGCTCGGCGAGGATGCGCTCGCGCAGGGCGGCGTCCGTCGCGGCGAGCGTCCACTCCACGGCCGAGGGCTTGAGGACCTGGCTGGCGATGGCCACGAGGGCGTGCTCCTCGCGGTTGAGGGCCTCGTGGATCTCGTCGAGCTCGGGGCTCGGCGCCGGGTCGGGAGTCGGCTCGGAGAGCAGGGCGGAGGTCGTCCGCCGGACGGCGGGCGTGGCGTCCTCGATCGTCCAGACGATGGACGGCCCCTCGATCGCGGTGCGGGTGATGCGCAGCCGCGTCTTCACGCGCCGGCCGACCACGGCGACCTGGATCGCCGAGGGGGTCCAGGTGTCCTCGAGGTAGGTCCCGGTGTCCCAGGGGGTCACGGAGCCCTTCTCGCCGGTGAGCTTGCCCTCGAAATCGAGGTACTTGAGCGCGTGGTCCTTGGCCTCGACGGCCTTCAGGGGCTCGGTGAGGTCGGTGCCCGGGAGCCTCCAGCTCTTGAGGGTCCCGTCCTTCTCGAGGAAGAGGTCGAAGTGGTCCGGGTGCTTGCCGGCCCCCGAGTGCTGCGAGATCGTGAAGCGAGGCATCCGGCGTCTCCTACGAGAGTCCGAAGCGCTTGATCTTGCGGTAGAGCGTCCGCTCGCCCATGCCGAGGAGCTGGGCGGCCTTCTCGCGGTTCCCCTGGCTCTCCGCCAGCGCGCGGCGGATGAGCTCCTTCTCGGCGAACTCGATGTTGTACGTGCCCTCCTCGCCGGGCTCGAGGTCCGGGTCGACGGGGCCCGGGCCCGCGGCGCGGGCGGCGGTGACGTACTGGGGGAGGTCCCCGACGTCGAGGACGTTCCCCTTGGAGAGGACGACCATGCTCTCGATCGTGTTGCGGAGCTCGCGGACGTTGCCGGGCCAGGCGTAGGCGTAGAGCGCCTTGAGGGCCTCGGGGCTGAACGCGCGGACGTCCTTCTTGTGCGTGGCCGCCAGCTCCTTGAGGAAGTGGTCGGCGAGCAGCGGCAGGTCGTCGAGACGCTCCCGCAGCGGGGGGAGGGCGATCGTGACGACCTTGAGGCGGAAGTAGAGGTCCTCGCGGAACCGGCCGTCGCGGATCAGCTGCTCGAGGTTCTTGTTCGTCGCCGTGATGAGCCGGACGTCGACCTTGACGGGCTCGTTGGATCCGACGCGGAAGACCTCGCCGTACTCGAGGACGCGGAGCAGCTTGACCTGGACGGAGGGCGGGAGGTCGCCGATCTCGTCGAGGAAGAGGGTGCCCTCGTGGGCGTACTCGAAGCGGCCCTTGCGGTCGTAGCTGGCGCCGGTGAACGCGCCCTTGATGTGCCCGAAGAGCTCGCTCTCGAGGATGCTCTCGGAGAGGGCGGCGC
>CAYXGZ010000045.1:0-29796 GCA_964464755.1 uncultured Planctomycetales bacterium
GCGGCATCGCGAAGGACGGCGCGAAGATGGTCCAGGCCGTCGCCACGGCCCAGGTCCCGCGCATCACGGTGCTCATCGGCGCCTCGCACGGCGCCGGCAACTACGCGATGTGCGGCCGCGGCTACCTCCCCCGCTTCCTCTTCGCCTGGCCCAACTCGCGCACCAGCGTGATGGGCGCCGAGCAGGCCGCCAGCGTGCTCGTCCAGGTGAAGCGCGACCAGGTCGCCCGCGACGGGAAGACGCTCAGCGAGGAGGAGGCCCGCAAGATCGCCGGCCCGGTCCTCGAGAAGTACGAGCGCGAGGGCGACCCCTACTACGGATCGGCGCTGCTCTGGGACGACGGGCTCCTCGACCCGGCCCGCACGCGCCAGGCCGTCGGCCTCGCCCTCTCCGCCTGCCTCAACGCGCCCATCCCGGGGCCGCGGGCCCCGGTCTTCCGCTTCTAGGGAGAGCCATGGACACCACGACGATCAAGGTCACCCGCGACGGCGCCGTCGCGCGCGTCGCCCTCGACCGGCCCGACGTCCGCAACGCCTTCGACGACACCCTCATCGCCGAGCTCACCGACGCCTTCGGGCGGCTCGGCGCCGACGACTCGGTCCGCGTGATCGTCCTCACGGGAACCGGCCCGATCTTCTGCGCGGGCGCCGACGTCAACTGGATGAAGCGCTCGATCACGTACACGGAGGCGCAGAACAAGGCGGACGCCGTCCGCATGTCCATGATGTTCCGCGCCATCGACGAGTGCCCCAAGCCCGTGATCGGCCGCATCAACGGCGACTCCTTCGGCGGCGGCATGGGCCTGATGTCCTGCTGCGACATCGTGGTCGCGGTCGAGGGCATCAAGTGCACCTTCTCCGAGGTGAAGCTCGGCATCGTCCCCGCCGTGATCTCCGCCTACGTCGCCCCGAAGATCGGCCACTCGGCCGCCCGCCGGTACTTCCTGACCGCCGAGGTCTTCCCGCCCGAGGAGGCCCGCCGCATGGGCCTCGTCCACGAGATCGTGAAGGCCGACCAGCTCGACGCCAAGGTCGCCGAGCTCGCCGCCGTGCTCCAGAAGAACGGACCCCGGGCCGTCGCCATCGCGAAGGCCCTGGTCCCCGAGGTGCTCGGGCGCTCCCGGCCCGCGGCCGTCGAGTACACGACCTCGCTGATCTCGAGGGTCCGGACCTCCCCCGAGGGCCAGGAAGGCCTGACCGCGTTCCTGGAGAAGCGGAAGCCGTCGTGGCTGCGCTGAGCTCCCGGGTCTCCAAGGTCCTCGTCGCCAACCGCGGGGAGATCGCGGTGCGCATCGGCCGCACCCTGCGCGAGCTGGGCATCCCCTGGGTCGCCGTCCACTCGGATCCGGACAAGGAGGCCCTGCACGTCCGCACCGCCGACGCGGCGGTCTCGCTGGGCGGCGAGCGCGCCTCCGAGAGCTACCTCGACCCCGCGAAGCTCCTCGCGGCCGCCAAGGCGACCGGCTGCGACGCGGTCCACCCCGGCTACGGGTTCCTCTCCCAGGACGCCGCCTTCGTGCGGGCCTGCGAGGCCGCGGGCCTCTGCTTCCTCGGCCCCGACGCGTCCGCGATGGAGGCCCTCGGCAACAAGCGGGCCTCCCGGGCGCTCGCCGAGAAGCTCGGCGTGCCCGTCGTCCTCGGGCGCCGCGACGTCGAGACCCCGGAGCACGCCTCCGCCGTCGCGATCGAGCTCGGGTTCCCCGTGCTCCTGAAGGCGGCCGCGGGCGGAGGCGGGCGCGGCATGCGGCGCGTCGACCGCGCGGCCGACCTGGCCGAGGCCTGGCACGCCGCCCGGCGGGAGGCCAAGGCCGCGTTCGGCGACGACGCGATGATCGTCGAGAAGCTCGTCGCCCCCGCGCGCCACGTCGAGGTCCAGGTGCTCGGCGACGGGAAGGCGGCCGTCGCGCTCGGCGAGCGCGAGTGCAGCCTCCAGCGCCGCTACCAGAAGATCGTCGAGGAGTCCCCCTCGGTCGCCGTCGACACCGCGCTGCGCGCCGCGCTCTTCGCCGCCGCCGTCAAGCTCTCGGTCGCGGTGGGATACCGGAGCGCGGGCACCGTCGAATTCCTCGTCGGTCCCGACGGGAAGTTCCACTTCCTCGAGATGAACACGCGCATCCAGGTCGAGCACCCGGTGACGGAGCTGCGCTCGGGCCTGGACCTCGTCCGCGCGCAGGTGGAGATCGCCCGGGGCGGGCCCCTCCCCGCCGCGCCGGTCCCCACGGGCCATTCCATCGAGGTCCGCCTCAACGCGGAGGACCCCGGGGCGGGTTTCCTCCCGGGCGCCGGGAAGATCCTGAGGCTCCGCTGGCCGCAGCGTCCCGGCCTGCGCATCGACTCGGGCGTCCGCGAGGGCGACGTCGTGTCCCCGCACTACGACTCGCTGCTCGCCAAGCTCATCGTCCACGCGCCCGACCGCGAGCAGGCCCGGCGCCGTCTTCTCGAGGTGCTCCGCGAGCTGGTGCTGCTCGGCGTCCCCACGAACCAGTCCTTCCTGATCGACCTGCTCTCGTCCGAGGATTTCTCCCGGGGCCGGACCTACACCTCGACCATCGAGGACCAGCCCTGGAAGGAGCCCGAGCCGCCCGCCGCCTCGATGCAGGCCGCGGCCCTCGCCGCCCGGGGCTCGGCCCCCGCGGGCGAGGCCTCCCCCTCCCCCTGGCGCACGCTCGGCGGCTGGAGGATCGACGCGTGAGCGCCTACCGGCTCCGCTGGCGCGGCCGCTCCCTCGCGGGCGAGCTCCCACCGGGGGCGATCGCCGATCCCCGGGTCGAGGCGATCCGCGACGGCAACCTCGTCTGGGTGAGCTTCGAGGGCCGGACCGCCTGCTTCGAGATCGACCGCCGCGCCGCGCTCGCGGGCGCCGCGACCTCCGTCGACCCCGAGGTCCGGGCGCCGATGACCGGCCGCGTCCTCTCCGTCCGCGTGAAGCCCGGCGACGCCGTGAAATCCGGCGACATCCTCGCCGTGCTCGAGGCGATGAAGATGGAGTACCGCCTGGCCGCGCCCTCGGCCGGCAAGGTCGCCTCGGTCAACTGCAAGGACGGCGAGCAGGTGGACCTGGGCCGGGTGCTCGTGGTGCTGGACCCCGCCCCGTGATCCGGATCGTCGAGGTCGGGCCCCGCGACGGGCTGCAGAACGAGTCCGCGATCGTCCCCACCGGGGCGAAGGTCGCCTTCATCGACGCGCTCTCGCGGAGCGGGCTGAAGGAGATCGAGGCCGGCGCCTTCGTGTCCCCCAAGTGGATCCCGCAGCTGGCCGACTCCGACGAGGTCTTCCGCCGCATCCGGCGCGAACCGGGCGTGACGTACTCGGCCCTCGTCCCCAACGAGCAGGGCCTGGCCCGCGCGCTCGCCGCCAAGGTCGACCGGATCGCGGTCTTCACGGCGGCGAGCGAGACCTTCAACCGGAAGAACATCAACGCCTCGATCGCCGAGTCCATCGACCGCTTCGTCCCCGTCCTCGCGAAGGCGGCCGCGGAGAAGCTCCCGGTCCGCGGCTACGTGTCCACGGCGTTCTGGTGCCCCTACGAGGGCCGCATCGCGCCGGCCAGGGTCGCGGAGGTCTCGCGACGGCTCTTCGACCTGGGCGTCGCGGAGGTGTCGATCGGCGACACGATCGGCAAGGCCTCGCCGGACGAGGTGAACGCGCTGCTCGACGCGCTCCTGCCCGTCGCGCCGGCGGAGCGCTACGCGATGCACTTCCACGACACCTTCGGACGGGCCGTGGCGAACTGCCTCGCCTCGGCGGCCCGGGGGATCCGGATCTTCGACTCCAGCGCGGGCGGCATCGGCGGCTGCCCGTACGCGCCCGGCGCCTCCGGCAACGTCAGCACGCAGGCCCTGGTCGGGGCCTTCCCCGATTGCGGCGTGGACCGCGCGGCGCTCGACGCCGCGGCCTCGGCCCTGCCCTTCCGGCCCGGCTCCCGGGGGCCGCGGTGAGTTCGCCCTGCGCCGGCTGCGGCGCCCCGGTCGAGGGCCAGGTCTGCCACTACTGCGGACGGCTGCTGGATCCCGCGGCCGCCCCCGCCGCCCAGGGGAGCGCGCTCGACGAATTTCACCGGGCCGTGGCCGCCGCCCCGCCCGAGGCCGGGATCGCGCTGCTCCAGAACGGGTTCCTGCCCGACGACCCGGCCGTGCTCCGCGAGGCCGGCCTCCGCTGCATCCCGCTCTTCAACGCCCACGAGAGCCGCCAGGACCGCCTCGGGCCCGCGGCCGTCCGCCGGCTCCGCGCCGTGGCGGCGAAGCTCCGGATCCAGGGCGCCCCGGAATCGCTCCGCGCCGCCGCCGAGTTCGACCGGGAGATCGCGCGCTACAAGCGCGCCGGGGCGTTGAACCTCGCCGTGGGATTCGCGATCCTCGGCGCGCTGGCGGCCAGCCTGGTCTGGGCCGCCCGCCGGTTCTTCGGGGGCGGCCCGCCGTGAGCCGGACCCCGCCCGAGGAGCGGCCGACGACCAAGGTCCGCGTCCCCGGCGACCGCCTCGGCGAGTTCTACGAGATCGAGCGCCTGCTCCAGGGCGGCATGGGCCTGGTCTACTTCGTCCGCGACCGGCGCTTCGACCGCGGCCTCGTCCTCAAGGGCGTCCGCCCCGACGTCCGGCTCGACGAGGAGTGCGTCGTCCGCTTCCTCCGCGAGGCCGAGCTCTGGCTCAACCTCCCGCCGCACGACCACGTCGTCGAGCTGATCACGCTCGACCGCATCGACCGGGGCCTGCACATCCTCTCGGAGCGCGTCGACGGCGGGACGCTCGACGACTGGATCTCCGGCCTGCGGCCCGTCGGGGAGCGGCTGCGCCTCGCCCGCGAGATCGCCGACGGCATGGCCCACGTGCACGCGGCCGGCCTGCTGCACCGCGACCTCAAGCCGCCGAACATCTTCCTCACGGCGGACGGCCACGCGCGGGTCGGCGACTTCGGCCTCGCGAAGCCGCTCGCGGGCCCGGAGCGCGTCAAGGCGGCCGGCGGCCTCCGCTTCACGGAGCGGGGCGAGATCACGGTCCGCGGCACCGTCGTCGGGACGCCGTCGTACATGGCCCCCGAGATGTGGTACGAGGGCTCCGTGCTCGGCCCGGCGGCCGACATCTACGCGTTCGGGGTCATCCTCTACGAGATGTTCCTCGGCCGGCGGCCCTTCGAGGTCGACCCGGGCCTCGAGCCCCTCGCGCGCTACGAGGAACTCCGGACGCTGCACGCCTCGGCGAAGGCGGAGATCCCCGAGGACGGCCCCGTGCCGCCCGCCGTGCGCGAGCTCATCCTGCTCTGCCTCGCCAAGCAGCCCGCGTTCCGGCCCTCGGGCTTCCCGGAGGTCGCGGCCCGGCTCGACGCGATCCTCGGCGGACGGCCCGCCCCCGCCCCGCGGCCCGAGCGGCCGCCCGCGGAGCGCCGCTTCTACCGCGGCCTGGCCTGGAGCACCCTGGGCGACCTCCCCAAGGCCATCGAGGAATACAGCGCCGCGCTCCAGGCCGATCCGTCGCTGGCGGAAGCCTTGGTGAATCGGGGCCGCGACTACCGCGACACCGGCCGCCTGCAGGAGGCCTACGACGACCTCAGCGCCGCCGTGCGGAAGCGGCCCGACTTCGCGCTCGCCTTCACCCACCGCGGCGCGATCCTCCACGCCGCCGGAGACCTCGCGGGCGCGGAGCGCGACTACGCCGAGGCGCTGCGGCTGCGGCCCGACGACCCCGAGACGCTCCTCAACCGCTCGGCGCTGCGGCTCGCCCGCGGCGATTCCCGGGCCGCCGCCGAGGACCTGGACCGCCTGATCGCCGCCCGGCCCGACTACGCGCCGGCCTGGAACAACCGCGGCCTGCAGAGGCGGAAGTCCGGGGAGCTCGCGGCGGCCGTCGCGGACTTCGACCGGGCCCTCGACCTCGACCCCACCTACGCCACGGCCGCGTACAACCGGGCCTGCGCCCGGGCCGAGGGCGAGGACCTGGAGGGGGCCGTCGCGGACTTCACCCTCGCCATCGGCCTCGCGCCCCGCGACCTCCAGGCCTGGTACAACCGGGGCGCGACGCAGCTCGACCTCGAGCACTGGGACCACGCGAAGGCGGACTTCGAGTCCGCGCTCCGCCTCGACCCGGCCCACGCCCCCTCGCACCTCGGGCTCGGCATGAGCCTGCTGAACCTCGGGCTCAAGGGCTCGGCCGCGGCGTCGCTGGAGCGCTTCCTCGACCTGGCGCCCCGCCATCCCATGGCCGCGCAGGCCCGGGAGTGGCTCGCCGGGCTCTGATCAGCGCGCCAGGTTCGCCCTCCTCCGCTGGACGGCGAGGAGCCGGTCGGACAGGGCGAGCAGCGCGTCCTGGAGCCGGTACCGTTCCCGGTCGTCGATCTTCGCCGTGCAGAGCACCGCGTTGATCTCCTCGAAGCGCGCCTGCAGCACGTCGATCTCGGCGTCCGCCGCCCGGAGCAGCGACGGCCGGCGGTCGACGGGGGCCGGCGCGGCCGGCGCGGCCGCGGCCTCCCGGGCGGAGGCGAAGAGCGAATCGTCCAGCGTCGCGGTCAGCCCGGACTCCTCGGTGAACGGGTTGCCCGAGAGGTAGCTCGACTGGACCTCGGTCAGCCGCGGGAGCTCCCGCCGCTTCGCGAAGTCGCCGTAGACCGCCTGGAGGTGCGCGAAGCCCTGCTGCAGCGCCATGGCGCAAGTGGGGCCGTGGGCGTGCTTCTTCCCCCGGTACGTCGCCGTCCCGCACCACTTCACCGACGGGGCCCGGCCGGCGGAGGGCGTGAATCCGATCCGCGCCGCGTGCGAGCGGTGCATGCCCGCCGAGTAGTCCCGGGCCAGCTGGCCGGCGCGCTCGGACAGCCGCCTCGCCAGATTCCGGGGGTTCTTGCGCAGCGCCGTCGCGGTCTTGGCGATCTCGAGGAAGAGCTCGGGGCAGTGGTAGCCCGCCGCGTACGTGAAGACGCGGCCGTCGGGCTCGAGGAAGAACGTGCAGATGTTGCGCGTCGGGTAGGACTCGAACGAGGAGCCGAAGATCCACTCCTCGGTCCGGTACTCCTTCGACTGGGGGGTCTTGTCGAATCCGGGCCCGCGGTTGAACCACGCGCAGACGAAGTTGTCGGAGAGGTAGGCGGCGACCCCGGGATCCGAGAACGTCACGGTTCTCATGAGGTCCCCGGCCGCTCAGGTCCCCTCCTTGTCGAGGTTCCCCACGAGCTGGAACAGCAGGACCGGCTTGTTCTCGCGGTCGGCCTTGAGGCAGGCCTCCTTCAGGGACCGCTCCCAGCGGGTCCCCTTCCCGTAGCCCTCCCAGGGCTTGGCGTTCGAGCTGTCTCAGGTGCCGGCCCCGGAGGCCTGGGCGTGCGCCGTCGCGGCCATGAACAGGACGAGGGCGAGGATCCTCATGCGGCCTCCAATCGGGTCCCGCTCCGTTGGATGACCGCAGGAATGGACGACGGCGCCCCGGGGATGTTCGGGGAAATCGCGGGACGGCGCGAGAAAGTTAGCTCACCTTCGAGCCGGGCGGCACCTCGCGGATCGGCGTGAGGAGCGACACCGTGTCGCCGCCGGTCGCGGCGAGCACCATGCCCTGGGACTCCACGCCGCGGAGCATCGCCGGCTGGAGGTTCGCGACGACGACCACGGTCTTCCCCACCAGGTCGGCGGGCTGGTACCAGGTCTTGATGCCGCTGACGATCTGGCGGATCTCGCCGCCGCCCAGGTCGACCTTCAGGACGTAGAGCTTGTTCGCGTTCGTGTGGTCGGCGCACTCCAGGACCTTGCCCGTGCGGAGCTCGACCTTCTTGAAGTCGTCGATCGTGATCTTCGCCGGGGCGGCCGGCGCGGGCGCCGGGGCCGGGGCGGGGGCGGGAACGGGGGCGTCGCTCATGTCGTGCTCCTCTTCAATGCCTGGTCCAGGTCGGCCCAGAGGTCCTCGGGATCCTCGAGTCCCGCGGAGACGCGCACGAGGCCGTCGGTGACTCCGGCGGCGGCGCGCTCGGCGGGCGAAAGGTACGCGTGGGAGGTCCGCGCCGGATGCGTGATCGTCGTCTCCACGTCCCCGAGGCTGGGGAGGAGGCGGACCAGCTCCAGCGCGTCGACGAACTTCCGGACCGAGGCCAGGCCGCCCTTGAGCTCGAAGCTCAGCATCCCGCCGTGCGCCCCGTCGAGGAGGCGCTTCGCGGTCGCGTGGGAGGGGGACGACTTCAGGCCCGGGTAATGGACCCTCGAGACCTGGCGCGACTTCGAGAGCCGGCCCGCGAGCTCCAGGGCGACGGCCGAGGCCCGCCGCACCCGCACGTCCAGCGTGCGTATCCCCCGGAGCGTGAGCCAGGCGTCCATCGGCGACACCGCCCCGCCCGTCTGGGAGAGCAGCGAGCGCATCCGCCGGATCCGGTCCTCCGCCGCCACGATCACGCCGCTCATGGCGTCGGCGTGCCCGCAGAGGTACTTGGTCCCGGAGTGCCAGGACACCGCGGCCCCGTGCTCGAGGGGCCGGGCGAGGACGGGCGTCGCGAAGGTGTTGTCGACGAAGACGGGGACGCCGCCCGCGGCCTTCACGATGCCCGGCAGGTCGGGCACGGTCATCAGCGGGTTCGTGATCGTCTCGACGGCCACGGCGCGGGTCTCGCGGCGGAGCGCGGCGCGCACGGCGGCCGGGGTGGACTCGACGAAGGTCGTGGCGATCCCGAGGCGCGAGGCGTGGCGGGCGAGGAAGCCGTAGGTGCCGCCGTAGACGTCGCGGCCGCAGACGACGTGGCTGCCGGCCTCGAGCAGGCCCCAGAACAGCGCGACGACGGCGGACATCCCGGACGCGCAGGCGAGGGCCCCGACCTTGCGGTCGCCCGGGGCCTCGAGCTCGGCGACGGCCCCCTCGAGCTCCCGCGCGTTGCGGTGCCCGTAGCGGCGGTAGTACCCGTCGTCGAGCCGTCCCTGCTGGAGGTCGTCGAGCGTCCCGAGGTCCGGGACGAAGTGCGCCGTCGAGAAATCCAGCGGCGGGGCCGCGGGCGTCGTGCGCCCCTCCTTCCGGCGGGGCGGGTGGACGGTACGGGTCGCGGGCCGCTTCATCCCGTCCCTACAGCTTCAGGAGCTTGAAGTTCTCGCGCACGACGTCGGCCGACTTGTTCAGGGCCGCCTGCTCCTCCGGGTTGAGCTTGAGGGGCAGGATCTCCTTGAGCCCGCCCTCGCCGAGCTTGCAGGGCACGCCGACGTAGACGTCCTTCAGGCCGAACTCGCCGTCGAGGTAGGCCGAGCACGGGAGGACGCGGTTCTGGTCGTAGAGGATGCTCTCGACCATGATCGCGATCGAGCTGCCGGGCGCGTAGTACGCGCTGCCGGTCTTGAGGAACGCGACGATCTCGGCGCCGCCGTCGCGGGCCCGGATCGCCAGCTTGTCGCACTCCTCCTTCGGGAGCAGCTCCGTGATCGGGATGCCGGCGACCGTCGTGAAGCGCGGCAGGGCGACCATGGTGTCGCCGTGCGAGCCGAGGACCATGGCGCTGACGTCGCGGGGCGAGACCTTGAGGCGGTCCGCCACGAAGTGGGCGAAGCGGTTCGAGTCGAGCACGCCGGCCATGCCGAGGACGCGGTGCTTCGGGAAGCCGGTGATCTTCAGGGCGGCCCAGGTCATCACGTCGAGCGGGTTCGTGACGACGATCAGGATGGGGCTCGCGCCGGTGGACTTTAGCTTGGTGCAGACGTCGCGGATGATGTTCGTGTTGATCTCGAGGAGCTGCTCGCGGGTCATGCCGGGCTTGCGGGGGACGCCGGCCGTGATCACGACGATCTGGCAGTCCTTCAGGTCCTCGACGCGGTTCGTGCCGGTCACCGTGCAGTCGTGGTGGTCCACCTGCCGGGCCTGGTTCATGTCGAGGCCCTTGCCCTGGGGGACGCCCTCGACGATGTCGGTCAGGATGACGTCGCAGAGGTTCTTCTTGGCGAGGATGAACGCGGCGGCGGCGCCGACGTTGCCCGCCCCGACGATTCCCACCTTGGCGCGCGGCATGGTGTTCCTCCGGTTTGGATTGGCCCGTCCGGGGACCAATCTATCGGTGCGCGGGGGGGCGTCAAGGTATATTGGCCGGAGCGTGGACCAGATCGAGAAGACCTCGTTCGGCCTCGACGTCGACCTGGCGTGCGTGCTCTGCTACGCGCTCGGACCGGTGACCGGCCTGGCCATCTGGAAGCTGGAGAAGCGCGACCACCTCGTCCACTTCCACGCCCTGCAGTCCACGCTGCTCCTCGCCCCGCTCTTCGTGTTCTTCCCGATCTTCTTCCTGATCCCCGTGGGCGGCTCCGCCGCGGCGAAGTTCGTCCTCTACACGCTCGGCGGCTTCATCGGGATCGGCACGATCGCGCTGCTCGCGTGGATCGTCCCCTGCGCCTGGCGGATGGAGCGCAAGCGGGCGCCGATCGTGGGGAAGATCGTGGACCGCTGGGTGCCCGACGAGGGCGACGCGGACGCGATGAAGGCCGCGGAGTAGGCCTACCGGAGCTTCAGCGTCGCGAGGCTGACGACGGCGAGCACGGCGGCGCAGATCCAGAACCGGGCCGTGATCTTCGTCTCCGGCATCCCGCCGAACTGGAAGTGGTGGTGCAGCGGCGCGATGCGGAAGAGGCGCCGCCCCGTCAGCTTGAACGACAAAATCTGGAGGAAGCTCGACCCCGCCTCCACGACGAAGACCCCGCCGATCACGACCAGGACGAGTTCCTGCTTCGTGGTGCAGGCGATCAGACCGAGCAGGCCGCCGAGGGGCAGCGAGCCCGAGTCGCCCATGAAGACCTGGGCCGGGTGGCTGTTGAACCAGAGGAAGCCCAGGGTCGCGCCGAGCACCGCCGCGCAGACGACGGAGGTCTCCGCCCCCGAGCGCAGGAAGGGCAGCCCGAGGTAGGCGCTGAAGTCGGCGTGGCTGACGAGGTACGCGATCACCGCGTACGCGAAGACGGCGATGGCCGTGCAGCCGCCGGCGAGGCCGTCGAGGCCGTCGGTGATGTTCACGGCGTTCGAGGTCGCGACGATCACGAGCATCACGAAGAACGGGTAGGCGATCCCCAGGTCGACGTAGCCGTCGAAGGGGATGTAGAGCCGCGAGGCGTGCACCGGGTCGTGGCGCAGCATGACGGCCCAGAGCCAGGCACCGGCGACCATGCCGACGACGATCTGGCCGATGAGCTTGGTCCGCATCGACATGCCGGATTTCGAGCGGCCGGAGAGCTTGAGCCAGTCGTCCACGGCGCCGAGCGCGCCGAGGGCGGCCGCGACGAAGGCGAAGATCGGCAGGGTGCGGCTCTTGAAGCTCCCGAAGACGGCGAGGGCCACGAGGACGGCGGCGCAGAGGAAGACGCCGCCCATGGTCGGCGTGTCGCGCTTGGCCTTCATGATCCCGTCGAGCACGCGGCTGTCGCCCTTCTCCGTCTGCTCCCCCACCTTGCGGGCGCGGAGCCACGCGATGACGCGGGGCCCGAGGGCCACGCAGGCGAGGAAGGCGGCCAGGCCCGCGAGCGCGGCGCGGGCCGTGTGGCTCTGGAGGGCCTCGCCGGAGAGGAGCCGGGGGAGCATCAGTGCACCTCGAGGGGCGCGGGGCCGGAGCGCGTGGGCACGGCCTCGGCCACGATCTTGACGACCTTCTCCAGGCCGACGGCCCGCGAGCCCTTGAGGAGCAGGCAGTCGCCGGGCCGGACGAGGCCGCGCAGCGCGTCCCGCGCCGCGTCGACCGTCGGGAAGTCGAATCCGCCCTGGTCCTCGCGGAGCGCGCCCTTCATGGCGCGGGCCTCGGGGCCGATGAGCAGCACGGTGCCGATCGTCGGCTCGGCGGCGACGGCGCGGCCGAGCTCGAGGTGGAAGCGCAGCGCGCCGTCCCCGAGCTCCCGCATGTCGCCGAGCACCGCGATCTTCCGCCCCGCGGCGGGCCGGCGGCCGAACTCGGCGACGGCGAGCCGGGCGGACGAGGGGTTCGCGTTGTAGGCGTCGTTGAGGATCTCCACGCCGCCGATGCGGAGCAGCTCCATGCGCATCTTGGGGCCGCGGAACTCGCGCAGGCGGGCCGCGCACTCCGCCGGCTCGAGTCCGAAGGCGACGGCGGCGGCCACGGCGGCCGCGGCGTTCGTGGCGTTCCAGGAGCCCTGCACGGGCACCTCGAAGTCCGTCCCGAAGGCGCGGAAGCGGAGGCCCTCGGCGGTCGGGGCGACCTCCGTCACGCGCACGTCGGCGCCCGGTCCGGTCCCGAAGGTCACGAGCTTTTCCCGGGGGACGCGCTCGAGGTGCGGCGCCAGCGGCGGGCAGTCGGCGGGCGCGATGACCATGCCGCCCGCCCGGACGAAGCGCAGGATCTCCGCCTCCTCGGCGGCGACGCCCTCGACGTCCCCGAGGCCCTCGAGGTGCTCCTCGCCGATCGAGGTGATCACGGCGACGTCCGGCCGTGAGATCCGGCCGAGGTCGGCGATCTCGCCCCGGTGGTTCGTGCCGATCTCGAGCACGACGAACTCCGTCCCGGGGACCGCGCTGAAGATCGTCAGCGGGACCCCGACGTTGTTGTTGAAGCTGGCGGGCGCCTTGACGACGCGGCGCGAGCCGGCGAGGAGGTGCGCGAGCATCTCCTTGGTCGTCGTCTTCCCGTTCGAGCCGCTGACGCTGACGAAGCGCGCGGGGTGCGTGAGGCGCCAGCACCCGGCGATCAGCCCGAGCGCGGCCGTGGAGTCCTGGACGACGAGCTGCGGGCCGGGGGCGTCCTCGAGGGCGCGCTCGACGAGGGCCGCGATGGCGCCGCCCGCGAAGGCGGCCAGCACGTGGTCGTGGCCGTCGTGCGTCGGACCCCGGAGGGCCGCGAAGAGGTCGCCGGGGCGGAGCGAGCGCGAGTCGGTGGAGACCCCGGTCACCCGGAGGTCGTCCGCCCGCCGCGTCCAGGTGCCGCCGGCGGCCCGCGCGAGGCCCGCGAGGTTCATCATGGCGCTAGCCCCGGGCCTTGGCGGCCTCGAGCCCCTTGAGGATGTCCCGCGCCACGAGCCGGTCGTCGAAGGGCCGCGCGTCGGCCCCGACCACCTGGTACGTCTCGTGGCCCTTCCCCGCGATGAGCACGACGTCGCCCTCCCGCGCCATCCCGAGGGCGATGCGGATCGCCTGCTCCCGGTCCGGCTCGGCGAGGTACTTGGACGGGTTCGAGATGCCCGCCTCGATCTCCTTGATGATCGCCCGGGGCTCCTCGGTGCGCGGGTTGTCGGACGTCACGATGAAGAAGTCCGAGAGCTCCTCGGCCGCCCGGCCCATGAGGGGCCGCTTGCCGCGGTCCCGGTCGCCGCCGCAGCCGAAGACGAGCAGGATGCGGCCGGCCTTGTCCCCCCGGAGGTGCTTCAGCGCGCCGAGGACGTTGCGCAGGGAGTCCTCCGTGTGCGCGTAGTCCACGAGCACGGTGAAGGGCTGACCCGCCGCCACGGCCTCGAGCCGCCCGGGCACGGCCGTCATCGCCTCGAGCCCCGCCTTGATGTGCTCGAAGTTGTACCCCATCGCCCAGGTCACGGCGGCCGCGCCGAGCAGGTTGTACGCGTTGTGGCGCCCGACGAGCCTCGAGCGGACCTGGAGGACCTCGGCGCCGAGGTGGATCCTCAGGAGCAGGCCCTGGTAGGTCATCTCCTCGACGACGCCCCGGACCTCGGCCCCCTCGTGCAGCCCGTACTTCACGCAGCGGCCCTTGACGAGGCCCGCGTAGTGCGGGGCCGCCGGGTCGTCCGCGTTGATCGCGGCCACGGCGCGCGGCGAGAGCTGCTCGAAGAGGATGCCCTTCGCCTCGCGGTACGCCTCGGGCGTCCCGTGGTAGTCGAGGTGGTCGCGCGTGAGGTTCGTGAACACGGCGCCCGCGAAGTTCAGCGAGCGCGTGCGGCGCTGGTGGAGCGCGATCGAGCTGACCTCCATCGCGGCGGAGCGGCAGCCCGCGGCCGCCATCTCGGCGAAGGTGCGCTGGAGCTCGTCCGCCGGCGGCGTGGTCAGCGGCGAGGGCATGATCCGCCCGCCGACGACGACCTGGATCGTGCCGATGAGGCCCGCCCGGTCGCCGGCCGCGTCGAGGACCGACTTCACCAGGTAGGACGTCGTCGTCTTGCCCTTCGTCCCCGTGACGCCGACGACGTTGAGGCGCGTCGTCGGATCCCCGTGGTGCCGGGCCGAGAGGTCGGCCAGGGCCGCGCGCGCGTCGGCGACCCGCACGACCGGCACGCCCGGGATCGCGGGCAGTTCGCCCTCGGCCACGACGGCGACCGCGCCGCGCTGGACCGCGTCCTCCACGAAGCGCCGCCCGTCGTCGCGCGTGCCCGTCACGGCGACGAAGACGTAGCCCGGCCGGACCTGGCGGGAGTCGCACGTGATCCCCTTCACCTCGGCCGAGCGGCCGCTGAACTTCGCGCCCGGCGCGACCTTGTCGATGAGTTCCCCGAGACGTCGGAGCATGCGACGACCCTCCTTTCGGCGCTGGTAACGGACGGGACCGGACGCGAGGTAGACGTCCCGGTGCGGGACGCGACCGGCCGACTTCCGATGGGCAGCCATCCCCTTCCCCCTCTCTCCAGGACCCCGGCCCCGCCGGGACCCCTCCAACCCTCTCCGGCCGCGGGTTCTCCGGCCCGCGCCCGGTTTCCTACTTCGCGAACGCCATCCCGCGCGACAGGATCTCCTGCACCACGGGCCCCGCGACCGTCCCGCCGTAGTACTCCCCCTTCGGCTCGTCGACGATGACGGCGATGCAGATCCGGGCGTCCTCCTTCGGGGCGAAGCCCACGAAGGAGCTGATGTAGCGGTTGTGGCCGTAGGTCCCCGTGGCGGGGTCCACCTTCTGCGTCGTGCCCGTCTTGCCGCAGACCTCGAGGCCCTCGACCGCGGCCTTCGTGCCGGTGCCCGAGACGACGACCTCGCGGAGGATCTCCCGCATCTGCGCGCAGGACGCCGCCGACGCGGCGCGCCGCAGCACCTCGGGCTTCGCCTGCTTCAGCACCTCGCCCTCCGCCGACGTGATCCGGTCGACCACGTAGGGCCGCACGATCTCGCCGCCGTTGGCGATGGCCGACATCGCCGTGACGAGCTGCAGCGGCGTCACGCCGATCTCGTGGCCCATCGGGACGGAGCTGACGGAGTACGAGGTCCAGCGCGCCAGCGGGTGCAGCGTGCCGGGGTCCTCCGCCGGGAGGTCCACGCCGGTGCGGCGCCCGAAGCCGAAGCGGTCGGCGACCTTCCAGAGCCGCTCGGCGCCGAGGAGGACGCCGCCGATCTTCACGGCGCCGATGTTGCTCGACTTCGCGATCACGTCCTTCACGCTGAGGCGGCCGTACGGGTGGTGGTCGTGGAGCAGGCGCTTGCCGCACTTCCACGCGCCCATCTCGCAGTCGACGATCGTCTCGGGCGTGGCCAGGCCCGCGTCGAGCGTCCCCACGACCGCGAACGGCTTCCAGGTCGAGCCGGGCTCGTAGGGCGCGATGACGGCGAGGTTCTGCCTCGAGCGGGCCGCCTCCACCGGGTCCATGCCGGGAGGCACGGGCTCGTTCGGGTCGTAGTCGGGACGGTTCGCGAGCGCGAGGATGGCGCCGGTGCGCGGGTCCATGGCGACGACGACGGCCCACTTCGGCGACGCGCGCCGGCAGAGCGCGTCGAGGGCGTCCTCGACGACGCGCTGGAGGCGGAGGTCGATCGTGAGGCGCACGTCGGCGCCGGCGGGCGGGAGTTCCGGGTAATCGAGGGGGCGGCGGCGGCCGTCCATCGGGACCACGGCGCGGCGCGACGCGCCGGTGAGGAACGAGTCGAGCGTGCGCTCGAGGCCCTCGCCGCCCGCGTCGTCGATGTCGCAGAGCCCGAGGACGTGGCAGAGGTGCCGGCCCTGGGGGTACGCGCGGTCGAACTCGGTGCGGCCGGCGACGCCGGGGATCGCGAGGTCCTTCACGCCGCGGGCCTGGGCATCCGTGACGTGACGGCGCAGCCAGACGAAGTCCGCGGGGCGGGCCGCGCCGCCGGGACCGGCGACGGTCCTCGAGAGGAGCGCGAGGAGGCGGGGCTCGGGCAGGCCGAGCACGGGGGCGAGGCGGCGGGCGGCCGCGTCGCGGTCGCCGATCTTGCCGGGCTCGGCGTAGATCGAGGTGACGGGGACGGAGACCGCGAGGGTCTCGCCCTGGGCGTCGCGGAACACGCCGCGGGGGCGGCGCACGTCGAGGAGGCCCGTGGCCTGGCGGCCCTGGGCGCGGTCGGAGGACTCGTGCCCGGAGACCTGGAGGTCGTAGAGGCGGAAGACGAGGCCGAAGAAGACGAGCGCGAGGGCGATGAAGACCGCCCGCGCCCGACCGGCCGGGTTCGTCGACCCGTCCATCCCTCTCCCCCCTCCCGCCGCCCGCTACCTCCGCGGGGCCGGCGCCCTCGGGGCCGCCGCCGTCGCGGACGGCGCGCGCCCCGGATCGATCCCCAGCTCGTGCGCCCGCTTCGCCAGGCCCCCGGGGGCCCGCGCGGCCTGCACGGTCAGCAGCGCGGCGCGCTGCTCGAGGACCGCCTCGTGGAGGCGCTTCCGCGCCGCCACGAGCCGGTACCGGAGCTCCACGCCCCGCACCTCCAGGAACACGGCGCCGAGCGCGAGGACCAGGACGATCCACGCCGCCAGGGCCGCCCGCGTCACGCTCATGCCGCCTCCGTCCGCTCCGCGGCCCGGAGCTTCGCGCTCCGCGACCTCGGGTTCGCCCGCCGCTCGTCGTCGCCCGGCCCGAGCGGCTTCTTCGTCAGCACCGTCCAGCGCCCGGCCTTCGCGCCGTCGCGCAGGGCGTTCTTCACGATCCGGTCCTCGAGGGAGTGGAACGAGATCACCGCGATCCGCCCCCCCGGGGCCGCCAGGTATACATCGGCCGTCCGCAGCGCTTTCTGCAGGTTCTCGAGCTCCCGGTTCACCGCGATCCGCAGCCCCTGGAAGGCCCGCGTCGCCGGGTGCAGCCTCCCCCCCCTCGCGATCCGCGCGACGAAGGCGGCGAACGCCGTCGTCGTCCCCAGGGCCAGCCGCTCCCGCCTCGGGAGCTTCCCCAGGGCCCGGGCGATGGCCCGGGCCCTGGGCTCCTCCCCGTACTGGCGGAAGATCCGCTCCAGTTCCCCCTCGTCCAGATCCGCCAGAAGCTCGGCCGCCGTCCGTCCGGTCCGCCGCGACATGCGCATGTCGAGCGGACCCTCCTTCGAGAAGCTGAACCCCCGCGATGCGTCGTCGAGTTGAAGGCTGGACACCCCGAGGTCCAGCAGCAGGCCGTCCACGGCCCGCACGCCCAGGTTGTCAAGGACCGGCCCGAGCTCCGCGCAGGAGGCCCGGACCACCGTCACCGCCGATCCGAACCGGGCCAGCCGCTCCTCGGCGAGCGCGGCGGCCTCCTCGTCCCAGTCGAGCCCGATCAGCCGGCACTGCCCGGCCGCGGCGTCGAGCACGGCCTCCGCGTGGCCCCCGAGGCCCAGCGTGCCGTCGACGTAGACCCCTCCCGGCCTCGGCCGCAGGAAGTCCACGACCTCCCGCGCCATGACCGGGGCGTGGAACGGGGCGCTCACGCCCGTCCCCGGGCGGCGGGAAGGATGGCGAGGATCCGAGTCCGCGGGTTCCCCCTCTGTCCGGTACGACCGCACAGCCCACGTCCCATCCCCTCGCGATCCGCCGCGCCGCCCGGACCGGTCACCACAGGAACGTCGCGGCGATGCGGCGGAGGATGGACCGGGACCACTGCGAGACGGAGGCCTTCTCGGAGATCTTCACGAGCGCCCACACCTCGTCGCTCAGGTCCACGGCCGCGAACTCCGGCCCCATCGCGCGCAGCTTCCTCACCTTCGAGACCATGCGGTCGAGCTCCGACCGCACGGCGGCCATCTCGAAGTCCGTCGGGACGCGCTTCTCGGTCTTCAGGCGCGCCACGAGACCCCGGACGCCCTCCGCCGACGACACTCCCCCGTCGTTTGGCATGCTCCCCTCTCTCCCCGTTCGTACCGGCCCGCGCCCGGTATCCCCCCGCGCGCGGGCCCCCTCGATCAACGTTTCGGTTTCAACCCCTCCGCGATCGCCCCGCGCACCTTCTCCAGGTCGCGCCGGGCGCGTTCGGCCCATTCCTTGCGGTCCCAGATCTCCAGCCACTCGTCGACGCCCACCATCACCACCTCGCGGCCCAGCCCGGCGAAGTCGACGAGCTTCGGCGGGATGACGAAGCGCGACTGCGAGTCCAGCAGGGCGAACTCGGAGTGCGCGGCGTAGATGCGCAGCACCTGGAGCGGGTCCGAGGCGCCGTGCGCGGCCGACTTGATCTGCTCCTGCTGGCGGGCGTAGCCGGGCCGCGTGTAAAGGCGGAGGCAGCGCTCGCCCTTGAGCGGGTCGGCGAGGATGAAGAACCCCTTGCGGTCCTCGGGGTCGGTGATGAACACTTTGAACTTCGCCGGGAGGACCAGGCGACCCTTCTCGTCGAGCGTCAGGTCCTGCTCACCCAGGAAGCCCAAGAACATGGTCAGGCGCTCCATGCCGTGGTTGGCCGTTCCACACGGCTCCACTTTCTTCCACTCACGCGGACAAGAAAAACCGCCCCTCGGGGGCGGCCTCTTGACGCGTGTAACTATATCCGTAGCGCAGGTGGGGTCAAGCCCGAAATCCGTCGATTCCGCGCGAAAAACGCGGTTTCCACCCCCCGTAAAGCACCCCCCACGGGATGGGGGCCCGCCTTGACCCCGCCCCCACGGCTGGTGGAGCGCTCAAGGCGGCTCCGCGCGGCCCCGGGATAATTTTTCCAGTGAACGCGCCGGCGCGCCGATATTTCCTTCGGTAGCCTTGTCCCCGGGGGCGACGATGAACCTCCTCGTGTACGACGATCCGCCGACGATCGGCCACCTGCTGCGCGCCGCGCTCGCCGGCGGCCGGCACCGCGCGTCGAGCAGCGCGTCCGTCGGGGACGCGAAGCTCAAGCTCGACACCGGGCTCTTCGACGCGGTCATCCTCGGCGCCTCCGGCGCTCCGCGCGAGGTCGCCGAGCACCTGGAGCACGAGCACCCCGCCCTGCCGATCGTTCTCGCCGGCGTCGCCCGCGAGATCCCCTGCGTCGACCCCATCGCCGCGTGCCTCGTCCGCCCGATCCGCATCGGCGCGCTGCACGCGAGCCTCCGCCTCCTCGAGCGCCGCCTCGAGGCCGCGCGAGCCGCCCACCACGACGTCCCCGTCGACCTCGTCCTCGGCGAGCGCCGCCTCGCCTGCCGCGTCGTGCGCCGCTCCGCGGGCCGCCTCCTCCTCGAGGCCGTCGCGGGCTGCCCCCTCGAGGGGCTGCCCGACGGGATCGAGGCGGGGCTGCAGCGCGCGGTCGAGGGCGCGGCGGAGCCGATCCGCGCGTCCGGCCGGGTGCTCTTCCACGAGGGCCGCCGCCTGGTGGCGGTCGGCGTCGACGACGAGGCGCTCGCGGCCTCGCTCTCCTAGCTCACGCCGTCGGCGCGAACGTCCACTCCCGCCCGTCGAACTCCAGCGTGTCCGCGCCGCCGTCCCAGTCCCCCACCACGACGAGCGTCCGCGTCCGCCCGCCGACCTTCTCCTGCAGCCGCTGCGGGCGGTGGATGTGCCCCACGACGAGCAGGTCGACGCCGCGCTCGAAGAACGGGCGCGCCCCCGCGAGGAGGTCGTCCTCCGTCCAGTCGTAGGCGGGCGTCGTCTTCCTCGAGACCTTCTTGAAGCCGCGGGCCAGCGACTTGCCGATCCCCGCGGGGATCGCCAGCACGGCCGCGCGAACCGCGCGGTTCTTCATCACGCGCCGGTACGCCGCGTACTTCGGGTTCCGGTTGTAGATGAAGTCCCCGTGGGCGCAGTGCACCTTGAGGCCGCCGAGCTCGAGGTCGAGCCCCTCGCCCGCGACGACGCAGCCCGTGCGCTTCTCGAACGACTCCTCGACGAGGTAGTCCCGGTTGCCGTGCAGGAAGTCGACGCGGACCCCGGCGTCGGCGGTGCGGCGGAGCTCCTCGAGGACCTCGCGGTAGTCCGGCCCGTCGAGGTGGCGGGGGCCGATCCAGTAGTCGAAGACGTCGCCGAGAAGGACGAGGCGGGAGAGCGAGGGCCGGCGGGAGCGGAGGAAGCCGAGGAAGCGGCGGTTCCCCTCGGGGGCGCCCGGGCGGAGGTGGACGTCGCCCGCGAAGAGGACGGAGCCCATCCCTATCCCATCGGGATCCAGATGGTCTTCTGGAGCGTGCGCTCCTGGCGGGCCTTGTTGTCCTCGACGATCGTCAGGGTGACGCGGATGAACGGGACGCGGATCGGCGTGAGGCCGGGGGCGCCGACGCCGTCGTTCTCGCCCTGCCCGTTGCCGAGCGGGTCGTTCTTCCCGCCGGGGACCACGAGGCTCGTGAAGTACGACGGGTCCAGCTGCGAGAACTGCTGGTTGCTCGCGAAGTACTCGAGGTTGAAGTGCGTGACGAAGGTGCAGAGCTCCGCGTCGTTCACGGCGATCTGCCGGGAGTCGAGCGGCATCTGGTCGTAGGCGCCCGAGCCCGGGTTGAAGATGCGGGTGCGGCGCAGGAGCGTGTAGAGCGGCCGGCCCTCGGGGAAGTTGGCGGACGGGAAGGTGCGGCCGCGGTCCGGGTCGCCCTTCTGCAGCACGCCGTTGGGGGCGAGCGCCAGGTTGCCGGGCACCAGCTCGTAGGTCACCTCGGCCGTCTGGACGGTGTCGGCGACCGTCGTCGTGCTCCGGAAGATCAGGCGGTCGGCCCCGCCGTGGGTGTGGCCGCCGGAGACGCCGTAGCGCGGGTGCTCGGCGCCGTCCTTGCCGAGGAGCGAGCTGCCGTTGTCCATGCAGAAGCGCTGCTGGCCGGAGTTGAAGGCGAGGCAGCCCAGGAGGTCGTTCTCGAGCATGTCGAGCGCGTACCGGGCCTGGGTGTAGACGTGCGTCCGGGACTGGCTGTCGGTCACCACCTTCGTGGTGTTGAAGAAGATCATGGTGATCGCGGAGAGGAGGATCACCATGAGGATGATCGAGATCAGCAGCTCGATCAGCGTGAAGCCGCGCCGGCGTCCGGTCATGTCCCGCTCCTATTTCGTGGCCACGCGCGACGTGATCGTCGCGATGTGCTTCTTCGGCTGCCGCTTCTCCGGCTCCTCGACCTCGGTGCCGCGGCCGACGTTCTGGCTGGACGGAATGAGCCGGAAGAGGTTGATCTGGTACTCGTAGAGCTTGCAGAGCGGCTCGAGGTCGTTCACGGTCCAGGCCCCGCCGTTGGGCTTGGTCTGCTGGAGCAGGTAGCCCAGGGTGTTGACCTTGCGGACGCGGAAGGAGAACGCGAACTGGTCGAGGGGGTCCGTGGAGTCGTTCTCGCCCCGGTGCCACTTCAGCGTCTCCTTGGTCCAGGGGTCGCTGCCGAGCACGAAGGCGGGCTGGGACTCGACCTCGGGGGAGGCCGCCATGTTCCCGGGGTGGTGCCTCCACATGGAGCCGGCGTTGCCGCCCGCCATGCCGTCGCCGAAGCGGGGCAGCTGGAACTGGTAGATCACGCGCTGGCCGCTGACCTCGAGGTCGTGCGTCAGGGTGGCCGACCAGATGCCGCTGGAGGGGTCGAAGCTCGCGAACCGCGTCGCGTTCGTCAGGGCGTTGGCGACGGACTCGCCGACGATCGCGCCCGTGGTCATCTGCATCGAGTCGTTCGCCGAGTCGAGCGCCGGCGGGAAGAGCGCCAGGATGCCCACGATGCCGAGCACCATGACGATCAGCGCCAGCAGGATCTCGATCAGCGTCAGGCCCCGCTCGCGCCGGGGCGCGCCGTGTCGCATCGTCGCCTCCACGCTACTTCGACTCCTCTTCGCCGGTCAGGAAGTGCCACTTGCGGATCTTCCCGGCCGAGGGGTCGATGTCCATGCAGATGATGTAGGGCTGGCCCTTGGTGGCCAGGATGACGTCGCCCGACTCGCGGTTCTCGCGGAGCGCGGCCTCGAAGGTGCTCGACGCCGTGTCGAGGAAGCCCGTCGAGTAGCCGCTCGGGTTGATGCCGATGTAGTCCGGGGCCTTCTTGAAGAAGACGCCCTTGGGCAGCTCGAGCGCCCGGGCCTCGACCTCGCGGTCCTGCGCGTCCGGGAGCTTGCTGTTGTTCGTGTCCTCGAAGATGCGGATCCGCCCGTCGCCGTCCTTCGAGTTCTCGAACTTCACGAAGTGCAGGATGCGCTTCTCGGCCGCGTGCTGCTTGGCCTGGGAGATCGCCGTCGCGACCATCGTGGCGCCGCTGCGGATGCCCTGGCCCCGGAGGAAGACGCCCATCATCGCCACGGAGGCCCCCGCGAGCATCGTGATGATGATGACGACCACGATCATCTCGATGAGCGTGAAGCCCGCCGCGCGCCGCCGACGTCGTCCGGTCATCCGGTTCCTCCCGTCGCTACTCGTCCCGCCAGTTGCCGATGTCGTCCTCGTCGGTCTTGTCGTTGGGGCCGTCCGACCAGATGTCGACGCCCCGCTTGTTGTGCGTCCCCGGGTTCTTGTAGTGCAGGACCCGGGTCCAGGCGTCGATCAGCTCGGAGGGCGGGTCGGGGTAGGTGTTCGTCGCCCCCGCGTCGAGCATGTCCTTCTTGAACGCCATGAAGGCGTCCTTCTCGATGATCACGTCCGCCGAGCCGTCCTGGGACTTGCTCTCGATCTTCTTGCGGTTCCGCCCCAGGTAGAGGTGAAGGTTCGCCGACTCCTTCTGGGGCTGGGCGGGCGGGTAGAGGCCGTAGTCCGTCTTGTAGTTCTCGCACTGCGTGTGCAGCGTCTCGATGAAGGCCCGCGTCTTCGCGATGCGCGCCCGCTCGATGACGCCCCGCACCATCACGACGAGGAGCGCCATCAGGATCGTGATGATGGTGATCACGACCAGGATCTCGACGAGCGTGAAGCCCCCGCGGCGCGTGCGTTGCATGTCGTCCCGTCCTAGTCCCAGTTGTTGCAGCCCTTTTCCGCCTTGCCGCAGTCCATGCACCAGAGGTCGATGCCCCGCTTGTTGTGCTGGTCCGGGTCCTTCTGGTTCGTCTTGGAGTTCACGGCGCAGTTGCGGTACTTCACCGGGTCGTCCACGTGGATGACGCTCATGATGTTCTCGTTCTCGTCGAGCATCTCCGGCTTGAACTCGAAGTACGACGACTGCCGCGCCGTGCTCCGCTTCAGGGGCTTCGCGAGCATGTGCGACTCGAAGGCCGCGTTGCTCGGGGGGAAGCCGCCGTTGTCCGTCTCGTACATCTTGGCGGCCGTCGTCAGCTGCTCGAAGAGGCCCCGCTGCGAGCCCTGGCGGCCCGTGCAGAGCGCCTTCATGATGGCCGGCAGGAGGAGCGCCGCGAGCAGCGCGATGATGACGATGACGACCAGCAGCTCGACCAGGGTGAACCCGTCGCGACGCTTCATAACGACCTCACGCCAATGGCGAATCCGTCGGAATTCACTTTTCCGCCCATCCAGTATAGGCCCCCCCGCGGGAGGGGGTCAAACCCTTTAGGAAAAGGCGGGACGATTCGGGGGCCGAGGTGGCGTCGAGGTCCGTGACCGGGTACGGCTCATGATCCCGCTCCTTGAACGCTCCACGGCATCCGACGCCGCGCCCCGCCGGGCCGTGCAGGACTTCCCCGTTGCCGGACCGCGCCGGACCGGGCACAATCGTCGCATGGACCCGTCCCGCGCCGCCGCCGAGCGCGAGCTCCGCGCCCTCGTCGCCGAGATCCGCGCCGCCACCGAGTCGCAGCTCGCGAAGGTCGAGGAGGCCATCGGCCGCCTCCGCCTCGTCCTCGCCCAGGCCGACGCGCGGAAGGCGGAGCTCGAGCGGCTCCTCCGCCCCCCCGCCGCGGCCCCCGCGCCCGAGGCGCCCCCCGACCCGACCCACGCGAAGGTCTGGTCCCTCCAGGACGCGGGCCTCGACCCGGCCCGCATCGCCTCGGAGACCGGGCTCGACGCGGGCGAGGTCTCCCTCATCCTGGGCCTCCGCCGCCTCGGCCGCCCCGCGCCTTGATTTTTCCCCGCCGCCTGCTACAGTTGCCCCATGGCCCGCAAGATCGCCCTGATCTCCGACCTTCACTCGAACATCGAGGCCCTCGAGGCCGTCCTCAAGGACGTCAAGGCGAACGGCAGCGACGAGATCTACTGCCTCGGCGACCTCATCGGCTACGGCCCCAACCCGCGGGACATGATCCGCCAGGCCTTCGACTGGAAGTGGTCCCTCCGCGGCAACCACGAGGACGCCCTCCTCTTCCTCGCCCTCGACTTCAACCCCGAGGCCGCCCAGGCGATCGAGTGGACGCGCTCGCAGCTCAACGACGCCAAGGCGAAGAAGGAGGAGAACCACCGGATGTGGAACTTCCTCGGCGACCTCCCGGACATGCGGGAGGACGGCGAGGTGATGTACCTCCACGCGTCGCCCCGGAACCGCACCAAGGAGTACGTCCGGCCCCACGACGTGCAGGACCAGGAGAAGATGGAGGAGATCTTCTCCATGATCCAGCGGATCTGCTTCTGCGGCCACACCCACGAGCCGGGCGTGTTCACCCAGGACATGAAGTTCTACCCGCCCCGCGCGTTCGCCAACAAGGTGAAGCTCTCGGACGGCCGCAAGTACTACGTGAACATCGGCTCCGTCGGCCAGCCCCGCGACCGCGACACCCGCGCGTGCTACGTGCTCTGGGACCCCGAGAACCAGGTCGTGGAGTTCCGCCGGGTGGAGTACGACTACCGGCGGACCATGGACAAGATCTACTCGATCAAGCACATCCCCCGGCGCTTCGGGGAACGGCTCGAGGTCGGCCGCTAGTTTCCTTCGCCCGAGCCCGTCGGCCGCCGCACCGAGTAGTGCAGCCGCCACTCCGCCCCCTCGACGATCATCTCGTACATCTTCGTCGCGCCCTCGACGCGCACGAGCACCGTGGCCGCGCCGCCCTCGGGGTAGACCTCGACGATCTCCATCCGCCCGGCCCAGACGGCCTGCTGGCCCGCCTCGGCCCGGTAGTACGTCTCCCAGGCCCGCTTCAGCCACTCGCTCGACAGGATCTCGACGGGCAGGATCGACGGCCGGCCGTTCGAGAAGTCGGGCCGGATCTCCTTGTTCTTCGCGAACCAGAAGTCCAGTTCCACCTTGGAGTCGCCCGGCAGCACCGCCAGGAGCTTCTGGAAGGTCGCGTCGCCCTTCTCGAGCATCCGGTGGTAGAGCCAGTCGCTCGCCATCTGCGAGCTGATCCGCGCCAGGACCCGCGAGGCGTCCTGGTCCACGACGGCCTTGCGCCAGGCCTCGAAGTAGCCGCGCACGATCTCCTTCGTGCGGATCTCCTCCGGGGTCTCGGTCCGCGGGCGGTCCGGGTCCCGGTCCGAGGGCGTGCTCACGCAGGCGGACAGGAGCAGCAGGCAGGCCGGGATGACGCGCTTCATGGCTGACCTCCACGTAGGATCGACGCGGCCTCGGGGAGCGGGACCGACCGCTCCTCGCCGCCGTCCATCTTCTTGATCCGGACCTTCCCCGCGGCGACCTCCGCGCCGTCGAGGATGACCGCGTACCGGGCGCCCAGCCGGTTCGCCGAGCGCATCTGGGCCTTCACGCTCCGGGCCTCGAAGTCCAGGTCCCCCGAGAGCCCCGCGGCCCGCAGGGCCTGCGCCGCCCGGAAGGCCTCCTTCCGCGACGCCTCGTCCGCAGCGATCGCGTAGAAGTCCGGGGCCGGCGGCGGCGGCACGGCCGCCTTCTCCGCCTCCATCGCGATGAACAGGCGCTCCACGCCCGCGGCGAAACCCACCGCGCCGACCTCGGGCCCGCCCATCGACCCGACCAGCGTATCGTAGCGGCCCCCGCCCCCGAGCGCGTCCTGCGCCCCGAGCGCGGCCGACGAGAACTCGTAGACCGTCCGCGTGTAGTAGTCCAGCCCGCGCACGATGCGCTTGTCGACGCGGTGCGCGATCCCCGCCAGGTCGAGCCCCGCGCGGACCGCGGCGAAGTGCTCCTTGCAGGGCCCGCAGACGTGGTCCGCGGCGCCCGGGGCCGCCTCGTTGAGCGCCGAGTCCTTCTTGCAGTCGAGCACGCGGAAGACGTTCCGCTCGAAGCGCCGGCGGCAGTTCTCGCAGCGCTGGGCGAGCGTCGGGGCGACGTAGGCCTTGAGCGCCTCGCGGTACGCGCCGCGGCAGTCCCGGCAGCCCATCGTGTTGAGCCGGAGGTCGAAGCGGGCGATGCCCGCCGCCTTCAGGATGTCCACGTAGACCGCGATCGTCTCGACGTCCAGCAGCGGGTCGCCGGAGCCGGCCGCCTCGACGCCGATCTGGGAGAACTGGCGGTGCCGCCCCTTCTGGGGCTTCTCGTAGCGGAACGCCGGCCCGAGGTACCAGACCTTCCAGAGGTTGCGGACCTTGAAGAGCCCGTTCTGCACGAGGAGCCGGACCGCGCCCGGGGTGACCTCGGGGCGGAACGTGAAGGAGTCCCGGTCCCCCGCCTCGCCCTTGTGCGGGACGGTGAACATCTCCTTCTCGACGATGTCCGTCACCTCGCCCGTGGACTTGTGGAAGAGGCCGGTGTGCTCGAACATCGGGGGCCGGACCTCGACGTAGCCGTAGCGGTCCATGACGCCGCGGACGAGGCGCTCGAGGTGGAGCCAGCCCTCGAGGCGGGTCCAGGGCTCGGAGTTCGCCTGCGCCGGGTAGACGTCGTAGGTGCCGTCGGGCGCGGAGGGGGCGTTCTCGCGGTTCATGGGAAGCGCCCATTGTAGGCCCGCGGGGCCGGGGATCAAGGGCGGCCTTGACCGGCGGGGTCCCGGCGATAGACTGGTCGCTTCACCCGGAGGAACCCCATGACCGTCGCCCGAGTCACCGAGATCACCTCGTCGAGCAAGAAGAGCATCGAGGACGCCGTCGAGTCCGGCCTCAAGCGCGCCTCGAAGACCCTGCGCGGCATCACCGGCCTCGAGATCCAGTCCATCAAGGCCAAGGTCGAGGACGGCAAGGTCCAGGAATACCGCGTCACGGTGAAGATCACCTTCATCCTCGACGCCTAGTCCTCACGGCCCGCGGACGAACACCCGGACGACGCGGTCCCCGCGGGACGGCGACGCGGGGAACGATTCCGCGAGGCGGAAGGGCCCCAGGTCCGACGTCCGCCAGTCCCAGCCGTCCTTCGCCGCGTCCTGGTCCGTGAAGACCCAGTACGCCGCGTCCGGCGCCTTCGTCGAGTAGCCGACCCACCGCGCCCGGGCGTAGTACGGCACCTTGTCCACGGGACAGGACACCGTCGCGCCGGGACCGCCGTGCCGCTGCAGGATCCACTCCCCCGCCTCCCGCAGTCCGACCTGGTTCCCGCGGCGCCCCGTGGCCGCCTCCCGCCCGCCCAGCCCGAGCAGCACCAGGCCGACGATCGCGAGGACGGGCCAGCGCTCGCCGCCGGACCGGGCCGGCACGGCCCAGGCCGCGAAGGGCCCGAGCAGGACGAACGCCCAGGCCAGCGGCGGATGGAGGTAGCGGTCGCTGATCTGGTGGCCGGTCCGGAAGTTCGTCCACCAGACGCAGAGGAGGTAGCCGACGATCCAGGCCGCGATCCAGCGCTTCCGCCCCAGCCCCGCGCCCCACTTCCCGAGCAGCGCCAGGGCCGCGACGACAACCGCGAGATGGAAGCCGGCCGTGTGCCAGACCTGCCGGCCCAGGTACCACGAGCTCGAGACCCAGGGACCCAGTTCCTGCCGCCGGCGGCCCCAGGCCCCCGCCCCGACTTCCTCGCCCGCGGCGTGGCCCACCGCGAGTTCCACGACGCCCTTCGGCGAGTACCGGAAGCGGCCCGCCGTCGCGCTCAGGTGACCGATGTACGCGCCCGTCACCGCGAGGAACAGGAGCAGCGCGCCCGCCGCCCGGAGCGCCACCCCCGGCTCGCGGATCCGCCGCACGACGCCGACCGCGAGCGTGACGCCGGTCAGCGCGACGAGGATCAGGCCCTCGCTCTTGGCCAGGAACCCGAGCGCCGCGGCCGCCGTCGCCAGCCAGAGCCCGCGCCCGGAGTGCACGAAGCGCAGCGCCCCGCACATCGCGCTCATCGCGAGGAGCGCGAAAACCCCGTCGGCGAAGACGGAGGACTGGATGTCCACGAACGCCGGGTGCAGTTCGTACCCGACGAGCGCGAAGAACGCCGCCCGGGCCCCCGCGAGATCCCGCACCAGGAGCCACAGGGGCCACCCGGCGGCCACGCCCGCCAGCAGGGAGATCGCGACGGCCCCGGCCTCCGACCCGCCCGCGAGGGCGACGAGGGCCGAGTACAGGGGATGGAAGCCCTCCCGGGTCGCGGCGGCCCAGTCCCCGCGGAGGAAGCCCTCCGCGATGCCGAGGAACTTCGGGCCGTCGGTGTTGATGACGGGGGTCCGCAGCGCCACGACGCCCCGGACGAGCGCGCCGAAGGCCAGGATCCAGGGCAGCAGCCGGGCCCGGGCCAGCGGCGTGGCTCCGGCGTCCGGGGTCGGCGGGCCGTCCGCCATCAGGCCGCCTCGTCCGACGGGAGCAGCGTCCTCCGGCCTCGCACCCATGCACCCCCGGGGGCCGGGCGGTCGGCCCCTTCGAGACTCCGCCGGATCGTGATTCGGTCCTCGCCGGCCGGCTCCCGCGCCGCGGCCCGGCAAGCTTATCGGGGCCTCGAAGGGGCGTCAACCGCGCCCTCCGCTACGAGGCCTGCGCGAGCATCGACCCCGCCGCCTCGTCGAGGATGCGCCGGAGCGCGGCCACCTCCTCGCGGGTGGAGAGCCGGACGCCCTTGCGGGTGAAGCCCTGGTAGTTCGCCCCGACGACGTACTCGCGCACGTCGAGCCAGGGCGGCCCGCCCTTGCGGGGGTCCTTCAGCAGCCGCACCTTGTACCGGCCGAGGTCCGGGAACTCCCGCACCACGGTGACCTCGAACGGCTTCCGCGCCTTCCGGGCGCCCGCGTTCTCCGTCGTCTCCATCGCGCACCTCCTGGAAAAGGGATGGAGGCGGGAACGCACGCGGCGTGCCACGCGCGCCCCTCGGGGAGTCGCGCCGCCGGACCGCCGCCCGTGGAGGAACGACCCGGGGCGGGTCGCGCGGTAACGCCCCGGCTCAGCGGGGCTTGCGCCCGATGCGGCCCGCGTGGAAGTCCTGCTGCGCCTGCTGGATGAAGTCGCGCATCGCCTGGAGGAAGCGCGGCCTCGAGTCGCCCGGCGGCGGGATGACGGCCGCCTCCCGGACATAGATCCTCCGGACCTGGTCCCGCACCTCGACCGAGGGGACGATCCAGGCGTCGACGCCCGCCGCGGCCCGCAGGTCCCAGGCCCGGTACCGGTTCACGAGGAAGCCCCCGGGCGGGTCGCCGCGCCCGCCGGCCGGACCCCAGGCCCAGGGCAGCGGCGCGAGGCAATAGCAGACGTGCAGGGTCTCGACCGGCACCTTCGCGCCCTTCGCCACGGAGGCCGACGACGACAGGACGAGGTCGTAGCCCTCGAGATCGAAACCCGCGACCGCCAGGGGCTGGAGCAGGCGCCAGGCCGAGGGATTGCGCCGCGCGCCGGGCATCCACTGGAGGAAGCTCGGACGGATCGCGCGGCCCGCGAGCCGGGCATCGAGCGACCCGCGGTCGCAGGCGAGGACGTGGAGGTCCGCGTCGGGGTAGAGCTCGGCGAACGCGTCGGGCACGCCCGCGGCCCCCGGCGGGCCGTCGAGCCGTTCCTGGACGAGGGCGACCCTCACGGGCCCGGCTTAGGTCCCCTCTTCCCAGCCCTCGAGGTACTTCTTCTGCTCGGGGGTCAGCTCGTCGATCCGGATGCCGAGGCTCTCGAGCTTGATCCGCGAGATCCACTGCTCGACCTCGATCGGGACCTCGTTGACCGCGACCTTGAGCTTCGAGCGGTTCTTCGCGCACCACTCGGCCATGAGGGCCTGCGTCGCGAAGCTCATGTCCAT
>CAYXGZ010000046.1:0-29575 GCA_964464755.1 uncultured Planctomycetales bacterium
CCGGCTGTCTTTCAACCCGCTGAAGGACGAGCAGAAGCCCGGGCTGAGGCTCGTGGCGCCCGCGCCCGCGCCGGAGGTCCCGCCCTCGGGCTTCGTGACGCCGACGGAGGGCTTCGTGGCGCCGGCCGACGACGGAGCGATGGTCGAGCTCAAGGTCGATCCGGCCAGCAAGCGCCTGCAGCTCCTGGATCCCTTCGCGCCCTGGGACGGGAAGGACTTCGTCGAGCTCCCGCTCCTGCTGAAGGCGAAGGGGAAGTGCACGACGGACCACATCTCGCCCGCGGGGACGTGGCTGAAGTACCGGGGCCACCTCGACCACATCAGCGACAACATGTTCCTCGGCGCGGTCAACGCGTTCACGGGGAAGCCCGGCGAATCCGGCGGCCGGCCGGTGCCCGCCGTGGCGCGGGAGATCAAGGCCTCGGGCCGTCGCTGGATCGTGGTGGGGGACTCGAACTACGGCGAGGGGTCGAGCCGCGAGCACGCGGCGATGTCGCCCCGGCACCTGGCGGGGGCCGCGATCCTCGTCCGCAGCTTCGCCCGCATCCACGAGACCAACCTGAAGAAGCAGGGGCTGCTGCCGCTGACCTTCGCGGACGCGGCGGACTACGACAAGGTGCGGGAGGGCGACCGGATCAGCATCCTCGGCGTGACCTCGCTGTCGCCCGGGAAGGCGCTGGAGGCCGTCCTGCACCACGCGGACGGTTCGTCGGAGAAGTTCCCCGTGAAGCACAGCCTCACGGCGGAGCAGGTGGAGTGGTTCAAGGCGGGCTCGGCGCTGAACCTGCTCAAGCGCCGCTTCCAGCAGGGGGGGAAGTAGCATGCTGCGGATCATCCTCGCGAGGCACGCCCAGGCGGAGGACGCCGGGGCGGGGTCCGACGCGGACCGGAAGCTGGTGGACGAGGGGCGGGACCAGGCCAAGTTGCTGGGCCGCCTGCTGGCGGCGACGATGGGCAAGGTCGACGAGGCCTGGAGCAGCCCGTATCCCCGGGCCCGGGAGACCGCGGACCTGGTCGCCAAGGAGCTGAAGATACAGGTCCGGGACGAGGCCGACCTGGCGCCCGGGGGCGACCTCGAGCAGCTCGCGTGGAAGCTGTCGCGGCGCGGGCCGGGCGCGGTGCTGCTGGCGGGCCACCAGCCCGACCTGGGGCTGCTCGCGGCGCGCCTGCTGGGCGTGCGGAGCCCCGTCATCCTGAAGAAGAGCGGGATCTGCGTGATCGACACCCCGGACGCGGCCCGGCCGCTCGGGAGGGCCGTCGCGACGCTGAATCCCAAGATGTATCCGGAGATCCTGGAGCGGCGGGAATACGCCCCCTGGATGATCAAGAAGCAGCTGCTCTAGGGGCCGGCCTCCAAAGTCTTGTCCGATAATGTGTGTTATGTTGCCTTGAATTAGGGGGGTGGCGGGGGAGCCTGGGGGCCCGAATTCCCCAGCCGGCCGCGCCCCCGCGTCGTATCCTCTCCCGAGTTACGGAGAACCGTCCATGATCCGATTCCTCGCGCTGGCCGTCCTCCTCGCCGCCCCGGCGGGGCTCCTCGCCCAGGACCCGGCCCCCACCCCCAAGGACGACCTGTCCAAGGCCTCGGCCAAGACCGCGGCGCTCGAGAACTACAAGTTCTCCGGCACCCTCGAGGTCGACAACATGCCGATGATCCCCAGCCCCATGGACGTCGCCGGCTCGTTCGTGAAGGACGGCGCCTTCCACGTCGAAACCGAGATCCTGGGCCCGATCTACCGCGTCGGCAAGAAGGTCGCCATGAAGGACCCCGAAACCGGCGACTGGCTGCTGGCCAAGGCCGGCCGGAAGGTCGGCGAGGGCAACAACCAGCTCCTCGTCGTCGCCGCCCGCGGCATGAAGGCCCCGCACGACTGGCTCAAGAAGGTCGAGGACCGCTTCGTCGAGGTCCGGAAGTCCCCCGCCGAGAAGATCGGCGGCAAGGACCACGAGGTCTTCGAGGGCAAGCTCTCGGCCGACGGCGTGAAGCAGCTGCTCCCCGGCGGCATCGGCATGTTCCTGAAGCTCACCGAGACCGAGGGCACGGCCAAGGTCTACGTCGACCCGGACGGCCGCATCGCGAAGTTCGAGACCGGCAAGTGCAAGGTCAAGGGCGAGATGAACGGCCAGGAGTTCGAGTTCGAGGTGAAGCAGACCTGGACGATCTCCGGCATCGGCGAGGCGAAGATCGAGCTCCCCGCGGACGTGAAGAAGCTCTTCGAGGGGGCCGACGAGGAGAAGGACAAGGACGACGCCAAGTAGGGCTCACGCCCTCGGGTGCGCCCCGTCGTAGACCTGCTTCAGGCGCTGCACGCTGACGTGCGTGTAGATCTGGGTCGTCGACAGGTTCTCGTGGCCGAGCAGTTCCTGCACGCTCCGCAGGTCGCAGCCCCGGTCCAGCAGGTGCGTCGCGAAGCTGTGCCGCAGGGTGTGCGGCGAGACGTGCTTCCCCAGCCCCGAGGCCGCCACGGCCGCGTCCAGCAGCCTCCGGACCTCCCGGACGTCCAGGCGCGTCCCGATCGAGTTCAGGAACAACGCCCGGCCCGGCGTCGAGGTCCCCCGCTCCTCGAGCCACGCCGAGACGGCGCGCAGCGCGGGAGCGCCGATGGGCACGAGCCGCTCCTTGCCGCCCTTGCCCCGCCGGACGCGCGCGATGCCCTCCGCGGGCCGGACGTCCTCGACGTCGAGCGCCACGGCCTCGCCCACGCGCAGGCCGCCGGAGTACAGGATCTCGAGGACGGCCCGGTCCCGCCGGGACGCCGCCGCCTCGAGCAGCCGGACGACCTCCGCCTCGTCGAGCACGTCGGGCAGCCGGCGCTCGGGCTTGGGGTTGCGCACCTGCTCGGCCGGGTTGTGGTCCATCGCGCCCCGCTTCTCGAGCCACGCGTAGAACGTCCTCAGGCAGGCGAGCGCGCGGGCCGTGCTGGACTTGGCGTAGCCGTCGCCGGAGAGCTTGGAGAGGTAGCGGCGCAGGATCCCCAGGTCCACGCGCTCGAACGGCGTGGCGCCGAGGAAGGCCTGGAACTTGCCGAGGTCGCCGGCGTAGGCGCGCAGGGTGTGCGGCGAGACCTGGAGGCCGCCGCGGAGATGCCGGAGGAAGTCGGGTACGGGGTCCACCGATAGGATTATCGGCCGGAACCCCCCTTGAGCTTCTCCCGGAGCGCCGCGTCCTTGGCGGCGACCTTCTCCCCCATCTTGCGGCGGTAGTCGATCATCGCCTTCTCCAGCCGCGCGTCGGAGAGCGCGAGGACCTGCACGGCGAAGAGGCCCGCGTTCATCGAGCCCCCCTTCCCGACCGCGAAGGTCGCGACCGGGATGCCGCCGGGCATCTGCACCATCGACAGGAGGCTGTCGAGCCCGCCGGAGAGCGACGTCGGGATCGGGACCGCGAGCACCGGCTTGGTGACGTGGGCCGCGATGACGCCCGCGAGGTGGGCCGCGCCGCCCGCGGCGCCGATGTAGAGCTTGGCGCCGTCCTTCTCGGCCTGCGCGAGGTAGGCGGCGAGCTCCTTCGGCGTCCGGTGGGCCGAGAGCACGCGCACGTCGTGGCTGACCTGGAACTCCTTGAGCACCGCGACGGCGTCCTGCAGGTGCTCGAGGTCGGAATCGGATCCCATGAGGATCCGCACGTCGGCGTTCGGGTTCATGGCGGAAATCATAGCGGCGCGGACGGGGACTGCAAGCCCGCGAGGCGCTCTTTCGCGTAGTCCGCGAAGCGGGTCCCGGCGAGGTCCTTCGCGGAGGCCTGGAGGACCCGGATCGCCTCGTCGACGTCCCCCCGCCCCCGCTCGAGGTCGGCGATGCGGAACCACATCGAGGCACGGTCCTCGGCCGGGACCGTGACGGCCAGCGCGCGGCGGAAGGCCTCGATCGCGCCCTCCGGGTCCCCCGCGGCGAGCCGGGCGTCCCCCGCCCGCCGCCACGGCGTCGGGTCGCCCTCCTCCGCGGCCTCGAGGAACCCGGCCTCGGCCTCGCTCCAGCGCTTCTCCCGCAGGGCGCGCTCCGGCCGGTCGTAGCTCCGCTCGACCTTCATGCGGTTCAGCCCCAGCCCCCAGCGGTGCAGGGACTCCCAGCCCCCGCCCATGAGCCCGCGGAAGAAGGGGATCGCGAGGAAGACGCCGAAGATGAGCAGGCCCGCCGCCGCCGCGAGCCCGAAGTGCGCCGCCCCGCCGGAGGCCCCGTGCGCCGCGTCGGCCACGCCCAGCGCGGCGACGAGGAGCGCGAGGAGGCCCAGCGCCCCGTAGCCGCGCCGCTCGGTCAGCGGGTGCTCGCGCGCGCTCAGCCACGACAGCCCGCCGGCGACGGCGAACCAGGCGGTCCCCCAGAGCACGAGGGCGGTCACGCGCGGTCGAGGAGGGCCGGGTTGCGCATCCGGTTCCTCGCCTCCTCGTAGGCGATCAGGCCGCGGAGGTAGAGGTCCTTGAGGGCCGCGTCCATCGTCCGCATCCCCTCGCGGGCGTGCGTCTCCATGATCGCGTAGATCTGGTGCGTCTTGCCGTCGCGGATGAGGTGCGACACCCCCGGGGTGTTCCGGAGGATCTCGACGGCCGGAGACCTCCCCTTCCCGTCCGCCCGCGGCAGCAGCCGCTGGGAGATCACGCCGAGGAGGCACATCGCGAGCTGGCCCCGGACCTGGTCCTGCTGGTGCGCCGGGAACGCGTCGAGCAGCCGGTCCACCGCCTGCACGACGTCGTTCGTGTGCAGGGTCGCGATGACGAGGTGCCCGGTCTCCGCCGCGGAGATCGCGCAGCCGATCGACTCCGTGTCCCGCATCTCGCCGACGAGGATCACGTCCGGCGACTCGCGGAGGATGTGGCGCAGCGCCTCGGCGAAGCTCAGCGTGTCCTCCCCCACCTCGCGCTGCTCGATGACCGAGCGCTTGTTCGCGTGCACGAACTCGTTGGGGTCCTCGATCGTGACGACGTGCGCCTTCTTGCGCGTGTTGATCAGGTCGATCATCGCGGCTTGGGTCGTGGACTTGCCGTGGCCGGTCGGGCCGGTGACGAGGACCAGGCCCTGGGGCGCGAGCGCGAACTCCTCGACGACCGGAGGGAGGTTGAGGCTGTCGAGCGTCGGGATGCGGTCGGAGATCAGGCGGAACGCCGCGCCGACGGTCCCCCGCTGGTAGAAGGCGTTGCCGCGGAAGCGGTGGCGGCCGTCGAGGCTGAACGAGAAGTCCAGCTCCTTGTCCGCCTCGAAGCGCGCGATCTGGTGCGTCTTCAGGAGGCCGTAGACGAGCTCCTGGGTCTGCTTGGCCCCGAGCGGCTCGCCCTTGAGGACGAGCTGGCCGTCGATGCGCAGGGCCGGGGCGGCGCCCGCGGAGAGGATGACGTCGGAGGCGCCCGCGCCGATGGCGGCGCGGAGGTACTCGACGAGGTCCAGGGGGGCGTTGGGGCTGAGGGTGCTCATGGGCCTGCCATGATAGACCGGGCGGCCCGGGGAATTGTCTGCGAATCCCTACTTCGAGGCGCCCGTCTTCCCCTCGAGGTCGGCGATGGCCACCAGGCGGGCGTAGGTCCCGTCGCTGTCGCGGCCCTTCACCTTGCGGTGGTTCGGGTGGTCGTTCTGGAGCTTCGTGTACCACTTCTTGGCGTCGGCCAGGTCCCGGAACTGCCAGCACGTCTCCGCGAGGCGCCAGAGGGCGTCGCCGTTGCGGACGCGCTCGTGGTCGGGGAACATCTCGATCAGGACCGAGTACTGCACGCGGGCCTCGAGGTAGTCGCGGAGGACCTCGCGGCCCTGGGCCAGGTCCCAGAGCGGGCCGGCCTCGGGCGCGTCCTGCAGCGCCTCCTCCAGCTTCTCGAGCCGGTCGCCCCAGCGCTTCTGGTGCTCGGCCAGCTCGCGCATCCAGACGGCGTGCGCCCCCTTGAGCCCCGTCCACCAGTCCGGCTCGCGGTTCTGCTCCTTGAGCGCGTCCGTGGCCTTGGCCAGGATCACCCCGGCGCCGGCCGGATCGTTGCGGAGCACGGCGTTGCGGGCCGCGGCCAGGCTGCCCCTCGCCAGCAGGGCCGTCACCTCGGGCTGGCGCCGCGCGGCGGCCCCCATCAGGTCCTCGAGCAGCTGCCGCAGCGTGTTGGAGGATTTTTGGTGCTCGCGGTAGGCGAAGTAGGCCTCCGCCGTGTGGTAGTTCCGCTCCAGCTTGTCCGGCAGCTTCCCGAGGTCCGTGTAGATCTGCGAATCGCGCTCCCGGACGTACCCGGTGTGCGTCGAGCGGAGCGTCTGGATCTTCCGGTAATCCGCCTCCTTCTTGCGGCGCTTCGCGTCCTCGCCGCCGCGGGACTCGACGAGCTTGCGCAGCTCCTCGATCCGCGCCTTCTTGTCGGTGGCCACGCGGGTCTTCGCGTACATCCCGGCGAGGTAGGCGCACTCCCGGATCGCGGCGTCGATGCGCGCCGCGGAGTCCAGGTCCTTGGCCAGCCCCTCGAGGCGGTCGAGGTGCTTCTGCGCCTCGACCTCGTCGGCGTCGTGGTAGCGGCCCTCCTCGGCCATCGGCTTGTAGAAGGCGACGAAGCGCTTCACCTCCTCGTCGGTGACGCGGTCGAGGACGCGGAGGAGCTCCGCGGCCCGCTCCCACTGGCCGAGCTCGAAGGCGTAGACCGCCAGGCCGCAGTTCCACCTCGAGTCGGGCTCGCGCACGAAGCCCCGGAGGAAGGTGAGGAAGCGCCCGGCCGTGTCGGGGTTGCGCGCGATGTCGGCGAAGCCGAACTCGGCCTCGCCGCCGCCCTGGATCTTCACGACGACCATCTTCTCCGTGACGCGGACCAGGGTGCCGGCGAGCGTCCCGAGGTCGATCGGCCGCGGCACGCCGCCCTTGGTGTCGCTCCAGGCCTTGATGAACGCGTCCCGCAGGTCGGCGACGAGCCTGAGCTCCGTGGCGCGGCGACGCAGGCGCTCGGCGGTCGAGGGGCTGCGCGGGAAGGAGCCGTTGGCGAGGGCGGAGATCCGCGCGGCGTCGTCCGCGGCGGCCTTCGCGTCGAAGGCGACCACCCGGGACCTCCACTTGCGGGCCCAGTCCTCGAAGTCCCGGAGATCCTCCTCCTCCTTGCGCCGGATCTCCTCGGCGAGCAGCTGCTCGGCCCGGACCTTCTGCTCGGTCCACTTCTCCTGCAGCTCCTTCTGGCGGATCTGCGCGAAGCGGCGCGGGTCGGACGTCGAGTCGCGGACCACGGGATCGCAGAGCTCCATCGCGGCGCGGTACTGCCCCGCCGCCTCGAGCGTCTTGGTCTGCTTCTCGATCTCGTACCAGGCGACCCGGTCCGTCTCGACCAGCCGCTCCTGGAGCTTGCGCGCGATCGACTCGTAGAGGAGCGAGTTGTAGCGGTCCGTCGGGTCGAGCTTGATCGCGAGCGTGTCGGAGACGAAGCGGTTGTAGCGCTCCCACGCCGCCTGGAAGCGGCGCTTGTCGACGTCGGCGTTGGCCTCGGCCCGCACGGTCTCGAGGGCCGCCCGGCGGGTCTGGACCTGCGACTTCCACTCGAGGAGGCGGTCGGCCCAGGCCCCGGCCTTGGCGGCGGCCGGCGTCCCCTTGTGGGCCTCGTCCTGGCTGAAGTTCTGGTAGGCGAGGATGGAGCGGTCGGCCTCGGTGAGGTCCTCGCGCCCGGCCTGGAAGGTCTGGAGGATCTGGGCCCAGGCGTTCTTGTCGGACTCGTCGAGCGCGAGCAGCTGCTGCTCCGCCCGGAACTCCCGGAGCCTCTGCTCGAGGGCGGCCTTGCGCTGCTGGGCCTCGGCCGCGAAGGGCGAGGCGGGCCAGCGCTCCGAGACCTCGGCGAAGAGCTTGATGACCTCCTGGATGTCCTCGGGCTTCTTCGCGTCGAGCTTCAGCTCCGCGGTCCGGGCGAGGTCCATTTTCGCCTCGGCGCCGCGGTCGTCGTCCGGCACGGGCGTCGCCGTGGGGCTCGGGGCCAGCGGGTCGGGCGGGCGGTTCATGACCCAGATCGCGCCCACGACGCCGCCGAGCAGGACCACGGCGAGCAGGGCGACGGCCGCCACGAGGAGGCGCCGGTTCCCCACCGCCACGAGCGCGGTCCCCGCGTCGGGCGGCTGCTGGCCGGTGCTGTCGCGGACGTACTTCTCGAGGTCCACGATGGTCTCGCCGAGCGACTGGTAGCGCTGGTCCGGGTTGCGGGCCATCATCTTCGCGCAGATCTCGGAGAGCCGCGCGGGGACGTCGGCGCAGGCCTGGGCCAGCGGGGTCGCGTCCTCGCGGGCCTTCTTGTTCACGAGGTCGCGGACGCTCGGCGCCTGGAAGGGCGTGAAGCCCGCGATCATGCGGTACATGGTGGAGCCGAGCGCGTAGATGTCGCTGCGGTAGTCGGCGGGACGGCCGAGGACCTGCTCCGGCGCGATGTAGTGCGGCGTGCCGATGACGGAGTTCTCGTCGTCCGCGGAGAGCTTCTCGCCGAGGCGCTGGGCCAGGCCCAGGTCGCCGATCTTGATCGCCCCGCCCTCCCCGATCATGAAGTTGTCCGGCTTCACGTCGCGGTGGATGATCTCCTTCTTGTGCGCGTACTCGAGGCCGCGGGCGGCGTCGAGGATCATCCGGACGGCGGTGGCGAAGTCCACCTTGCGCTGCTTGTTGAGGAGCTCTTGGACGCTGCCGCCCGGGACGTACTCCATCGAGAAGTAGTACAGGTCGTTCGCCTTCTTGACGTCGTAGACCTGCACGATGTTCGGGTGGTTGAGCTTGGCCGCCGCGCGCGCCTCGTGGACGAAGAGCTCGACGAAGTCCTTCTTCTTGCTGTGCTCCTCGCTGATGATCTTCAGCGCGACGTGCCGCTGGAGGTCGATCTGCTCGGCCTTGTAGACGGTTCCCATGCCGCCGCGGCCGATGCGCTCGAGGATGCGGTAGCCGCCGATGCGCTGGCCGACCAGCCCGTCGACGGCCGCCTCGTCCCCGAGGAAGGAGAAGAGCGACTCGCCGAGCTTGATCAGGTCGCCGGGGGCGAGCTTGGCCTCCTTGGCGGGATGCCCGTTCAGGAGCGTCCCGTTCATGCTCTCGAGGTCGACCAGCCAGAACCCGTCGTCGCGGCCCTCGATCTTGAAGTGCATCCGCGACGCCATCGTGTCCTTGATCTGGATCGTCGCGGAGTTGTCCCGTCCGAAGACGGTGGCGCCCTTCGGGGGGATCACGAAGACCTTCCCCCGATCGTTGCCCTTTTCGACGACGAGGCGCGGCATGGTCGGTCAGTATATACGGCCCGCGGAGGCGGGTTATTGCGGATTCAAACCCTCGAAGAGGGCCGTCCCCACGCGCACGATCGTGGCCCCCTCCTCCACCGCCTCCTCGAAATCCCCGCTCATTCCCATCGAGAGTCCCCCGAGCCCGAGGCGGCCCGCGGCCTCGCGCAGGGCCCTGAAATGAGGACGTGCCGAACCGGCCGGTCCCTCCGGGGCCATCGTCATGAGGCCCTCGACCCGGAGGTGCGGGCAGGCCTCCCGGACCCGGGCCAGCGCGTCCGGCAGCTCGGGCGGGCTCCAGCCCGACTTGCTCGCCTCGCCGCTGACGTTCGCCTGCACGTAGACGGGGAGCACCCGGCCGGAGGCCGAGAGCCGCTTCTCCAGCTCCCCGGCGAGGTCGTGGCGGTCGAGCGAGTGGAGCACCTGGAAGGCCTCCAGGACCTTGCGGGCCTTGTTGGTCTGGAGGCGGCCGATGAAGTGCCACGTGGCCGGCCGGCGGAGGCCCGCCACTCGCTCGGCGCCCTCGACGGCGCGGTTCTCCCCGAGGTCGCGCTGGCCGAGCTCCAGCAGGGCCTCGACCACGGGCACGCCGACGGACTTGGTGACGGCGACGAGGGTGACCGTCCCGGGGTCCCGGCCTGCGCGGCGGCAGGCGGCCTCGATCCGGGCGCGGACGGCCCCGAGGTTGGCGCGGAGCCGCTCGATCATGAGGACGGGAAGAGGTCGGCGGGCTCGATGTACGAGCGGCGGATCAGGAGGTCCCGGAGGATCTTGCGGTTCTGCGTCATCTTCTCGTATTCGAGCTTGCGGCGAATCAGGGGCTGGGCCTCGTCGAAGTTCCGCGCCTTCTCCTCGATCTTCCCGATCAGGTAGAAGAGGTTGACCGTGTTCCGGTCGTGCACGACCTCGCTGACCTCGCCCTGCTTGAGCTTCCGGAAGATCACGTCGTTCGTCGAGGGCTCGAATTCCGAGACGTCGGGCGATAGGCCCGAGTAGCGGAAGATCGGCTTGCCCGTGGCGTCCTTGGGCATGCGCTGGGCGTCGAGGTAGTGCATCGCCATTGCGACCGGGTCGTCGCCCTGGAGCAGGCGGCGGCGCACGGACTCGGCCACGCGGACGAAGCGCGCTCGCTCCTCGGCGTCGCCGTGCACCCAGCAGAGCCGGAAGACGTCCACGACGAGGATCTCCCGGAACTCGTCCTTGTGCCCGTCGAAGTAGGTCTTCATCTCGTCGGGCGAGACGAACTCGAGCAGGATGCGGCTGTTCAGCGAGGGGTTGCGCGTGCTGTCGAAGATCATCTTCTGCACGAGGTGGTGCATGAGGAGCATCGAGCGCCGCTGCTCGCGGAACTCGCTGAGGCTCATGCCGAGGGTGCGGGAGATGTAGGACAGGAAGTCCGTGTCGCTGCGGAACTGCTTCCGCTCGTTCTTGATCGAGTCGTCGATCTGGGAGTCGCTGATCTTCACGCCGTATTTCTTCGCCTCCTGCTGGAAGAGGCGCTCCTCGGCGATCTGGCGCAGGGTCGCGAGGCGGTACTGCTCCCGCTGGGCGGGGTCCTTGACCTTGATGCGGAGCTCGACCTCGTCCCAGGTGACGATCTCGCCGTTCACGCGGGCGGCGATGCCGCCGGGCCGGGAGGCGACGGGCTCCGGGGGCGACCACGGGGTGCCGCCGGCCGTGGTGACCGCGGGGGGCGGCGCCGAGCAGGCCGCGAGCAGCAGGAGCGCGGGGAGGAGCCGGAGCATGGGGTCCAGTGTACCGCGGCCGCGTCGGGGATCAACTCCGGGGCCGCTTCCTGCCGATGTACTCCACGGGATCCCCATGCAGGAACTAATCGACGATTTCCTCGACTGGCTGAAGGTGGAAGCGGGCTCCAGCCCCCACACCATCGCGGCGTACCGGCGCGACCTCGACCGCTTCGCCGAGTACGCGCTCGAGCGATCCGCGACGGGCCCCGCGGACCTCTCCCCCGCCCTCCTCGAGGACTACCCGCCCCGCCTCGTGGACGCGGGCTTCGCCCCCGCGTCCTGCGCGAGGGCCGTGGCCGCCCTGCGTTCCTTGCTCGGCTTCCTGTTCCGCGAGCGGCGGGTTCCCAAGGACCTCTCGAAGCACCTCCCGATCCCGGCCCGTCGCCAGGAGCTGCCGGAGTTCCTCGGGCCCGAGGAGACGGCCCGGCTCGTCGAGAACGGCAACTACCGCAGCGCCCACCCCCACCGCGACCGCGCGATCCTCGAGGTGCTCTACGCGACCGGGTGCCGGGTCTCGGAGCTCTGCGGCCTCCGCGTCCACGACGCGCACCTCGACGCGGGTTACGTGCGGCTCTTCGGCAAGGGCTCCAAGGAACGCGTCGTGCCGCTCGGCGGCCAGGCCGTCTCGGCGCTGCGCTCCTACCTGGAGCTGGAACGGCCCGCGCTCGCGGACGGGAGCGACGCGCTCTTCCTGGGATCGCGGGGCGTGGCGATCCACCGGATCTCGGTGTGGAAGATCGTGAAGAAGGCGGCGGAGGGGGCCCGCGTCGGCGGCCGCGCCTACCCGCACGCGCTGCGGCACTCGTTCGCGACCCACCTCGTCGAGGGCGGGGCCGACCTGCGCTACGTCCAGGAGATGCTCGGCCACGCGGACATCAGCACGACGCAGATCTACACCCACGTGGACCAGTCGCGGCTCAAGGCCATCCACGCCAAGTTCCACCCGCGGGCGTGATCACTTGATCGCGTAGCGCGTCAGCTTCCAGTCCTCGAGCTTGTCCGGGGGACCGGAGATGCGCCGCACGATGCCCGCGCCGGGCGCGTACCAGAGCTCCTCGTGGAACGGATCGCCGGCCCGCGTGCCCCCGATCACGACCTTGACGCAGCGGAACTTCCCCGCGGGCACCTCGGCCACGTCGAGGGCGGTCCGGAACGACAGCTTCCAGGGCTGGCTGCGGCCGCCGGGCTGCACGAGCTGGCCCTCGTAGTCCCACGAGTCGTCGCCGAGGAGCGGGAGCTTCGCCAGGCGCACGGGCGGTTCGAGCTTCAGCCGCTCGCCGCCCCGGATCAGCTCGACGAGGTAGACCCCGTCGGTCGCGTACTTCCAGGCCTCGCGTGACCCGGAGCCCGTGGAGATCTCGAAGACGGGGAGGTAGTCCGCGGACATCGAGCTCGACGTCACCCGCCGGTCCTCGCCCCGGTCGCCGCACTGGTAGCTCCACTCCGCCGCCTTGCCGATCGGCACCAGCGAGGTGGGCGCCGACTGGAGCAGCCCGTCGAACGTGACGACCGAGGCCCGGGTCTCGATGTGCTGCCTCAGCTCGCGCGAGGAGGCCTTCAGGAAGAGCACGCCGACCGCGACGGCGAGCGCGGCGACGAGCGCCCCCGCGGTGAGCAGCAGGCGCCGGATCGAGAAGCGCTTGGCGAGCTTGGCCTCGATCTCGGGCTTCAGCGCCGCGTTCTCCGGGAAGTGCTGGGCCTTCTGCTCGGGCGTCATGTGCTCGGCGACGAGGGGGACGCGGACGATCGCGGAGCACTTGCGGCAACGGACGCGGTGGTCGGGCTCGTAGCGCATGAGGTGGAAGCGCGTCAGGCACTGCGGACACTCGAGGATGAAGCTGGGCATGGGTCCCGCCACGGCGGCCACGGTCATGGTTTCCTCCCCGATCTTAGCATCCGACGCCCCAACCCATTACGATGGTGCGGAATTCGCCCATGGGCTCCACGCTCGATCTCCCGATCCGCGGCATGCACTGCGCGGGCTGCGTCGCCTCGGTCGAGGAGGCCGCGCGGGCGGTTCCCGGCGTGCGCTCCGCCTCCGCCAACTTCGCCTCCGAGCGGGCGCACCTGGAGGTCGAGGAGGGCTTCGACCCCGCCGCCTTCCAGAAGGAACTCGCGGCCCGGGGCTACCGGCTCGCCCCCGAGCGCCGCGCCTGGACCGTCGGAGGCCTCGAGTCCGCGGCCTCCGTTCCCGCGCTGGAGGCGGCGTTGAAGCGGCTCCCCGGCGTCCTCGCCGCGGACCTCAACGCGGGATCGCGGACGCTGATCCTGGACGTCGTGCCCCCGCTCTTCGACGAGAAGGCGCTGGCGGGACTGGGCCTGGCCCTTTCGCCCCGTTCCCTCGAGGAGGGGCCCGATCCCGAGGAGCGCTCGCTCCGGCTCCGGGTGCTCGTCGCCGCTCCGCTCTCCGCGGCCTTGATGTGGATGGCGATGTCCCACGCCCTGCATCTCCCCGCCTGGTGGCAGGTCGTCCCGGCGGCGATCGTGGTCTACGGCTGCGGCTGGCCCTACCACGCCGGCCTCCTGGGCGCGATCCGCCGGCTCCGCGGCGACATGTCGACGCTCATCTCCCTCGGGACGAACGCGGCGTTCCTCGCGAGCTCGTGGAGCCTGCTCCGGTCGGCGGAACCCGTGCTCTACTTCGACACGGCCGCGATGATCGTCGCGGTGGTGCTCCTAGGTCGCTGGCTGGAACTCCGCGCCCGCCGGGGGACGCGCGAGGCGCTCCGGGCGATCGCCGGGCTGCTCCCCAAGTCCGCGATCCGCGTGCGCGACGGACGCGAGGAGGAGGTCCCGGTCGGCGAGCTCCGCGCCGGCGACGTCCTGCGACTCAAGCCCGGCGGGCGAGTCCCCGCGGACGGCGTCGTGATCGCCGGAGCCACCGAGGTCGACGAGTCGATGCTCACCGGGGAGCCCCTGCCCGTCCCGCGCGGAATCGGCGACGCGCTTCTGGGAGGGACGATCAACGGAACCGGGGCCGTGGACGTGAAGGTGACGGGCGCCGGCGAGGACAGCGCGGCGGCTCGGATCCAGCGACTCGTCGCGGAGGCCCAGGGTTCCAAGGCGCCGATCCAGCGGCTCGCGGACCGGATCGCGGCCGCCTTCGTTCCCGCCGTGTTGGGGGCCGCGCTTCTCACGGCCATTGCGTGGATGCTGCTCGGCCGGCCCGACGCGGCGCTGACGTCCTCGGTCGCCGTCCTGGTCGTGGCCTGCCCCTGCGCGATGGGCCTGGCGGCGCCGGCCGCCGTGATGGTCGCCGTCGGTCGGGCCGCGCGGCTCGGGGTGCTGGTGAAGGGCGCCGTCGCGCTGGAGCAGCTGGCCCGCGTGGATCGCATCGCGTTCGACAAGACCGGGACCCTGACCTCGGGCCGGCCCCGCGTCGTCGCCGTCGAGCCCGAGAAGTCGGGCGGCCTCGAGCTCGCGGCCGCCGTCGAGCGCGGCGCGGAGCACCCGATCGCGAGGGCCATCGCCGCCGCCGTGCCGGGTGGACGACGGGCGGACGACGTGAAGATCCGCCCGGGCCTCGGGGCCTTGGGGATGCTGGACGGCGAGGAGATCGCCGTCGGCAGCCCGGCGTTCCTCGACCTGCTCGGGATCCCGGGCCCCTACCCCGCTTCGCGACCCGCCTCGACGGCGATCCACGTCGCGAAGGGCGGCCGCTGGGTCGCGGCGATCCACCTGCAGGACTCGATCCGCGGCGATGCGGCCGCGGCGTTGGCCGAGTTGCGGGCGCTCGGCCTGGAGCCCGTGCTGATTTCGGGCGACGAGGAGGCGGCCGCGCGATCCGTGGGCGCCGCGCTGGGCATCTCCGACGTGCGGGGGCGGGTCCAGCCCGCCGACAAGGCGGACGCGGTCAAGTCCCTCCGCGCCGGGGCTCGCGTCGTGGCCATGGTGGGCGACGGGATCAACGACGGCCCGGCGCTCGCCGCGGCGGACGTCGGGATCGCGGTCGGCCAGGGCACGGACGTCGCGATCGAGTCCGCGGACGTGGTCCTCGTGAAGGGCGGGCTCGGGAAGATCGCGGCCGCCGTCCGGCTCGCTCGGGCGACCCGGAGGACCATCTACCAGAACTTCGCGTGGGCGGCGGGCTACAACGTCCTGCTCATCCCGGTCGCGGCGGGCGTGCTGCGCCCGTTCGGCGTCACGCTCGACCCGATGCTCGCCGCCGTCGCCATGGCGCTGTCCTCGGTCTCGGTGCTGGCCAATTCCCTGCGGCTGGGAAGGTTCGGCTCCCGGCCGTCCGTCCCGTAACATGGGATGAGCATGTTGCGATCCGTCCTCGCCCTCGCGGCCGCCGCCCTGCTGCTCCAGGACCCCGATCCGCTCGAGGCGGTGGTCCGGGACCTCGCCGACGATTCGCCCGAGGTCCGCGCGCGGGCCGAGCAGCGGCTGCTCGACCTGGGCCCGGCCTCCGCGCCCCGGCTCGAGGCCCTCGCGAAGGGGGCCGATCCCGAGGCGAGGTTGCGGATCGCCGACGCGCTCAAGGCCTTCGAGTGGTCGCGCGCCTTCCCCACCGTCGAGTGGGGGAAGCTGCGCGCGGCGCTCTACGCGGAGGATCCCGACGGCGTCGTGGACGTCGATCTCCTGCTCCGGCCCCTGCTCGACGGGAAGGCCGTCGAGGCGCCCGCGAGGGCCTGCTTCGAGCGGCTCCTGGAGGCCGGGTCCGAGCCGTGGCAGGAGTTCGCGGCCAAGGCGCTGGCGTTCGTGGGCGACGCGAGGTCCAACGACAGGCTCGTGCGCCTGCTCGGCCGGTCCGGGCGGGCCGCCGAGACCGCGGCCGTCGTCCTGCACTGGTGCATCCTCGAGGAGAACCTCCCGGCCCTGCTGGCGGCGCTGCACGAGGGCCGTCTCGATCCGCTCGAGGTGATGGACCTCGTGGCCCGGGCCGCGGGCCCGGGGTCCGCCCCCGCCCTGCGCAAGGCGGCCGCGGCGATGCTGCCGGGCGACGGCGCGAAGGACATGATCGAGGCGATCCTGGTCCGGGTGGCGGATCGCGAGGCCGTGGCCGGCTTCCTCGCCAAGCCCCGGGAACGCGAGGACGCGCTGCACTGGGCCTGGCTGCGGGCGGCGCGGCCCCTGCTCCTCCCCGAGGACGCGGATCTCCTGCGCCAGCGGATCGCGCGCGAGGAGGAGCCGGATCGCGAGCTCGCCTGCGTCGCCCTGCTCGCGTCGCTGGATCCCTCGACGCTCCCGGGCCTTCGGGCGTCGGTCGGGACGGGCAAGCGGCACGGGATCTCGGCGGTGCTCCCGGAACTCCTGCGCCTCGGTGCCCCGGAGGCGGTCCCCTTCCTCCGCGGCTACCTGGAAGACGAGGACGAGTTCACCCGCTCCGCCGCGCTGGAAGGCGTCGCGGCCTTCGACGCGCGGGGCGAGGAGCTGGCCTCCCGGGACCTGCTCGCCGGGGAGCGCGCCGACCCGGACTCGGCCTGCGTGGCGGTGGCGCTGGGCCGCTGGAATTCCCGGGTCCCGGACCTGCTCAAGCGGCCCGCGTCGGCCGACGTCCTCCTCGGCTGCCTGGCCACGATCGGGGCCCGGGGCTGGGAGGCCCGCGTCCTGGAGCACCTCGAGCAGGAGGAGCTCTGGCACACGCCGCTCGCCATCGCCTGCCTCGCGAGGATCGGCGGCCCGGAGTCGGCCCGCTGGCTCCTCAAGGAGCGGGAGCACGAACCCGATTCGCTGGTCGCCCACCTCGAGGTGGCGGCGCGGCTCTCCCCCGAGGCGCACCCGCTGATCCGCCGCTACCTGGCCGCGTCGCACCCGGACAAGCGGGCCGGGGCGATCGAGGCCCTGGCGACGAACGGGGATCGGGCCGGTTTGGAGGAGCTACGGAAGCTGATCGCCGACCCCGGGACCCGGTTCCGTGGCCTGGCGATCGCCGGACGGCTCCCGGCGTTGGCACCGGCCCTCCGCGGACAGCTCGAGGCCCTGCTGGGGGACGTGGACGGCGAGACGAGGCTGGCGGCCGCCCGGACGCTCGCCGCGCACGGAGCGGGGCGCCTCGCCGCGGCCCGGATCGCCGAGTCGGCGCCCCCCGAGTGGAGGGCGGATCTCGCCGAGCTGGGCGACGCGGCGGCCGCGGAGGAGGAACTCGCCCAGGGCACCTGGGAGGGATTGGCCAGCGCGGCGCGGTCGGGGAGGATCGCGCCCTCGCGGCTCCGGGCCCACGCGCTCTGGCTGCTCGTCGACGGCGCGGAGATGGACGAGGCCTATCTCGACCTCCTGGAGCGGGACCCGGGGCTGGTCGATCCCCGCATCGCGGTGACCGAGCTGCGCTCCGCGCTGTTCTTCTCGCTGACGGGCGCCACGCACGACCTCGCGCTGGAGACCTGGATCCCGCTGGCCGCGGCCGTGGGCGCGGTCCCGGACCTGGCGGCGGCGGCCCGGCTGCTCGAGGACCCCGAGTACCGCGTCATGGCGATCCGCGGCTTGGCCGCCAGCGGCCGGCGGTCCGCCATCCCGGCCGTCGCGGAGCACCTGGAGGACCGGTCCTGGTTCTCGTGGATCGAGGCCGACGACGAGCTCTACTCGTATCCCGTGATCGCGGACGAGGCCCTCGCGGCCCTGTCGGTGCTCGGCACGCGGGAGTTCCCGGGGACGTGCCGCGCGGACCGCATCGCGAGGGCCCGGGCCTGGCTGGCGGAGTCGCGATGAAGAGCCGGACCGAGTACCTCTGGTTCGAGACCCCGAAGCGGACGGCGTTCGTGAACATCACGCCGCAGGTCGAGGCCGTTCTCCGGGAGAGCGGCGTCCGCGAGGGCCTGGTGCTCGTGAACTCGATGCACATCTCGTCGAGCGTCTTCATCAACGACGACGAGCCCGGGCTGCACCGGGACTTCGCGGCCTTCCTCGAGAAGCTCGCGCCGCACCAGCCCGTCGACCAGTACCGGCACAACGACACCGGCGAGGACAACGCCGACGCGCACCTGAAGCGGCAGGTCTTCGGTCGCGAGGTGGTCGTGGCGGTGACGGCCGGGAAGCTCGACTTCTGACCGTGGGAGCAGATCTTCTACGGGGAGTTCGATGGCGGGCGGCGGAAGCGGGTGCTCGTGAAGGTGATCGGGGACTAGGCGGCCGGGGCCGCAGGCGGCGCCGGAAGCTCGGTCTTGCGGCGGGACAGCCAGGACGTGACGCCCGCCAGGGCGACCGCGGCTTCGACGCCGAAGAACGCGAAGAGGTAGGCCCAGTCCCCCGCCCCGAAGCCGTAGGTGTGCAGGCCCTTCCCGAAAAGGAAGTTCACGCCGTAGTAGCAGAGCACGAGCAGCACGAACGACCCGAGGGCGGCGAGCGCCGTCCCCATCCCGCGGACCACGCCGGTGAAGCGGCCGTGCAGCGTGAAGAGGTAGGACAGCAGCGTGATCAGGGCCCAGGTCTCCTTCATGTCCCAGCCCCAGGGCCGGCCCCAGGCCTCGCCCGCCCAGACGGCGCCGAGGATGATGCCGGCGAGCAGGAAGAGCACGGTGACCTGCAGGGCCCGGTACATCGCGTCGTCGAGCGACTGGAGCGCGACGTCGCGCTCGGGCCCCGACCTGGAGAACAGGTAGGCGAAGATGTAGATGTGCCCGAGCACGCAGATGACCGCGCCGCCCGCGTAGCCGAGCATGATCACGGGCACGTGGATGGTCATCCAGAACGTCATCAGCGCGGGCATGATCGTCGAGATGGCCGACTGGCTGTAGAACGCCGGCACGGTGTTCGCGAGCAGGATCATGACGGTCGAGACGACGCAGCCCGCGACGCCGAAGGCGCGCTTGCGCACGATGGCCTCGGCGATGAACGTCACGATCGCCGCGCCGAAGGCGACCGCGATCATCGACTCGTAGTGGTTCGCGAGCGGGTACCGGTTCGCGACGGCCCAGCGGAGGCCGTAGCCGTAGGTCGTCATCCCGATCGCGGCGACCTGCGCGGCCATCGCCAGCCACCAGGGGATCGAGGAGCGGAAGATCCACGCCGCGATGAAGAGCAGGCCGGCCAGGGCGTAGATGGCGCTGGCGAGGTGGAACGGCGCCATCTTGTGGTAGCGGATCTCCTCCGTGATCTCGCCCGGCGTGGGGACGGCCTGCGGGTTGATCTGCCGCTGGACGGTCGCGAGGGCGGCGACGCCCGCGTTGAACTCGGCGGACTGGCGCTCGCGCAGCCCCTTCATCAAGCGGCCGTAGGAGTCGAGCGCGGTCTGCAGGAGCGCGCGCTTGGAGGCGTCCCCGCCCGCCCACTCCTCCAGGTCGTGCAGGATGTGCGCGGTGCCCGAGTCCGTGACCTTCGCGCCGGCGAGGAACAGCCTCACGTCGCCGGGGGTGAGCCAGCCCTTCGCGGGCGCGAACGGGAGCGGGATGATCGCGAAGACCTGCTCCTTCATCACCTGCTCGGCCAGCTGCTGCTTCCGGAGCGTCTCGATGACGGCGCGCTGCTCGGTCGTCGCGTTGTCCTGGTCCGGGATGGCGCGGAGCTCCTTGTGCATCCGCTCCTTGTGCGGCATCAGGTCGGCGAGGCTGAAGTACATCCGGTCCGCCTCGAGGCCGTAGGCCGCCTTCACCTTGGGATGGTCGAGGCGGATGAAGCGCAGGGTGCGGGCCTCCTCCGGGGACGCGGCGAGCCGGAGGATCGCGGCGACGGGCTCGGGGCTCGAGAAGACCTCGACCTTCTCGCCCGTGGCCGGGTCCCGGAAGGACTGGAGCTTCTCCTTGCCCGCGAGCGAGCGGAGCAGTTCCCGGGCCATGCTGTCGAGGGGCTTGATGCGGCCGCCGTGGACGACCGCGATCCGGGCGGCGGTGCCGTAGTCGTACTCGCCCCCGCCCTGGAGGGCGAGCGCGGAGGCCACCACGAGGCCGAGGAGCTTCATCGGGAGCACCATAGCGCGGCGCCTAGGCGCCTACCAGTTCCAGCGGCACGACGCGGACCCCGCCCTTCCCGTCGTCCTCGAAGCGGGCCATCGCCGTCTTCGGGTCGTGCTCGAAGACGTTGACCCATCGCTCGCGGACCGCGTCGGCGACCATCCGCTGCTTCAGCGAGGCGACCTCGGCCGGGTAGAGGTCGTAGCCCATCACCCAGGCCGGCTTCACGTGCTGCGCCGTCGGCAGGAGGTCGGCCCAGTAGAGCGCCTTCTCGCCCGCGCTCTCGACCTGGACGACCTGGTGGTGCTTCACGTGGCCGCCGGTGAGGATGCAGCGGACGCCGGGCACGACCTCGTGGTCGCCGCGCACCAGCTTGAGGCGGCCGGTCCTCTCCAGCGGCAGGAAGTCCTCCGGCATGTAGGAGCCCTTGCAGCGCGGATTCCCCTCCTGCGCCTCGTGCCACATCCCCTCCTGGACGATGTAGGTCGCCCAGGGGAAGGCGGGCTCGATCTCCCCCGCCGCGTTGCGGGTCGTGGCCCCGCCCGCGTGGTCGAAGTGCAGGTGCGAGAGGATCACGAGGTCGATCTCGAAGGGCTTCAGGCCGATCCGCGCGAGGCTCGCGACCAGGTCCGGCGGGTGCGAGACCTTGTACATGTCGTTGAACTTGGCGTCGTGCTTGGTCCCGATGCCGGTGTCGACGAGGATCTTCTTGCCGCCGGCCTTGATGAGCAGCGTCGTCAGGGAAAGGGTGATCCGGTTCCGGTCGTCGACCTCGGTGACCTTCTCCCAGGCGGGCTTGGGCACGATGCCGAACATGGCGCCGCCGTCGAGGCGGAAGGTCCCGTCCGAGACCGCGTGCAGCTCGACGTCGCCGACCCGGATCATCGTCCCACCTTCATCCACATGAGCGCCGTGAGGGCGGCCGTGTTGATGCACCAGCTCGCCGAGAGGATCTGGCCCAGCTGCAGGGCGCGGCCGGGCCGGGTCCTCGTCCACCACGAGGCGACCGCCGCCAGCAAGAATACCAGCAGGATGTCGGCGCCCGCGATCGCGAAACCGAGGGCCACGCCGTTGGTGCCGGGGCGGAGCAGCATCCAGATCCCCCCCGCCAGGGTGCCCAGCGTGGCCAGCGTCAGCCAGCCGTAGATGCCGAGCGAGCCGAGCGGCGGGTCCGAGGCCTTCGCGCCCGCCTTGATCAGCCCCTTGAGGAAGGGCTGGAGGAAGAACATGAAGATCGTGCCCGAGACGGCCATGAGGCCGCCGAGGTAGAGGATCTTCTTGCCCGGGTCCCAGGCGATCTGGAACACGCTGATCCAGCGGCCCGCGCCGTCCTGCGCGTAGCTCGCCTGGTAGACGTCGTAGCCGTGGATCGCGAGCGGGTGGTTCACGAGGATCGAGTGCTCCGTCCGGTTCGACGTGACGTGGTCCTCGAGCACGATCTTGCTCTCGAACTTCATCGCGCTGCCGGGCTGGCCGGGGTTCTCCGGCTTCTCGAACTTCTTCAGGTGGATCGAGAACGGCAGGTTCTCGAAGCGCTTGCCGCCGAAGTAGACCTGCCACGAGGTCGCCCCGGGCTGGAAGTTCGCCGGCTGGTCGCCGAAGCGGACCCACTTGGTCTCGGATTTCTCCCCGTCGGCCACCGTCAGGCGGAGCGCCGGGCGCCAGGAGCTGTCCTTCGCGGGCGCCGCCTCCTCGTAGTGCTCGACCGCCGAATCGAGCCAGGCCTGGAGCTCGACCTCGAAGGCCATCGGCATGAAGGGGTACGGGATCTTCGCCCCGACCTTCGCCTCGCCGGCGACCTTCTTGCCCTGGCGCGACTGGCAGAGGTACTTCAGGCCGGTCTCGGTCATCGCGAACATGATCATGCTCTCGCGGAGGCTGACGCGGAGCCGGGCCTGGAAGTCGGCCGGGGCGCCCTCCCCCACCCGCTGCGGCGAGGCGGCGGTCTCGAAGGTGAACGCGCGCCAGGTCGAGGTGCTGCCGTCCGCGCGCTTCAGGTCGAACTTCACGGCGTAGTCGGGGCGGCCGTGGTGGCCGCCGTGCCGGTACTCCGCGTCGATCTCCCGCGCGGTGACCTCGGCGTCCCCGACCTTCACCGGCTTGTCCATCTGGGTGTCGACGTCGATCTCGCCCGTCGCGCCGCCGAGGACCACCACGAGCGTGCCCTTGGGCCCGGCGGGCTCGGAGATGTTCCGCCAGAGCGCGTCGTCGAGGCGGGCGACCTGGAGGCTGAGCATGCCGCCGTACTCCGCGCCCTCGCGCTCGGCGACCCAGCGGGACTCGTCCTCCTGCCCCTCCATGTGGATCCGGAGCTTCGCGGCGGAGGGCGAGCCGGGCGGGCCGGCGACGTAGCCCGCGATGCCGACGTGCGGGAGGTACTCCTCGAGGTGCACGTAGGTCCGGGAATCCGGGAGCTTCTGCGTCCGGCGGGTGCGGTCGGCCTTGTAGCGCCCGTAGGGGACGGCCACCTTGTGGATCGGGCCGCCCGTGGACTGGACGAGGACCTCGCGCTCGTGCTCGATCTCGAACCAGTCGGACTGCTGGCCCTCGCGGAGCTGCATGTCGCCGTAGATCTTCGAGTTGAAGGTCACGGCGGATCCGATCATCAGCGTGAGGATGCCGGTGTGGGTGACGAGGAAGCCCCAGCGCCAGTGGTGCTCCCAGGGCTTGCGCACGAGGGTGCAGACGGTGAGGTTCACCATCAGGGCGGCCATGAGGATGTTGAACCACCACGACCCGTACCAGTCGGAGCGCAGGGCGCCGATCGTGATGTCGACGCCGTAGGAGGCCGCCGCGAGCAGGATCGCCGTCAGCAGCCCGAGGTTGATGAGGAGGAACTTCAGGCTGGCGAGGAAGTTGATGACGGGGCGGAAGGGAGACACGGGATTGCTTCTTTGGTTGGCATCGTAGCGGGGCCCCGGGGCGGGCTCCACCGAATTCGGGCCCGGAGGGGCCGGGTCCCGTAGGGCCCGATCCCCCCGAGCCCGAGGGAAAGCGGTTCTGCGGCCGCCTTCCTCCGGACTGCGAGGGTTAGCTAGAGAGGCTTTCGCCCCGTGGGCTGCTGTCCTTGCACGTCGATGATGACGCGCCGGAATTGGGGCCGCCTGAAAACCCGATGAGAGTTTTCTAATCCGGCGGGGCTACCAGGGGCGGAGGACGACCTTCCCCGCGGTCGAGTCCTTCGCCTGGATCGTGGCGAAGGCCTTCTCGAAATCGGCCATCGGGAACTGGTGGGTGACGATGGGGCGCGGGTCGAGCCGGCCGGAATCCATGAGCCGCTGCATCTCCTCCCAGGTCTCGAACATCAGCCGGCCGACGATGCCGAGCACCGTGCGCCCGTTCATGATCACCTGGTTGGCCCAGTCGAGCTGGATCGGCCGCGACGGCAGGCCGAACGCGACGCACGTGCCGCCCTTGCGGAGGCTGTCGAGCGCGTTCGAGATGGCGCCCGCGTGCCCGGACATCTCGAGGGAGACGTCGAGCCCGGAGCCGCCGCCGCGCTTCCGGAGCGTCGCGACGAGGTCCGGGTCGGCCCCGTTCAGCAGCTCGTGCGCGCCCATCTTGCGCGCCAGCTCCATGCGGGCCGGGTTGACGTCGATCGCGTAGATCGTCGAGGCCTCGAGCGCCTTCGCGACGGCGATCGCGAAGAGGCCCACGGGGCCGCAACCGAAGACGGCGACGGACTTCCCCTTCACCTTCGCGGCGCTCACGGCGTGGACCGCGTTGCCCATGGGCTCCATGAGGGTCCCGACCTCGGGCGGCAGGGGCGTCGTCTGCTTCCACGCGCAGAGCGCGGGGATCGACACGTATTGCGCCCAGCTGCCGTCCCGGTGGACGCCGATGATCTGCAGCTTGTCGCAGATGTGCTGGAGGCCGTGCGTGCACTGGTGGCAGCGGCCGCAGGGGACGTGGCTCTCGACCGAGACCCGGTCGCCCGCCTTGAGGTTCCGCACGGACTTCCCCGTCTCGACGATCTCGCCCGTGAACTCGTGGCCGACGACGACGGGCGGCTTCATCTGGGACTGCGACCAGGCGTCCCAGTTGTAGATGTGCAGGTCGGTGCCGCAGATCGAGCTCGCGAGCACCTTGATGAGGACGTCCTCGGGGCCGACCGGCGGCATCGGGACGTCGCGGACCGCCAGCCCCGCGGCGGGCCCGGTCTTCACGAGGGCCTTCATGGTGTCCATTGGGGGGCGGATTATACCGGTCCCGGCCGGGGCCGCCAACTAACGGAGCGAATCGACGATCTGCTTCAGGTCCTGGCGGCCCGGGGCGAGCTCGAGGGCCTTCGAGAAATCCTGGCATGCGCCCTGGCGGTTGCCGACGCCGAGCCGGACCTGGCCGCGGAGGATCCACGCGTCCACGTAGGTCTCCCGAAGCGAGATCGCGAGCCCCGCCCACTCCTCGGTCTTCTGCACGGCCTCCGTCGCGTCGAGCCGGAGCTCCGCGAGCGCCTGGGCCGCCTCCCACCAGCAGCTCCCGATGGCGTGCGCGGCTGTCGGACCGCGCCGGTTCGGCCCGGCCGTGCTCTCGGCCCCCCTCGCCGCGGCGAGGATCGACTCCGCGGTTCCCGCCTTCCGGGACCTGAGGTACTTGATCTTCCAGGCGTAGGCCCAGGCCGACTCGGAGTCCTCCGCGTCCTTCTGAGAGGGGAGCTTCTGGAAGCGGGCCATGAAGGCGATGCTGTCGTCCAGCGCCTTCGTCGGGTCCTCCCCCGCCGAGAGCTGGAGCATCCCGAGGTGAACGGAGTTGTTCGCCATCCGGTAGAGGTAGGATCCGAATCCGAGGTCCAGGAGCCGGTCGACGTGCTTCGCGCACAGGTCACCGTTCTCCTTCAGCATCCGCCGGCACTTCGCAAAGGCCTCCTGGGGCTGATCGGCGGAGCCCCGGACGAGGTACCAGTAATACTTGTCCGCGAGCTCCGCAAGCCGGAGCGCGACCTGGGAATCGTCCGGCCGCAGCCGCAGCGCCTGGTGCATCCAGCGCTCGGCGTCCTCGAAGAGCTCCGGCTTCGCGGCCCCGGGGACGTTCACGTCGCCGATCGCCCCCATCACGAGTTCGCCGGCCCTGCGGACGTGGTACGACGACGACTCCAGGATGCGGGCCGCCTTGACGGCGTGGCTGGCGGCCTCGCCGTCGCGGCCCAGGCGGGCGGCGGCCGTCGCCGCGAGGTCGAACCACCGGGCGTCCGGCCGGGCGGAGGCCAGGGAGATCGCCCGCTTCGAGACGTCCTCGAGCCGCGCCCGGTCCGTGCCGGCCTCCGCGAGCGCGAGCTGGACCCGGGCGTACTCCGCCTCCTCCCCGGTCGCCGACTTCGCGGCGAACGCCAGACGTTCCCTCGCCTTGTCCAGCGCCTGGTCGGCCTTGTTCGACCAGACGCGGCGCTGGGTCTGGTCCGCGTCCGTGAGCTGGGCGAAACGCAGCAGGTGCTGCTGGGCGTTCCGGAGGTGCTCGGTGCCCAGCACGAGGGCGTGCCGGGCCTCCTCGCGGTAAGGGTCCTTCGTCTGCGCGGCGAAGTCCCGGAACAGGGCCAGGGCCTCCTCGAGGTGGCGCACGGCCTCCTCCGGCCGGTCGAGGAGGATGTAGGCGTTCCCCTTGTGCGCCAGGACGCTGGCGCGGCAGAGCAGGTCCGGGGCGCTCGCGCGATCCAGTTCCGTGATCATCGCCTCAAGTCGCCGGTCCTCGGCCGCCATCGGCCGCGGTGGATCGTGCAGCACCGCCTGCCACTCGACGATGCGGCGTCCGATCGCCTCGATGTCCGCCAGCGCGTCCTGGGCCTTCCGCTTCGAGGCCTCCGCCTCCAGCTCCGTCCGGCGCAGTTCCTCCACGCGGAGCGTGTCCCGCTTCGCCGAGATCACGAGCACGGCGACCAGCGCCACGGCCAGCGCCGCCACCCCGGCCAGGCCCGCCGCCAGCCCCTTGTTCTTGCGCGTCCACCTCGCGAGCCGGACGCCGAGCGAGGGGACGTGGGCCGACACGGGCTCGCCGAGCAGGAAGCGCTGGAGGTCGTCCGCGAGCGCCCGCGCCGTCGGGTAGCGCCGCTTCGGATCCTTGTCCATCGCCTTGAGGATCACGGCGTCCAGGTCCGCGGGGATCCTGGCGTTGTGCGCGGAGGGCTTGGGCGGATCCGCGGTCACGACGTTGTGCAGCGTCTCCTGCAGGCTGCGGCCCTGGGAGGGCGCCTTGCCCGTCGCGAGCCAGTACAGCGTTGCGCCGAGGCTGTACACGTCGGTCGCCCGGCCGAGGTCGCGTTTCGCCTGGGCCTGCTCGGGCGACATGAAGTTGGGCGTGCCGACCAAGGCGCCGGACACCGAGAGCGACTGGTCGCCGCCCAGCGATTTCGCGAGGCCGAAGTCGAGCACGTAAACCTGCCCGTCCTTCCCCACCATGATGTTGTGGGGCTTCACGTCGCGGTGGATCACGCCCTTCGAGTGGGCGAAGTCGAGGCCGATGGCCGCGTCGCGCACGATCTCCGCCGCCCGCTGCAGCGGGAGCTTCCGGACGTCGTACGAGTTGGCCCCCACCCCGTCGATGAACTGGATCGCGAGGTACGGGAACGGCTGCTCGGAGGCCTCGTAGACCTGCGCGATGTTCGGGTGCACGAGGCGGGCGGAGGTCTGGGCCTCGCGGAGGAAGCGGGCGACCTCCTGCGCGTCCCCCGCCCCCTTGATCATCTTGAGCGCGACCCAGCGGCCGAGGTCCGGGTCCCAGGCCTGGTAGACGATGCCCATGCCGCCCTGGCCGAGTTCCTTGACGGCGATGAACTTGCCGACCTGGGAGCCGCCGCGCTTCAGGGCGTCGCGGACCTCGGCGGGGACGAGGGCCCGGCCCCGGCTCGCCGACAGGCTGTCGGCGCGGTGTACCGGCGTCGTGAGGTCGGCCGGGGTGTCGAGGGTGTCGCCGTCCATGATTCCGGGAAATTCTAACCCGGAACGGGCGCGGGCTCCTCGAGGATCTCGAATCCCGCGTCCGCGATCATCTGGTGATCGAGGTTCGGGGCGTTGCCGGGCGTCGTCAGGTAGCCCGCGGTGAAGATCGAGTTGCAGGGCCAGAGGACGAGCGGCTGGAGCGTGCGCAGGTTGACCTCGCGGCCGCCCGCGATGCGGATGTCGCGCTCGGGGTTCACGAAGCGGAAGAGGCAGAGCACGCGGAGGCACTTGCGGGGGTCGGGCGGCGCCTGGCCCGCCATCGCGGTGCCGGGCCGCGCGTCGAGGAAGTTCACCGGGATGGACGTCGCCCCGGACTTCCGCGCCGCGAAGGCCATGTCGACGATGTCCCCGTCGCCCTCGCCCATGCCGACGATGCCGCCGCTGCAGGCCTCGAGGCCCGCCTCCTGGACGCGGCGCACGGTCTCCCAGCGGTCCTGCCAGGTGTGCGTCGAGCAGATCTCCGGGAAGCGCGCCTCGCTCGTCTCGAGGTTGTGGTTGAAGCGGTCGACGCCGGCCTCCTTGAGGCGGCGCGCCTGCTCGTCGGTCACGTTGCCGAGCGACGTGCAGATCCGCAGGCCGACGGTGTCCTTGATCTCGCGCGCGGCCGCGCAGATCGTCTCGAGCTCCTTCTCGGCGGGCCCGCGGGTCGAGGTGACGATGCAGAACTTCCAGGCCTTCGCCTCCTTGGCCTTGCGGGCCGCGGAGACGATCTCGTCCTTCGACATGAGGCGGTAGCGCTCGATCGGGGACTCGGCGACGGAGGACTGGGAGCAGAACCCGCAGTCCTCGGGGCAGAGCCCGCTCTTGGCGTTGAGGAGGACGTGGATCTTCACCTTGTTGCCGTGGAAGTGCCGGCGGACCCGGTACGCGGCCTGGAGCAGCGGCAGGAACTCCGGCTCCGGGGCGGAGAGCACGGCGAGGGCCTCCTCGCGCGTCGGGGGCCGGCCCGCGATGGAGCGGTCGGCGATCGCTTCCCAGTTCATGCGCCGAAGTGCTCCGCGACGATCCGGCCGAGGCGCTCGGAGAGCCCCTCCCACGGCGCGGCCGGGTCCTTGGTGACGGTGACGAAGTTCGCGACCATGAAGACGGAGCGGACGCCCTCGACGGCGAAGAGGCGGGCGGCGAGCGGCTCGTCCGCGGCGGACGCGGCGTCCGCGAACGTCCGCGCCTTCGCCGACACGGCCCGGTCCAGCGTGATCTTCAGGCTGTTCGGGTTCGGCGTCGGATCCACTCGGACCTGCGCGGGCATGCTCCCCTACCCGTAGAAAGGCAGGCCCTCTTCCTTGACCTCCTGCCCGGCCAGCTTGGCCTGCAGGTTGTTCACGTAGCGCTGGAAGTCCGGGCCCGCGACGTACGCCTCGGGCAGCGCGTTCCGCAGGATCTGCAGGTACTCGCGCGGGTCGGCGATCTTCCGGCCCCGGGGGTCGTACATGTGGAACTCGTGCAGGCCGCGGCGCCGGAAGAACTTCTCGCTCGGGTGGTAGAGCAGGTCCTCGGGACGGAAGCCCTGCTCGGCGTGGCCGGTCGAGAGGATCCGGTCGGCGAGCTCCGGCGCCTCGGCCCGCCCGCACTTCGGGAGCCGCGCGCGGATGATCTCCCAGTTCAGCGTGTCCACGACCTCGATCTTGATCTCCTCGTGGTAGCGGCGCATCGCCTCGCCGTTGAGGAGGTCCTTGAATCCGAACTCGAGGGCGGACTTGCCGCCGCGCTCGTCGCCGAACATCTCCAGGCCGCGGGGGATCCACTTGTTGAGGTGCTTCTGGATCGTCGCGATCGAGACGTTGCCCTCGCCCTTCGAGGCCGAGTGGGCCCAGCGCCGCACGGCGCTCACGCCGCTGGCCAGGTGGAAGGCCTCCTCGGCGAGCATCGGGCCCATCGAGGTGGCCATCGGCGCGTAGGAGAACACCGACTGCATCTCGAGCTGGTACTTGCCGACGCGGTCGATGATCGCGCAGAAGACCGAGTTGTCGACGAAGGAGTCGAAGTAGAGGTTGAAGGCGTCGAGGACGTGCTCGCCCGTCTCCATCGAGAGCAGGTGGTCCATCGTCTCGGAGGCGATGTCCTTGCCGACGCGGCTCCAGTCGTCCGCCGCGAGGACGTACATCATCTGGTACGCGTGGCGGAACTCCTCGGCCATGACGCGCAGGACGTCGAACTGGGCCTTGGGGTCCTGGGCCTTCTGGAGCGAGCCCCGGTGCTGCTGGATCGAGCCCAGCTCGGTCGAGCACTGCGCCTTGATGATCTTCGCGGACTGCAGGATCATCTCGTCGTTGAGCTCCGAGGTCTTGTGGAACTTCGGCTTGCCCGCGAGCTGGCCGACCTCGATCGTGTCGCTCTTCAGGGGGCCGAGCTTGGCGTAGAGCCGGAAGGGCTCGTGCTTCGGGTAGTGCTTCGACCAGTTCTCGTTGAGGAAGTCGAGCTCGGGGAAGTAGCGCTTCTGCCAGTCCACCATCCGCTTGTGGAGGTGCGCCGGCAGTTCCGCGGTGTCCGTCGTGTCGAGGTAGGTGGCCATCCGGTGCTTCCTGATTGCGTAACCACGTTCCGTCGACCCCACTCTAACGGGAGCGGCGGGGAGAGTCCATAGCTCCTACCCGAGGTCGACCCAGACGCTCTTCGTGATCGTGTACTGGTCGAGGGCGTCGCGGCCCAGCTCGCGCCCGAAGCCGCTGGCCTTGTAGCCGCCGAAGGGCAGCGCGGGGTCGTAGAGGTTGTACGTGTTCACCCAGACCGTGCCGGCCTTCACGGCCCGCGCGACCCGGTGCGCCTTCTTGACGTCCTTGGTCCACACCGCCGCGGCCAGGCCGTAGGGCGAGTCGTTGGCCTGGACGACGGCGTCCGCCGGATCCTTGAACGGGATGACGGACAGGACCGGTCCGAAGATCTCCTCGCGGGCCAC
>CAYXGZ010000047.1:0-26517 GCA_964464755.1 uncultured Planctomycetales bacterium
CCGCACCTTCGGCCTCGACAGCCTCTTCAAGCGCTTCGGCATCTACTCGTCGGTCGGCCAGGTCTACGAGCCGGTCGACTCGAACATGCTGATCACCTACCGCGAGGCGAAGGACGGCCAGGTGCTCGAGGAGGGCATCTGCGAGGCGGGCGCCATGGCGACGCTCATGGCCTCCGGCAACTCGTACGCGAACCACGGCGTCACGACGATCCCGCTCTACATCTTCTACTCGATGTTCGGCTACCAGCGCATCGGCGACCAGGTCTGGGCCTTCGGCGACCTGCGCGGCCGGGGCTTCCTGCTCGGCGCCACGGCGGGCCGCACCACGCTCAACGGCGAGGGCCTGCAGCACCAGGACGGCCACAGCCCGCTGCTCTTCAGCGCCGTGCCGAACTGCCGCATCTACGACCCCGCGTGGGCCTACGAGCTCGCCGTCGTGATGCGCGACGGGCTCAAGCGGATGTACGAGGACGGCGAGGACGTCTTCTACTACGTCACGGTCTACAACGAGAACTACACCATGCCCGCGATGCCCGAGGGCGTCGAGGAGGGCATCCTCCGCGGCCTCTACCGCTTCCGCAAGGCGCCCAAGGTGGCCAAGGCCCGCGGGACCGCGCAGATCCTCGGCAGCGGGACGATCCTCCGCGAGGCCCTGCGGGCGCAGGAGCTGCTCGCCGAGCGCTTCAAGGTCGCCGCCGACGTGTGGAGCGCGACCAGCTACGCGGAGCTGCGGCGCGACGCGCTGGCGGCCGAGCGCTGGAACCGCCTGCACCCGGACCGCCCGGCGAGGTCGTCGTGGGTCGTCGACCGGCTCGCGGACGCCCCGGGCCCGATCGTCGCGACGAGCGACTACGTCCGGGCCGTGCCCGACCAGGTCGGCCGCTTCCTCGGCTCGCGCTTCCTGCCGCTCGGCACGGACGGGTACGGGCGCAGCGATTCGCGCCAGGCCCTGCGGCGGCACTTCGAGGTGGACGCCGAGCACGTCGCGGTGGCCGTGCTGTCCTCGCTCTCCCGCGAGGGCAAGGTCCCGGCGAAGGAGGTCCTGAATGCCATGAAGGACTTCGGGATCGACCCGGACTCGATCGACCCGGTCCTCGCGTAGACCGGCCCACGGGCGCCCGCTTCCGGCGTACAATCTCCGTACGCCCGGAGGAACTCCATGCGCCTGTCGCCCGCGCTCGCCCTGCTCGCCGCGCTCCCCGTCTTCGCCCAGGACGGGCCCCCGGAGGTCCCGAAGGGGCCGCCGGCCGACCCGGTCCTCAAGGAGCTCTCGGCGAAGTGCGGCCGCGACGTGAAGTGGCGCAAGCAGGACGACCTCGAGGGCGCGATCGAGGAGGCGGGGAAGAGCGGCCGCCTCGTGTTCTGCTACGTCTACGACCGGGCCCGCAGCAGCATGTTCGGCAACGCCTTCAAGGACCAGTTCATGATGGCGGGGCCGTTCGCGGACACGGACCTCGTCCAGTTCGTGAACCGGAAGTTCGTCCCCTTCCGCCTCAACCTCCGCGCGGTCGAGGCGGAGGAGTTGGGCACCCGCCTGAACGACGTGATCATCCCCGCGGTGCTCTTCGTGGACCCCGCGAAGAAGATCGTGCACAAGTACGACCGGGTCACGTCGGCGTCGACCGAGCTGCTCTTCGGGGCCTGCCGGTCGGTGCTCGAGAAGAACCCCTCGCGCGACCTCCCGGGCCCGGACTTCGAGCGGCGCCGCCGGGAGGCGGAGGCGAACCCCGAGGACCAGCGGGCGGCCTACCTCGTGGGCCTCGAGCTGCTCTGGGAGGGCCGCTGGGACCAGGCGCTCGGCGTCTTCGCGAAGGTGGCGAAGGCCGCCCCGGGAACCCGCGAGGCCGTGGAGAGCCTGTACCGCTCCGCGTGGATCCACCGCCTTCGGCGCAAGCCGGAGGACGCGACGGCCTGCCTCGACGCCGCGGAGAAGGAGAACGCGACGGCCGGGGCGAAGCTCGCGGGCAACCTGCTCGTCGAGCGCGGCCTGCTGGAGCTCGGCCAGGGCCGGCGCGACGGCGCGAAGGCCCGCTTCGCGGAGGCCGTGGCGAAGCACCCGAAGGACACGCGGATCCCGGAGGCGCGCTACCTGCTCGGGGCGCTGCTCTGGGGCGCCGACCGCGAGGACGAGGCGAAGGCCGCGTGGACGGAGCTCGCGAAGTCGGAGCCGCGCACGCCGTGGCACCGCAAGGCGGCCGCGGAGGCCCTCGAGGAGGGCCCGCTGACGAACGGGTGGGAGTCGTACGAGTGGATGGACCCCGCGCTGCTGGCGGGCGGGGCCTCGGGGACCGAGCGGCCGAGGAAGCCCGAGGAGTACCCCCAGGTCGTGAAGTCGGCGCTCGAGTACCTGGTGCGAGAGCAGCGGGTCGACGGCTCGTGGCGGAACCCGCGGGGCAACGGGCAGTTCCAGTTCCGCGACTGCGTGACGATCATCGGCCTCATGGCGCTGCGGGCCTGGTCCGCGGAGCACGGGGAGCTCGTGAAGGAGGCCGTGGCCCGCGGCTCGAAGTCGGTGCAGGAGTGGAGCGACCGGAAGACCGAGGCCCGCGGCATGACGGAATGGGACCACGTCTTCGCGATCTTCCACTTCGCGCGCCTGGCGGCGGGGCTCCCCGAGGGGCCGGAGCGCCAGGAGGCGCAGAAGCGCGCGCGCCGGGCCGTGAAGGCCCTCGCCCTGGTGCAGCGGCCGCACGGGACCTGGAGCTACGTCGACGAGGGCCCCTCGAGCTTCCTGACCGGCGGCGTCCTCGTCGCCCTGAAGGAGGCGAAGGACGCGGGGATCGAGGTCGAGGCGGGCATGGTGGAGAAGGCCCTCGAGGGCCTGCTGCGGATGAAGTCGACGGACGAGCGGCCGGAGTACGAGGGGACCTACTTCTACTCGGACCAGGGCAGCGACGACTTCGACGATGCGCACCTCAAGGGCGCGGTGGGGCGCATGGCCGTCTGCTACCTCGCCGAGTACGCCTGGGGGAAGTGCGACCTGGCGAGGCTGACCTGGGCGATGGACAAGTTCCTCGAGTTCCGGATCCACCTGATGCGCGTGAAGAAGTCGACGGACTGGCACGCGGGGAAGTACGCCAACGCCTCGTACTTCTTCTTCTACGACTACTGGTTCGCCGCGATGGCGATGGCGAGGCTGCCCGCGGAGTCGCGCGCGAAGTACCTCGACGCGGTGCGCGGCGACCTGCTGCAGACCTGCGAGGTGGACGGGTCCTGGGTGGACACGCACCTCTTCGGCAAGCCGTACGGGACGGCGATGGCGCTGCAGATCCTGAAGCTCACCGGGGCCCCGGCGAAGTAGGCCCGCGGGACTCCATCTTCCGGCGCAGCTCCGGGGCGATGGGCGCGGGGCGGCCGTCCGGGCCGGTCATGACGAGGACGGTGCGGGCCTCGGCGAAGCGCCGGCCCGAGGGGTCCTCGACGACGTAGGACAGGTCGAAGGACGAGTTCCCGATCCGCTCCAGCCGGACCCTCACCACCACCTCGTCCCTCCAGGTCGCGGGCGCGCGGAAGTCGATCTCCGTCCGGGCGAGGAGGAAGGGGAAGCGCGCGCAGGGGCCGGAGACGGCGGTCCACCACGCGTCGCGGGCGTTCTCCAGCCAGGTGGAGTAGACGGCGTTGTTCACGTGGCCGAGCGCGTCCTGGTCGCGCCACTGGGGCCGGAGGCGGATCTCGACGGGGTCCATGGGGGCATCGTAGCAGAAAGAAAAACCCGGCCGGAGGCTCGGGGCCGTCCGGCCGGGCTGGTGGTGGAAGACGGGATCAACGGCGCCGGAGCGCCGCGGCGATCGCGAACCCGAGGCCGAGGAGGGCCGCCGTGCCCGAGGCGCCGGCGCCCGCGGAGCAGCCGAGGGCCTTGTGGGCGTCGCCCGAGGAGTGGTTGAGTCCGTCGTCGCCGACGACGCGGAAGGACTCCACGCTGGACCAGGGGCCGAGGTTGCCGCCGATGTCCACGGCGCGGACGCGCCAGTAGTAGTTGTCGCGGTGGACGGCGAGGTTGAACGTGACGTTCGTCGGGACCAGGCCGTTCGCCGAGGCGGTGACCGTCCCGAACGCGGGGTCGTTGAGGGCCACCTCGACGTCGTAGCGGATCGCGGTGGGGGGGCCGTTGTCCGTGGCGGCGCTCCAGATCAGCGTGGCGTCGCCCGAGACCAGGCTCGGGACGAGGACGTCCTGGTTCAGCGGGAAGACGGGCTGGGGCGCCGAGGGAAGGACCTGGTCGCTCCGGAAGTCCGGGCTGACCGTGTTGCCCTGGAACTCGATCCAGTCGGGGACGCCGCCCACGTTGGGCGTGACGTTGCCGAACGAGTCCTGGACCTGGTAGCGCCAGTCGTAGTCCCCGCCGGCGGGCAGTCCGTAGTTCACCGAGTGGACGCCCTGGGGGCCGAGCGCCGACGCGACCGGGACGGCCGAGGTCCAGGGGTCCGCGGCGAGCTTGACCTGGGCGACGAGCCGGACGTCCTGGCCCGCGTCGGGGTCGGAGAGGGTGGCCGAGAAGGTGACGTTGGCGTCGGTCCAGCCCTTGTCCGGGTCGGCGCCGGCCTGGTCGAGGACGCCGGTCGCGCCGATCTGCTGGACGTTGACGGCCGCGTTCGGGGCCTGGCCGAAGGCCGGGGGCGTGAACTCCTCGCAGTTGGCCAGGCTGGTGTTCCCGCCGTAGACGTAGACCTTGCCGGCGATGACCGCCGAGCCGGGGAGGTTCGGCCGGGCGATCGTGCAGTCGGCACGCGGGTTCCATTCGTTCGTGTTGGGATCGAACTCGTCGGTGCGCAGGGTGCTCGAGCCTCCGCCAACCACGTAGATGCGGCCCGAGGGACCCGCGAACGACGTGTGGTACTGGCGGGTCGCGGGCACGGCGAGGCGCGGGGTCCAGGTGTCGGCCGCGATGGCGTACTCCCAGCAGCCCGTCAGGTAGGTGGCGACGAGGGTCCCGGAAACGGGCGAGTAGGCGAGGCCGGGCCCGTTCATCGAGGCGCCGGTGATCGAGGCCAGGGTCGTGTAGGTGTTCGAGGCGACGTTGTAGCGGTACAGGTTGCCGGAGTACCCCCCGCTCACGAGGCCGCCCACGAGGTAGATGCTCGTGCCGTTGGTCGCGGCGGCGGAGCGGTAGGTCGAGGGGCAGGTCACGGCAAGGTTGGTCCAGGAGTTCGTGGAGATGGTGTAGCGATAGGTCACCCCGGTCGTCCCGGTCGAGCTGCCGAACGAGTAGTTGTACCCGCCCAGCGAGCAACCGGAGGCGTTGAGGACCGCGGTCGGCGTCGGCGCCATCGTGCTCCAGCTGTTGGTCGCCGGGCTGTATCGGTAGTGGCTCGTGGTGCCGCCGTTGCCGTTGCCGCCCCAGTAGTAGGCGTAGGTCCCGTCGCCGCAGGAGCCGCCCCAGTACATCGTGTTCGTGGAATTGGCCCTCGTGGACCAGGAACCGGACTGCGCGGCCGCGGGGCTCGCGGCGGCCAGGAGCGCGGCGAGGACGAGGAGTTGACGCATGCTTCCACCTCCACCCAGGTGTCGGGCCTCGACCGGCGGCCAGTGCCGCCGATTGGCCGTACAGGGGGAAGTACGGACGCCTCCGGATTCGTCGGAGTTTCGCATCAAGAATGGGTGACCGGCCTCCGGGACGCGGCCAGCAGGGCCGCCAGCAGGACCAGGGCGGGGAGCAACGGGGCGCGTCCCGGGCCTCCCGCCGAGCAGGCCCCGTCGCCGCCCGCGTGATCGAGTCCGTCGTCGTGCAGCACCCGGAAGGCCCCCGTCCGGCTCCAGGGGCCGACCCAGCCGACGCCGTCGGTGGCCCGGACCCGCCAGGAGTGCGGTTTCCGACCGGTCGCGAGCCGCACCCGGGCGCTCGTCTCCGCGAGCCCCTCGATGCGGACCTCGGGCGACGCGAAGCCCGGGTCGCCGTAGGCCACCTCGATCTCGTAGCGGAGCCGCTCCGGGGGGCCGTCGTCGTCGGCCGCCGTCCAGGAGAGCTCGACCGCGCCGGAATCCGGGTCGGCGACCTGCAGATCGCCGTCCGCGGGGCCGAGGAGAAGCGGGGCGCCGGGCGCGGACTGGTCGCTGCGGAAATCGGGGCCGGCCGGGTCGAACTCGATCCACCCCGGCAGTCCGTCGAGGCTGGGCGTCGCATTGCCTTCGTCGTCCTCGACTCGGTAACGCCAGTCATGCTCGCCGGGCCCGGCGAGCGCGATCTCGATGGAGCGCGGGCCCGGATCCGCGAACGGCGTCGCCCGGGTGAGCGCGGCGCTCCAGGGCGCGGCCGAGGGCTTCACCTGGACGACCAGGCGCAGGGCCTGGCCGTCGTCCGGATCGGAGAGCACGGCCCCCAGCGTGATGACGGACCCGGTCCAGCCGCCCGGCTCGACGGGCCCGGCCGGTCCGGTCTGCGTCGCGTCGAGGGGGAGTCCGGGTGGCCGGCCGAAGACGGGCGGCGTGAACTGCGCGCAGCCGCCGCCCCCGCCCCAGAGCCAGCCGCGGGCGCCGAGGAGACCGGCGCCGGGTCGCGAGGGGTGGGCGCCGGGGCTCGGGGCGCGCGGGGCCCAGGAGTCCGAGGCGGGGCGGTACTCGTCGACGAGGGGCCCGCGCGTGCCTCCGAGGAGGTAGAGGCGGCCGTTGAGCGCGACGAACGAGGCGTGGAGCTGGCGGTCGCCCGGCGCGTCGGCGCGCCGTCGCCAGGCCCCGGCGAACTCCCAGCAGGAAGTCCCGTGCGTGGCGAAGTAGGAGCCGGTCGCCGGGGACCAGGCGAGGGAGGGCCCGTTGAGCGCGCCGCCCTCGAGGGGCGGGAGGGCCTCGAAGGTCCCGCGCTCGACGTCGTAGCGCGTGAAGCGTCCGGCGTAGCCACCGGCCGAGTAGCCGCCGAGGAGGTGGATCGAGGCGCCGTCCGTGGCGGCGGCCGCGCGGTAGAGGTGCGGGTTCCCGCCGGCGAGCGTCGCCCAGGAGTCCGCGGCGGGATCGTAGCGCAGGACGAGGCCCTGGGGGCTGCTGGAGTTGCCGAACGAGTAGTTGAAGCCGCGGAAGGAGACGCCCGCGGCGTTGTAGACCGCCGTCGGGAGGCCGGCGAGCGGGGTCCACGAGTCCGTGGCGGGGTCGTAGCGGACGTGCGTCGTGTTGCCCCCGCTTCCGCCCCAGGCGTAGGCGTAGGACCCGTCGACGCAGCTCGCGGCGCCGGCCATGGCGTAGGGGCCGGGGGCGCGGACGGCCCAGGAGCCGGGCGGGTCCTCCTGCGCGGAGGCCGACGTGACGGCGGAGAGGACGAGGAGCAGGGCGAGCAGCGGGCGCATGGATCCACCTCCCTCGCGGGCCGGGGCCCGCCTTTCCACGGGGTGGAGCGGGACGCGCCGAAGCCGCGGGGAAAATGAAGCGGCCCGCCGGGTTTCCCCGGCGGGCCGTTGGTGGTGGCGGTGGTGGTGGCACCGCCTTGGTGGCGTCTATCTCCGGCGCGAGGCCGCCGCGAGGCCGGCCGCCAGGGCCAGCGCCGCCAGCGTTCCGGTGAGCGGGCCCGGGCCCGCGGTCGACGAGCAGCCCAGGACGCGCTTTGCGTCCCCGGAGCCGTGGTTGATGCCGTCATCGCCGACGACGCGGAAGGCGGTCGGGGCGGACCAGGCCGAGGTGTTGCCGCCGATGTCGGTCGCGTTGAGCTGGTAGTAGTAGTTGTACCGGCTCGTCGCGAGGTTCAGCGTCACGTTGGTCGGGACGATGCCGCCGGCGCTGGCCGCGATCGTTCCGAAGGCGGGGTCGTCGAGGGCCACCTCGATCCCGTAGGTGATCGCCGAGACCGGCCCGTTGTCCGTCGAGGGGCTCCACGAGAAGGAGATGTCGCCGGCGACCAGGGAGGGGACGACGACGTCCTGGTTCACCGGGTACACCGGCACCGGGACGCTCGGGTCCACCTGGTCGCTGCGGAAGTCCGCCGTCACGGCGTTCTTCATGAACTCGTGCCAGCTCGGGACGCCGCCCACGTTGGGGTTGAAGTTGTAGTAGTCGTCCGCGACGTGGTAGCGCCAGTCGTAGTCGCCGCCCGAGGGGATCGTGTAGGTGACGGAGTGGTTGCCCTGGGCGCCGAACGTGCTGTTGACCTGGACCGCGGCGGCCCAGGGGTCGGAGGAGCGCTTGACCTGGACCTCGAGGCGGACGTTCTGGCCGACGTCGGGGTCCGTGCAGTTGGCGGAGAAGGTGATCTGCGTGTCCGTCCACCCCGCGTCGGGGTCGCTTCCGGCCTGGGCCGTCACGCCGAGCGAGCCGGTCTGCTGGACGCCCGTCGCGTCGTTCGGGTCGAGGCCGTAGTTCGGAAGGGTGAAGCGCTCGATCGTGTTCGTCGAGTTGCTGCCGCCCCAGGTGTAGGCCGTGCCCGAGCCGAACATGGCGCCCGCGGGGCCGTAGCCGTTGCGCGTGTAGGTGGCCGTGGCGCGCTGGGTCCAGGTGTTGGCCCCCGGGAAGTACTCGTCGGTCCGGGATCCGGCCTGGCCGCCCGTGGCGTAGAGGCGGCCCTTGCCGGCGATCAGGACCCCGGTGGAGCCCTGGTAGTACGCGTGGTTGACGGGGCAGCTCGCGAGGGCGGTCGACCAGGAGCCGGAGCCCGCGGGGTCGAACGAGTACAGCGTGGTGTCGCGGAGGTAGTAGATGAGCCCGGAGAAGGAGTCGTACGCGACCGCGGCCCCGTAGTAGTAGAACGTCGCGCCCGGGTGGTTGGGCATGTTCGTGAAGGAGGGGGCCAAGACGTTCGACACGTTGATGCGGGTGACGTTGGTCAGGTAGTTGCCCTGGCTGGAGTCGTAGCCGCCGAAGATGTAGATGTCGTCGCCGATCGCGGTCGCCGCCGTGCCGCCGAACCCGTGCCGGGTCAGGGAGGTCGAGGGGGTGCTCCAGGAGTCCCCCGTCGGGTCGTAGGCGTAGATGTAGCTGAGCTGGTTGTTGTTGCCCAGGATCCAGAAGCGGCCGTTCGCCCAGGCGGCGCCGCAGTACGTCAGGCTGCCGGTCGGCCCGGAGGCCAGGATCGCCCACGAATTCGTCGAGGGGTCGTAGCGCTGCGTGTAGAAGTTCCCGCCGTAGCCGGCGTAGTACATGTAGGTTCCGTCGGAGGCGCCGGCGCCGTAGTACATCCCGTACGTCGCCGAGGGGAGCGAGGAGCCGCTCGGCGCCTGGGTGGACCAGGCTCCCGTCGGGCTCACCTGCGCCGAGGCATGGCCCGCGGCGGCGAGGATCGCCGCGACGACCGTCAAGGCGGGAATCATGCGCATCGTGTTGCCCTCGACTCGGAGCCACCCGAACCACCCGTCAGTCGAGCCTTCCCTCCGGAGGGGTCGCCGCATTGCAGCGATTGCAGAATCCCCGGCAATCGCGTGCAACCGATTGCAGGGCAGGCCCATGAGCCATGTAACATTTGGGTAACCGGGCAGCGCGGAAGTCGGAACGGACGGTGGGGGATAATATTACGGCCCGACGGGGATCGCTCCCCGTCGGGCCGCTGGTGGTGGTGGCGATCGGATCGCCTTGAGGACCTACTTGCGGCGCAACCCCTTCGCGGCTGCCAGGGCGGCGAGGGCCAGGCCCGCGAGGGCGCCGGACATCGACCCCAGGCCCGCCAACGACGAGCAGCCCAGCACGCGCTTGGCGTCGCCGGCGCTGTGATTGAGCCCGTCGTCACCCACGACGCGGAACGTGGCCGGGGCGGACCAGGCCGACGTGTTGCCGCCGATGTCCGTCGCGTTGAGCTGGTAGTAGTAGTTGTACCGGCTCGTGGCGAGGTTCAGCGTCACGTTCGTCGGGACGATGCCGCTGGCGCTGGCCGCGAGGGTGCCGAAGGCGGGATCGTTCAGGGCGACCTCGATCGCGTAGGTGATCGCGGTGGTCGGCCCGTTGTCCGTCGAGGGGCTCCACGAGAAGGTCACGTCGCCGGCGATCAACGAGGGGACGACGACGTCCTGGCTGACCGGGTACACCGGCACCGGGACGCTCGGGTCCACCTGGTCGCTGCGGAAGTCCGGGGTGACCGAGTTCTTCATGAACTCGTGCCAGCCGGGGACGCCGCCCGTGTTCGGGTTGTAGTTGCCGTAATCGTCCATGACGTGGTAGCGCCAATCGTAGTCGTCGCCCGCCGGGATCGGGTAGGTGATCGTGTGGACGCCCTGGGCGGCGAAGGTGCTGTTGACCTGGACGGCGGCCGACCACGGATCCGAAGCCTTCTTGACCTGGACCTCGAGCCGGACGTTCTGACCGGCGTCGGGATCCGTGCAGTTGGCCGAGAAGGTGATCCCCGCGTCGGTCCATCCCGCGTCGGGGTCGCTACCGGCCTGCGCGGTCACGCCGAGCGAGCCGATCTGCTGGACGCTCGTCGCGTCGTTCGGGTCGAGGCCGTAGTTCGGGAACGTGTACTCCGAGCAGTTGTAGTAGGCGTTGTTGCCGCCGAAGGCGTAGGCCTTCGTCAGGCTGAAAGAGGCGGCTCCCGGGTTGTAGTACGTGTGGTTGGCCACGCAGGTGGCGCGCTGGGTCCACGTGTTGTTGCCGGGGAAGTACTCGTCCGTCCGCGTGCCGCCGGGCCCGCCGGTCGCGAAGATGCGGCCCTTGCCCTGGAACAACACGCCGATGTTGTAGGACCACTGGGCCTTGGAAACCGGACAGGTCGCCAGCGCCGATCCCCACGTGTCGTTGTTCGGGTTCAGGGGGTAAAGCGCCGTGCCGTAGAGATAGTAGATCCGGTCCGAGATCGGCTCGTACACCGCGAGCGCGCTGGTGTAGTTCCAGTTCGTGCCGGGGTAGTTCGGCAGGTTCGTGAAGGTCAGGGACGCCGGCGTACTGACGTTGAACTTCGTCGTGTACTGGAGTCCGGCGCCGCCGATCACGTAGATGTCGTTGCCCTTGACGGCGACCGCGCAACCCCAGTTGTTCCGGCCGCTGAAGCCGACGTTCGCGTCCCGCAGGGTCCAGGTGCCCGTGGCGTCGTCGTAGCTGAAGATGTACCCGGGGTTGTTGTTGGAGTTGAAGCTCCAGATCAGGTTGTTGGCGTAGACGACGGAAAGGTGATTGCTGTAGTAATACCCCAGCGTGTTGGCCGTGCGCGTCACCCACTGGTTGTTGACGGGGTCGTAGCGCTGGACGCCGTAGTAGTTGGACCCCGTGTAATACCCGTTGCCGCCGATGTAATAGCAGTACGTGCCGTTGCTGCAACCGCCGCCGTAGTACATCCCGTACGAGGACGTCTGCCTCGTCGTCCAGGTTCCGGTCGGCGCCACCTGGGCCGAGGCGCTGCCGGCGACCGCCATCAGGGCGATCGCAGCCGCGAGGCCCGTCAGGATCTTCTTCATTCCCATCTTCTCCTCCTTAGCCTTCCGTCCCACCATCCACGCACACCAGTCGACTGGAAGCGGGAACGCAGGCCCCCGTGGGGTGCGCACCGCCACCACCATTTTCCATACCCACCAGTCACTCGCAAGTATAGCTCGACCCTCGGAGAATTGCATAAAAATTGGTGCAATATTCCGAGGGACCGGATTCCAGGAACTCCAGTCCCCGGGTTCAAAAATCCGGAACCAAGTTACGGGACCGGGGGGTGACCGGCCGCCTACCGCGACCCCAGGCGCGTCCACGCCTCGTAGAGCACCCAGCGCGTGTTCGCCGCCAGGTTCGCCTCCAGCGCCGAGGGCCCCGGCTTCCACTCCAGCGCCCCGTCGTTCCACGACAGCAGGTCCGCCAGCAGCCCCTCCGCCGGCCGGCCCGGCGACGACAGGTGCGTCAATTCGCCCCACTCCAGCACCGCCAGCGCCGACTGGTCCCTCCGCTTCAGCCCCAGCGTCCCCGTCAGCCGCAGCGCGTGCGCCGCCTCCAGCGCGATGCCGAACGAGTGCTCCTCCGCCGAGGCCGCCTTCGCCCGGTCCGGATCGGGATGCAGCCAGCGCGCCGCCTCGAGGATCCGCGTCGCCATCGCCCGCGCCAGCGTCACCGCGAACACCGGCACCCGCGACATGAAGCGGCCGATGTCCTCCTCCGAGAAGACCACGAGCCGCGTCGGCCCCTCGCTCGAGATCCCCCGCCGCTCCCGGTGCCCCGTCAGCGTCGTCAGCGCGCCGAACGAGCGCCCCGCGACGAGCCGCTCGCCCTCCGTCGTCCGCAGCGCGCCGTCCTGCACCGCGTAGATCGCCCGGCTCCCCTGGCCCGGCTTCAGCAGGTCCTCGGCCGCCTCGATCTCCAGGATCCGCATCGCGTCCAGCCCCTCGGCCAGCTCGTCCGAGTGCAGGCCCCGGAACACCGCCGCGTGCCGCAGGCCCTCCACGGCCATCCCGAGGTCGCTCGTGATCGTCCCCAGGTCCTGCGAAAGCCGCCCCGGCGAGCCCAGGTGCAGCAGGAGCGCCGAGGTCGGCGCCGTGATGTTGACCGGCCGTTGCGGCGCGCCCGCCCGCCACTGCAGCTGCACCGACGGCCAGAGCGCGAAGCGCGACACCGCCTCCACGCCCTTCACGGCGTCGAGGTGCGCCGCCGTGATCTGCCCGTTCTCGAACGCGGCCTCGAACGACGACGGGTCCCGCCGGCAGGTCAGGATCCCCGTCCGCGACGTCAGGTGCAGGACCTCGAGCAGCTCCGTCGGCCGCACCTGGTCCGCCTTGCCCTGGAGCAGCAGCGCCCCGGCCCGCGCGATCCGCGACGCGAGGATGCGCGCCGCGTTGATGGCCAGCGCGTTCGAGCGCTCGAAGAGCGGGAAGACCGCCTCCGGCGTGAAGGCCAGCACCTCGAGCCCCTTCAGCGCCCGGGCCCGGTACGGGGTCGGCTCGCCGCAGAGGAAGGTCCGGATGCCCCAGATCTCCCCGGGGCCCAGCGTCACCACCGGCACGTCCCGCCCCTGCTCGTCCTGGCGCAGGACCTCGATCCCGCCGTCGAGCACGAAGAGCACCTCGCGGCCCGCGGAGCCCGGCTCGAAGAGCACCTCGCCCGCCGCCGGCGCCCGCCGCTTGCCCAGCAGCGCCGCCGTCCGCCTCAGCTCCTCCGGCACGCCCGCGAAGAGCAGCGACCCGGCGAGCGCGTCCACGACCTGCGGCTCCGCCGGCCGGGACCTGGTCGCGCCCTTCGGCGCGTCCTTCGCCCCCTCCCTGGCCTCCTTCGCCGCCTTCATCGCCGCGAGCTGCTTCTGCATCTCCGCGGACTCCTCGGGGCTCCAGCGCCGCGAGTCCAGGCTCGCCAGGTCCGCCGCCGTCGCCCGCTGCTCCGGCGCCTTCTCCTCGAGGTCCACGCCCGCGTTCGCCGCGCGCTCCGAGCGCCGCATGCCGCGGAACAGCAGCCCGATCGTGTCGCTCTCGATCGTCCGGTCCACCGGCGGCTCGCCGGGCCGGAACGTGAAGCTCCCGCGCCGCAGCTCGAGCAGGAGGAAGAACGCCTCCTCGCCCCGGATGTCCCGGCACGCCGCGTCGATCACCTGCCCGGCCTTGAACGAGACCTCGATCGAGCGGTTCCCGCCCTTGATGTGCAGCGTGCCCGACTGCTGGTTCACGTTGATCGCCTGCACGAGCTCCGCCGGCGGCATCGTCTCCAGCCGCCCCGCGAAGCCGCCCTCGGACTGCTCCGCGATCCAGCGCGACGCGCCCGCCAGGCGCTTCGCCAGGATCCGCGCCAGGCTCGCGCCCAGCACCGGCACCCGGCCCAGGAGCTGCATGAACTGCTCGCGCGGGATCGCCAGCACCGCCCCCTCCCGCGTGCACGCCACCGTCGAGTTCGTCGCCTGGTTCGTCAGCAGCGAGGTCTCGCCGAAGCAGTCGCCGGGCCCGAGCGTCGCCAGCTTGTTCTCCGCGCCCGCCTCGTCCTTCTGCGAGACCTCGAAGTCGCCCGAGGCGACGACGAAGAGCGCCTGGCCGAGGTGGTCCTGCCGGATGATCACGTCGCCGGGGAAGGTCCTCCGCTCCTCCATCGACGAGAGGACCTCGTCGAGCTGGTCGGCCCGCAGGCCGCTGAAGACCGGGATCCGCGAGATCGCCTGCCTCGCCTGCGCGATGTCCGAGAGGCTGAAGGCCTCCATCTTCTGCTTCGTCGGCTTCACGGCCTTCATGGCCCGCGTCGAATCCGGCGCCACGCGCACGCCGGTGCGGTGCCGCTCCTCGTCGAGCCGGCGAAGGCCCTCGAGCAGCAGGCCGACCGTGTCCGTCACGATCTGGCGCGGCGCGTCGTCCCGCGGCCCGGGCTCGAAGCGGAAGCTGCCCTCGGTCCAGCCGCAGAACTCGTAGAACGCCTCCTCGCCCTCGGACGAGAGGCCCTTCGAGCGGTTCTCGATGCGGAACGTGCAGAGCTGGCCCTCGCGGAACACGCCGGTGGCGACCTGCTCCAGCGAGGCGCAGTGCACCGTCCCCGACTGCTGGTTCACGTTGATCGCCTGCACGAGCGCGCTCACCGGGATCATCTCGAAGCGGCCCACCATCCCCTTGCGCAGCTCCTGGACCATCGACACGCTCGTGCGCGTCAGCCGCTGGGCGATGAGGCGGGCCAGGGTGACGCCCAGCCACGGGAACTGCGCCGTGATCTTCGGGAAGTCCTCCTTGGTGAAGCAGATGAGCCGCGCGTCCGTCGCGGCCCGCACCGTCGCGCTCACGGGCTCGCCCGTCAGCATCGACATCTCGCCGAAGCACTCGCCGGTGCCCAGCCGCGCCAGGCGCCGGTCGTTGCCCTGCTCGTCCTTCTGGAGGACGTCGAACTCGCCGTCGACGACGAGGAAGAGCCCGCGCCCGGGCTTGCGCTCCTCGAGCACGTCCTGCCCCGGCGGCACGACGGCCTGGCGGATGAAGGGGAGGATGCGGTAGCGGTCCTTCGAGTGGACGCCGTAGAAGAGCCGGCTCGCGGCGAGCGCCTCGAGGGTCTGCTGGATCCCGTCCGGGTCCAGCGGGGCCACGGGCAGGCCGGGGATCGCCGGCGCCGCATCCGCCGCGGAGGAGGCCAGGGGGGGCTCCGAGGCGCGCTTGCGCAGCGCCTCGAGGACCTCGGCCTCGAACGCGTCCACGCCCGGGCCCGCCTTCACGCGCCGGGCCTCGATCATCACCTGCGAGGCCTCGCCGAGCTTGCCGGCCTTCACGGCCTCGCGGCCCCGGGCCAGCAGCTCCGCGACCTTCGCGTCGCGCGGGTCGGGACCCTCCGGCGCGGGGGCCGGCGCGGGCTGGATGTCCTTCAGCGCGGGCGGCGCGGCCGGCGCCTCCGGCGCGGCGGCGGGCTCCTCGGCGGGCTCCGGCAGCTCGCGCACGGACGCGATGCCGCGGTCGTTGCGCCGGAAGCAGCGCAGGATCAGCGCCAGCGCGTCCTCGTCGAGCGTCCGCTCCCCGGCCGTCTCGCCGGCCGCGAAGGAGCACTCGGGGCGGCTCATCGAGAACGCCCGGCCCAGCGCCGTCTCGCCGCGCTCGTCCTCGAACCGGGCCCCCCGGATCGTGCCCTCGTCGAGGTCGATCTCCAGCCGCTTCCGACGGCTCTCGACCCGCAGCGTGCCCGTCGCCCGGGCGTCCACCCGCGCGAGCAGGTACTCGAAGGGGGGCAGGGCGTCGAGGACCGCGGCGTCCTGGCGCTCCAGCGCGTCCGCGCCCCGGCGCAGCCTCGAGGCCAGCAGCCGGGCCAGGTTGGCCATCACCGCGGGCAGCCGGCCGGCCAGGGCGTAGACCGACGAGGACGGCAGCGCCAGGACCCGGCCCTCCTTCGCGCACGTCACCGTCGCGGGCTCGCCCGCGCCCGTCAGCAGCGTGAACTCCCCGAAGACCTCGCCGGGCAGCAGGGTCCGGGTGCGGCTCCGCCCCTTGGCCTCGTCGCGCCGCACGATCTCGAAGGCCCCGTCGGCCGCGAGGTAGACCTCGTCCTCGATCCGGCCCTGCCGCACGAGGTCCGTCCCCGCGGGGCAGCTGCGCTCCTCGAGGCGGTCCGCGAACTCCTTCAGCTCCGAGGGCCGCAGGCCGGACAGCAGCGGCAGGCGCGAGAGCGCCGCGACGGCCGCCTCGACGTCGCCCCGCCGCAGCGGCGCGCCCGACGGCTTCGGCAGCGGGGGCAGCGTCTCGACCGGCCCCGCGCCCCGGCGCGAGGCCTCGAGGAGCAGCCCGAGCGTGGGCCGCTGCAGGGACCGCACCGGGTTGTCCCGCGTCCCCGACTCGAACTTCCAGGTCCCCTCGGCCCAGCCGAGCAGCTCCGTCCACGCCGCCTCGCCCTCCGCGCCGCCCGTCGCCGCCTCGATGAGCTCGCCCTCGTGGAACGACAGCGACGCCGCGAACGCGCCCTTCGCGAGACGCAGCACGCCGCTGCGGCGGTGGACGTGGATCGCGGAGGCGACGTCGATCAGCGGGATCGATTCGAGGCGCGCGAAGTCCGTCCCGTCGAGCGCCTCGCCCGCGGGCCGCGCGGCCTCGATGAGGCGCCGGGCGAGCAGGCGGGCCAGGGAGGGCAGCAGCCAGGGAGCCTGGGCCGCGAGCTCGGGCAGGTCGTCGCGCCGGAAGCCCGCGAGCACGGCCCCGGGGCCGGCCGCGGGCGGCTTCGCCGGCGGCGCGCCCGTGAGGAACTCGAGGGCGCCGGTGAGATCCCCCTCCGCGGCGCCGGACACCGGTCCCTGCTCGACGACCAGGAGGTCCGAGCCGAGCGGGGCGTCGGCCGTCGCCTCGCCGCGCACGAGGAAGGGTTTCAGGCGGTTGCGCTCGCGGGCCGACAGGCCGCTGAAGAGCGGCGAGCGCGCCAGCGTCTTGAACGCGGCGTTGAGGTCGCGCCCCCCGGCCGCGGGCTCCAGGGCCAGCGCCGGGGCGGCGGCCGCGCCCTCGCGGATGCCCGTCCCGCGCCGGCCCACGGAACGCTCGGCCCGCCGCAGGCCGCGGAACAGGAGCGGGATCGTGGCCTCCTCGATCGTCGCGGCGGCCTCCGGCATGCCGGGGCGGAAGCGGAACGCGCCCGAGGTCAGGCCGAGGAAGCGGAAGAGGGCCTCCTCGCCCTTCTCGTCGTCGACCCGCGCGCCCGTCAGCGTGCCGTGGACGAGGTCGATCTCGAGGTCCTTCTTCCGGCCCGCGACGTGGAGCGTGCCGGTGCGCCGCGCGTGGTGCAGCGCCTGGAGGAGCTCGGCCGCGGGCGTGGTCTCCAGCGTCCCCGAGATCTCCGCGTCGCCCTTCGCGGCGACCCAGCGCGAGGTCCGCGCCAGCCGCCCCGCGAGCAGGCGCGCCAGGTTGGCCGCGACGGCCGGCACCTTCCCGAGCAGCGCCTTGAACTCGTCGCGCCCGATCTCGAGCACGAGGCCCGCCGCGGCGCAGGTCACGCCGATGCCCGAGGGCTCGCCGGTGATCATCGACAGGCCGCCGAGCACGTCGCCGGGCCCGAAGGTCTCGATCTTCTGCTCCTGGTCGTCGGGCCCGCGGCGGACCAGGTCGAAGGAGCCCCCGGCGATCACGAACTCGGAGGGTCCGAGCTGGCCTTGGCGCAGGAGCCGGTCGCCGGGGGCGCAGCGCCGCTCGGCGAAATGCCGCGAGACCTCGAGCAGCTCCGCGTTGCGGAGGCCGGAGAACACCGGCAGCCGCCGCAGCGCGCGGGCGACCTCGGACACGTCCGCGGCGCCGAAGGGCTTGCCCGAGGGCAGGCCCGGGTCCTCGGCCGAGGTCTCGCCCCGCGAGAGCTCGAGGAGCAGGCCGACGGTGGACTGCGGGATGCTGCGCGCGACGTCCTCGTTCGGCCGGACCTCGAAGCGCCAGCTGCCGACGACGGCGCCCAGCGCGGCCTTGAGCGCGTCGGGGCCCCGGGCGTCGCCGGAGCGCGCGTCGAGGACCTGGCCGCCGTTGAACTCGAGGCGGTGCCGGCCGACGCCGGTCAGCAGGCCCAGCGAGCCCGAGAGCTCGTGGGCGTGGATCGCCTCGAGGAGGTCGAGCAGCGGCACGACCTCGAGCCGCCCGATGCGGCCCTGGACGAGGTCGGGCACGAGGTCCGCGGAGCCGGTGAGCAGCCGGTGCGCGAGGAGGCGCGAGAGGCCGGTGCCCAGCCAGGGCAGCTCGGCGACGAGGGCCGCGAACTCGGGGCGGCCGATCGCGAGCAGGCGGGAGTCCTCCGCGGCCCAGACGGTCGCGGGCGCGGCCTGCCCGGTGAGGAAGGGGAGCTCGTTGAAGGTGCCGGAGACGCCGTGGCGCTCGGCCAGGGGCGACGCGGCCGCCGCGCCGGGGCGCAGCTCCTCGACCGCGCCCTCGAAGCCGATCCAGAGCGCCGGGACGGTGCGGCCCTGGCGGACGGCCTCCGCGCCGCGCGGCAGCGGCAGCGTCCGGAGGTGGGGGCGCAGGGCCTGGCGGTCGCGCGCGTGCAGGCCGAAGAAGAGCGTCGAGCGCGAGACGGCGTCGAGCGCCGCCTCGGCCAGCTCGTCGGGCACCGGCTCGAGCGCCGGGGCGTCCTCGATCGGCGAGGCCGGGGCGGCGGCCGCGGCCAGCGGCGTGGAGCCCGTCGGCCGGATGATCGTCGTGCCGCCCTGGCCGGCGGCCTCCTGGCGCGCGCGCTCCAGGCGGCGCAGGCCGCGGAGGAGCAGGCCCATCGTGTCCTCGGAGCAGTTGCGCGGCGAGGCGGGCTTGCCGGGGTGGAACTCGAAGCGGCCGTGCGTCCAGGCGAGCATGACGAGCACCGCCTCGTCGCCCCGCAGGTCCTCGAGGCGGGCGTGGTGGAGGCGGCCGTCCACGAAGTCGAGCTCGACGGTCTTGCCGTCGCCCTCGACGACGAGCGTCCCGCTCTGGTTGTTGATGTGCACGGCCTGGATGAGGTCCGCGGGCGGGATCGTCGAGAGGTCGCCGACCGCCTCGCCGGCGAACTGCTGCCCCGCCCAGCGGCTGGCCCGCGTGAGGCGGGCGGCCATGATGCGCGCGAGGTTGGCGCCGAGCGCGGGGACGGCGCCGAGGAGCTGCTTGAACGCGTCGCGCCGGATCTCGAGCAGGTTGCCGTCGGTGGCGCAGGTCACGGTCGCCTGCGCGGGCTCGCCGGTGATGATCGACAGCTCGCCGAACCACTGGCCGGGCCGCAGGGTCTCCTGCGTCGTGCGGACGCCCGCGTCGTCGGCGTGGACCACGTCGAAGGAGCCGCCCGCGACGATGTAGATCGCGGGGCCGACCTGGCCCTGGCGGATGGCGTCCTCGCCCTGGGCGTAGCGCCGCTCCTGCATCGCGTCGGTGATGCGCTTCATCTGCTCGGTGCGCAGGCCCGAGAAGAGCGGGATCCAGGACAGCGCGAGGATCGCGGACTCGGGGTCGGCCAGGGAGAAGGGCTCGATCTGCTTCGGGAGCGTGGAGCGCTGGAGCACCTGGGTGCCGGGCCGGCCGTCGCGGGTGCGGCGCAGGCCCTCGTTGAGCAGGTGGACGAGGTCGGTGCGGACCTGGCGGGTGGCGCCCTCGCGCCGGCCCGGGACGAAGCTGAAGCTGCCGGTCACCCAGCCGAGGAAGTCGAGCACGGCCTCCTCGCCGTCCGCGCGGTCCGTCTGGGCGCCGAAGACCTGGCCGTCCTCGAAGTAGGCGATCATCGACTGCTCGCCGTGCTGCGAGGCGAGCGTGCCCGAGAGCCCGTTGAGGTGGATCGCCTCGAGCAGGGCGCTCGGGCTGACGAGGTCGAGCCGGCCCGGGACGCCCTCCTGGAGCTTGGCGACGATCGCCGAGCCGGAGCGCGTGAGGCGCTGCGCGATGAGGCGGGCGACCGTGATGCCGAGCCAGGGGATCTCCGTCGTCAGCTTGGGGAAGTCCTCGCGCGCGATCGCGAGAAGGCGCGTGTCCGCCGTCGCGCGGACCGTCGTGGGCGAGGCCTCGCCGGTGAGCATGGACAGCTCGCCGAACGAGTCGCCGGACTTCAGGTGGCCGACGAGGTTCTCGCCGGCCTGCTCGTCGCGCACGAACACGTCCAGCTCGCCGTGGGCGACGAGGAAGAGGGCGGGGCTGACCTCCCCCTGGGCCAGCGCGGTCTCCGTCGCCTTCATCGTCGTCGTCTGGAGGTAGGGCAGGATGCGGTTGCGGTCCTTCGCGAGCACGCCGTAGAAGAGGCTCGACTGCGCGAGCATCTCGAGCGCGCGCTTGATGTCCGCGGGGTCGAGGGGCTCGAGGGCCTTCGAGGGTCCCAGGCGCAGCGGCGAGGCCTCGCCGCCGGGCTCGATGTTGCCCAGGTCGAGCGGCTCCTCGAGCGACGACGTCTCCTCGGCGCCGGAGGGCAGGGACTCGAGGATCTCGGAGCCGGCCTCGCGCTCGACGGTCACGTCGTCGAGGTCGAGCGGGTCGGACGCGGCGCCCGTCACGGTCGGGAGGATGGGGGAGGAGTCCGTCTTCGGGCGCTCCCCGGAGCCGTCGAGCGCGTCGAGCTCGAGCGGGTCGCTGCCCGCGTCGAGGGCGTCGGGCTGGAGGCTCCGGGCGGGCAGGCGCACGGAGGTGTCGCCCGTGTGCCGCACCGGCTCCTCGGCCGGGGGCTCCGGGGCGGGCTCGGGGGCGGGTTCCGGCGCGGGCTCCGGCTGCAGCGCGGGCGCGATGACGCTGTCGGTCGTCGAGCCCGGCGCCACGTCGGGCAGGGCCTGCTCGAGCACGAGGGCGGGCGGCGGCAGCTCGACGTCGGCGATCGGGACGGGCAGCGGCGGCGCCGCCGTCTCCGCCCGCTCCTCGGAGCGCATCGACACGACGGGCGGCACCGGGTCGGCGCGGAAGAGGTCGACCACGGCCAGCGTGCGGCCGATGGCGATGACCGGCGCGAAGAACAGCCGGTGGAGCAGCGTGAAGCCCGCGTAGCGGAGGTTGGCCAGGAGGCCGGAGGAGGGGTCCGCCGCCTGCGCCTCGAGCAGCGTGCTCCCGAAGAGGCGCAGCGCCGGGACGCCGAGCGCCGCGAGGAAGACCCACGCGATCGGCCCGAGCGGCAGCAGGCCCGCCATGGCGAGGACCGGCGTGCCGAGGACCGCGACGCTCAGCGCGATCGGCAGCAGCCCGCGGAACAGCCAGAGGTACGGCAGGCCCGTCACGCCGAGGTCGCCGGCCGACGGGTTGAAGATCATCCCCGCGTTCTTCACGAGCGTCCGCAGCACCGAGGCGTGGTGCAGGCGGTGCTCCTCGAAGACCTCGAGCGTGCCCGAGGTCGCGACGGTCACGCCCGCGGGCTCCTCGCGGAAGAAGATCCGGTGCGGCCGGTCCCGGAAGACGCGCTGGAAGCGGAACCAGAACTCGCGCTCCGGGTCGTGCGACGCGAGCGGGTAGCCGCCCGCCTCGGCGAGCAGGTCCTTGCGCAGCACCGCGATGACGTCGGGCAGGGCGACGAGGTTGAGCAGCGCGCCCTCGTCGCGCGTGCCGCCGAGGTCGAGCTGCTCGGTCTCGACGTAGTCCATCGCCGCGCTCCAGGAGTCCTCCGGCGGGTGGTGGCCGGGGAGGAGGCGGCCCGCGGTGCTCGGGACGGCGCGGCCCGCGACGACGGCGACGTTGTCCGGCTCGAGGGCGAAGGTCCGCAGCATCCCGCGCATCGCGTCCGGCGAGGGCAGGGTGCCGACGGCCAGCGGGCAGACGAGCGGGTAGCGCGCGTGGTTGACGCCGACGTGGATCGCGTCGGCCCGGCCGCCCGGCTCCTTGTCGACGAGCACGACCTGCGGGTGCTGCGCGCTCGTGTAGACCGCGCGGACCTGGGTCGTCGGGAACTCCTGGCGGTAGCGGGCCGGGGCGGACTGCATCCCGAACGCCGCGACGAGCGCCTCGAGCGTCCCGTCCTCCGAGCCCTCGTGGACGAGGACGTACTCGCAGGGCGGCTGGGCCAGCGAGAGCAGGCGCGAGAGGTTGTCGAGGCCCGGCCCCTGGAGGTTCGAGACGGGGAGGACGAACGAGACGGGCGGCAGCGCCGAGGCGGAGACCTCGGGCGACTCGATGCCCAGGACCCGCCGCTCGGCCGCCTCCGAGTTGCGCTTCCAGCGGCGGACGGACAGCGCGGCCTCGAGCAGGTTCCACGCGAGGAGGAACGCGATCAACGCCTCGGCGAAGACCGAGGCGACGTCGACGGCCGTGACGGCGGCGGGGAGGATCACGCGGCGGGTTCCCCCGGCGGGGCGGGCGGCGGCAGGGAGGCGGCGCCGTGGAGGTCGGAGGCGATCTTCCCGAGCGCCTCCTCGGCGTTGTGCCGGACCCACCAGTCGTTCGACATCGTCGCGCGGGCGAGGTAGGGCGAGGCCTCCGAGATCCCGAGCTGGCCCAGCGAGAGCGCCGCCGCGGCGCGGGCCTCCCAGGTCGGGTCGGAGAGCAGGAGCATCAGCGCGTCGCCCGCCGTCGCGTCGCCGAGGTTGCCCAGGGCGCGGGCCGCCCGGGTTCGCACCTCGGGGTCGGCGGAGCGCAGCTGGTCGATGAGCAGGGGGACGGAGGCCCGGTCCTGGAGCAGCCCGAGGGCCTCGATCGCGTGGAGCCGGAGGTGGCGCTCGGGCGCGTTGAGCACGGCCCGCTGCAGCTCGGGCGCGGCCGGGGCGCCGAAGGCGATGGCGGCCTCGGCGGCGGCCTGGCTCGAGGAGCGGCTCACGCCCGGGAAGGCGTCGAGCACGTGGACGACGGTCTCGACCCGGCCGATGCGCGCCAGGGCCCGGGCCGCGATCGCGCGGGCCTCCATGTCGGGGCTCTTCACCAGGCCGAGCAGCCCCGGCACCCCGCCGTCGTACTGGAGGGCGCCGAGCTCGTGCGCGGCGGCGAGCCGCGCGTTCCGGTTCCACGAAAGCAGGTCCTTGACCGCGATCCAGCCGAGCGAGCACTCGTCGTACAGGGCGCGGGCGTTCTCGTACTGCGGCTTCGGGAGGCTCGGGGCGAGGATGGCCAGGCTGCGGCGCGTCTGGCGGGAATGCGAGCGCAGGAACTTGCGGCGGTCCTCGGTCAGCGTGGCCCGGTCGTGCAGGCCCTGGTGGAGGACCGTGTCCACCGCGATCTCGACCTGGGTCGGGTTGACGGCCGGGATGGAGAAGTACATCTCCCGCAGCGCCGCGAGCAACAATAGAAGAAGCGAGAACGCGGCGAAGAATCCGAGCGATCCGAGGACCGCCCATTCCAATCCCGTGCTGGGCCAAGGCATAGGAGATGGTGGCCGGACGTCTCGTTCGCGGAAAAGACCGTTTTCCGCGTCCGGACCCGGGCGCACCGGCCCGCCAGTCTACCCGGAGCGGGGAATCCACCGCAATTGCGGCCTGTTCGGGCTTCCAGCAGGCCGGGAGGGACGGGAAAGGCGGGAATTCCGGCCTCGGGATCGTGCTGGAAACCGGCGGGAGCCCGTGCTGGAAGCCGGATTCCTACTGTTCCTGGAGGGGGAGCAGCCGGTAGGGGGTCTGCAGGGTCATCAGGCCGCAGGCGGTCGGGAAGGTCCGGCCGGTGATGCAGGCGGTCGTCACCCAGCTGCCGTCGGGGTTCTGCTTCTTGACCAGCTCGTCCCGGGCCCAGGCCCAGTAGGCCTTCCAGCGGGGGCCTTCCTCGTGGATGAGGGCGTGGGCCATCATGGTCGTGGACAGGTAATCCTCGCCCTCGACGGTGAGGAACTGGCCGCCCATCGAGCCGCCCTTCACGCTCTTCAGGAACGCGTCGCAGGCCCGGGCCGCCTCCTGCGACTCGCCCAGCCCCATGCCCCAGAGGACGCGCACCGAGCTCGCCGTCGCGTAGAGCGACTGGTAGCCGCCGGAGATGCCCTTGTCGTAGAGCTGGCTCGCCGGGTTGTACTGCTTGCGGATGAACTGCACGGTCTTCTCGACGACCGCGTGGCGGATCTCGAGCCCCGCGCTGCTCGCGGAGCGCAGCGCCATCCAGGCCATGCAGGTGGCCTTCAGGCTGCCCCAGGTGTCCTTCGACCAGCTCCCGTCCGGCTCCTGCGACGCCGCGATGATGTTCACGAGGGTGGAGATCGCGTCGCGCATCTCGCCGAGCTCGGAGGCGTCGAGCCAGGTCGGCCGCATCCCGTAGACCTGGGTGAGGAAGACCACGCCGAAGAAGTTGTGCACCTTCACGCCGAGCTTGTTCTGGATCAGCGTGACCTGGCCGGCCACGATGTCGCCCTTGGCCTTGCGGGCGAGCTTCATCGTCCAGTCCGTCGCCGCGCGCAGGGCGTCCACGGCGCGGGAGTCGGGGCCGTTGCGCTCGGTGTTGCCCGCGGAGATCAGCGCGAGGCCCGCGACGGCCGTGCAGGTGACGTCGCCGGGCGAGCCCTTGTCCAGGCCCCAGGACCCGTCCTTGTTCTGCGCGGAGAGGAGCCAGTTCGTGGCGCGCTCCATCGTCCGGCGGGACTTGTCGGTGTAGGGGTCCTCGGGCGCGTCCTGCGCGGGCAGCGCCGAGGGAGCCAGCAGGAGCAGGAGGAGGGCCGGCAGGCGGAGCTTGATCACCGCTTCATTAGACGGGGAAAACGGCCCGGGGTTGAAGGGAATTTCAACGGCCGCGCGAGATCCAGGCCTTCACGTTCGCCTCGAGCGTCTTCAGGGGGACCGCCGCCTGGCGCAGGACGACGTCGTGGAACGCGCGGATGTCGAAGCGCGCGCCCAGCGCCCGCTTCGCCTCCTCGCGCAGGCGCCAGATCTCCCGCTTGCCGATCATGTAGGCGAGGGCCTGCCCCGGCCAGATGATGTACCGGTCCACCTCGTTGAGGATCTCGGTGTCGCCGAGCGCGAGGTGCTCGCGGAAGTAGCCGATGGCCCGCTCCCGCGTCCAGCGCTTCGCGTGCAGGCCGGTGTCCACGACGAGCCGCGCCGCCCGCCAGGCCTGGTAGGTCAGCATGCCGAAGCGCTCGAGGTCGTCCTCGTAGAGGCCCATCTCGACGCCCAGCCGCTCCGCGTAGAGCGCCCAGCCCTCGATGAAGGCCGTGAAGCTCCCGTTGCGGCGGAACGCGGGCAGGCCCTTCATCTCGACGGAGAGCGCGACCTGCAGGTGGTGGCCCGGGACCGCCTCGTGGATCGTCAGCGCCGCGTTGTTCAGCCTGGGCCGCGAGGCGGGGTCGTAGGTGTTCGCGTAGAAGATGCCGGGCCGCGAGAGGTCCTCGGGCGGCTGGTAGTAGAACGCCGCGACGCAGTCCTTCTCGCGGTAGGCCTCGATGGGCTTGACGATGCAGCGGGTCCGGGGGAGGAGGTGGAACCACCGGGGCAGGGCCGCCGTGGCCTTCGCGAGGATCCGCTCGAAGTGCCGCACGATCTGACCGCGCGAGCGCCACCGCATCGACGGGTCCGCCTTCACGCGGCGGAAGAACGACGCGATGTCCCCTCGGTGGCCGATCCTCCCGAGGATGACGCGCATCTCGTCCTCGATCGAGGCGATCTCCTCGAGGCCGATGCGGTGGATCTCGTCGGGGGAGAGGTCGGTGGTCGTGTGGTACTTCACCCGCCAGGCGTAGGCCTCGTCGCCCCCGCGCGTGGCCCAGACGCCGACCTTCGAGGCGCGCGAGCGCGGGAGGTACTCGTTCGCGAGGAACTCGTGGAGCCGCGCGAAGGCGGGCCGGACCGCGTCCCGGACCAGCGCCTCGACCTCCGCGGAGCGGAAGCCCTTCCTCGGGGGCAGGAAGAGCGAGTCGGGCGCCGCGAGGTGGGCCTTGACCTGGGCGGCGACGCGCTCGACGGCGATGCGCGGCGCGGTGCGGTTCTCGCGCACGCCCTGGCGGAGGTTGCCGACGTAGGCGTCGACGAACGCGGGGAACTCGGCGAAGCGGCTGGCGAGCTGGTCCACCTGCGCCGGGGTCTCCAGCGGGTGGTAGTTGAGCATCTCGAGGAACCAGACCTGGGGGCCGTACATCTGGTCCACGTTCCAGAGGTGGAAGCGGTGCTTCCGCTCCTGGAGGTCGGCGTTCGCGAGGTGGACGAGGATGTCGCGCGTGGCGGCGTCGGCCTCGGGGAGCCGGGCCGGCAGGGCGCGGGCGGCGCGGAGGATCCCCCGGAGCTCGGCCTCCTGGGCGGCCACGGAGGCGGGGCCGATCCGGGGCAGCCGGTCGTCGTAGCGGTGCTCGCCGACGAAGGTCGCCGTCTGGGGCGCGGCGCGGAGGACGAAGTCCCAGTACGCGTCGCCGAGCCGGGCGAGCGCGGAGGCCATGCTACTTGGCCGTTTCCTTGGCCTTCCCGTAGCCGGTGACGGCGTAGGTCCCGCTGCGGGGGTCCGTGGTGAGGATCACGAGCTCGCGGGCGGCGGCGTCCTGGAGCAGGGCGCCGAAGTTGCGGTAGCCGTGGTAGCTCTCGTCGAACGAGGGCTGCTTGCGCTTCATCGTGTCCTTGATCATGGAGGCGTGCAGGATCTCCTTGTTCTCGCGGAACAGGGCCTGGACGGTGTCCATGAGCAGGTTGAGGGCGTTGGCCTTCTCCTGGGGGACGTTGGGACCGACGGGCGTGACGTGCTGCGAGGGCCGCTCGAGGTCCTCGTAGAAGATGAACTCGTCGCAGTTGTCGATCAGGAGGGTCGACGTGGAGTTCTTCACGCCGAGGCCGATGACCTCCTTGCCGTTCTCCTTGAGCTTGGAGACCAGCGGGGAGAAGTCGGAGTCGCCCGACACGATGACGAAGGTGTCGATGTGCTCCTTGGAGTAGCAGAGGTCGATGGCGTCGACGCAGAGCCGGATGTCGGCGGAGTTCTTGCCGGTCTGGCTGCGCTTGGGGAT
>CAYXGZ010000048.1:0-25588 GCA_964464755.1 uncultured Planctomycetales bacterium
TGCGCAACCCGTACGGGATGATCCTCGTGACCGGCCCGACGGGCCGCGGCAAGACGACGACGCTCTACACGATGCTCAGCCAGCTGAACACCGAGGACGTGAACATCGTCACGGCCGAGGACCCCGTCGAGTACAACCTCAAGGGCCTGCACCAGGTCAACGTGAAGCCCGACATCGGCTTCACGTTCGACAGCGCGCTGCGGAGCTTCCTGCGCCAAGACCCCGACATCATCCTCGTCGGCGAGATGCGCGACTACGAGACGGCGTCGATCGCGATCAAGGCGGCGCTGACCGGGCACCTCGTGCTCTCGACGCTGCACACGAACGACTCGCCCTCGACCGTCGTGCGCCTCGTGGACATGGGCATCGAGCCGTACCTCGTGGCCAGCGCGGTGAAGCTGGTGGTCGCGCAGCGGCTCGTGCGGCGGATCTGCACGGGTTGCCGCGAGGAGGTCGGGATGACGGACGCGGACCGCGAGAGCCTGCGGGAGACGATCGTGAGCTCGATCGAGCGCGTCTACCGGGGCAAGGGCTGCGCGCAGTGCGGGAACATCGGCTACAAGGGCCGGATCCCGGTCTTCGAGGTGATGCCGGTGCGCTCGAAGGACATGAAGCGGATCATCACCGAGGGCGGCTCCGAGGTGCAGGTGGCGCAGGTCGCGCGGCGCGAGGGGATGCAGACGCTGCGCGAGGACGTGCTGCGCCTGGTGAACGACGGGACGACGAGCCTCGAGGAGGCGTACTCGATCCTGCTGGCCGAGTAGTTACGCGAGCTTGCGGAGCAGGAGCTTCGGGCCCTCGAGCCGGGCCACGACCCAGTCCGTGCCGAGCCAGCGCACGAGCGCGCCGGAGGCGAGGTCGGCGGGGGGCGACTTCAGCTCGATCTCGAGCGTGTCCTTCTTGACGGCCTTCTGGGAGGCGACGTCGTCCTTCGAGAAGTCGTCGGGGATGCGCGCGCCGGTCGCCAGGTCGTAGAGCCGCTTGCGTCCCGCCTCGCCGAAGTCGGGCAGGTCCTTCTTCATCAGCTGGAGCACCTGGGCCTCGGTGCGCCCCTGCGAGGAGAGCACGAGCACGACGCGGCGGACTTTCTCCAGGGCCTCGCGGGTGAACGCGGCGCCGAGGGTGGTGAAGCCCTCGCGGGGGAGGACGGGGTCGTCGCTCATGGGACGCCCATCCTAGCGCGGGGGAGGGGCGTCGTCCACGGACGGGTCGGCGGCCAGGTCGAGGAGGCCGCGGCGGAGCTCCTGGCCGGTGGGGCGGGCGGCGGCCTCGGGGGCGAGGGCCCGGTCGATCCAGGCGTAGAGGGCGTCGGGGAGCCCCGGGCGGAGCGCCTTCGCGTCGGGGCGGCGGCCGGAGGAGATGCGGGCGATGACCTCGTCGCGGGAGGGCGCGGGGCCGGGGTCGGGGGCGTAGGGGTGCCGGCCGACGGCGGCCTCGAAGAGGATGATGCCGGCCGAGTAGATGTCGGAGGGGGCGGTGGCCTTCTGCTGGCGGGCCTGCTCGGGGGAGAAGTAGAGCGGGGTGCCGACGAAGGCGCCGCTGGTCGTGATGGTCGTGGTGTCGAGGAGGCGGGCCATGCCGAAGTCGACGAGGAGGCCGCGGCCGTCGGCGACGAGGATGTTGGCGGGTTTCACGTCGCGGTGCACGAGGCCGCGCTGGTGGGCGTAGTGGAGGGCGGCGGCGACGTCGGCGAGGACGGTGAGGGCGCTGCGGAGGCCGAGCCCCTCCTCGAGGCGGGCGGCGAGGGGGGCGCCCTCGACGAGGCGCATGGCGAAGTACCAGTAGTTCTCCTCCTGGCCGGCGGCGTAGACGGGGACGATGTGGGGGTGCTCGAGGCGGGCGATGTACTCGGCCTCGCGGATGAAGCGCTGCTTGAGGTCCTCGAGGGTGAAGAGGCCCTCCTCGAAGACCTTGAGGGCGACGGGGCGCTGGAGGGACTTCTGGAGGGCGCGGTAGACGCGGCCGCTGCGTCCGCGGCCGAGGAGTTCCTGGATCTCGAAGTCGCCGAGCGTCTTGCCGATGAGCTTGTCGAGCATGTCGGGGGATTATAGAACCGGGGCGGCGGGGAGGAATCGATACATCGGCCTCGCGAACCGGATCTCCGGGGATACACCCGGCGGGCCCGGGCGCCTCGGCAGCGCGTGGCCCGCCGCTTGCATGGACGGCGGGCATGAGACACGCCATCGCGCTGCTGATCGTGCTGTGGTCGGCCGTTCCGACGCCCCAGGAGGAGGTCCGACCCCGGATCCTGGGGAGCTTCCACTCGGAGGACTCGCTCTTCGTGGTCGAGCGGGGGGCCGGCGGAGCGCGGGTCGTGGAGTTCGACCCGGCGATGAAGCGGGGGGCGGAGCTGGGGTTCCCGGACCTGGGGGACCGCGCGCTGGTGGAGGTGACCGGCGACCGCTTCATGGGTTCCGGCCTGCTGCTGGGACTGGTGACGCGGAAGGGGGAGGAGCTGGCGTACCACTGGGCGCTGCGCTGGTCCCGCGATCCGGAGGCGGCGTGGAGGCTGTCGGAGCCGATCTTCTCGACGAAGGCCGAGGAGCGCTGGACGATCCAGTCGGCGCGGAACCCGGGCGGGGACTCGATCCGCCTCGTGTTCGCGCGGCTGTCCGGGCGGGGCGAGTCGATCGGGGACTCGAGGGTGAAGGTCTACCACCACGACTGCCCGATCGTCGTGCAGCCGCTCGCGGGCGGGCACCTGCGCGACCTGGAGCCGGGGAAGAAGTAGGGCGGGGCCCGGGCGCGCCGGCCGTCCCCTCAGCGCAGGAAATCCCACCAGGTGCGGGCGGCCAGGAGCGCCGTCGCGATCGCCATCCCCAGCACGCCGCTGCGCTCGCGGTAGATCGCCTCGCCCAGCGGGTGCGGCGCCGGGGCGAAGACCTCCTTGCGGATCCGCGGGAACCAGCGCGGCACCTCCTTGAGGAAGGCCGCGTACTCCTCGCCGTGCCGCTCGAGGAGCCCGTCCTCCTCGCAGAGCACCACGACGTGGTAGTGCACGAAGGTCAGGATCCCCAGCCCCAGCCCGTACCACGGCAGGCTGCCGCAGACCGCGAAACCGCCCGCGATCAGCGTGTTGCCGACGTAGAGCGGGTTGCGCAACGCCGCGTACGGGCCCGTCAGCACCAGGGGCCGGGTCTTCTCGGTCCGGGTCCGCGCGCTCTTGCCGATGTGGCGGATCGCCCAGAGCCGCAGCAGCATCCCGGACAGCGCGACGGCGCCCCCGACCGCCCACCAGAGCTTCCAGCGGGGGTCGCGGAACTGGACGGGGATCGCGAGCACGGCGAGATAGAAGGGAAGGAGCGTGTAGCCCCGCATCCGGAAGTACCACTGGCGGAAGTTCTGGGGCTGCCCCGGCTCGCTCATCGCCGGGCCACTCTACGGGGGGCCGCGGATCTTGTCCAGCGGGCCTCCCGACCCCCCTATAATGCCCGCCGATTCCGGAGAACCCCATGCGCCTGATCGCGACCCTCCTGCTCCTCGCCCCGCTCCTCCAGGACCCCGCCGCGCACCCCCTCGACGCGGGCACCCGGGCCGTCGACGCCGCGCTCCTCAAGGAGATCCTCGGCCACCTCGCCAGCGACGAGCTCGAGGGTCGCTGCGCCGGCTTCCCCGGCAACGACAAGGCGACCGAGTACATCGCGAAGCGCTTCGCCGACGCGGGGCTCGCGCCCGCCGGCGACCCCGACGCCGCCGGAAAGAAGACCTACTTCCAGCACTTCGCGATCCGCCGCGGCGAGCTGAAGACCCGCAACTGCGCCGGCCTGATCGAGGGCTCCGACCCCGCGCTCAAGGACCAGGTCATCGTCGTCGGCGCCCACCACGACCACGTCGGCGTCCAGGGCCAGCAGCGCGCCGGCCAGCTCGGCCAGTCCACCGAGACCGACAAGATCTGGAACGGCGCGGACGACAACGGCTCCGGCACGACGGCCCTCCTCGGCGTCGTGAAGGCCTTCGGCGCGGTCAAGGCCCGCCCCCGCCGCTCCATCCTCTTCCTCACCTTCAGCGCCGAGGAGTGGGGCCTGCTCGGCTCGCGCCACTACGTCCAGAACCCGCTGGTCCCCCTCGAGCGCACCGCGGCGATGCTCAACATGGACATGGTGGGCCGGACCGATACCGAGTTCATGGCGAGCTGCTACGGGCTCGACACCGTCGAGGGCGACCTCTTCCGCCCGCTGCTCGACGCGGCCGCGAAGCGCCACGGCCTGGCCTGGGCGACGAAGGACGGCTCCTTCGGCGACGGCAGCGACCACATCTCCTTCTTCGCGAAGGGCGTCGCCGTCGTCGGGATCTCGGAGAAGGGCCCCTGCCCGGACTACCACAAGGTCTCGGACTCCGTGGAGAAGATCGCCTTCCCGACGATGGAGCGCATCGCGCGCGTCGCGGCGACCTTCACCTGGGACCTCGCGGACCTTGAGGGGCCGGTGAAGCGCAGCGCCACGTTCAAGCGCCCCGCGGCCAAGGAGTCGGGGAAGCCCCGGCTCGGAGCCTACCTCGAGGCCGTCGAGGGCGAGTCGCTCAAGGCCCTCGGCCTCGGCGAGGGGAAGGGCGCGATGAGCATCAACGGCTTCGTCGAGAACTCCGTCGCCGAGACCCAGGGGCTGAAGGAGGGCGACATCGTCGTCACCTTCAACGGCGAGGGCTTCGGCGCGGAGCGGCCCCGCGAGAAGCTCAGCGAGAACCTCTCGAAGGTCGTGCGCGGCGAGGCCGTCGCGATCGAGGTCCTGCGCGACGGGAAGCGCCTCGAGCTCAAGCTGACCTGGCCGCCGACCGAACGGGACGCGAAGGCGACCGAGCTCATCGCCGCCTGGTTGAAGGGCAAGGACGACAAGGTCCTCGGCGAGCTCGCGGCGCTGGGGGACGAGGTCGAGCCCCGCGCGGCGCGGATCGCGGGCGACGACGGCCGCACCCTCCTCGGCGCGGTCGCGATCCAGCGGTCCGCCGGCGACTTCAAGGGCGTGACGCTGCGCTCCGAGGACGGGAAGACGGAGTGGAAGATCCTGGCGGCGCGGCTCCGCGAGGAGGGCGAGCCGCTGGAGATCTCGATGAGGAACCGCCGCACCGTCGTGCAGCGGGACCACCGGCTCTCGATCCGGTCGTTCTCGATCGACGGGCAGCCCGTGATCCCAGATCCCGGGATCCCCACGGGGCTCGCCCCCGAGGTGCTCGTCGCGATCGCCTCCGCGCAGCCGCCGCTCTTCGAGGGGCCGTCGTTCCTCGTCCCGGGGAAGCGGGTCCGGATCGAGGACACGGGCCGCGAGGAGGTCGCGCCGAAGACGACGCTGCGGAAGTTCTCGTGGATCGAGGAGGGCCGCAAGCCCTACGCGATCTACCTCGATGACTCGGGCGCCGTGGTCCGCGTCGACGGGCCGGAGGGCCTACTGCGCTAGTCGGCGGTTGAGTTCCTCGAGCGTGCGCCGGTAGGGCCAGTTCGGCGGCGCCACCTCGAGCGCCCGGGCGGCGTCGGCCCGCGCGGCCGGCAGGTCCTTCAGCCGCTCGTGGAGCAGCCCGCGCCGGAGCAGCCAGTCGGGCGAGTCCGGCTTGAGTGCCAGGGCCGCGTTCCAGTCCTCCATCGCGCCGCTCCAATCCTGGAGCCGCTCCCGGTAGGTGCCGCGATTCGCGAAGAGCGGGACGCTGCGCGGGTTGAGCCGGATCGCGACGTCGAGGTCGGCCACGGCGGCGGGGAAGTCGCCGCGGTCGGCGTGGATGTTGGCCCGGTTGCCGTAGCCCAGGTCGCTCTTCGCGTTCAGCTCGATCACCTTCGTGAAGTCGGCGAGCGCGCCGTCGAGGTCCTTGGTCATGCGCCGCGCGATGCCCCGGGCGACGTAGGCCATCAGGAAGCGGGGGTCGATCTCGATCGCGAGGTCGAGCGGAGCGAGGGCGTCCTGGAAGCGCCCCCGGGCCCCGAGGACCATCCCGAGCACGTTCAAGGCCATCGGGTTCCGGCCGTCGACCTCCACGGCCCGACGCGCGGAGCGCTCCGCCTCGTCGAGGCGGCCGAGGTCCTTGAGCGCGTCGGCCATGCAGGCGTGGCCCTCGGCGGTCTCGCGGATCTCGAGCGAGGCGCGGGCGTCCTCGAGCGCCTCGCGGTTCCGGTCGAGGTACATGTACGCGAGCGCGCGGCCGATGAGGGCGATCGGGTGACGGCGCTTGAGCTCGAGGACGCGGGAGTAGGCCGCGATCGCGCCCTCGTAGTCGCGCTCGGACGTGGAGATGGTCCCGAGCAGCTCCCAGGTGCTGATGAAGTTCGGGTCGAGCGACTGCGCCTGCCGCACGGCCTCCCGCGCCTCGGCGTTGCGGTCGATGCGCTCGAGGCAGCAGGCCCTCCAGAACCAGGCGTCCACGTCGGTGGGCGTCGTCGCGAGGTAGGCGCCGAGCGCCTCGGCGGCGGGGGCGAACTCGCCCTTCGAGTAGCGCAGCATCCCCTCGGCGAGCTGCAGCTCGGACGGGTCGCGCAGCGAGCGCCTGGCGGCGGCGAGGTCCCGGCCCGCGGCCTCGCGGAGCTCCCGGACCCGGGGCGAGTCCGTCACGGTGCCCGAGACGGTGACCGCCTCGAACGCGAGGTCGCCGAGGCGGGCCCGGGCGCGGTCGAGGTAGGCCGGCCCGAACTCCGGCGCCGCGGCGATCGCCCGGTCGAGCGGCTCGAGGGCCTTCGGGAAGTCGCGCAGGATGAGGCGGGCGCGCGCGATGCCGACCCAGGCCTCGGGATGGTCGGCCCGGGCCTCGAGGGCCTTGCGGAACTCGGCCTCCGCGGCCCCGGCGAGCTCCCAGAGCTTCCCGGGGTCGTGGTCCGGGCTGCGGCGGTAGACGCGCAGCTCCTCGAGCCGGCGCCGGCCGGCCTCGAGGAAGGGGCGGGCGGCGTCCTCGGCGCGGGTCTTCCGGGCGCCCTCGTCCTCCGACTTCTTCCGGGCCTCGGCCTCGCCCTTCCACTTGGGAAGGAGGATCGCGGCGGGCACGGCCACGCCCACCAGGCAGGCCGCGACGGCGGCCGCGAGCACCTTGCGGCGGCGGATCGCGTGGACGAGGCGCCGGATCATGGACGGGGCGCGGGCGCGGACGGGTTCGCCGAGCAGCCAGGCCTCGAGGTCGTCGGCGAGCGCCGCGGCCGACTCGTAGCGCCGGGCGGGATCCTTCTCGAGGCACTTGCCGACGACGTGGCGCAGGTCGCGGGGGATCGACGCGGGCAGCGGGGCCGGGTCGTCGTTCACGACCTTCATCACGACGTCCGCGGCGCCCTCGCCGTCGAAGGGCGGCGAGCCGGTGAGCAGGGACTGCAGCGTGGCGCCGAGGCTCCAGACGTCGGCGCGGGCGTCGAGCGTGCGCAGGCCGCGGGCCTGCTCCGGGGCCATGAAGGCCGGGGTGCCGACGACGAGCCCGCTGCGCGAGACCTTCTTGTCGTCGAGCCGGGTCGAGCGGGCCAGGCCGAAGTCCATGACGTAGACGCGGTCCGCCGAGTCGACCATCAGGTTCGCGGGCTTGAGGTCGCGGTGGACGAGGCCCTTGGAGTGGGCGTAATGGACGGCGCGGGCGGCGTCGCGGACCACCTCGGCGGCCCGCCGCGGGGGGAGCTTCCGGTCGGAGAGGTCGCCGCCGTCGACGAGGTCCATCGTGAAGTAGTGCTTCCCGTCGACCTCGCCGAACTCGTGGATCGGCACGAGGTTCGGGTGGCGCAGCGCGGCGACGGCGCGCACCTCGCGGTTGAAGCGGGCGAGGGCCTCGGCGTCGAGGTCGCCGTCGCCGATGAGGACCTTGAGCGCGACCTCGCGGCCGAGCCCGGGGTCCTCGGCGCGGAAGACCATGCCCATGCCGCCGTGGCCGAGGGATCCGCGGAGGACGTACTTCCCGAAGGTCTTCGGGGCGGAGGGCCGCCCGGGGGCCGGCTCCGGGGCGTCGTCGCGGATCACGGTCCTGGCCGTCGCGGGCTGGGGCGCGGGGCCGGAGGGCAGGCGCAGCGAGCGGAGCTCCCGCTCCAGCTCGGCCGCGCCGGAGTACGAGCGCTCCAGGGCCCGGGTGACGATCGACTCGAGGCGGGTCGAGGCCTCGGGCGGGATGGAGCGCGAGGGCAGCTCGCTGAGGAGCAGGCCGACGGCCTCGAGGTCGTCGGCGGTCGTGGCCTTCGCGGCCGAGGGGCCGAAGCCGCGCAGCAGGCCGGTGTCATCGGCGACGAGGACCGCGCCGGCGCCGATCGCGCCGTGGACGAGGCCCGCGGCGTGGGCGGCGGCGAGTCCGGAGACGGCGTCGGCGAGCGCGCGGAGGTAGTCGCCGGGCGGGAGCGTCGGGGCCAGCGGGGCGCCCTCGACCTCGCGCTCGGCCCACCAGGCGCAGCCGTCCTCCACGCCGGCGGCGTAGACGGGCACGAGGTTGGGGTGCTCGAGGCGGGCGATCCTCGCGAGCCGCCCGGGATCGCCGGCGCCCGAGTCGAGGACGTGGACGCGGACGGGGCGGTTGAGCGGGGCCTGGACGGCGCGGTAGACGGAGGCGGGGCCGGACCTCCCGGCGTAGTCCTGGAGGGTGCAGTCGCCGAGCCGTCGGCCGACGCGGGGATCGGGCATCCCGACCAGTCTACCTTCGGACGGTGACCCCGGTCTCCCGGTGCGCCAGCACGACGGTCCGGTCCATCGCCGGGGACGGCAGTTCCGCCTCGATCCTCCAGCGACCCCGCAGCCCGGGGAGCCGGTGCCTGCGGACGAGGATCCAGTCGGGCAGCGCCCCGGCGGGATCCGCGCGACCGAGGGCGCGGGGCCAGTAGAAGTCGACCCCGTAGCCCTCGAGGGGCTGGACGGCGGCGACGGGCTGGGAGCCGGGCACGAGGGCGGCGGCCCGGGCGACGAAAGGCCGGACCCGGTCGTAGGCCGTCCGTTCGCCCGAGACGAGCGAGACCTGGAGGACCGCGACGAGGAGCGGGACGAGCGCGAACGCCGGGGCCGAGGGGCGGACCGTCCACTGGACCAGGCCCGCCAGCAGGAGCAGGACGCCCGCGACCCGGGCCGGGCCGGCGTGCGCCTCGAGCAACGGGACGGCGCCCGACGCCAGGACCGCCCCGGCCAGCAGCGCCATCGCGCCGGAGATCCGGAGGCCGATCCCCGCCCAGCGCTCCCCGGGGATCGCGAGGGCGCGGTCCGCGGCGACGGCGAGGCCGGCGAGCAGGGCCGGCTGCAGCGGGAGCAGGTAGTAGAAACGCTTGTTGGAAGCGGCGAGGAAGATCGCGAACCCGAGCGCGCAGAACGTCCAGGCAGGGAGCAGGGGATCGCTCGTCCCCTTGCGCCAGCCGTGGCGCAGGGCCGGCAGGAGCGCCGGGAGCACCAGGGCGAGGAGGGCCGCCTGGCGGATCCAGTAGAACCCGAAGGACTTCACGTGCGAGCCCGCGATGCCGCGCGGGGCGCCGAGCGCCATGTAGACGTTCTCGCCGAGCACCGCCGTCTCGAGGAACTCGCCCCGGCCCGCGACGAGGGCGGGGACGTACCACGCCAGGGGGATCCCCAGGGCCAGCGTTCCGGCGAGGAGCAGCGGCCGGCCCGGGAGCGTCGAGGCCCTCCAGATGCGGCCGCGGGTCTCGACGAGGTGCCAGCCCGCGAGGCCCGCCGCGGGGAGCGCGAGCCCGAGCGGGCCCTTGGTCAGCACCGCGAGCCCGGCGCAGGCCCCGGCCCCGGCCAACGCGGGCGTCCAGCGGATCCGTCCGGCCCGCGCCCCGACGAGCAGCGCCAGCCCGATCGTCAGGAAGCAGGTGAAGGTCATGTCCACCATGGCCATCCGCGACCAGGAGACGAAGAGGACGTTGCCGGCGAGGAAGACCTGCGCCATCCAGCCGGCCCGCGGCGATCCGGCCCAGGCGGCGATGAAGTACACGGCGACCAGCGTGCCGAAGGCGGCGAGCAGCGAGGGGAGCCGAAGGCCCCACTCGCCGACGCCCAGGAGGGAGCACGAGCCGGCGGCCGCGGCGTAGTACGCGGGCGGCTTCTCGACCAGGTACCCGTCCGGAGTCCGCGGCAGCAGCCAGTGACCGCCCCGGAGCATGTCCTGCACCAGGGTCCCCGAGCGGCACTCGTCGGTGCTGCTGAGCTCGTGGTCCGCCGCGCGGAACGAGAGCAGGGCCGCCAGGAGGGCCGCGGGGATCACGGCGGACTTCATCCGGTCGAGCGTAGCGGGAGCGACCTGAGGCGGCGGTGAGAGGTCCATTAGTTCCGCCAAAGCGCCGATCGGCCGACCCTAAGTACGAACTAATCTCCGACTAACACGAGCCTTAGGGCGCCCCGCCTAGGCTCCATGCATCCGATGCTGTCACCCGAGTCGCGCGGCCGGATGTCGTTCGGGTCCGGCCTGGGGATCCTCGTGGTCCTCCAGGCCCTCGCGGTGCTCCCGTTCCTCGGGGCGGCCCCGCTCTCGGAGGTCGACGAGGCCCGGATCGCGCAGATCTCCCGCGAGATGGCCGAGTCCGGCGACTGGATCGTGCCCCGGCTCGGGGGCGAGCCCTACGCGTGCTACCCGCCCCTCGCCTACTGGCTCATGGCGGGCTCGGGGATCGTGTTCGGCTTCGGCGAGTTCGCGATGCGCCTCCCCTCCGCGCTGGCGGGGCTGGCGCTGACGGCGCTGGCGGGCCGGGTCGGCCGGCGCCTCGCCGGGGACGGCGCGGGGCTCGCCGCCGCCGCGGTGCTCGCGACGATGCACGCCTTCGTGCTCCAGCAGGCCTCCTGCCGTGCGGACGTCCTCGTGGCGCTCGGCGCGGTCGGGGCCTTCGAGCGCTTCCTCGCGGTCGCCGGCGGCGCGGGCGCGAAGGGCTGGCTGCCGTTCCCGCTCTGGCTGGCCCTCGGCGTCCTCGCGAAGGGTCCCATCGCGGGGGTCGTCTGCGGGATGGGGATCGCCGCGTGGCTGCTCGTGGAGCGGCGCTGGCGGGTGCTGCTCGACCTGAAGCCCGCGCTCACCGTCCCCCTGTTCCTCGCCGCGACGGTCCCCTGGTACCTGCTCGCGGGGAGCCGCGCGGGCGCGGAGTTCCTGAGGACGAACCTGCTGCTCGAGAACTTCGCCGCGTTCACGACGGGCCACGAGCAGGCGCAGCCCGCGTGGTTCTACCTGCGGACCGCGCCGCAGCGCCTCGTGCCCTGGCTCCTCCTGCTGCCCGCCGCCTGGGCCTGGAAGGGGGAGAGGGGCTTCCGCACCGCCCTGCTCTGGGCGGCCGGGGTCTTCCTCTTCCTCAGCGTCTCCTCCGCCAAGCGCGTCAACTACCTGACCTTCGTCTACCCGGCGTTCGCGACGGCGGTGGGGATCGGCCTCGCCGCGACGCTGCGCGCCGAGCCGCGACGGATCTCCCGCGGCATCGCGATCGTGGCCGGGCTGGCGGCGGCCGCCGGCCTGGCGATCGGGATCCTGGGGGCCGCGGGCCGGGGGTCGTCGTCCCTCCGGGCCGCGTATCCGGCGGCCCCGATCCTCCTCCTGGCGGCCGCGGCGGTCCTGGCCGTCGTGCTCCGCGCGAAGGGGCCGCTCGCGGCGACCGTCTCCCTCGGGGCCGCGGTCCTGCTCCTGATCGGCGCCTACCACGGGACGCGCGGCCTGCGCCTCGAGGAATCGACGCGCCAGGCCCTGGCCTTCTGCACGCGCGTCGAGACCTCGCTGCCGCCGCGCGAGCCGGTGTCCCTGATCGGACCCGAGCTGCCCGAGGGCTTCCACCTCTTCTACTGCCGGCGCCCGGTGCTCCGCCGCTCGACCCCGGGGCCGGGGTACTACCTCGGCAACGAGGCCCAGAAGTCCCGCCTCGTGGACTCGACCCCGGGCGCCCTCGTGCTCGACGCGGTCCCCGACGACCGGGGCCACCGCACCTACCTCATCCGGGTGAACCCATGACCGCCGCGCGCCGCGAGACCTTCCTGCCGTTCTCCCGCCCCTCCATCGGCGAGGAGGAGATCCGCGAGGTCGTGGACTGCCTCCGCTCGGGCTGGATCACGACGGGCCCGCGGACCCAGCAGTTCGAGAAGGATTTCGCCGCCTACGTCGGGGCGAAGCACGCGCTGGCGCTGTCCTCCGGGACCGCCGCCCTGCACTGCGCGTACTGGGCGCTGGACCTGCGGCCGGGCGACGAGATCATCTGCCCGTCGCTGACCTGGCCGGCGACCGCGAGCATGGCCGCGGTGCTCGGGGCCCGGCCGGTGTTCGCCGACGTGGACCCCCGCACCCTGCAGATCGACCCGGCGGAAGTCCGTCGGCTCGCGGGCCCCCGCACCCGGGCCGTCGTGCCCGTCCATTTCGCGGGGGCGCCGGTGGACCTCGACGCGATCCGCGACGCGGCCGCGGGGCGCTTCCCGATCATCGAGGACGGCGCCCACGCCGTCGGCACGGAATACCGGGGCCGGCGCGTCGGCTCCTCGGGCCACGTCGCCATCTTCAGCTTCCACCCGATCAAGGACATCACGACGGGCGAGGGCGGGATGCTGACGACGGACGACGACGCCCTGGCCGCCCGGATCCGGCTCTTCAAGTTCCACGGCATCGACCGCGACGCGTGGAAGGCCTACGGCGCCGGCTCGGCCGCCCGCTACGACACGGTGCTCCCGGGCTTCAAGTACAACCTGACGGACCTCGCGAGCTCGCTGGGGATCCACCAGCTGAGGCGGCTCGACGGCTTCATCGCGCGCCGCACGCAGCTCGCGGAGCGCTACCGCGCGGAGCTCCGGGGGATCCCGGGCCTCGAGCTGCCGGAGATCCCGGCCTACCCGCACCGCCACGCCTGGCACCTGTTCCCGGTCCTCGTGGAGGACCGGGACGCCTTCATGGGCGCGCTGCGCGAGGAGAACATCGGCAGCGGCCTCCACTTCGAGGCCACGCACCTCGCCTCGTGCTACCGGAAGTCCTCCGGCCCGCTCCCGAACACCGAGCGCATCTGCGCCCGGATCGCCTCGCTCCCCCTGTTTCCCGGGATGAACGATGGAGATGTCGACGATGTCGTCGCGGCCGTCCGACGGGTCCTCGGGCGCCGTCCCCGCTGAGGGGGCCGCCCCGCGGGTGTCCGCGGTCGTCCCGGTCTTCAACGAGGAGGCCGGGCTGGCCGAGCTCCACGACCGCCTCTCGAGGGCCCTGCGGGGCTCGGGGCGGACCTGGGAGATCGTCTACGTCGACGACGGCAGCCGCGACCGCTCGCTGGAGCTCCTGGCCGGCTTCGCGGCCCGCGACCCCGGCGTCCGGGTCGTCGAGCTCACCCGCAACTACGGCCAGCACGCCGCGGTCTTCGCCGGGATGGCGCAGGCCCGGGGCGACGTGGTCGTCACGCTCGACGCGGACCTGCAGAACCCGCCCGAGGAGATCCCCAAGCTGCTGGCGAAGATCGACGAGGGCTTCGAGATCGTGGGCTCGCGGCGCCGCGGGCGGAAGGACCCGCTGTTCCGGCGGATCGCCTCCCGCGCCGTGAACCGGCTCGTCGGGCGGGGCATGACCGACTACGGGTGCATGCTTCGCGCGTACCGGCGCGGGGTCGTGGACCAGCTGGTCGCCTGCCGGGAGCTCTCGTCGTTCATCCCGGTCCTCGCCGGCCAGTTCGCGAAGCACGCGACGGAGATCGAGGTCGAGCACCACGCCCGGACGCGGGGCGAGTCCAAGTACGGCCTCGTGCAGCTGCTCAACCTGCAGTTCGACCTGATGACCGGGTTCTCGACGCTGCCCCTGCGCCTGATGACGGTGTTCGGCGGCCTCGTGGCGCTGGGGGCCTTCGCCCTGGCCGTGTTCATCGTCGTGAAGCGCCTGCTCCCCGGGGGCGACGCCTGGGGCCAGTTCGGCGTGTTCACGCTCTTCGCCGCGCTCTTCCTGATGACGGGCTTCCTCTTCGTCGCCCTCGGCGTGCTCGGCGAGTACATCGGCCGGATCTACTCCGAGGTGCGGCAGCGCCCGCGCTACGTGGTGCGGAAGATCCACGGGGGCGCGCCGTGAACCACGTCGTCTTCGGCTACGGGGAGATGGGCCGGGCCGGTCTCGAGTTCCTGCTCGGCGCCGGCGAGCGGGTGGCGGCCGTCGTGACGCACCGCGACGACCCCGGGGAGCGGCGCTGGTTCCGCTCGCTGGAGGAGCTGGCCCGGGAGCGGGGGCTGCCCGTCCACCACGGCGAGGACCTGGAGCCGGACGCGCTGCGGGACCTCCTGCGCTCGCTGGCCCCGGTGCGGGTCCTCTCCTTCTACTACCGCTCGATGATCCCGATGCGCGCTCTCCGGGAGGCGCGCGAGGCGCTGAACCTGCACGGTTCCCTGCTGCCCCGGCTCCGGGGCCGGGCGCCGACGAACTGGGCGCTGGTCGAGGGCGAGGAACGGACCGGCGTGACCTTGCACCACATGGTCAAGGAGCCCGACGCGGGCGACATCGTCGCGCAGCGGGGCTTCGACATCGGACCGAGGGACACGGCGCTCGACCTGTTCCGGCGCCAGGTGGCCGAGGCCGGGATCCTGCTCGCGGAGACCTGGCCGCGGATCCGGGAGGGGACGGCCCCTCGGATCCCCCAGGACCCGGCGCTGGCCACGTACCGGGGTCGGCGGCGGCCCGAGGACGGGCGCATCGACTGGAGCTGGCCGACGCGGCGGATCGACGGCCTGGTGCGGGCCGTGACCGAGCCGTTCCCGGGCGCCTTCACGGCGCTCGCGGGCCGGCGGCTGATGGTCTGGGCCGGGGAGCCCGCCGACGGCCGCGGCGTGCCGGGCACGGTCCTGGCCCCCGGCCTCGTCGCGACGGGCGACGGGGCCTACCGGTTGGAGCGGGCGGAGTTCCACGACAAACCCGGGATCGCGGCGGCGGTGCCGCCCGGATCCCGACTGGAGGTAGTCCCATGAAGGTCCTCATCACCGGCGGCGGCGGGTTCATCGGTTCGCACCTCGCGGAGCAGCACCTGCGGCGGGGCGACGAGGTCTGGGCGCTGGACACGGCGATGAACCTCAAGGTCCGGCACCTGCTGCCGGACCCGCGGTTCCACTACGTGAAGGCGTCGGTGCTGGATGCCGAGGCGGTCGAGGCCTTCGTCCTGCGCTGCGACCTCGTCTACCACATGGCCGCGGTGGTGGGGGTCGAGCACTACGTCGACGACCCCTTCAACGTGCTCAACGTGAACATCCTCGGGTCGCTGAACCTCCTCCGGCTCGCCCACCGGCACGGCAAGCGGCTGCTGCTCGCCTCGACCAGCGAGGTCTACGGCCGCAACCCCCGCGTCCCGTGGAAGGAGGAGGACGACCGGGTCCTCGGCGCCACCACGACGGACCGCTGGTGCTACTCGACGTCGAAGGCGGCCGCCGAGCACTACGCCTGGGCCTACCGGCGCATGGGCCTCGACGTCAGCGTCGTGCGCTACTTCAACGTGTTCGGCCCCCGGCTCGACAAGATCGACGTCGGGCGGGTCATCACGATCTTCATGGGGCAGATCCTCCGCGGCGCTCCCCTCACCGTGATCGGCGACGGGCTGCAGACCCGCTGCTTCACGTACATCGACGACGCGGTCCGCGGCACCATGGCCGCCGCGCTGAAGCCCGAGGCCCTCGGGGGCGTCTTCAACATCGGCGACGACCGCGAGACGACGATCCTCGAGCTCGCGCAGACGATGCTCCGCGTCGTGGGCCGCGACCCGATCAAGGACCTGCGCTACGTCCGCCAGGAGGAGATCTACGGGTCGAGCTACGAGGACATCCCCCGGCGCGTCCCGGACATCACGCGCATGAAGACGATCCTCGGCGTGACGCCGGCGACGACGCTCGCCGACGGCGTGCGGAGGACGATCGAGTGGTTCCGACACGAAAGCGAGGCGAAGCCGTCGCTGACCTCCTCGTCGCTGGAGGTGGCGAGGAAGTGACGCCGCTGCGCCTGCGCATCGACGTCTGCACGCGCCGGGGCCTCTCGGAGGGCGTGCCGAGGCTGCTCGCGCTGCTGCGGGACCTGCGGATCCGCGCCACGTTCCTCGTGACGATGGGGCCGGACGCGTCCGGCCTGGCGCTGCTCCGCCTGCTGCGGCCGTCGTTCGCGTGGAAGATGCTCCGGAGCCGGGCCGTCGCGTCGTACGGATGGCGGGCCGCCTTCCAGGGGACGCTGCTGCCCGCGCCGGCGGTGGGGTCGGGCTCGCCCGGGCTGATCCGCCGCGTGCTCGGGGAGGGCCACGACGCCGGACCGCACGGCTGGGACCACCGCCGCTGGCAGGACGGCCTCCCGGGCTTCCCCCGGCGCCGGCTCGAGGACGAATTCGGCCGGATGATGGACGCCTGGCGCTCCGCCGCGTCGGCCGCGCCCGCCGGCTTCGGCGCCCCCGCGTGGATGGCCACGCCGGACCTCCTCGACCTCGAGGCCGCGGCCGGGCTCCGCTACGCCGCCGACTCGCGCGGTCCCGCCCCCTTCCTGCCGACGATGGGCGGCCGCGAGTTCCCGGTCCCGCAGCTGCCCGTGTCGCTGCCGACGCTCGACGAGATCCTCACGTGGGTGCGCCGCGACGGGGTCGTCGCCGACCTGAGGGCCCGGGCCGCGGAGCAGCCGGAGTACTGCTGCTACGCCGCGCACGCCGAGATGGAGGGCGGTCCGTTCCTCGCCGAGTTCCGGAGCTTCCTCGAGGGCCTCGACCGGCCGGTCGAGCCGCTGTCCACGCTGCCGCTCGCCGGGCTGCCCCGGGCCGTCCTCGCCCCGGGGCGGGTCCGCGGCCGCACGACCGACGTCTCCCTCCGGGCGGGCGCGTGATCCCCGCCCTCGCCGCGGCCCTGCTGCTGCAGGCGGGGGACTGGGACCTGCGGCTCTCGGCGTGGCGGGCCCGGCTCGACTCCGGGTCCGTGGAGTTCGACGAGCGCCCGGCGGACGGCGACGAGATCGGCGTGGACGGCTCCGTGCTCGTGCCCGAGCTGGCCGCGACGTGGAGGCGGGCCGGCTGGACGGCCCGGGTCCGCGCGAGCCGCTGGGAGCTCGAGGGACGCGAGCGGGCCGCCGCGCCGTTCCGGTTCAACGAGACGCTCTACCCGGCGGGGGAGCGGGTCCGGACGTCGCTGGAGCTGCTCTGCCTCGACGCGCGCGCCGGGTGGACGATCGAGGGGCCGGGCGGCTGGACCTTCGAGCTGGGCGCGGGCGCGGCGTGGCGTTTCGCGACCGTGACGCTCGACTCGGTCTCCACGCGTTCCGACGAGGACCACCAGGGTTCCCTCCTGCCGGAGCTCGGGGCGACGGCGACGCTCGCGATCTCGGGGGGCGGCGAGGTGCGGGCGGAGCTCGGCGGCGGGGGCCTGGCGGCCGGGCGGTTCCGGGGCGCGGCGTGGGAGGCGGGCGTGTCGATCGCGTTGCCCCTCGGTCGGGGCTGGATGCTCGAGGCGGGCTACCGGGCGGAATCGGCGAGGCTCCGCACGGGCGACTCGATCCAGGACAACCGGGTCGCCTGGGAGCTGCGGGGTCCGGAGCTCGGGCTCGGGCTCCGGTTCTGATCAGGCCAGCTGCTTCGCCTCGGCCCAGGCGGCCTTGACGCGGTCGAAGCTGCCCGCGGCCTCGGCGGCCTTCTTGAGGTGCATCGCGTCGATGCGGCCCGCGCAGAGCCGGAGCAGCTCGACGGCGACGGCGTGCTCGCCGGCGTGCCAGAGGATCAGGTCCTCGGGCGTCGCGAGCTTCAGGGGCATGCCGAGCACCGAGCGCTCCTGGGCGCGCGCGATCACGTCCTTGTGGAACGGCGTCGTCGCCTCGACGAGGTCGATCGTCGCGGTCCCGCCGAGCTTCTCGTCGGTGAGCAGGAGGCGCAGCGGGTTGTCGGGCACCTGCCGCAGGCCCTCGCCGCGGGCCGCGCCGAAGATCTGGGCGCGCTGGGCCTCGCCGGTCGGCACGAGCAGCTCGATGCGCTCGGGCGGGGTCGTCGATCCGTAGGCCAGCCGCGCGAGGGCGCCGATGGCGACCGGGTCGAACTTCAGGCCCTGGAGCGCGGCGGAAATCCGGCGCAACGCGAGCCGGAGGAGGTCGGGCGGGGGGGTGCTCATGGGCAGGGAGTGTAGCAATTCCCCGTGAACCCGCCTACTTCCGGCCGAGGCCGCGGGACAGGACCTCGAGCGAGCGGTCGAAGCGCCAGCCGATGTTCATGTGGCCGTCGTCGAACCACTCGACCGAGTGCGGGACGCGGAGCGCCTTCGCCTTCGCGGAGAAGATGCGCAGGCCGTGGTGGAGCTGGAACTCGTCGCGTGTCCCCGCGTCGAGGAAGAGCGTGCGGAGCTTCCGGAGGTTGCGCGCGGCCCGGGGCAGCATGCGGACCGGGTCCCAGGCCAGCCAGCGGCGCCACACGTCCGGGCGCAGCTCGCCGGTCTCCTCGTCGAAGGGCAGGTCGAAGCCGAGGGGGTTCCGGGCGTTGGGCGAGTAGCACGACGCCATCGCGACGGTGTTCAACGCGGCGTGCTCGCCCGCTCCGTTGCGCGGCCGGTGGCTCCGCCAGTGCTTCAGCCAGCCGGCGGCCCCGCCGCGCCGCGCGAACGCCGTCAGCGCCTTGGGGAAGTCGGGGAGGTAGCAGTAGTCGAAGTACATGTCGCCCGCCGTGCAGGCGACGTGGCCGAAGACCTCGGGGTGGCGCATGCCCTGGACGAGGGCGCCGTAGCCGCCGCTCGACTTGCCCATCACGGCCCGGCGCCCGGGGCGCGGGTCGGTCGCGAAGCGCGCGTCGACGTGCGCGACGAGTTCCTTCACGAGGTGGTCCTCGTAGCGGCCGGTCGCGGTCGAGTTGAGGTACTGGCTGCCTCCGAGGTCGGTGAAGCCGTCGGGGAAGACGACGACGGCCTCGGCCATCCGGCCCTCCGCGATCAGCCGGTCGCAGCGCTCGGCGAAGGTCTCCGACCAGGCGTTGCGGTTGAGGAACATCTCGCCGGAGCCCGTGAAGCCCGCGAGCACGTAGATCGACGGGTAGCGCCGGCCCGGCGTCCCGTACGACGGCGGGAGGTAGACGGGCGTGCGCCGGACGTGCGGGTCGCCCAGCGGGTTGCCCCGCAGCGCGCGGCTGTCGACGGACTCGACGACGACGGTTCCGGTCCGCTTCATGGGAGTTTCACCGAGAGGGATTTGAGGATCGTCATCTCCTCGACGGCGTACTTCACGCCCTCGCGGCCGAGGCCGGAGAGCTTCTCGCCGCCGTAGGGCATGTGGTCGGAGCGGAAGGTGGGCGCGTCGTTGATCACGACGCCGCCGACGTCGAGGGCCTCGAACGCGCGGAAGACGCGGCCGACGTCGCGGGTGAAGACGCCGGCCTGGAGCCCGTAGCGCGGGTCGTCGGCGAGGCGCAGGCCCTCCTCGAAGTCCCGGTAGGACTGCAGCAGGGCGACGGGGCCGAAGACCTCGAGGTCGTGGACCTTGAGGCCCGGCCGCGCGCCCTCGAGGAGCGTCGCGTCGAGGCGGCGGCCGGAGCGCCGGCCCCCGCAGAGCGTCCGCACCCCGGCGCCGGCGGCCTCGGCCAGCCAGGCCGACACGCGGTCCGCCGCGGCGTCGTCGATGAGCGGCCCGAGCTCGGTGGCCTCGGCGAGCGGGTCGCCCGCGGCGAGCGTCCCGGCCCGGGCGACGAAGCGCTCGCGGAACTCCGGCAGGACGCGCTCCTGGACGTAGATCCGCTGGACGGAGATGCAGACCTGGCCGGAGTACGCGTAGGAGCCGTGGACGGCGCGCTCGACGGCGTCGGCGAGGTCCGCGTCGTCGTGGACGACGAGGGCCGCGTTGCCGCCGAGCTCGAGGGCGACGCGCTTGGGGCCGGCCTTCGCGCGGAGGGCCCAGCCGACCTCGGGGCTGCCCGTGAAGGTGAAGACGCGGAAGCGCGGATCGGCGACGAGGGCCTCCGCGGCGGCGCCCGGGCAGGGGAGCACCGAGAGGGCCTCGGGCGGGAGCCCGGCCTCGAGCAGGACCCGGGCCAGGCGCAGGGAGCTGAGGGGCGTCGCGCTGGCGGGCTTGAGCACGACGGGGTTGCCGGCCGCGATCGCGGGGGCGACCTTGTGGGCGACGAGGTTGAGCGGGAAGTTGAAGGGCGTGATCGCGAGGACGGGCCCCGCGGGGAAGCGCCGCGTCAGGCCGACCCGGCCGGCGCCCGAGGGAAGGGCGTCGAGCGGCACGACCTCGCCGCCGAGGCGCCGGGCCTCGTCGGCGGCCAGGGAGAAGGTGCCCGCGGCGCGGTCGACCTCGGCCCGGGCGAGCCGCAGCGGCTTGCCGGCCTCGAGGGCGATCGTGCGCGCGAAGTCCTCGCGGCCCGCGAGCAGCGCGGCGGAGGCCGCGCGGAGGATCTCGGAGCGCCGGTGGGCGGGCAGGGACCGGGTCGCGCGGAACGCGGAGACCGCGCCCGCGGCGGCGCGCTCGAGCTCGGCGGGTCCCGCGAGGCAGACCTCGGCGACGGTCGAGCCGTCGTGCGGGCTGCGCACGGGCCGGGCGGCGGGCGTGGTCGTCCAGGTCCCGGCGACGAGGGCGGGTTCGGGCATGGCCCCCGTGGTACCAATTCCGGTTCCCGCGGGCCACGGAAAGCGGATAAAATCCCGCCCCGATGTCGCTCGCCCAGATCCAGGCGGACCTCGACGACCTCCGCGGCCGGCACGCGGCCGGGGAGATCGACGACGAAACGGCCCGGTACCGCGAGGAGGACCTGCTCCTCGGCCGGGGGCTCCTCGAGCAGGGCAAGGAGGACCCGGACCTCGTCGTGGCCGCGCTCGACCTGCAGAAGGGCGCGCTCGAGGAGGGCGCCCGGCCGATCCCGCGGCTGCTGCGGCTCCTGCGCGAGCTGAAGGCCGGCGACGAGACCGGGCCGACGGCCGTCGTTCCGGCGGCGCCGCCCCCGGAGCCGGAGCCCGTCGCGGACCCGGCGCCCGCCGAGTTCCCGGGCGAGGACTTCGACAGCGACGTCTTCCGCCGCGAGGACCGGGACTTCTTCCGCAGCCGCGTGGACGAGGACCCGCCGCCCTCGGCGGTGCCGGCGCTGCCCCCGGCCCCCGCGCCGACGCCCGCGCCGTCGAAGCCGTCCACGGCCCCGCGGACGCGGACGACCGCGTCGAAACCCCGGACCCGGCCCATGGCCCGGACCGCCCCGCCGCCGCCCGCGAAGAAGGGCTCGAAGGCCTGGGTGATCGTCCTGGTCCTCGTCCTCGTGGCGGGTCTCGGGACGGGCGCCTGGTTCGTGTTCCGCCCGAAGCCCTCCGGGCCCGCGCCCGTCGGGGCGGCGGGCAGCCCGCTGCTCGAGGAGGCGGACCGGATGCTGGCCGACGCGGACGCCGCGAGGGGCCGCTCCCCGCGGACCGACGTCGCCGCGAAGTACCGGGCGGCGCTCCAGAAGTACACCGAGGCGATCCAGGCCTCGTCCCGGAACCCGGCGGCCTACGAGGGCCGGGCCGCGGCGCGGTGGCGGATCTCCTCCGAGCTGGGCCGGCCGGACCCCGAGGGGCTGGCGGACGCCGAGGAGGCGCTCGCCCAGGATCCCGCGAGGCCGCGGGCCCAGGTCCTGCGCGGGCTGTTCAAGCTCGCGGCGGGCCTGCAGCAGGCGGGGGGTTGGGATCCCTGGCCCTCGAAGTCGCTGCAGTCCGTGCTCGCGGTCCTGTACCCGGGGCTCTTGCCGCTGGTCAAGGGGCCCGACGCCACGCCGCCCGCGTTCGGGCGGATCCCCGAGGCGCAGGCCGAGGCGATCCGCCGCGACCTCCAGGGCGCGAAGGCGGAGGGGGCATGGTCGGCGCTCGCGTCGGGGGCCGCCGCGTGGCTGTCCGGCGCGACGTCGCCGGTGGACGATCCGGCGGGCGAGGTGCTGCTCTACCTCGTGAAGGCGTCGCGGCTTCCGACGGCGGACGGGCGGAGGATCCTCGAGCAGGGGCTCGAAAAGCTCCCGGACTCCCCCGCGCTGGTGACGGCGCGGGGCTGGACGTACGCCGCGGAGGGTCGCTTCGACGAGGCCGGTGAGGCCGCGCAGAAGGCGCTGGCCGCGGAGGACGGGCTGCCGTCGGCGCTGCTGCTGCAGGCGGCGTCGCACCTGGGGCGGGGCAAGCCCCAGCTGGGGCTCGACGCCCTGGCGCGGCTGGCGGGGCGGGACGCGGAGTTCCCGCTCGCGCGGGGCCTGCGGGCCGTCGGCTGCATCGTGACGGGCCCCGCGGACCGCATCCTCGCGGAGCTCGACGCCGTGGCGGAGGAGCTCCCGCTTCCGGTGTTCCGCTACGAGCGCTCGCTGGCCCTGCTGGCCCGCCGGCAGACGGACGCCGCGCGCCAGGAGCTGCTGGCGGCCTCGAAGGCGACGCCCGGTCCCGGCCTCTTCCGCGGCCTGGTGGCGACGGGGCTCTGGCACGCGGGGGATCTCGACGGCGCGGCCGAGGAGCTCGGGCGGATCGGCACGACCCCGGTGCCCGCGGCGCTGGCGGCGGAGCTGAACATCCTCCTGGCCCTGGTGCGGTCCGCGAAGGGCGACGACGACGCCGCCTCCGCGAGCTTCCTCAAGGCGGCCCAGATCGGCGACGCGGCCGTGGTGATCCCGATGTGGGTGCAGATGCTCGAGTCGAACCGGGACTGGAAGGGACTCGGCGCGCTGGCGGACGAGCTGTCGAAGCGGCCGGGCGCGACGGAGGACACCTGGGTCCAGCGCGTGAAGGCGGCGTGGAACCTCGGGGATCCGGAGCTGACCGTGCGGATGGCGGGCGAGGCGCTCGCGAAGCGCGTCGAGCCGGCGAAGGTCCTGCCGTACCGGGCGCGGGCCCACGACCGGGCGGGGCGCCTCGAGAAGGCGCTCGACGACTGGAACGCGGCGCTCACCCGGAAGGCGGACGAGGTGGCCTGGCAGGCGGAGCGGGCCTGGGTGCTCGCGCGCCTGGGCCGCGCCGAGGAGGCGCGGACGGACGCGGACGTCGTGATCACGCGGGGCGCGGCGGGCCGCTCGGCCGCGCTGGCCTACCTCGTGCTCGCCCGGGTCTACGCGCGGCGGGCGGCCGAGGAGGACGAGCCCTCGGGCCGCGAGGCGCAGACGGGCCGCGCGTTGGCGGCCGCGAGCTCGGCGGCGCGGACGGGCCGGCTCGAGGCGAAGGACTTCGCCCCCGAGGGCGACTTCGCGATTTTCAAGGACCACGCGGAGTTCAAGCGGCTCCCCGACGACCTGGCGGCCGCGAAGGAGCAGGCGAAGCGGGCCGCCGCGGGCCAGGCCTTCCTCGGCGTCAACATGGACACGACCAAGGGCCGCGTCGAGCTGATCGGCACGCAAAAGGGCTTCGGGGCGCGGGCCGCGGGCCTCGTCCCCGGGGACGCGATCGTGGAGGTCGACGGGACCTCCATCTCGACGATCCAGGACTTCCAGGCCCGGCTGTCGGCGAAGCGGCCCGGCGACAAGGTCCAGCTGCGCATCGAGCGGCAGCTGAGGCCGTCGCTGCGGATCTCCGTGCTCCGCGAGGTGACGCTGTCCGCGCGGCCGGAGTTCGCCGGCGAGGAGTAGTTTTTTTTCGGAATCCGGGCGATTGAGGGTTGCCAGCCCGAGGGTCCGGGACTATCGTACGCGTCATGCCCGTCCCGGAATCCAGCATCGAGGTTGAAGGGTTCCGGAACCTCCCCGTGGCTCCCCTGCAGCGTTGGATCCCGCGGGACCCGCCGGTCGCCTGCTGAGCCCCGGTCGTCCCCGGATCCTATAGTCCCTCCTCCCGGAGGTCCCGTGTCTCCGAAGAAACGCTGGCTCGTCGACCCGGTCGAGCATTTCGACATCACCCGGATCGACGCCGTCCCGATCCTCGATCAGATGGAGAAGATGTCCTACTCCGCCCGCGACCTCGCGAGGGCGGCCCGCCTCACGACGGAGATGATGTCCGACCCGGACTGCTCGGTCATCCTGTGCCTCGCGGGCTCCCTCTTCAGCGCCGGGCTCCGGTCGGCGGTCCACGAGCTCGTGGCCGCGGGCCTCGTCGACGCGATCGTCTCGACCGGCGCCAACCTCGTCGACCAGGACTACTTCGAGGCGCTGGGGTACCGGCACTACCGCGGGTCGCCGCTGGCGCCGGACGACGAGCTCCAGGCGGCGCGCGTGGACCGCATCTACGACACGTACATCGACGAGGACGAGCTCCGCGCCTGCGACGACACGATCCGGGAGGTGGCCGACGGCCTGCCGCCGGGGGTGTACTCCTCGCGCCAGTTCCTCCAGGAACTGGGGCGCTGGCTGGAGCGCGGCGGGCGGGGCGACGGGTCCGTTCTCCGCATCGCGCACGAACGGGACGTTCCGCTCTTCGTGCCGGCCTTCTCGGACTGCTCGGCGGGGTTCGGCCTGATCGAGCACCAGCAGGGTCGTCCCGACGCGCACGTCAGCATCGATTCGGTGCGCGACTTCAGGGAGCTGGTGCGGCTCAAGGCCGCCTCGAGGGAGACGGGCCTGTTGATGGTCGGTGGCGGCGTTCCCAAGAACTTCGCCCAGGACGCGGCCGTGGGGACGGCCCACCTGGGCGTCCCGGAGCGCGCGCACAAGTACGCGGTCCAGATCACCGTGGCCGACGTTCGGGACGGGGGGCTGTCCGGGTCCACGCTCCGGGAGGCGAACTCCTGGGGCAAGGTCGATCTCCAGCGGGAGCAGATGGTGTTCGCGGAGGCGAGCATGGCGTTCCCGCTCCTGGCGGCCTACGCTTGGCAGAGGACCCGGGGCGTCCGGAGGGAACCCCGCCGCCTGGCCCGAATCCTGGACGCCGAGCGGAACCCGCTGGTCGCCCCGACCGGGCGGGAATAGGTTGCAGGGGCCGGGCCGCCCGAGGCGCCGGACGTCGTGGATACCGTGTACCCCCGGGAGGGGTTCCTCCCGAGAAGGGAGCCTGCGCATGGAGGTCGTTCCTCCGGCCTCGTCGGTCCCGACCGCTCGGGACGTCCCGACCTGGTACGAGGACCTGGACATCTACCAGCTCCAGGTGCGGAGCTTCTTCGACTCCACCGGCGACGGCGTCGGCGACCTGGCCGGCCTGCGCCTGAAGCTCGGCTACGTCCGGGACCTCGGGGTCGGCGCGATCTGGCTGCAGCCGATCTTCCCCAGCCCGATGCGGGACGGGGGCTACGACATCACCGACCACCGCGGCATCCACCCCGACATCGGCACGATGGAGGACTTCAAGGCCTTCCTCGCCGAGGCGCACCGGGCGGGGCTGCGGGTGCTGATCGACCTCGTGCTCAACCACACGAGCGACCAGCACCCCTGGTTCCAGTCGGCGCGCCGGGGGCCGGGCCACCCGTACCACGACTACTACGTCTGGAGCCCGACGCCCGACCGCTACCGGGACGCGCGGATCATTTTCACGGATCTGGAGCGCTCGAACTGGACGCTCGAGCCGTCCTGCGGCCTGTACTACTGGCACCGCTTCTTCGCGCACCAGCCGGACCTCAACTACGACAACCCGGAGGTCCAGCGGGAGATGCTGGCCGTGGCCGCGTTCTGGCTCGACCTGGGGGTGGACGGGTTCCGGGTGGACGCCGTGCCGTACCTCTTCGAGCGCGAGGGGACGTCCTGCGAGAACCTGCCGGAGACCCACGCGTTCCTGAAGCGCCTGCGCGCGCTGGCGGACGCGTACTCGCCCCCGCGGGTGCTGCTCGCGGAGGCCAACCAGCACCCGAAGGACCTCTCGGCGTACTTCGGGTCGGGGGACGAGTTCCACCTGGCCTTCCACTTCCCGCTGATGCCGCGGCTCTTCAT
>CAYXGZ010000049.1:0-25581 GCA_964464755.1 uncultured Planctomycetales bacterium
CGCAGGAGAAGGCCTTCACGAAGCGCCCGTGCGGGGCCGCCCGCTGGAGCCGCTCCATGAGCGACTCGTCCTGCGTCGTGAAGAACCGGAGCACCCCGTGCTGGGGCGGCGCGTCGGCGATCGGGTTGACCGCGTCGATCACCGGCTTGCCCGCGAGGCGCGGCGCCAGGCCCCGGACCAGCTCCTCGGTCGCGGTGCCCTTGGTCGCGAGGACCACGAGCTCGCCGTACGACGCGGCGTCCTCGAAGGTCCCCGTCGAGGCCTTCGGGCCCGCCTTCGCCTTCCAGGCCTCGAGCTTCGCGGGCTCCCGCGAACCCCGCCTGACCTCGTAGCCGTGCTTGAGGAAGCCGTCCGCCAGCACCTGGCCGACGACGCCCGATCCCAGCACGCCGACCTTCGAGACCGTCATGACGTCCTCCCGGCCGCCTCGGCGGCCTGTCGTTGGGCACCCAGCGTCTCCAGTTCCGCGAGCGCCGCGAAGGTCCGGTCCAGCGATCCGGCGGCCTCGCCGGCGCGCACCAGGCGGACGGACACGGCGTCGTAGACGTTCTTGTGCTTCGCCATGCGCTCGGACAACGAGGGTCCGGTCGCCGGGTCCCCCGCGAGCTCCGCGACCGCCTTCGAGAGCTCGCCGCCGCCCCCGGCCGCGATGGCCGGGGCCGCCTCGGCGACCGTGCGACCGGCCCGGAGGTGCAGCGAGAGGGCCGCGGCGGCGTCGGCGAGGTTGCGGATCCGGGTGTCGGCGAGCCGGCCGGCCTCGAGGTGGTCCGCCAGCGCCGCGAGGAACTCGGGCAGGATCCCGGCCTCCTCGGACTTCGCCAGCGCGGCGCCGATCGAGGGGGCGAGCGCGTCGGGCGCCCCGGCCACGGCCGCCCCGAGCGCGGACCCGCCGCGGACGAGCTCCGCGATCCGGCTCCAGGGCGCGTTGGGGAAGAGCTCCGCGCCGTTCGCGAAGCCGTCCACCAGGCCGCCCAGCTTCGCGGTCCAGGCGAGGTAGCGCACGCGGGCGGCGCCGCGGGGGAGCTTCCTCGCGGCGATCCGGAGGCCCTCCTCGAGGGCGCCGTGCTTCGCCCCGTGGCGGAGGAAGGGGACGCCCTCCGGGGGGCAGAGCCCGCCGGAGGCCGCGTCGGCGAAGGTCTTGCCCGCGGTCATGGCCACGCGGACCCGCTCGTAGCGGCCTCCGCCGACCGTGTCGAGGGCCTCGTCGAGGGGGACTCCCGCCGCGACGAGCGCGGCGAGGGCGTCGAGAGGGGGGCGCGTGTTCATGCGACGACCTCCTTCCGGTGGTCCAGGGCCTCGAGCTCGGCGGTCCTCGCCTGGTCGAGGGTGCCCGATTCGATGCGCCGGAGCAGGTCGAGGACCTGCTCGGCCATGACGTGGCGGGGGAGGATGACGTAGTCGGCGCCCGCGGCGTACATCTCGCGGGCCGCCGCGAGCCGCTCGGCCCTCGTGATGATCACCGCGCCCGGGTTCAGGCGGCGCAGCGTGCGCACGAGCACGAGGTTGCTGGTGCCCCGGAGGAAGTCGTCCGAGATCGTCAGGAGCAGGACCTTCGCCTGCGCGACGCCGGCGTGCTCCAGCGTGTCGGCGTGGCTGATGTCGCCGTAGAGGCAGCGCACGTTCATCTCCTCGAGGCGCCGGCGGACCTCGGGGTTGAAGTCGACGACGAGGAAGTCCTCGCCGTCCTCCGCGAGGAGGGGGACCAGCGAGCTGGCGACCCGGTGGCAGCCGAGGATGACGATCCGGGCGGCCCCGTGCCGGGCCGCCCTCGACTCGCGCTCCTCGCGCTCGGGATGGCCCGCCCTCGAGAGGAGCCGCGACACCCGCCCGGCGATGGCGTGGTCCCACTGGATCAGGTACGTCGAGGCGGTGGACGTCACCACGAGCGCGATGGCGACCACGGAGACCATCGAGGCGTCGACGTGGCCGAGCGCCAGGCCGAGGGAGCAGATCACGAGGCTGAACTCGCTGACCTGGGAGAGGTGGATCGACACGAGCAGGCCGACGCGGTGCCCGTAGCCCACGGCGCGGAGGGAGGGGATCACGGGCAGGAAGCGGCCGAGGAGGACGACGGCGGAGAGCACGCCGGCGGCGGCGAGCACGGAGCCGGAGCCGAGGCGGATCTGCATGCCCAGCGAGACGAAGAACAGCGTGACGAAGAAGTCGCGCAGCGAGCGGATGCGCGCGACGACGTCGAGCGAGTACGGGAAGGTCGAGATGCTGACGCCCGCCACGAGCGCGCCCATGGCGATGGAGAACCCGGCCGCGAGCGCGACGCCCGAGACGAGGAAGCACCAGGAGATGGCCGCGATGAGGACCACCTCGGGGTGCTTGGCGACGGAGCGGAAGAGGGGCGGCAGGACGTAGCGGCTGGCGAGCAGCGACGCGGCGACCAGGCCGACGCCCTTGGCCTGCGAGAGGGCGATCGCGCCGAGGCTGGGGTTCGAGACGTTGGCCTGCACGGCGAGGACGAGGATCGCGAGCACGTCCTGGACGAGGAGCACGCCGAGCGTGAGGCGGCCCGCGACGGAGTCGAGCTGGTACTTGTCCGAGAGCAGCTTCACCACGATCATCGTCGAGCTGAAGGCGCCCGCGACGGCGAAGTAGGCGGCCGGGAGCCCCCGGAGGCCGATGAGCCAGGCGGCGCCCCAGCCCAGGAGCGAGCACGCGACGACCTGGACGGTGCCGACGAGGACGGCGCTGCGGCCCGCGCGGCCGAGCGCCTTGAGGTCGATCTCGAGGCCGACGATGAAGAGCAGGAAGGCCAGCCCGAGCTCCGAGATCTGGGCGATCGCGGCCTCGTCGCGGATCCACCGGAGGCCCATCGGGCCGATGACCAGGCCCGCGCCGATGTAGGCGAGGATGAGGGGCTGGCGGAGGAGCCGGGCGGCGAAGGCGAGCGCGGTCGCCGAGAGGACGCAGATCCCGATGTCGTGCAGCAGGGAGGAATGCATCGCTCCGGGGCATTCTAACGGATCGTTCCCGAGGGGGCCCCTGCTTCCTATAATCCGGCGATGGCCACCCTCACCGTCTACGCGGGCAGTCTCGAGCGCCTGGAGGCCCTGCTCTTCGGCGCCGATCCGGACCGGGCGCGCTACGGCGGGTCGGAGAAGCTCTTCGAGCACCTGATGAACGAGGGCGCGCTGGAGCGGGCCCGGGCGGGCACGGCGGACTACGACGCCGAGGCCGCCGAGGCCGCGCTGCGGACGCTGGTGGCCGGCCCCCGGCCCGACGAGCCCCTCGACCGGCTCCACGCCCTGGTCTTCCAGGGCCTGGTCGAGCGCCTCTGCACCAAGATCGGCGACGAGGCCTTCGGGCCCACGACCCAGGCGGACCTGGAGGAGTTCGGGAAGAAGTACCGGTCCGCCCTCGGGGACGAGATCCAGGACAGCCTCGTCGCCCGCCGCCTCCCCTTCGCGACCTTCGCCGACGACGTCCAGTCGCCGTGGTTCTCGTACTGGATGCAGGCCGAGATGAAGGGCTTCCTCAAGCGCTTCCCCGAGGCGCTGAAGGAGGCGAAGCACCAGCCCGACGCGGACCTCGTGCTGCACCGCCTGCACGCGGTGTGGCAGGACGCCGTCGGGCAGGGCCCGGACGCGATCCTCGTCGGCACGATCTGACCTCGCGGCCGCCCTTTCGGCGTACAATCTGGATGATGCGCCCGCTGCTCGCGGCTCTCCTGCTGTCCTCGTTCGCCTTCCAGGACGGGACCGACCCGGCCCGGATCGCGGCGCTCCTCGACCAGCTCGGCTCGGACGACATCGTCGCCGTCGACGACGCGCAGATCGAGCTCGTGAAGGCGGGGACGGCGGCGGAGGCCCCGGTGCGCGAGCGGCTCCGCGACGCGACGGGGGAGCTCAAGGCGCGGCTCGAGTCCGTGCTCGCCCGGATCGGCCGGGCCCGGCGCGCGGAGGCGGCGATGGGCCGCCCGGTGCGCGTCACCCTCAAGGGGGCCCGGCCCCTCGCGGAGCACCTCGAGGAGCTGAAGAAGCGGACCGGCCTGGCCCTCGAGTGGTCGAAGCTGCCGCCGGAGCCGGTGGAGCTGGACCTGGTCGACGCCACGCCGTGGCAGGCGCTGGCGGAGGCCTGCCGGGCCCGGGGCGGCGTGGACTGGACGATCGGCGAGCAGTCCGTCGTCGTCGCGCCGGGGACGCCGCGGACCCGCCCCCTCGCCGCGCGCGAGCAGTTCGCGTTCGTCCTCGAGCAGGTGCAGGTCACCACGTCGTTCCACAACGGCGGGTCCTCGACGTCGGTCCAGGTCTTCGGGTTCGCGTGCTGGCCCGCGGGGGCCCAGCCGTCGCGCGCGCAGCTCGCGATCAGCCGGTTCGTCGACGACAAGGACACGGATCTCCTCCCGCGCCGCCCGGGATTCGGGATGATGGTGGAGGAGGGGGACCCGCGCTCCGAGCGGCCGGTCGGCGCGATCCGGCAGGCCCTGCGCGCCTGGGGCCAGACGCCGCCCGGGGAGGGCGCCACGAAGATCGCCGTGCTCAAGGGCGAGGCCCAGCTCCGCTTCGTGCTCGACAGCCGGAAGCTCGCGGTCATCGAGAGCCCGGGGCGCGACGCGAACGCCCAGGCGACCTTCGGGGCCAAGGGGCGCTTCACGCTGAAGAAGTTCTCGCGAACGGCCGGCTCGGTGTCCGCGACGGCGGAGCTCAGCTGGACCTCCGACGACCCCGTGTCCTCCGTGGAGTACCAGGTCGCGACGAAGGAGGGGAAGGCCCGGCCCCTGAAGGCCCGGCAGACGCGGACCTCGATCTCGCACTCCCTGACGGGGCGGACCACGACGATCGAGGTGGAGCTCCGGGGGCAGGTGGGCGAGGCGGACGAGATCGCGGCCCTCGAGGTGACGGTGCCGTCCGACGTCGAGGACGTCGACATCCCCTTCGAGTTCCGGGACCTGCTCCTCAAGTGAGCATGAGGACCCTCGCGCTGCTGCTCGCGGTCGCCGCCCTGGCGCCCGCCCAGGAGGCCCCGGCGCCCGAGCCCCGGGTCGCGGTCGATCCCGGCTGGCAGGCGGTGGAGCGGCTGCTCCGGGCCCCCGACGACCCCGCCGCGGTGGAGAAGCTCGAGCCGTTCTTCCAGCGCGTCGCGCGCGACGAGCAGGCGGCGCGGAAGGCGCTCGGCGCCCGGTACGGCACGGTCCGGCCGGTGACGATCAAGGTCCAGGGCAAGAAGCCCGCGGAGATCCTCGCCGAGATCGTCAAGCAGGGCGGGCTCGAGGTCGACACCACCTACAGCCTGCAGCGGCAGCCCGGCGAGCCGCTCGACCTCGCCGTCGAGGACCTGACGCCGCTGGGCGCGCTGCGCGAGTTCTGCGCGGCGACGAAGCTGACGCCCTCGACGTCGGCAGGGCGGGGCCCGATCTTCCTCCACCAGGGCGGCGGCGAGATCGGCCCCGGGATGGCCTTCCGGAACTTCCTCGTCACGCACGCGGTGACCTCGCGCAACCTCGTGCTCGACTTCGCGGGCCCCCCGAGCAAGGGGCTGCTCGTCTCCTTCAACCTCCTCTGGGACCCCGGCCTCGACGTGATCGACGTCCGCGACGAGGTCGAGGTCCTCGAGGCGGTCGACGACAAGGGCCGGGCGCTGGGGAGGGCGCCGGAGGCCTACGTCGCGGCGCAGCGCCGCTCGGCCGAGGCCTCGGGTCGCTCGGGCTGGCTGGGCCTGCGCAACCCGCAGCTCCTGCTCGCCGCGCCGGAGCCGGACGCGGCCGCGATCGCGCGGATCCGGGGCCGGGCCGTCGCGCTGCTGTCCGCGGAGGCCTCGAGCCTCGTGCTCGACAAGGTCGACGAGGGCCCGCAGTCGGGCGAGAACGACGCGTTCCGGGCCCGGGCGGACGCCTCGGGAGACCGGATGGGGCAGTCGTCGGTGCAGGTTCGGATCACGCCGAAGGGGATGACGCCCGCGGAGTTCCTGGCGCGGCCGCTGCAGCTGAAGGTCCGGATCGGGTCGCTGGGCGAGCGCTCCTGCACGGCGCGGGTGCGCGTCGAGGGGGGCGAGGTCGTGCTCGAGGGCCAGCCCGCCTACCACCCCGCGGACTGGCAGGGGGCGCGGCCGGGCGAGCGGAACATCACGGGCGTCACGGTCACGCTGCACACGCGCTGCCTCGAGCGCAACGCCTGGTTCGAGCTCGCGGGCCTGCCGCTGAAATGAGCGGCGCCGTCGTCGGCCGGCCCGACTACTGGTCGGAGCGCTACGCGGCCGGGAACCACCCCTGGGAGCTGGGAACCCCGGCGCCCGTGCTGAAGGGCCTCCTCGAGCGGGAGCGCCCGGCGGGCCGGCGCGCGGTCGTGCCCGGGTGCGGCCGGGGCCACGACGTCCGGCTCCTCGCGGCCAACGGGTTCGAGGCGCGCGGGATCGACTTCTCGGCCCGGGCGATCGACGAGGCCCGGGGCCTGGGCGAGCCGGCGGGGGCCAGCTTCGAGCTGGGCGACGTCTTCGCGATGGGGGCCGCGCACCGGGGGAGCTTCGACCTGGCCTGGGAGTACACCTGCTACTGCGCGATCGACCCGGCCCGGCGGGGCGAGTACCTCGACGCGGTGCGCGACGCGCTGGCGCCCGGGGGCCTGTTCTGGGCGCTGCTGTTCCCGATCTGGACGAAGGAGGGCGGGCCGCCGTTCCCGGTGCGCCCGGGCGAGGTGGAGGAGCTCTTCGCCCCGCGCTTCGAGATCCTCGGGGTCGGGGAACCCGCCGATTCCGTCGGGCCGCGGCGGGGGGCCGAACTGCTTGTCCGGGCCCGCCGTCCCCAGTAAGCTTGTCCCGTGCCGCAGGTCCCGAAACTCGTCACCGACGCGATCCGCTTCGCCGCCTGGAAGCACACGCACCAGGTGCGCAAGGACGGGAAGACGCCCTACATCTCGCACCCGTTCCGCGTCATGACCCAGCTCGCGGTCGGCCTGGGGATCACGGACCCCGAGATCCTGGCCGCGGCCGTGCTGCACGACACGATCGAGGACACGACGGCGGACTACGACGACCTCTACCACAAGTTCGGCAAGCGCGTGGCGGACATGGTCGCGATCCTGACCAAGGACAAGCGCCGCTTCGACACGGACCGCGAGGACGAGTACTTCGCGCTCCTGGAGAAGGCGCCGGCCGGCGTGAAGCTGATCAAGATGTCCGACACGCTGGACAACCTGCTCGACGCCACCACGCTGAGCCCCGAGGGGGCCGCGAAGGCCGCGGACAAGGGGGAGCGCCTCCTCGGGATCTACGCGGGGAAGATCCCCGCCGAGCACGCGAAGATGCTCGAGTGGATCCGCGCGGCGATCGACGCGCTCCGGGAGACCAAGAAGCCCGCGGGCCAGGAGGCCGCGCCCCCGTCGCTCAAGTGAGCCCCATGGCGAAATCCGCACCCGCCGACCCCGCGCTCCGCGCCTTCCTCGCCCTCGAGGCCCCGTTCCTCCTCCCGGCCGCCGGCTCGCCCGAATCGCTCCGCCGGGCCATCTCCGCGCTCGGCGCCGGGGACGAGCCGCTCTGGCCGGGCGTCACGCAGGCGGACGCCGCGGGCTGGACCCGCGACGCGCTCCTCGAGCAGGTCGAGGGCTACTTCCGCCGGGCCGCGCTCAAGAAGGCGCTGAAGCCCGCGGAGCGGCGCCGGATGCACCGGGCCATGCTCCTCACCCGCGAGACCGACGCGCTGCTCAAGCGCTGGTTCAACGAGAAGAAGATCGCCTGGACCGCGCCCGACGGGACGTCGTACCCCTCGCCGCAAAAGGGCTTCCGGTCCTGGGGCCAGGAGGCCTGCGTCGGCATCGCCGCCGGGCTCCGGAAGGACGACGTCGTCGGCCCGCTGATCCGGGACCTCGGCGTGGCCCTGATGTGGACGGGCGACCTGCGCAACGTGCTGACGGCGCAGTGCGGCAAGGCGGACGGCCCGATGGGCGGGCGCGACCTGCACATCGGCGACCTCGACCGCGGCGTGCTGCCGGCGACGGCGCCGCTGGCGATCTCCACGCAGACCCTGGTCGGCATCGCCTACGCGTTCCGCCTCGACAAGTCCGACCGCGTGGCGGCGGCCTTCATCGGCGAGGGCGGGTCCAGCCTCGGCGAGTGGCACGAGTCGATCAACTTCGCGGCCGCGCAGCGGCTGGGGATGATCTTCTTCCTCGAGAACAACCAGTGGGCCCTCGGCACGCAGCGGGCCGAGCAGTCCGCCGTGAAGCGCTTCGCCCAGAAGGCCGCGGGCTACGGGATCCCCGGGATCTCGGTCTTCGGGAACGACCCCGACGAGGTGGCGGCGGCCACGGCCTGGGCGGCCGAGCGGGCCCGGTCGGGCAGGGGCCCCGCGCTCGTCGAGCTCGTCACGTACCGGCGCTCGGGCCACGCCCACCACGACGACGACCGCTTCCACGGCCAGAAGGAGCAGAAGATCCCCGGCTACGAGGTCGACGCCGAGCGCGCCCTCTGGGAGCGGGCCGACCCCGTCGAGCTCTACGAGGAGCGGCTGCTCGCCGAGGGGGTCCTCAAGAAGGGCGAGCCCGCGGCCTGGCGGCGGGAGGTCGCGGCCGAGGTGATGCAGGCGGCCGCGGAGGTCGAGGCGGCCCCGTGGCCGGAGGCGGCGACGCTCGCCGACCGCGTCTTCGCGGTGCGCGACGAGCCGCCCGCCCGGGAGTCGGCCGGGGCGACCAAGTCGATGGGCTACGACGAGGCGGTGCGCCTCGCGATGACCGACCTGCTCGAGAACGACCCGCGGGTCTTCCTGCTCGGCGAGGACATCGGCGGCCGCTACGGCGGGGCCTTCGGCGTGACGCGCCTGCTCTCGAAGAAGTTCGGGCCCGAGCGCGTCCTGAACACGCCGCTGGCGGAGTCGGCGATCGTCGGCTGCGCGGTGGGGGCGGCGCTGGCGGGGAAGAGGCCCATCGTGGAGATCCAGTTCGCGGACTTCCTGGCGCCCGCCTTCAACGCCCTGGTCAACAACGCGGCGAAGCTCCACTGGCGCTACGGGAAGCGCGTGCCGATGGTCGTCCGCCTGCCGTACGGCGGGGCGACGGGGACGATGAACCGCCTGCTCGGCGGCGGCCCGTTCCACTCGCAGTGCCCCGAGGCCTGGTTCCTGCGCACGCCGGGCTGGAAGATCGTGGCCCCGTCCACGCCGGCGGACGCGAAGGGACTGCTCGTCGCGGCCTCGCGGGACGGGAACCCCGTTATCTTCCTCGAGTCGAAGGGGCTGTACTCGTTCTTCCGCACCGATCTCCGGGGCGAGGTCCCGCTCGACCCGGGCTACGAGGTGCCGCTCGGCCAGGCCGCCGTGCGGCGCGAGGGTGCGCACGCCACCTGCGTCACGTACGGGGCGACGACCTGGACGGCGCTCGAGGCGGCCGCGGACCTGGAGGCGGAGGGGATCTCGCTCGAGGTGATCGACCTGCGCTCGCTGGTCCCGCTCGACGAGGAGGCGATCCTGGCCTCGGTCGCGAAGACGCGGCGGCTCGTGATCCTGCACGAGGACTCGGTCACCGGCGGCGTGGGCGCGGAGCTCGCGGCGCGCGTCGCGGAGAAGGCGATCTACGACCTCGAGGCGCCGATCGTGCGCGTCGGGGCGCCGGACTCGCCGGTGCCGTACTCGCCGCCGCTGGAGTGGGCCCACCTGCCGAAGCGGGCGGACGTCGTGGCGGCCGTGAAGAAGGTCCTGTCCTAGGCGACGGTCCCGACCCGGATCCGCCCGCCCCCGTCGACCGCCGTGAACCACGTGGCGCCCGGGTCGAAGTACAGCCGGTCCTCGCGGCCGCCCACGTGGGACAGCACCCGGTCGGCGTGGCCGAGGAACTCGACCGCGGGGGCCTCGAAGCCGAAGCGCTGGTCGAAGAAGGTCACCTTCGCCGCGCGGTTCACGAGCGGCTCGATCACCTTCAGGAACGAGGGCAGCGCCGTCGTGGAGGCCGAGCCGTCCAGGGCCGGGGTGACGCCGCGGCCGCGGAAGAAGATCTCGGCGAGCCCGAGCTTCGGGTCGGGCGGCCCGCCCCAGGCGCGGGCGGCCAGCTCCATCACGCGCCGGCGCGTCTCGCGCAGCCCGAGGTAGGTCCAGCCGGAGTACTCGGTCGCGATGCGGGGCCGTATGGCGTCGGGCATCACCGTGTAGATGGTCCCCGTGGGCGGCACGGGGTTGTCGACCTCGACGCCGGGGTCGAGCACGGCACCGTCCGCGCCGAGCTGCTCGAGGATCAGGGTGCGGATCTGGTCGCGGGTGACGCTGCGTCGGGTCGTGCCCGTCTCGCTCAGGATGACGTGGACGGCGCACCACTCGCGGAGCTGCTTGCGGATGGCCTCGACGGTGTCCGGCAGCTGCATCTGGAACATGGCCCGGTAGACCTCGAGGCGGCGGGTCTGCAGCGGCGGGGTGCGGAACATCGCCGGGATGATACCACGTCGTGTACTCTGGGGCGATGAGCCTGCCGAAGGAGCTCCGGGAACGGGCGAGGGCGCCGCACCGGCTCGCGATCTGGACCCGGGAGGCCGCGTTCCCGGACGCGGCGGCGCTGGCGCGCTTCTGCGGCCTCGAGGCGGCCGCCGGGGGCGAGGGCTGGTTCCGCGCGGCCTCCGGCCCCGTCGTCGTGCTCGTGCTGAGGCCGGACGAGGCGCCGGAGGGGCCGGAGGGGTACGCGCACGTCCTGGAGGTCGAATCCGGGTCGGCCCGGCCCTGCTTCCTCGCGGCCTACCACGCGGCCCGCAGCCTCGGGGGCGTGGTCTGGATCCAGAAGCGCTTCGAGGCCTACGCCCCGGCGCGCTTCGGGGAGCTGTACCTGGCCGACGTGGACCTCGAGGCCCGCTGGACGGGGTAGGAAAAGAAACGCCGCCGGCGCGGGCCGGCGGCGTCTCGGGAGTCCCGGGGAATCCGTCTACTTCTTCTCGACCAGCTTCTCCAGCCCGCGGCGCTCGTTCGCCTCCACGAGGAAGTTGATCAGGAGGTTCTGGATCGTGAACTCGTCCTCCCGCTTCTTCTGCTTGCCGAAGTGGCTCATGACGTGGAGGACGCGGCCGCCGGACATCTTGGCGCGGTCCTGCTCGATGGGCTTGCCGGAGGCGACGGGGTCGCCGCCCGCGCTCGAGCCCGACTTCGGATTCACCGCGAAGGTGATCGCCACGGCGTCGGAGCCGTTGTTGCCCGCCTTCTCGCCGACGTCGGGCGAGTAGATCAGGACGGTGACCTTGGACTTGTCCATGATCTTGATCGAGGGGCTCTCGTTGTCGATCTTCCAGGTGTGGGCGACCTTCTCGAAGTCGCTCTCGGACATCGTGCCGCCGCCGGACATCTTGGGGGGCTTGATGAAGACGCGGCGCAGGAACGGGTGCGTCGCGGCGCCCGGCTTGGGCAGGATGTTGACCTCCATCTCGGAGATGTAGTTGCCCAGCTTCACGAACTCGCCGAAGCGGGCGTCGAGGATCTCCTTGAGCGCCCAGTCCTCGGTGAAGAGGTAGCCGCCCTCGTTGACGTAGCGCCGGATCTTGTCCAGGGCCGACCCTTCGAGCACGAAACTCGTGCTCTCATGCTTGTTGCACCCCGTTCACTGGAACCGGCGGAGGTCGGAGGCCCCGCCCGGCTTGCAGGTGGGGCAGACGCAGTGCGACTCGATAAAGGTGCAGTTGACGCAGAGGGCGATGTAGTCCTCGGGCTTGCAGTCGGCCTTCCCGAAGGCGACCTTGTCGACCTTGTCCACCTGCAGGCCCATCTGCGAGATGATCTTGTCGATGTTGTCGAGGTCGTGGTTCTTCTTGCACTTGCACTTGTCGCCCGCGCCGAGGACGAGGATCTTGCCGGTCTTGAGGCGCTCGTACTCGGTCTTCTTCAGGCCGTCCGCGACGGTGCCGGTGCCGGCGCCGCCGGGGCGCGACTTCAGGGAGTCCCAGGACTTGTCCTTGTTGGCCTCCCACCAGCCGGCCCAGTTCGAGAGGCTCTCGCCGTAGTCCGCGATGAGCAGGCTCCGGAGCACCTGGAAGAGGCGGCGCTTCAGGTCCTCGGTGGCGGGCCCCTTCTGGAGCATCTCGAGCACCGTGGTGACCGTCTCCTTGTTCCCGACGTCCTGCATGTGCTCGACGGCGACGATCGCGATGTCGGGCGGGCCCTGCTTCAGCAGGGTGAGCAGCGCGCCCTCGATGCCCTCGCCGAAGTTCCCGTGGAGCGCGGCCGCCAGGTCGCGGCCCAGCGACGAGGACTTGTTCTCGAGGATGAACTTGACGACCTCGCCGAGCGGCTCCGAGCCGTTGAACGACGCGGATCCCCGGACGAGCGTCCAGTAGATGTTCACGTCGACCTTGTTCTTCAGGCCGCCGAGCACGACCTTGGCCGCGGCCGGCGAGTTGATCTTCAGCAGGGCCCGGACCGCCTCCTCGAGCGGCTTCTCGGCCTGCAGCTGCAGGGCCATTTTGAACTGCTTCTCGACCGCGCCCAGGTCCTCCTGGGCCGAGACGGCCGGGATGGCCAGCGCGAGGACGAGAACCGCCGCGGACAATCGGGTCATGTTCTACCTCCAGAGGAAGGGCTCGCCGGAATTCAAGCTACCCCATGGTGGAACGACGCACAATAGAATTCTCCCCGCGGAATCGCCCGGGACTGGTACGCTGGCCGCCGTGGACGCCCCCCGGATCCTCATCGTCGACGACGCGGAACCCACGCGCCTGATCCTCGAGCACGCCTTCAAGGGGACGGGCTACGACGCCCGGTCCGCCGGCAGCGCCAGCGAGGCCCGGTCCCTGCTCCGGGACTTCGTCCCCGCGGTGGCCGTGGTCGACGCCATCCTCAAGGAGGGCAGCGGGTACGACGTGTGCCGGCTGCTGCGGACGGCCCCGGTCTACGCGGCGACCAAGATCATCCTGATCAGCGGGGTGCCCGAGGTCCAGCACGAGGCCCGGAAGTTCCCGGGGGCCTACGACCTCTTCCTCGACAAGCCGTTCTCCCTGCGGGTGCTCGTCGAGCACCTGCGCCGGCTCGCCGGGCCCCCGGCGCCGCTCCCGGCCTAAAAGAAAAGCGGGCCCCGTTGCCGGGGCCCGCGTCGTTTCCGGTCGACCGACCGGTCATTTCCCGCGCAGCTTTCAGCCCGCGAACTTCCGGTCGCTCTCGGGGGCCGGGGTCCCGCCCAGCGCGGCCTTCACGGCGTCGGCGAGGAAGGTCTCCTCCTTGACGCCGCAGCCGCCCCGGTAGACCAGCTTGCCCGCGCGGTCCAGGACGAAGGTCGTGTTCACCTGCTTCGCGCCGAGGTGGTCGCTGAGCTTGTGGCCCGCGTCGTGGGTCCAGGTCCAGCCGTGGCCGTGGGCGGCGACGTACTTCCGGACGGCCTCCTCGGTGTCGTGGTGGTAGGCCCAGACCGAGATGAAGGCGACGTTCGACGCCGCGTCGGCGTAGGGGGCCGCCAGCTTGGCGACGGCCTCGGGCTTCACGGCCACGGGACACTTCTCGCTCTGGAAGTAGAGGACGACGACCTTGCCCTCGACCTTCTTCTCCGCGTCGGCGCGGAAGTCCGAGAGCTTGATCTCCTTGCCGTCGCCGGCCTTGAACGCCGCGTCGGGCACGACCTCTCCGATCTTGAGGTCGCCGGGGGCGGCGAGGAGCAGGGCCAGCAGGAACGCGGACGACTTCATGGGGACCTCCGGGTTATTTCCGTTTCGCCCAGCCGAGCCGGGTCATGTAGTCCAGGACGCCGCGCTCGAGGTCGAACGCGGGGCGGTAGCCGAGGTCCTTCGCGGAGCGGGACAGGTCGGCCTCCGTGAAGGTCTGGTAGAAGTCGTAGGGGTTGTCGAAGTAGTCCGGCTCGAGGCGGGTGCCGAGGGCGGCGTTGAGCGCGGCGATCACGTCGTTGAAGGAGCGGGCCTTGCCGCTGCCGACGTTGTACGGGGCCCCGCGGCCCTTCGCCGAGGCGAGGATCGTGGCGGCGACGGCGTCGTCGACGTGGACGAAGTCGCGCTCCTGCTCGCCGTGCTTGAAGATGCGGGGCCGCTTGCCGTCGCGGATCTGCAGGGCGAGCTGCCAGATCATGCTGGAGAGGGCGCCCTTGTGGGCCTCGCCGGGCCCGTAGACGTTGAAGTAGCGCACGCCGTCGACCTTCATCCCGTCGTCGCGGGCGCGCTGCGCGAGGTTGTCGAGGACGACCTTGGAGAAGCCGTAGACGTTGGCGGGGGCGGCGGGGAAGTCCTCGGCCATGCGCTCCGAGGCGATGCCGTAGGTGGCGGCGCTGGAGGCGTAGACGACGCGGGCCCTCGAGGCGCGGGCGATCTCGAGGACGCGGCGGAAGCCCTCGACGTTGTCGTAGACCATGAGCCGCTGGTCGGCGACCCGGGTGTCGGTGATCGAGGCGAGGTGGAAGACGAGGTCGAAGGCGGGCTTCGCGGGGTGCCAGTGCTGGACGCCGAGGGCGACGACGTCGCCGCGGTAGCCGCGGAGGTTCTTGAAGGAGCCGGAACGGAAGTCGTCGACGATCGTCAAACGGGCGTCCGGGTGCAGGTCCTGCAGGCGCAGGGCGAGGCGGGAGCCGATGAAGCCGGCGCCGCCGGTGACCAGGATGCGCCTCGGGGAGCGGGGGGGCATGGGCGCCCATTGTAGCGCGCCCGGGATTGCGGGCAAGGGGCCGCCCCGCGCGGCCGTCTGGTAGGATGGGAGGCCCATGTCGTTCCGCAGCGCCGACACCGCGACCTCGATCACCACGGCCGTCTGCTGGACCGGCCTCGGGGTGCTCGCCTTCCTCCTCGCCTGGCAGGTTCCCCCCGGGCAGCTCTCCTGGTGGATGCGCCTCGTCGCGGGGCTGCTGGGCGGCCTCGTCTGCCTGGGCTACGGGATCGAGGCCCTGTCGCAGGAGCTGACGATCCGCCGCTGGGCGATCAGCCAGCTCGTCTTCACGACGGTGGGCGTCGTGTTCCTCTGGGCGGGGATCTTCGACTCGCAGCCGCTCGGCTTCGCGCGGGTCGTCTGCCTGGTGGGGGCGGCGCTCTTCCTGCTCGGCGCGCTGTTCAGCGCGGCGGCGGCGAAGGAGCTCTTCTAGGTCCTCGCGACGGCGCGGACCGGCAGGATCACCAGCGGGAGCCCGGCGAACTGCAGCCGGCGCTGGATCTCGAACGCCACCTGGGAGTGCAGCATCCGCGTCCAGATCGACTCGTCCTTGAAGGCGAGCTGGCCTCCGAACGCGACGCACTGGTTGTAGTCCTGGGCGATCTTGCGACAGATCTCCACGACCTCGTCGACGGGGTCGGTGCCCATGGCCATGCGGTAGCCCGCGGCGAAGCCCGCGCGCTGGGCGAAGGAGACGTACTTCTTGAGCGCCTCCTCGGTGCCCCGGCGGAGGTCCTCGATCTCCTTCTCGCCGCGGAGGCGGTCGTAGTCGACCACGCCGACGGAGACGAAGATCACGTTCTTGAACTGGCCGGGGAACATGCGGTAGACGGTCAGCAGGGCGTGGAGGCCGAGGCCGTTGTAGCCGCTGGCGAGGAGGATGGCCGTGGGGGCGGAGGAGTCGAGCTCCCGGGGCGAGGAGGGAGGCGGGCCCGGGTCCACGGCGGCCATCTGCTGGTCGAGGGTGGCGAGCAGGCCGCCGATGCGCCGGTAGTGCCGCTGGATCGTGATCGCCAGGAAGATGAGGGCCGCGATGACGAGGAGGCTGATCCACGCGCCCTCGGGCAGCTTGATGATGACCGAGGTGACGAGGATGGTCATCGTGAGCAGGAGGCCCCAGGCGTTCAGGGCGATCTTCGCGAGTCGGGCGGGCGCGGCCTTCTCGCGCACCCAGTGCCAGAGCAGGCCCGCCTGGGTGAGGACGAAGGTGATGAACACGCTGATCGAGTAGAGGACGACGAGGTTCTCGACGACGCCGCGCGTGACGAGCACGAAGAAGAGGGCGAGGCCGCCCATCACGAGCACGCCGTTCTGGATGACGAGGCGGTCGGAGAGGCGCGCGAAGGGGCGGGGCACCCAGCCGTCGACGGCCATCGTGGCGAGGGTGCGCGGGCCGCCGATGAAGCCCGCCTGGGCCGCGACGAACAGCAGGCCGGCCTCGGCGAGGAGCGCCACGGTCACCAGGGCGCCGCCGGCGCCGCTGGTCCCGGCGATCTTGCGGAAGAGCTGCGCGTTCAGCGAGAGGTTGGGGTCCTTGTGGACGCCGTAGAGGTGGTAGGCGATCAGCAGGCCCGCGGCCGTGAAGGCCAGGGAGATCGCCATGTAGAGCATGGTCCGGCGGGCCGTCTGGACCTTGGGCTCGCGGAGGATCTGCATCGAGTTCGAGACGGCCTCGATGCCCGTGAACGTGCCGCCGCCGAGCGCGAAGGCCTTCGTGAGGATCCAGAGCAGGGGCAGGATCCCGGAGAGGGCGACGTCGCTGCGGATCTCCTGGACGCTGGCCTTCACGTCGGCCACGAAGAGCCCGGGCTGGCCGAACCAGCCCCAGAGGATGAGCACGAGGTGCGTGATCACGAACATCAGGAAGACCGGCAGGAGGACCTTGATCGACTCCTTGACGCCGCGGAGGTTGATCGAGATCAGCAGGAGCACGGCCGCCAGCACCGAGGGCAGGAGCCAGTACTCGGGGATGAGGCCGGGGGAGATCGAGAGCAGGGCCTTCACGCCGGCCGCGCAGGAGATCGCGACCGTCAGGACGTAGTCGACGATCAGCGAGACGCCGGAGAGGACGCCCGCGCCGCGGCCCAGGAGCTTCGTGGCGACGAGGTAGCCGCCGCCGCCGCCCGGGAAGAGGTCGACGACCTGCGAGTAGCTCGCGGTGATCGAGAAGACGGTCACGGCCACGAGGGCCGCCAGGGGCCAGACCAGGTGCCGGTGGACCCCCATCGCCTCGAAGGCCTCCTCGGGGCCGTAGCAGGAGGACGAGAGGCCGTCGGCCCCGAGCCCGACCCAGGCGAAGAACGCGATGAGCGTGAGCTGGTGGAGGACGCGGGGGTCGGTGGGGTTCTTCCGCTCGCCGAACAGGAACCTGAGGAGGGACCGCATACGCGGCCGTCGATTATACCCGTCCCGGAGGGGGTATTCAAACGGCTGGACGACGGGGGCTCCGGGTGCTAAGTTCCAACCCCATGGACGCCATCGTGATCGGGGCGGGACGGATGGGGAGGGCGATCGCCCTCGATCTGAAGCGCTCGGGCTTCGGCGTGCGGGTCGTGGACCAGGACCCGGCGGCCGCGGACCGGCTGGCCCGGGACCTCCGCGTGGAGGCCGGGAGGGGGGATGCCGCGAAGCCTGCGACCCTGGCCCCCCTGCTCGCGGGGGCGGACGTCGCGGTCTCGGCGGTTCCGTATTTCCTGAACTACGGGCTCGCGCGCGAGGCGGTGCGGGCCGGGACGCACTTCGTGGACCTCGGCGGCAACGACGCGGTCGTGAAGCGGGAGCTGGGGCTCGACGCCGCGGCCCGCCGGCGCGGGGTCTGCGTCGTGCCCGACGCGGGCCTGGCGCCGGGCATGGTGAGCTTCCTCGCCGCCTGGGGGGTCTCGCGCTTCACGCGGGCCGACCGGGTGCGCATCCGGGTCGGCGGGCTGCCGCAGCGCCCCGTGCCGCCGCTCAACTACCAGCTGGTGTTCTCCACCGAGGGCCTCGTCAACGAGTACTCGGGGTGGTGCCGCGTGCTCAAGGGCGGACGCCTCTCGCGCGCCCGCGCGCTGACCGGCGTCGAGGAGCTCGACTTCCCGGGGATCGGCCGGCTCGAGGCCTTCCACACCTCGGGCGGGGCCTCGACGCTGCCGCTCTCGTACCGCGGGAAGGTGGGGGAGCTCGAGTACAAGACGCTGCGCTACCCGGGCCACGCGGCGGCCGTGCGGGAGCTCTTCGCGCGCCTGGGCCGCGAGGGGACGAAGCGCCACCTCGACCGGACGGTCCCGCGCGAGGGCCGCGAGATGGTGCTGGTGCTCGTCGAGGTCGAGGGCCGGCGCGCCGGGCGGAACGCGGCGTGGAGGCTCTCGCTCGTCGACCGGGGCCGCGCGGGGCTCTCCTCGATGATGCGCACGACCGGGTTCTCGGCGTCCATCGTCGCGCAGCTCGTCGCCCGCGGGAAGGCGAAGCGCGCCGGGGCCCTGCTCCAGGAGCGGGACTTCGATCCGGCGGACTACGTGCGGGAGCTCCGGAAGCGGGACTTCGACCTCCGGGTGTCGTCCCGCTAGGCCGGCAGGCTCCGGTCGCTCGCCTTCAGCACGTCCACCACGTCGCCCACGCCCTTCGCCTGCCGCAGCCGCTCGCGGAGGTAGTCGCTCGAGAGCAGGGTGCTGATCTTCCCGAGGATGTGGACGTGGATGCCCTCGTCGTGCGAGGGCGTGAGGATCAGGAAGATGAGGTGGGCGGGCTTCCCGTCGAGCGACCTCCAGTCCAGGCCGTCCGGGCTCAGGCCGATGGCGGCGGTGGGCCGCGAGAGCCCCGGCACGCGGCCGTGGGGGATCGCGATGCCCTCGCCGAGGCCCGTCGAGGCCAGGGCCTCGCGCTTGAGGATCCCCGCGACCACGCCGTCCACGTCGAGCTCCGGCCGGCTCGTCCGCAGCGCCTGGACCAGCGTCCGGACCGCGCCCTCCTTCGGCCCCGGGGGCAGGTCGAGCACGATGCCGCCCGCGGGGACGAGGTCCTCGAGCCGGACCTCGGTGGTCTGCTCGAACTCGTCGCGCACGGTCCCGATGAGCTCCTCGACGACGTCCTCGAGGGAGACGAGCCCGAGGAAGGCCCCCCGGGCGTCCTCGACCATGGCGAGGTGGCTGCGGTTCCGGTGGAAGTGCTGGAGCAGCTCCTCGAGGGAGAGCTCCGCGCGCACGTGCTGGACGCTGCGGGCGATCTTGCGCAGGTCCACGGCCGCCCCCTTGGCCATCTCGATGGCGAGGTCCTTGATGTGGACGATGAAGTCGTAGCGCTTCGACTCGGGCCGGGCCAGCGGGTACCGCGAGTGGTGGGTGCTCCGGACCTTGGCGAGGTTGTCCTCCCAGGGCGCGGTGGCGTCCAGCGTGACGACCTTGGACGCGGGGATCATCACGTCGGCGACCTTCAGCGTCCCGAAGTCGAGCACGTTCTCCATCATCAGGAGGCGGTTGAGCGTGAAGGAGCCCTTCTCGTGGGAGGCGCCGAGGATCATCCGCAGCTCCTCCTCGGAGTGCGCGGACTCGGTCTCCGAGGCCCGGCCCACCCGCAGCAGGGCGAGGACCGCGTTGCTGGAGGTGTTGAGGATCCACATCAGCGGGAAGAAGCCGTGGTGGAACGCGAGCAGCGGCCGGGCGCACCAGAGGGCGGCCGCCTCGGCGCGGCGGATCGAGATCGACTTCGGCACCAGCTCGCCGAGCACCGTGTGGGCGAGCGTCACGAACGTGAAGGCGATCGTGAAGGAGACCGAGTGGAGCAGGGCGGCGCTGCGGATCCCCGCCCAGCCGAGGGCCGGCTCGACGAGGCGCGCGAAGGCCGGTTCGCCCACCCAGCCCAGGCCGAGGCTCGCGACCGTGATGCCGAGCTGGCAGGTGGACAGGTAGGCGTCGAGCTCGCCCGTGATGCGGACGACCAGGGCCGCGCGGCGGTCGCCCTTGGAGGCGAGGTCCCGCATCCGGGTCGCCCGCACCTTGACGATGGCGAACTCGGCGAGGACGAAGAAGGCGTTCAGCAGGACGAGGAACGCCGCGACGCCGACGTAGAGGACCTGCAGCGCCATCAGTCGCGGCTCGCGATCCGGATCATGGCCAGGCCCGCGACGACCGCGGCGACGGCGATCATCCCCGCGGCGATCCAGGGCCCGCAGCCGAGCGCCACGTCGTCCGTGATGCTGATGAACCCGCCGCGCTTGAGGACGAGGCTGAACCAGGGCTGGACGACGTTCGACACCGTCGAGCGGATCATCTCGTAGACGCCCATGCCGAGGACCACGCCGCCGCCGATGGCGAAGGCGGGGTTCTTCACGATGGACTTCGGGTCGAACGCCATGAGTCCTCCTACATCCCCGGCGCCGCAACCGCGGCCACGGGGATCATCAGGCCGAGCCTAGTCGACGGCCAGGATCCACTGGTCGCCGGAGAGTTTCCAGTCGACGGTGAAGCGCCGCTCGAGGTCCTTGTCGTCGAGCGTCAGCCGCGCGAGGCAGGCCGCCTTCGCCCGCCCCTGGGCCAGGTCCAGCGACGGGCGGTCGTCCGCCAGGTCGACCGAGCGCACGCGCAGCTCGCCGGCCAGCGACTCCTTCGTCCACTTCGCCAGCAGCGCCGGCAGGAAGGCCTCGCGGTCCGCGTAGCGGGGCGCGACGTCCGGGGGGAGCAGCTGCCGCAGGTCGGCGACGATGCGGTAGCGCAGCGCGTCGGAGAGCACCAGGGTGCGGCGCCGCAGTTCCTCGCGGGCGATGCCCTGGAGGGCGCGGTCGATCTCGGCGAGCCGCTCGGGCGACGGGTTCCGCTCGCGCAGCGCGCGGAGCTCGCGCAGGCAGGTGGCGTGGGGCGCGTCCTTGGCGAGGTACTTCTGCAGCCACGAGGCCGCGGCGAGCTTGTCCTCGATCGCGTCGGCCCGCTCCGTCGCGGTGCGGGCGTGGTCGGAGTTCGTGTAGCGGGACTGGATGTCCCGGTATAGCCGCACGGCCTCGCGGAGCCGGGCGGGGTCGGTCCCCGCCTCCTCCTCCGCCAGGATCGCGGCCGCGAGGTCGCGCTTGGCCGACGAGACGACGAGCAGGACGAGCACCACGACCATGACGACCATGCCGGCGAGCAGCCCCCCGCCCGCGGCGAGGATCCAGCCGGGGCGTTTCGCGGGCTGGGCGGTCGCCACGGGGCCGGTCCCCCGGGCGCCCTTGATCAGGTCGATCGACGACACGACGTCGTCCATCGTGGCGGGCCGCCCGGACGGGCTCTTCGCCATCATCTTGTCCACGAGCCGCTCGAGGGCCTCGGGGACCTCGGGGTTGATCTTCCTCAGGGACTCGGGCTTCTCGTTCTCGCGCACGTGCTTCATGAGCACGCTGACGGGGTTGTCGTCGTCGTACGGCGGCCGCCCCGCGAGCATCGCGTAGAAGGTGGCGCCGAGCGAGTAGAGGTCGCTGCGCGCGTCGGAGCGCTCGCCCATGGCCTGCTCGGGCGAGATGTACTGCGGGGTGCCCAGGACGATGCCGCTGGACTGCGTGATCGCGTTGCCCGTCATCGTGCCGGTGATCTCGCGGGCCAGGCCGAAGTCCGTGACGAGGACCTTTCCCTGCTTGGTGACGACGATGTTCGAGGGCTTCACGTCCCGGTGCACGATGCCCGCGGCGTGCGCGGCCCCGAGGGCCTGGGCGACCTTCTTGGTGATCGAGAGCGCGTCGGACACGGCGAGCTTGCCCTTCTTGTCGATGAGCTGCCCGAGGTCCATTCCCTCGTAGTACTGCATGACGATGTAGTGCACGTCGCCGTCGTTGGCCACGTCGAGGACCTGGATGATGTTCGGGTGCTCCAGCTTGGCGGCCGAGCGGGCCTCCCGCTGGAAGCGCCGGACGTACTCGGAATTCTGGGAGTACTTGCGCGGCAGGACCTTGACGGCGACGGTCTTGTCGAGGGCCTCGTGGTGGGCGAGGTAGACGGTGCCCATGCCGCCCTGCCCGATGATCTTCTGGAGCCGGCAGCGCCCGAGGAGGGTGCCGACCGGGTAGGGGGCGGTTTCGCCGGAGGGGAGGGGGGCTTCCGTCGTCACGGGGGCCCAGTATACCGGCGGCCGACGGGACGGGGAAGGAGCCTACGCGGGGGCGACCTCGGGGACCTGCTCGAGGATCTTCGCGAGGATCGTGTCCGACCGGACGCCCTCGGCCTCCGCCTCGAAGTTCAGGATGAGGCGGTGGCGCAGGGCGGGCAGCGCGGCCTCGCGCAGGTCGGAGAACGCGACGTTGTAGCGGCCCTTCATGAGGGCGAGGATCTTGCCGGCCAGCACGAGGGCCTGCACGCCGCGGGGGCTGGAGCCGTAGCGGACGTACTTGCGGGCGATCTCGGTGCCGCCCGCGTCGGGGTGCGTGGCCAGCACGAGGCGGGCCGCGAACTCCTTCACGTGGGCCGCGGCGGGGACCTCGCGGACGAGCTCCCGCATCCGCAGGATGTCGGCGCCGGAGAGGACCGGCTGGATCTCCGGGGCCGCCTGCCCCGTCGTGCGCTCGACGACCTCGAGCAGCCCGGCGAGGTCGGGCGCCTTGACCTGGATCTTGAAGAAGAAGCGGTCCACCTGCGCCTCGGGCAGCGGGTAGGTCCCCTCCATCTCGATGGGGTTCTGCGTCGCCAGCACGAAGAACGGCTCCTCGAGGGGGTGCCGCTTCCCGCCGACGGTGACGGTCTTCTCCTGCATCGCCTCGAGCAGCGCGGACTGGGTCTTCGGCGTCGCCCGGTTGATCTCGTCGGCGAGCACGAGGTTGCCGAAGATCGGCCCCGGCTGGAACTCGAACGACTTCCGGCCCGCGGCGTCCTCGACGACGATGTTCGTGCCGAGGATGTCGGCGGGCATCAGGTCGGGCGTGAACTGGATCCGCGAGAAGCGGAGGTTCAGGCAGCGGCTGATCGTCTTGACGAGGAGGGTCTTGCCGAGGCCGGGCACGCCCTCGAGCAGCGCGTGGCCGCCGGCGAGGATCGCGATCATCGCCTGGGTGACGACCTCGTCGTGGCCGACGACGACCTTGGCGATCTCGCGGCGGAGGCGGTCGACGCCCTCGCGGAACTCCCGGGCCTGCTCCTCGGCGCTCATGGAGGCTTCCTAGTATTGCCGGCGGACCCGGGAGCTGGGGATGCCCATCTCCTCGCGGTACTTGGCGATGGTGCGCCGGGCGGCGTTGATGCCCTGCGCCTTGAGGATGCGGACGATCTCGAGGTCGCTGAGCGGGTTCTTGCGGTCCTCGCCGTCGAGGATCTCGCGGATGCGGTCCATGAGGGCGAGGCGCGTGCGGTCGTCCTCGGGCGCGCCCGCGGGCGCGGCGGGGGCGCCGGGGAGCGGCGGGGCGGCCTTCGGCGCGGCGCTCGCGAAGAAGAACTTCATCGGGAAGATGCCGCGGGGCGTCTCGATCCACTTGCCGCTGATCGCGCGGCTGACGGTCGAGACGTGGATGCCCACGTCGTCGGCGACCTCCTGCATCTTCAGGGGCCGGAGGTGCTCGGCGCCCTGCTCGAAGAAGTCCATCTGGTGGCGGAGGATCTCCGCGGTGATGCGCTGGATCGTCGAGCGCCGCTGCTCGATCGCGCTGATGAGCTTGCGGCCCGCGTCGATCTTCCGGCGGATGTAGTCCTTCTCGTCCTTCGCCAGGGTCTTGCCCTTGAGCAGCTCCTGGTAGCTGCGGTTGATGGACAGCGGCGGGAGGTAGGAGTCCTCGATGACGATCTCGTAGGTCCCGTCGACCTTCCGGATGAGGACCTCGGGGAAGACCCGGGGCGTGCTGGCGGCGGAGTGCGTGGCGCCGGGCTTCGGGTTGAGCTTCTGGATCTCGGCGATGAGCGTCTTGACGTCCTCGAGGACGACGGCGGGGTCCGTGCCGGGCCGCAGGCCGAAATCCGCGAGCGCGGCCGGGTCGGCGCAGATCTCGCGGACCATCTTGGGCAGGCGGTTGTGCCCGATGTCCTCGAGGTGGCGGTCGATGAGGCGCCGCTTGGCGGCGAAGTTCGCGTCGGCCTCGTCGAGCTGGAGGATGAGGCACTCGCGCGGGGAGCGGGCGCCGATGCCGCGGGGTTCCAGCTTCTGGAGGAAGGAGAGCGCGGTCTCGAGCATCCGGCCGATGACCTCGGGGTCGAGGCGGCGGATCTCGGGGGGCGCGGCCTGGGCGATCTCCTCGAGGGCCGCGGAGAGGTAGCCGTTGTCGTCGATGTGCTCGATGAGCAGCTCGAGGTAGGGGCCCATCGAGGCGTCGACCTCGAGGACGGCGAGCTGGGCGCGCAGGTGGTCGCGGATCCCCAGCGAGGGGGCGCCGACGTTCTGGAGGTACTCGAACTTCTTGTCCTCGTCGCCGCCGCCGCGCGGGGTGCGGCGCTCGGAGGCGAACCACTCCTCCTCGACGGACTCCAGGAACTCGCGCTTGCGGTCCTCGACGGTCTCCTCCGTCTCGGGGGTCGGGGCGGGGCCGGCGGCCTCGGCGACCGTCTCCGGGCTGCGGTCCTCGAGCTCCGTGGTCAGGTCGAGGGCGGGGTTGATCTCGAGCTCCTCGTCGATCTTCTGGCGGAGCTGGAGCAGGGGCAGCTGGAGCAGCTCGAGGTTCTGCAGCATCTGCTGCGAGAGCTGCATCCTCTGCTCGAGGCGCTGGGAGAGGTTGGCCTCGAGGCGCACGGCTAGAAGTCCCTCCGGCCCTTGAGGGCGTCCGCGACGATGGTGCGGCTGGCGTACTCGAGGCTGGAGCCCGTGGGCAGGCCGCGGGCGATGCGGGTGACCTTGACGCCGGAGGGGGCGAGGAGCTTCTGCAGGTAATAGGCCGTGGCGTCCCCCTCGGCCGTGGGATTGGTCGCCACGATCAGCTCCTCGATCCCGCCCTTCTTCACGCGCTCCTCCAGCCGGCCGATGGTCAGGTTCCCGGGGCCGACGCCGTCGAGCGGCGAGAGGCGCCCGTGGAGGACGTGGTAGAGCCCGCCGTGGGCGCCCGCCTTCTCGATCGCGCCGAGGTCCCGCGAGTGCTCGACGACGCAGACCACGCGCCGGTCGCGCCGCGGGTCGGCGCAGATCGCGCAGGGGTCGGCGACGGTGATATCATAGCACACCGAGCAGGAGCGCAGCCGCTCCTTGACCTCGCGGATCGCGTCGGCCAGCGCGAGGGCGTCCTCGCGCGGCGCGGCGTGCAGGTGGTACGCGAGGCGCTCCGCGGTCTTCTCGCCGACGCCGGGGAGCTTGGCGAGCTCGCCGACGAGGCGCCGGAGGGGCTCGGGCCCGGTCATCAGGCCAGCCCGGGGACGTTGATCCCGGTCACCTTGGTCAGCTCCTTCTCCCGGAGGGCCTTGGCCTTCTTCAGGGCGTCGTTGACCGCCGCCTGGACCAGGTCCTCCAGCATCCCCTTGTCGCCCGCCGCGGCGACCTGCTCGTCGACGGAGACCGCGACGACCTCCTGGGCGCCCGAGGCCTTCACCTTCACGGAGCCGCCGCCCGCGCTGCCCTCGACGATCATCTCCTTGAGCCGCTCCTCGACCTCGAGGAGCCGGCGCTGCATGTCGTGGACCTGCTTGCCCATCTTGTTCGGATTCACGCCGCCGGAGAACATGGCCGACCCTCCCTATTCGATGCCGACGATCTTGGAACCGGGGAAGCCGTCGAGGACCTTGCGGACCGCGGGGTTGTCGGCGAGGTCCCGCGGGGCCGGGGCGGGCGCGGCCTTGAAGAGCGGCTCCGCCCCCGGGGCCGCCGGCGCGCCGCCCGCGCGCTGGAGCACGGCGTGGATCCCGAGCCGCCGGCCGAAGACCCGGTGCAGCGCCGACTCGACGAGCTGCCGGTTCTTCGGCGTCTCCAGCTGGTCGAGGTGGAACTTCGCGAAGGTGGCCGGGAGCGTGAACTCGACCTCGTCGCCGACGAGCTTGGTCGGCCGCCCCGCCTCGATGAGCGCCGCGACGACGCGCGACTTCTCCTTCATCTCCTTGGCGACCTGGTGCCAGGCGTCCGAGAGGGCCTGGATCGTGACGTCGCCCCCCGCCGGGACGGGCTCGGGGGGCGCGGGCTCGTCGGGCGAGTCCGCCAGGGCCGAGACCGGG
>CAYXGZ010000050.1:0-24866 GCA_964464755.1 uncultured Planctomycetales bacterium
GGGCCGGCGCTACAACCGCGAGACCCTCGAGGTGAAGTACAAGGGGAAGGACATCGCGGAGGTCCTCGACATGCCGGTCGAGACCGCGCTGCAGTTCTTCGAGAACTTCCCGAAGATCAAGCGCTCGCTCGAGACGCTCTTCGACGTCGGCCTGGGCTACATGGCGGCGGGGCAGTCGTCGACGACGCTGTCCGGCGGCGAGGCGCAGCGCGTGAAGCTGGCCGCGGAGCTGGCGCGGGCCTCGCAGGGCCGGACGATGTACATCCTCGACGAGCCGACGACCGGCCTGCACTTCGCCGACATCCGCAAGCTCCTCTCCGTGCTCGGGCGCCTCGTGGACCTCGGGAACACCGTCGTCGTGATCGAGCACAACCTCCACGTCGTGAAGACCGCGGACTGGGTGATCGACCTCGGGCCGGAGGGCGGGGCGGGCGGCGGGCGGCTCCTGGCCCAGGGCACGCCCGAGGACGTCGCGAGGGCCGAGGCCTCGCACACCGGGCGCTACCTCAAGGCGGTGCTGGGGGCGGGGGCGTGAGGGGCGCGGTCTGGATCGCGGATCGCCGGAGGCGGGGGCGCCTGCCCGCGGCGCTCCTGAAGCGGGCGGCCCGGGCGGCCCTCGAGGACCGGGGGCTCTGGCCCTGCGGCCTGTCGATCGCGGTCGTCGGCGGCGCCGAGATGCGCCGCCTGAACCGCCGCTGGCTGCGCCACGACTTCGACACGGACGTGCTTTCCTTCCCGATGGGCGGGCCGGGCCTGGTCGGGGAGCTCGTCGTCTCCGCGGATTTCGCGGAGCGCGAGGCCCGGGAGCGGGGCCTCGAGGCGCGCGAGGAGCTGGTCCGATACGTCGTCCACGGCGTCCTGCACCTGGCCGGGATGGACGACCACCGGCCGGCCGAGCGGCGCCGGATGTGGGCCGTGCAGGAGCGGCTCGTGGCCGCGATCACCGGTTCATAATCCTTGAGAGGGCTGGGTCGCTGTTCTAAACTCCCCGCCGATCCAAAAAAACCCCGAAAGGCGCACCCGAATGAAGCACGTTGTCGCGGCGATCCTGGTCCTGGCGGCGTCCGCCGCCCCGGCCTGGGCCCAGGACCAGCAGCTGGGCGCCCGCACGAAGGCGATGGGCGGCTCGTACACGGCGTTCGAGGACGACCCGGTCTCCGTGTGGCTCAACCCCGCGGGCATCGCGACGCAGCCCGACGCCATGTCCATCTCGTACCAGACGTACGTCGGGTACCCCGTCGACCAGAACCGCGGGCCCGCCGACACCGTGGAGTTCAGCGTCGAGGCGGAGACCGTCCTCGTCGATCCGGCGATGTTCCCCTCGTACTTCGGCATGGTCTTCCAGGTCGGCGACGCGGAGAGCCCGCTGGCCGTGGGGCTCTGCGTGGCGCGCCCCTACCACCTGAACTACGCGCTCGACCAGGTGACGGACCCCGCGCAGGTGGTCTTCGTCCCCGAGAACAACGTCGAGGAGGGCTTCCTCCGCTTCCGCGTCGCGCTCGCCAAGGATTTCCGCTTCAAGCCGCTGGGCGAGTCCGGCTGGTTCGGCCACCTCGCCGTCGGCCTGGCGGTGGACCTGGCCAACGAGAGCTGGGAGTTCTCCGGCACGAGCGCGGACGTTTCCGACACGGCGACATCGCTGGGCTTCGGCTTCGGGCTCCTCGTCGGCCTCTACGACAACACCGAGACGATCAAGGTCAACCTCGGCTTCGCGTACCAGAGCGCGATCCACTTCGACTTCAGCATCGAGCCGGACATCCTGCCGGCCTTCGACATGCCCGAGCAGTTCAACGCCGGCATCACGTTCTACCTCCTGAAGGGGACGCCGCTGCGCGTGACGGTCGACTTCCAGTTCATCCGCTGGTCCGAGACCGCGGAGGACCCGCTCATCGCGGGCCAGCCCGGGTTCGAGGACGTGACCAACATCTCGCTCGGCGCCGAGTACCGGATCCCGGTGAGCCAGCGCCTGACGCTCTTCCCGCGCTTCGGCGTGCGCCTGTTCGACGCGCCCTGGGAGGACGAGGACGACCTGCCGATGACCGGGGCCTACAAGCTCGTGCTCGACACGAAGGGCGAGGCCTTCACGATCTTCACGCTCGGCGCGGGCCTGTCCTGGACCACGGAGGGCGGGAAGGGCCGCTCGGTCGACCTGGGCTTCGACGTCGGCGGCGACGCGACGACGGCCGCCATCGGGTACAACCACGAGTTCTAGGATGAAGAACCGGCATGTCGCGGCCGCCCTCGCCCTGGCGGCCCTGGTCGGCTGCAAGGGCAACGTGAACGACGGCGAGGTCTTCCTCACCACGACGTTCCGGATCTCGCTGACGGACTCCGGCAGCGAGGCGAATCTCGGCTCCGGCGTCTCCGCGGACTCCATCGCCATCACGAACGACGGCCGCTTCGTCTACTTCGAATCCAACGCGTCGAACCTCGTCGCGGGGGACGCGGCCGGGTTCCCGGACATCTTCCGCCGGGACATCCACACCGGGGAGGTCATCCGCGTCTCCCTCGCGTGGGACGGGAGCGAGCCGAACGGCCCCTGCTACCGGCCGGTCTGCACGCCCGACGGCCGCTACGTGGCCTTCGTGTCGAACGCGCAGAACCTCCTGTCCGTCGCCGACGCGCAGATCTTCTCGGACATCTTCCTCAAGGACATGCAGACCGGCACCCTGGAGAAGGTCAGCCTCGACCTCCTGGACGGGGAGACCAACGGGGCGTCGGACAACCCGACGATCTCCGCGGACGGGCGCTACGTCGCCTTCCAGAGCACGGCGGGCGACTTCGGCGACGGCGACCTGGACCTCAGCCTGGACATCCACATGCGGGATCGCACGGCGGGGTCCAACATCCTGCTTTCGCTCAACGACCTCGGCGTGAAGCTGACCGCCAACAACTACCGCCCGCGCCTGACCGCCGACGGGGAGTACGTGTTCTGGGAGGGGGACCAGATCTTCGAGACCGGCCTCGGCGGGCCGCCCACGAGCCGGAACATCTGGCGCCGGGGCCCGCTCAGCGCGTCGCCGACGACCGTCTGCGTCAGCAAGGACTCCTTGAACCAGGGGGCCTTCAAGAACACGCCCGCGTCCCGCGCGGACTGCAGCAACCTCAGCATCAGTCCGGACGGGCGCTACGTCGTCTTCGACACGGACGCGACGAACTTCGCGACGAACGACTTCGGCAGCAACGACGTCTACTTCCGGGACATGCTCGGCACGACCTTCGTGCGCGTCTCCGTCAACGCCTTCGGGGGCGCGGGCAACGGCAACAGCATGAACCCCTCCGTCTCCGCGGACGGCCGCTGGGTGACCTTCGTCTCGGAGGCCAAGAACCTCGTCGCGCCGGACAACAACCAGGTCGGGGACGTCTTCGTGCGCGACCTCCTGAAGTCCGAGACGTTCCGGGCCTCCGTCCGCACCTTCGGCAACGAGGCGAACGACCAGAGCGGGAGCCCCGTGATCTCGGGGGACGGCCGCTGGATCGCCTTCGGGTCGCAGGCCTCGAACCTCGTCGACGACGACTTCGCGGGCGTCAACGACGTGTTCATCCGCGGGCCGCTCCGGTAGCCTTCAAATTCGCGCGAACGGGGCCGCGGGTACGGCGTAGAATCGGCAGTGATGCGCCTCCCCGTCCTCGCCCTCCTCCTCGCCGCGCTCGCCGCCTGCAAGGGCAACGTCAACGACGACGACAACCCCCTCGCGCTCACGAGCCGGGTGTCCATCTCGACGCTCGAGGTCCAGGGCTTCGGGTTCTCCGACCAGCCCGACCTCTCCGCCGACGGCCGCTACGTCGTCTTCCGCTCCTCCGCGGCCAACCTCGTCCTGGGCGACACCAACGGCAAGGACGACGTCTTCCTCCGCGACCAGGCGGAGGACATCACCTACGCGCTCACCGCCGCCACCGACGTCGCCATCTTCACCGCGCCGGGGGGCACCTGGTCCGGCGACAACGAGACCCAGATCGGCGTCAGCTCCGACGGGCACAGCTCGGACCCGGCCATCAGCGGGGACGGGAACTTCGTCGCCTTCGCGTCCTACGCGAAGAACCTGCTCCCGAGCGGCAACCCGACGCTCAACACGAGGCGGAACGTCTACAAGATCGACACGAACTCCCGCGGGATGCTCCGCGCCTCCACGCAGAAGCTGGGCCTGCCCGACACGAACGGCGACTCGTTCCAGCCCGCGATCTCCGGGGACGGCAAGCACCTCGTCTACACGACGACCGCGAGCGACGTCACCCCGGTCGACTCGAACGGGGCGGTGGCCGACGTGATCCACTGGACGGCCAACGTCAACCGCTACATCTCCTCGAGCTCGGCCGGCGTGCAGGCCAACGGGGCGTCGACGAACCCGCGGATCAGCCCCGACGGACGCTGGGCCGTCTTCCAGTCCCTGGCCACGAACCTGGACCCGCTCGACGCGGACGCGATCTCGGACGTCTACCTCAAGGACTTGGTCACGGACGCCACGGTGCTCGTCAGCCAGACGGCGGCGGGGGTCAAGGGCAACGGGGCGTCCACGGACCCCTCCGTGTCGGCCGACGGCCGCTACGTGGCCTTCGCGACGGAGTCCACGAACTTCGCCGCCCCGGACACGAACGCGGTCGCGGACCTCTACGTCAAGGACGTGCTGACCGGGGCCCTCGTGAAGCTCTCGGTCGGCCTCGAGGGCGCGGAGGCCGACGGCGCGTCGCGGCGCCCGAGGATCTCGGCCGACGGGTCGGTCGTCGTCTTCGACTCCTCGGCCACGAACCTGGTCTTCCCGGACAACAACGGCCGGGACGACGTCTTCCTCGTCGAGGTCGCCGGCGGGGCGCTGCGCCGGGTCTCCGTGCGCACGTTCGGCGTCGAGGCGACCAACGGGGACTCGGTCAACGCGCGGGTCAGCGCGGACGGGCGGGTCGCGGTCTTCGAGTCGACGTCCCCGAACCTGGTCGACAAGGACACCAACAGCCAGCGGGACGTGTTCACGCGCGGGCCCCTCGAGTAGGGGCTACTGGTCCTCGGTGCTGAGGTCGGCGGGGGCGTCCATCCCCCGGACCGGGATGCGCATCGGGGACCCGCAGCGGTAGCACTGCAGCGACGCGCCCGGCTTGAACATCACGGTGTTGTACTCCGTGTCGCAGCTCGGGCAGTAGAGGATGAGCCCGCGCTGCGTGTCCAGGATGCGCCGGACCTGGCCGGCCGTGAGCACGCCGCGCTGGATCATCAGGTCGCCGAGCCGCATCCGCTTCTCCTTCGGCTGTTGCTCCTGCGCGTCGAGGCACTCGATGAGGTCCTCGTCGGTGCAGAACTTCAGGCGGATGGCGACCTTGCCGAAGAGGTGGTCCGTCCTCGCGTCCTTGGCCCGCTCGTTCGCCTGGTCCGCGAGCTGCTTCTGGGCGGCGAGGATCTTGTCCATGTCGGAGGGGCTGAGGACGCGGGTCTCGAGGAGGAGCAGGCCGAGCGGCTTCGGGGGGTTCTGGCGGGACTGCAGCGAGATCGCCGCGTCGAGCTTCTTGCGGTCGATGAGCCCGAGCTTCAGCGCCAGCTGCGCGAAGAGGGCGTCGGCCTTGCCCCGGGCGTCGCCGCTCACCGGGCCACCCCCGCGTGGCGCCGGGCCAGGAGCAGCCCCGCGATCGTCTTCGCGTCCTTGATCCGGCCCGACTCCGCCATCGCGAGGGCCCGGCGGTAGGGCAGGCGCACGGGGCGGATCACCTCGTCCGGGTCCTTCTCGGCGCTCCCGGGCCGCAGGCCCACGGCGGCGTAGAGGTGGATGATCTCGCTGCAGAACCCGGGCGCGGTGTAGAAGGCGCCCAGCTTGACGAGCCTCCGCGCGCGGTGGCCGATCTCCTCGGCGAGCTCGCGGCCCGCCGTCACCCGCGGGGCCTCCCCGGGCTCGCGCGTGCCGGCGACGATCTCCAGGAGCCAGCCGCCGGTCGCGGGGCGGACCTGGCGGATCAGCATGACGTCGCCGTTGTCGAAGATGGGGACGACCGCGACGGCGCCCGGGTGCTCGACGACGTGGAAGGTGGTGGTCCGGCCGTTGGGGAGGCGGACGTCCTGGTTCACGAGGGAAAGGACCCGGCCCTTGAAGAGCGGACGCCGCCGGCCGAACTGGAGATCCACGGGGGAAGTGTAGGCCCCCGGACCGGATCGCGCAACGAAAGCCCTACCAGTCGGCCTTCGTGCGGGCGGGGGCGCCGGCCGCCGGCGGAGCCGAGGGGGCCCGGCCCAGGCCGGAGTCCAGGATCCGCCCGTGGCCGTTGGCCTCCAGCCAGTCGTAGACGCGGTCCATCGGCACGAGGATGCCGAGGTGGGGGACCGGCGTCGTCACGGGGTTCTCGAAGGTGCAGACCATCGCGGAGACGCCGATCATCTCGAGCGTCTCCCGGTGGAAGACGCCGCCGCCGGAGTTCCCGAAGATGGTCGGCGCGGACATCATCCAGAAGCACTCGCCGTTGACCTCCTTGCGGCGGGTCGTGATCTCCCCGGACGTGGGCAGGGGGTCGTGCCCCAGCGGGCAGCCGACGGCGAAGATCGGCGTGAAGACGCCGGTCTCGCGCATCCGCTCGCGGGAGGCGAGGCGCGCCGCGGCCGTCCAGGTCTTCGTGGTCTTCAGCTTGAGCAGCGCGAGGTCCTTGCGCTCGTCGCGCAGGACGAGGTCGGCGTCCACGAGCTCGGCGGGGTTCCCGTCGTCGCGGTAGATCCGGACCTGGACGGGGTGCAGGCGCTCCTGGCCCCCGGCGTCCCGCTCGGCGGCCTTCTGGACGACGTGCCAGGCGGTGACGACCCAGGTGCCCTCGGCGGGGTCCGAGCGCAGGATGGTGCCGCCGCCCACGCCGCCGCGGGCGGAGACCTGGACGGAGGGGGAGAGCAGGGCCCGGCCCAGCGCGAGCGCGTCGGGGGCGGAGCTCTTGCGCAGGGCGGCGACGGCGTCGCGGAGCCCCCGGAGGGAGCCGTCGGCGCCGTGGAGCCCGGAGGAGAGGTCGTCGAGCCGCTTGATCACGGCGGCGCGCTGGGCGGTGTCGTCGGCGAGGCGCCCGTCGAGGCCGTCGAGCCGGGTGCCGATGCGCTCGAGGAGGCGGGAGTGGATCTCGCGGAAGCGGGCGAGCTCGGCCTCGGCGGCCTCGGCGCGGCGGTCGGGGGGCGGGTCCTGGCGCGAGGCGACGGCGAGCAGCAGGGCGAGCGCGGCCAGCGGAACGCCGGCGGCGGCGAATTTCATGGTTCCCCCTCGGTACGGCTCCGGGGGGTACATCGGCCGGTTCCGGGGCCGGCTTGAGCCGAACCCGCTCCCTTGCCGGGGCCCGGCGGGGCGGGTATCATGGGCCCCTCCCATGGCCGCCAAGAACGCCCCCGTCCCCCCCGCGCCCCCTCGTCCGCCCGCGAAGGCCGTCGTGCCGACGCTGGTCGAGGACGAGATGAAGGACTCGTACCTCAACTACGCGATGAGCGTCATCGTCTCGCGCGCGCTGCCGGACGCGCGGGACGGCCTGAAGCCCTCCCAGCGGCGCATCCTCGTCGCGATGAAGGACCTGAACCTCGGGCCGCGCAGCAAGACGATGAAGTGCGCGAAGATCTGCGGCCAGACTTCCGGCGACTACCATCCGCACGGCGAGGCCGTCGTCTACCCGACCCTCGTGCGCCTCGCGCAGGACTTCAACACCCGCTACCTCCTCGTCCACGGCCAGGGCAACTTCGGCTCCATCGACGGCGACCCGCCGGCCGCCATGCGCTACACCGAGGCGCGGATGTCGGACTGGTCGGCGATGATGCTCGAGGACCTCGACAAGAAGACCGTCGACTTCCAGCCCAACTACGACGCGCGCCTCGAGGAGCCCGTCGTCCTGCCGAGCAAGTTCCCGAACCTGCTCTGCAACGGCACCGTCGGCATCGCCGTCGGCATGGCCACCTCGATCCCGCCCCACAACCTCGCCGAGATCTGCGACGGCCTCGTCCACCTCGTCGACCACCCCGAGGCGACGGTCGCGGACCTGATGAAGATCATCCCGGGGCCGGACTTCCCGACGGGCGGCATCGTCTGCGGCACCTCGGGCGTGCGCCAGGCCTACGAGACGGGCCGCGGTCACCTCGTCGTGCGCGGCCGCACCCACGTCGAGGAGCAGAAGAACGGGCGCAAGATCGTCGTGATCGACGACGTGCCCTACAACGTCAACAAGGCCAACCTGATCGAGCGGATCGCCGAGCTGGTCAAGGAGGACCAGATCCCCGGGATCAGCGACATCCGCGACGAGAGCGACCGGCAGGGCATCCGCATCGTCATCGAGGTCGGCAAGAACGAGGACGAGAACGTCATCCTGAACCAGCTCTACGCGATGAGCTCGCTGCAGGAGACCTTCTCGATCATCAACATCGCCCTCCTGCACGGGCGGCCCGTGACGATGTCCCTCAAGGACCTCCTCTCGGCCTACCTCGAGCACCGCAAGGAGGTCATCCGCCGCCGCACGCGCTTCCTCCTCGAGCAGGCGGAGCGCGAGGCTCACATCCTCGAGGGCCTCGTCAAGGCGGTCGACATCATCGACGAGATCATCGCCCTCATCCGCGCCAGCGCGAACGTCGCCGAGGCGAAGGCCGGGCTCGTCGCGAAGTGGGCGTTCTCCGAGCTCCAGGCCGACGCGATCCTCCGGCTCACCCTGGCCCGGCTGACCGGGCTCGAGCGCGAGAAGCTCAAGAAGGACCTCGAGGAGCTGCTCAAGAAGGTCGCCGAGTACCGGGCGATCCTCGCCGACATCAAGCTGGTCCTCGACCTCATCAAGAAGGACCTCGCCGAGCTCCGCAAGGGCGCCGACCCGCGCCGCACGGAGCTGCGCGCCGAGGAGATCCAGGCCTTCGAGCGCGAGGAGCTGATCGCCGAGGAGGACATGGTCGTCGTCCTCTCCCACCTCGGCTACATCAAGCGCGTGCCCCTGGCGAGCTACCGCAAGCAGCGCCGCGGCGGCAAGGGCATCATCGGGGCCGACACGAAGGAGACCGACTTCGTCGAGCGCATCTTCATCGCCTCGACGCACGACTACGTCCTCTTCTTCACGAACACCGGCCGCGTGCACTGGCAGAAGGTCTACGAGCTGCCGCAGCTGGACCGCACGGCCCGCGGCAAGCCCCTGACGGCGATCCTCGGGCTCAAGGGCGACGAGCGCATCACCTCGGCCATGCCGGTGAAGACCTTCGAGACCGGGTTCCTCGTCATGGCGACGAAGCGCGGCCTGGCCAAGAAGACCGAGCTCGCCGCGTACGGCAACCCGAAGCGCGGCGGCATCATCGCGATCAACCTCGAGGACGGCGACTCGCTCATCGGCGTCGGCGTGACGACCGGCCAGAACGAGGTCGTGCTCGGCACCCGCGACGGGGCCTGCATCCGCTTCCACGAGGAGGACCTGCGGCCGATGGGCCGGGCCACGTACGGCGTGGTCGGCATCCGCCTCGAGCCCAAGGACGAGGTGGTCGGCATGATCATCCTCGAGCCGGGCACCACGATCCTGACGGCCTGCGCGTCGGGCTACGGCAAGCGCAGCCCGCTGGACGCGTACCGGGTCCAGAGCCGCGCGGGCAAGGGCATCATCAACATCAAGGCGAGCGACCGGAACGGCAAGGTGGTCGGCCTGAAGGCCGTGAAGGACGCCGACGACCTGCTGATGATCACCTCGGGCGGCCAGATCGTCCGCATCGCCGTGGGCGAGGTCCGCGTCATGGGCCGCAACACCCAGGGCGTGCGCCTGCTCCGCCTCGACGACAAGGACCGGCTCGTGTCGATCGCCCAGGTCGGCCCCGACGAGGACGACGGCGGCGCCCACCGCGCCGAGGTCCCCAAGGACGAGCCCGTCGAGCCCGAGACGCCCGACGAACCCAACGCCTGATCCCGGGAATCTTCCCGGCTGTTAACCGCCCCCCGGCGGGGGCGTCCAAGGGGGACGGATGAACGCGCTCCAGCTCGACCGGCTCAGCGACGAGGAAGTCGCCACCGCGGCGGCCGTCTCGCCGCAGGAGGCCTTCGAGGTCCTCTTCGACCGCTACCGCGCGCCGGTCTTTTCCTTCATCCACCGCCAGGTCCGCGACTCGGGCCGCGCCGAGGACCTCTTCCAGAACACCTTCCTGAAGATGTACCGCGCCCTGCCGGGGTTCCGGCACGACGCGCGCTTCCGCACCTGGCTCTTCACGATCGCCGCGAACTCCGTCACGGACGACCGGCGGCGCGAGGGGCGGCGCGGGCCCTCCGCGGGCCTCGAGGAGGGCATGGCCGTCCACCACGAGACGGCGGGGCGGGGGATGGAGCACGACGAGGCCGTCGCGCTGCTGCGGCAGGCGCTCGACGAGCTCCCGCCGGCCCACCGCCAGCTCTTCCTCCTCGTCCGATTCCAGGAACTCAAGATCGCCGAGGCCGCCGAGGCCGTGGGCCTCAGCCCCGGGTCCGCGAAGGTCACGTTGTTCCGCATCCAGCAGAAGATCGGCCAGGCGCTCCGGTCCCGCCTCGCGGCGGGCGGCGGCGCGGGCCGCGAGAGGTGATCCCATGACGTGCCACGAGATGGAAGCCCGCATCCCCGAGTACCTCGCCGGCGAGACCGGCCGCGCCGAGCGCGCGGCCGTCGAGCAGCACCTGATGGACTGCGCCGCGTGCCGCGAGCAGTTCAACCTCGCGAAGGCCGGCTGGGAGGCCGCCGCCCGGTGGCCCGACGCGGCCCCGCCCGAGGCCCTGGTGCAGCGCACGCGCCTGTCCGTCCGCCTCGGCGGAGTCCCCACGCCGTTCCAGCGCCGCGTCCTCGGCTTCCTCCGGGCCGGCACCCTCGCGGCCGCCGTCCTCCTCGTCGTGCTCGCGCTCGGATCGCTCGGCCAGTCCCCGGCGCCCCGCGACGCCCGCACGGCCCGGCGCGCCCCGGCCCCGCGCGCCGCGTCCTCCGACCGCCTCCTCGCCAGCGTCCCGCCCTCCGTCGGCCAGCTCTTCGTCAAGGACGAGAACGGCAAGCCCGCGGGCGAGCTCGAGATCCAGCGCATCGAGGCCCGCGTCGAGATCGCCGACGGCGTCGCGCGCACCGAGGTCGAGGAGATCTTCCTGAACAAGAGCGACCGCCGGCTCGAGGGCACCTTCTTCTTCCCGCTGCCGCCCGACGCCTCGATCGCCCGCCTCGCCATGGAGATCAACGGCAAGCTCGAGGAGGGCACGGTCGAGGAGCGCCAGAAGGCCCGCCAGGTCTACGAGGGCATCGTCCGGCGCATGCAGGACCCCGCGCTGCTCGAGTGGCAGCCCGGCGGCGTCTTCAAGTGCCGCGTCTTCCCGATCGAGCCGCGCAGCGACAAGCGCATCGTCCTCACGTACGAGCAGGCCCTCCCGCTCTTCGACGGCCGCGCCCGCTACGTCTACCCCCTCGCCGGCGAGACGGCCCGCGAGAAGGGCATCGGCGTCTTCGACCTCCAGGTCCTCGTCCGCGACGCGGGCCGCGTCGTCAAGGCGGCCAGCCCCTCGCACCCCGCGAAGGTCGTCCGCGTCTCCGACCGCGAGGTGAAGGCGACGTTCAGCGACGAGGCCTTCAAGCCCGAGAAGGACTTCGTGCTCGACCTCGAGCTCGAGTCCGCCGGCGAGGTCCAGTCCGCCGCGTACCGGCCCGACCCCTCGGCCCCCGGCTGGTTCGCCGCGTTCGTGACGCCGGTCGCCGACGCCGTCGAGGCCGCCCGCGGCCCCCGCCAGGTCGCGTTCCTGCTGGACGCCTCCGCGTCCGTCGGCACGGCGCAGATGGACGTCGCGCGCCGGCTCGTCGAGCGCATGTCCGCCACGCTCGGCGCGGGCGAGAAGTTCACGGTCGGCTACCACCACGTCGAGGTCCGGACGATGGGCGAGTTCGTCGCCAACGACGAGGCGGGCCGCCGCGCGGCCAACGCCTTCCTCTACGCGATCAAGCCGGCGGGCGCCTGCGACCTGGAGCGCGGCCTGCGCGACTTCCTGGCGGGCCTGCCCGACGGGACCGAGGTGGTCTACGTCGGCGAGGGCACGCCCACGCTGGGCGAGTCCGAGCCCGCGAAGCTGGTCGCCGTCGCCCGCGCCGCGACCGCGGGCCGGCAGGTCACGATCCGCACGGTGGCCGTCGGCTCGACGACCGACCGCGCGCTGCTGTCCACGCTGTCCCGCGAGTTCAACGGCGGCACCCACGTCGTCAGCCCGAGCGACGACGTCGAGTCGCGCCTCGCCGAGATCGCCCGCACGCTGGGGCGGCCGGCGCTCAACGACGTCGAGGTGAGCTTCGAGGGCGCCGTGACGGACGTCGTGCCCGCGAAGCCGGGCCCGATCCACTTCGGCGAGCGGCTCATCGTCGCGGGCCGCTACGCGGGCGGGCCGGTGAAGCTCGTCCTCAGCGGCAAGGTGCACGGGCGGCCGGTGCGGCGGGTCTTCCCGCTGGCCCTGCCCGAGCGCAGCGACGAGGGCGCCCACGCGAAGCGCCTCTGGGCCCAGCGCGCCCTGGCCGACCTCGTGGAGCAGGGCGACGCGGCCATGGACAAGGCCGTCGCGATCTCGAAGGAGTACAAGGTCCTCTGCAAGTGGACCTCGCTGCTCGTGCTCGAGAGCGAGGAGGCCTACAAGCAGCACGGCGTGAGCCGCTCGAAGACGGACGCCGACCTCGCGAAGAGCAAGAAGAGCGAGCAGCTCAAGGACAAGGGCGGCCTCGAGGAGGGCAAGAAGCTCGAGGAAAAGTCCGGGCGGGGCGGGGCCAGCGGAGGCCGGCCCGCGCCGGGGGCCGTTCCGCCCCCGGGTCGCCAGGCCGATCCCCAGGGCCCGGCGGCTCCGCGCGACCGCGGCCTGCGGAGCGTGGAGTCCGACGGCCGGTCCGAGGAACCCGCGTTCGAGGAGGGCGGCGAGAGTCGGGAGGACGCCCGTCGCCTCGGGGCCGAGCGCCCGGCGCCTCGCCCGATGTCCCCCGCGCCGGAGAATGCTCCGCGCGAGATCGAGCGCCTGCGCCGCAACCTCGACGAGGTGACGCGCGACGTCGAAGAGATGGACCACAACGAGACCGCCGGCGAGGAGGACTTCGCCCGCGGCTACACGGGCGGCCTGGAGGAGCAGAACTTCGCCCTCCGCCGCCGCGAACTCGGCGACGTGCCCGCCAAGAGCGGGGCCTACGACTTCGGCGGCGGCCGCTGGTCCGCGGAACAGGCCGGCAAGCCGGCGTCCGCGCAGTCCCTGCCCGCCACCAAGTTCAAGGAGCTCTCCGAGAAGCGCCAGGACGCGACCGCCCAGCGCCTTTCCACGCTCAAGAACCTCCTGAAGGCCTCCGACGCCAAGGGCGACGCCGAGGCGGACAAGCGCAAGTCGCCCGACCCGGTCGCCAAGCGCGGGGCCGACGTCCCGGCCCTCCTCGCGGGCCTGCCGCGCGTGCAGGAGCAGCTGGCCGCCGCGGTGACCGCGCTGAAGCAGCGCCCCCGTCCCGCGACGCCGGGCGAGGCCGCCCTCGACTTCGAGGGCCAGGTCCACTACGCCGCGCAGGTCCTGACCGCCCGGATCCGCAATCTCGCCGCCGAGGCCGCCCGCCGCCGCGACTCGCTGCGCGGGCTCTACGGCGACGCGGAGGCCGAGCGCGCCTACCAGGCCACGATGAAGCTGCTCGAGGACGCCGTCCTCCGCGCCGAGTCGTACGCCGCCGTGCAGGCGAAGGTCGTCGAGTCCTACAACCCCTCCGCCGCCGAGGCCGCCCTCCGCGAGCTCTCGGTCGCCTGGGACGCCGCCTCCGTCGCGCTCGTCGAGGCCTCCTTCGACCGCGTCGGCCGCGCGTCGGCGGCCGCCGACCGCGCCTCCGAGATCCGCATCGCCGTCCGGCCGGACGCCCTCGTCGTCCCGGGCGACGTGTTCGTGCTCGACCGGGGCGGGGCCTTCGTGGCCGCCGTCCGCGTCGACCGCCTCGAGGGCTCCGTCGCCGTGGCGCGGGTCTACGCCGACCTCTGGGTCCGCGCGGTCGCGGCGGAGGACCGGGCCACGCGCGTCCACACCGACAGCGACCTCTGGGGCCGGCTCCCCGACGAGCTGCGCCAGGACATCCTCTCCAAGGGCCAGCTCGACCGGATCCGCTCGACGATGCGGGCGCTCCGCGAGATGAAGGCGACCAACCCCCAGTAAGCGCATGAACCCCCAACTCGCCGCCTGGTCCTGGGCCTTCGTCGCGACGAGCGTCGCCGCCGTCGCGATGTGGTTCGCCTCCTCGAACGCCCCCGCGCCGCCGCCGGGGACGGAGGTCGTCGTCCAGAAGGACCCGGCCCGGCTGACCGACGCCGAGCTCGAGGTCATCCTCGGCGACCTGCGCAAGGGCGACCTGCTCGCGCAGCAGGGCGACCTGGACGGCGCCCGGGCCGCGTGGCGCTCCTGCCGCGAGCGCGGCAAGGGCTACTGGCCCGTGCACGAGGGCCTCGCCGCGTCCTACGACCGGCACGGCCTCGTCGCCGAGGCCCGCGAGGAGTACCTGACCGCCGAGGAGCTCTGCGGCGAGGCGCTGCCCGAGCGCGTCGGCGCGCTGCGCCAGCGGAGGGCGGAGCTGGCGGACAAGGCCGGCGACCTCGCGGAGGCGCTGGCCCTTTACGTCGAGCTCGCGGACCCCGGCCGGCACGGCCCGGCGATCGGCGCCCTGCTGACGCGTTCCCCGGAGCTGGCGAAGCCGCTCGAGGAACAGGCCGAGCGGCGCGACGCGCGCCTGTGGAAGGTCCTGGCGGCCTGGAGGGCGGGACGCAACGAGCCCGACGCCGCGGCGCTCGCGCTGGGCCGCTACGCGCGGGGCGTCGCCCCCTGGGACGCGACCCTCTGCCGCCGCGCCATCGAGGACCTGCGCCGCCGCAAGCTCTGGGACGAGGCGGTCGCGGTGGGCCGGGCCTGGGCGAAGGCCTCGCCGAACGAGATCGCGATGTACGAGCTCCTCGGCGACGTGCTCCGAGAGGCGGGCCGGGACTCGGACGCGTTCCTCATGTACACGTCGATCGTCGACGTCCGCGCCGGCGACGCCTACGCGAACCACCGGCTCGGCGTGATCTTCCGGAAGCTCGGCCGCCCGGCGGACGCGCTGCGGCAGTTCGAGGCGGCCCGCAAGCTCCGCCCCGAGGAGCCGTACTGGCTGCAGGAGATCGCGGCGACGAAGCTGGGCGAGGGCGACTTCGCGGCGGCGGACGCCGCCTTCGAGGAGCTGATGAAGACGAAGTGGGACGGCCGCTTCGGGGACATCGGCGCCCAGGTCCGGCCGAAGTTCGCCGAGGCCTTCCAGAAGCGCATCGACGACGCGCTGGCCGCGAAGAACCCGGAACTCGCGGCCACGCTCCGCGCCAAGGCCCTCGAGCGCAAGCTCCCCGAGGTCGGCGCGTACGACGTCAAGGTGATCATCCGCTGGGATACGCAGGCCGACGTGGACCTCGACGTGAAGGAGCCCTCGGGCGTCGTGGTGAACCACGGCTCGTCGAAGTCGCCCTCCGGCGGGCTCTACTACTACGACAACACGCGCGGCTTCGGGCCGGAGCACTACACGCTGCCGAAGGCGCCGGCGGGGAGCTACGTCGTCGGCGCCCACCTGCACGGATCGGAGCGCTCGACGGTGCAGTTCGAGGTCATCCTGCACGAGGGGACGGAGCGCGAGCAGCGCTGGAAGGACAGCGCCATCCTCGACGGCTCGACGACGCAGGTCTGGCTGAAGCCCTTCGAGGTGAAGTAGCGCGGGGTTGACCCCCATGGGGCACGCCGGTACATTCCTCCGGCTTCCATGGCCGACACCACCCCCGGCGGCGGGTTCGACGCGGGTCTCGACGGCCCGGGCTCCGGCGACCCGGAGCGGGCCTCGATCTTCCTGCGGGCGGGCCAGTTCTTCCTCGTCCCCCTCCTGATCGTGCTGGTCTGCGTCGGCATCTACTGGTTCTTCTCCTACCTCGTCGCGGAGCAGGGGACGCCGGCCGAGTGGATGGCGACGATCCGCACCGGCGGCCAGCAGTCGCGCCTCCAGGCGATGCACCAGCTCGTGGTGGACCTGCGGCGCCGCCACGCCGACAAGCGGCCGGATCCCGCGCTGCACGCGCCGCTCTGGGAGACCTACCGCTCGCTGCCCGAGGACGACCCCAAGCCCGAGGACCGGAACCTCCGGATCTCGCTGCTGGGCTGCATGGCGCTGCAGGGGGACCCGCGGAGCGTCGCGCCGCTCGTCGAGGTGCTGGAACGGCACCCGGACGCCGAGGTGAAGGCGGCGGCGATCAACGCGCTGGGGGCGCTCAAGGCGGTGGAGGCGGCGCCGGTCCTGATCAAATTCCTTGACCATGAATCGAGCGTCGTAAGAAAATACGCGACCTTCAACCTGGCCGCGATCGCGGCCCCGGGGAAGAGGGGGGAGCAACCGGCGGTGCCGTCCGCCGTGGACCCGGTCCGGCGCAAGCTGGAGGATCCGCGGCCGGAAGTGCAATGGAACGCGGCCACCGCGCTCGCGGTCTTCCTCCACGATCCCGCCGGGGTGAACGTCCTCCGGAAGATGCTCGATCGGAAGCACCTGGAGGGCGTGATCGGGGCCGACGACCGGGCGGGTGACCTGGCGGCGCACGCGATGCAGCAGGCGTGCCAGGCGCTGGCCGCGGTGAAGGACTCGGGGTCGCTGGCGGCGCTGGACGGGGTGGCGGCGGGGGATCCGGATCCCGCCGTGCGCAACGCCGCGCGGGCCGCGGCCGTGGCGATCAGGAAGCCGTGAGCGGAGGCGGAATGGCCGACGATGCGAGCAAGGGGGCGCCGCCCGCGCCGAGAGGGGCGGGGGTGTCCCGTCCCGTCCTCGTGGGCGTCTACCCGCCCCCGGAGCCCGTCTCCCGCCGGACCTTCCTCTCCTGGGCGGGCAACGCGTGGCTGGCCTGGGGCACCTTCGGGGCCGCCAACGCCGTCGCGGGCGCGGCCTGCCTGCGCTTCATGCTCCCGAACGTGCTCTTCGAGCCGCCCCAGAAATTCAAGGCGGGGACGCTCGACGACTACGAGTGGGACAAGATGGACGAGCGCTTCAAGGTCTCCCAGAAGGCCTTCCTGATGAAGACGCGGACGGACTGGAACAAGAAGCCCGCCTTCGTCGCGCTCGACACGACCTGCACGCACCTCGGCTGCACGCCGAACGTGCTCGTCTCCGAGAGCAAGATCAAGTGCCCCTGCCATGGCAGCGGCTTCCGCTTCAACGGGATCAACTTCGAGGGGCCCGCGCCCCGGCCGCTGGAGCGCTACAAGGTCTACCTGGACCCCGTGGACGGGCAGATCACCGTCGACAAGACGAAGAAGTACCACTACGAGAAGCAGGAGTGGGAGGACCGGGAGTCCTACATCGACCTCGCCGGCGCCTAGGGCGCGCGGCCGGAACCCCGAAGGAGCGATCGTGGCGAAGAAGGGCGAGCTGGGCCGGGTCTGGGATTACGTCGTCAACACGCAGGCGTGGCGGTCCATCATCCGCCACGGCTACCCCGATTCGCCCCGCAACCGCTCGCTGGCCATCCTCTCGAACCTCGTCCTGCACCTGCACCCGATCCGCATGCGCAAGAGCGGCGTGCGGGTCCGCTACACCTGGTGCATGGGCGGCCTGACGTTCTTCCTCTTCCTCGAGCTGGCGATCACGGGCCTGCTGCTCATGTTCTACTACCGCCCCACGGCGGAGTACGCCTACAACGACATCACCTACCTCCGCGCCGACGTGCCGCTGGGGATCATGCGGGAGCTGCACCGCTGGGGCGCCCACGCCATGGTCATCAGCGTCTGGCTGCACATGATGCGCGTGTTCATGACCGGCGCCTACAAGCCGCCAAGGGAGTTCAACTGGGGCATCGGCGTCATCCTGCTCGTCCTGACGCTGCTGCTCTCGTTCACGGGCTACCTGCTGCCGTGGGACCAGCTGGCGATGTGGGCCGTCACGGTCGGCACGAACATGGCCCGGGCCACGCCCGTCATGGGCTACGAGGGTCCCGGCGCCGCGTTCGTCGTCGTCCCGTTCGCCGACGGGGCCGGCTCCATCGGCGTGGTCCACCAGGCCAGCGACGTCCGCTTCGGCCTGCTGGGCGGCCGCTTCGTCGGCGCGTCCACGCTGCTGCGGTTCTACGTGCTCCACTGCGTGGCCTTCCCGCTCGTCGCCGCCTTCCTGATCGCCCTCCACTTCTGGCGGGTGCGGAAGGACGGCGGGATCTCGGGGCCCCTCTAGGAAGCCACGATGCCGGAATTCCTGAAAGAGTTCATCAACAACCTCTTCAACCCGACGATCTACGTCACGGCGAGCATCGTCGTCTTCGTCGCCATGATGCTGACGTACCGGTTGTGGACCCGGCCGAAGGTCGCCCTCTCGATCCTCTTCCTGATGATCGGGTTCTTCGCCGTCTCCTTCACCGACCACAACTTCCGCGAGATCGTCACGAAGCCCGACAACGTGCCGATCGTCGCCCTGATCTTCATCCTCGGCTTCTTCCTCTGGCTCTCCCTGCGCCAGGCCGCCATCAACGACGAGCGCCTGGAGAAGGGCGAACCGCCCCGCGAGGCCCTCGAGGCGAACGACCGCGTCCTCGTCTGGCCGGACCTGGTCTACGAGGAGCTCATCGCGGCCGTCCTCGCGACGGTCGTGCTCGTCGTGTGGTCCATCTACCTGAAGGCGCCGCTCGAGGAGCCCGCCAACCCGGGCCGCACGCCGAACCCCTCGAAGGCCCCCTGGTATTTCCTCGGCCTCCAGGAGATGCTCGTCTACTTCGACCCCTGGATCGCCGGCGTCGTCCTGCCGACGATGATCATCACGGGCCTGATCCTGGTGCCCTACTGCGACCGCAACCCGCGGGGCATGGGCTACTACACGGTCAAGGAGCGCCCGCTCGCCGTCTGGACCTTCCTCTTCGGGTTCCTCGTGCTCTGGGTCGTGCTCATCATCATGGGCACGTTCATGCGCGGCCCGAACTGGAACTTCTTCGGCATCTACGAGAAGTGGGACGTCCACAAGGTCGAGCCGCTGACGAACATCAACCTCTCGGAGTACTTCTGGGTGCGCTGGCTCGGCCAGGGCCTGCCGGAGCACTGGCTGCTCCGCGAGCTGCCGGGCATCCTCGCCGTCGCGGGCTACATGTTCGTCCTGCCGCCGCTCCTCGCCTTCACGGTCTGCCGCAAGATGTACAAGGAGCTCGGCTTCCTGCGCTACAACCTCGTGATGGTCCACCTGATCGTCATGGCGGCGATGGTGATCAAGATGGTCCTGCGCTGGACCATCAACCTGAAGTACCTGGTCTTCATCCCCGAGTACTTCTTCAACATCTAGGATTCCATGGCTGACGCACCGAAGGTCGAGTACCAGGCCCCCGCGGAGCTCCCGCTCAAGGCGCAGACCCAGGGCAAGCTGGGCCGGCCCAAGCGCACGCCCGAGGACCAGGCCGAGTACTTCTACGACGTCCGGAAGATGAACTTCATCTTCTTCGTCAGCTCGCTGCTCATGCTCGCGTCCCTCGTGGGCGCCTTCTACGACGACTACAAGGGCGCCACCCCGGGCGCCAACCGCGACTGGAAGGAGATCCAGAAGACCTGGATGGACCTCGAGCTCGCCAAGCTCCAGTTCGAGCTGCACGGGATCGAGCAGGCCGTCAAGGAGCGCGACGGCGACCGGGCCCGGCTCATCTCCCAGGCCGAGCGCCTCGAGGAGGACCTCCGCGCGCCGGGCAAGATGGTGACCGTCACCGTCCCCGTCCTCGACCCGGCCACGAACACCTTCAAGCCGCTCACCTCGGAGGTTTCGCTCCCCGCCCTGGAGAAGGCCCGCCTCGACCTGCTCGGCGAGTACCAGCTGAAGACCCAGGCGATGAACTTCGACAAGTCCGTGCTGCAGACGGCGCGGTACGTCGTCGAGGAGGCCGAGCACCACTGGAACGCGGCCCTCAAGAAGCAGGACCCCCGCGTCGCCCAGGCCGAGCTCCACTACCGCGAGGCGAAGGAGAAGTACGACGCGATCGTCGCCCAGCTCCAGGCCAGCAAGGCGGCCTACGACGAGGTCGAGGCCCGCATCTCCCGCATCGACGACCAGATCCGCGCCGCCAAGGCGCCCGCCGAGGCCCTGCGCGCCGAGGCCGCGAAGATCGTCAAGGAGCTCGAGGAGAAGAAGCTCCGGCTCAGCCGCGAGAAGCCCCAGCTCGCCAACGAGCTCCGCGACGCGCCGATGATGGACTTCTTCGACCCCCGCATCAAGGTGCAGCAGCAGCTGCTCCCGAACATCGCGGACGACTTCAACTTCGCGAAGATCGAGAAGAACGACCGCTGCCACACCTGCCACCGCACGATCGACAACCCGAACTACGCGGTGACGGTCGACCCCTCGAAGACCCGGCCCCAGGACGAGGAGTTCCGCTACACCTTCCGCGACCCCTTCCTGAAGGCCTTCGTCGACTACGCCCGCGGCCGCGTGAAGCCCGAGGAGAGCCCGATCGCCCGGGGCGTCGCCGAGGGCTGGATCCTGCCGCGCATCAAGTACGGCTCGTGGACGCGCGAGGACGTCATCCGGATCACCAAGACCCTGATGGCCCACCCCAGCCTCGAGCTCTACGCGGGCGGCGATTCCCCTCACCCGATCGACAAGATGGGCTGCACGTCCTGCCACGAGGGCGACGGGCGCGAGACCGAGTTCTCCCGCGCCGTCCACATGCCCGACTCGGCCGAGCAGGAGAAGGAGTGGAAGTCCCGCTACCACTACCATTACCGGCACCTCTGGGACGCCCCGATGCTCCCGAAGCGGCACGCGTACTCGTCGTGCCGCCGCTGCCACTCCCAGGACGTCGAGCTGCCCGGCGGGGAGGAGTACACCCGCGCCCAGACGCTCTACGAGCGGGCGGGCTGCTTCGCCTGCCACCGCACCGACTCGTACCAGATCCTGCCCAAGGACACGGGCAGCGCCGCGCTCGACCCGAACCGGAAGTACCGGCGCCCCGGCCCGCCCCTCACCCACGTCAAGGACAAGGTCGGCCCCGAGTTCGCCTTCAAGTGGATCCTCGCGCCGAAGGACTTCCGCCTCACGACGCGCATGCCGCACTTCTTCGGCCAGTCCAACGCCCGCACCATCGAGATCGACGGGGTGAAGCACGGCCCCGACCAGGTGGAGGCCGTGATCGTCGGCGCCATGGTCAAGTACCTCATGGCGAACTCGGACACCCGGACCAACGCGGCCATCCCCGCGCCGGCCCGCGCGCCGGACCCGAAGGAGGGCCTCAAGGTCTTCGACCAGGTCGGGTGCCGCGGCTGCCACACGGCGACGCCCGACGCGGAGTACGCGCGCCGCAGCGATCCGCGGAACCCCGACGACGTCCGCCGCGCGCCCGACGGGACCAGCTGGTACCTCTCCGAGTTCGGCCCCAACCTCGCCGGCATCGGCTCGAAGTTCGCCGAGAACCCGGAGCGGGGCAAGGCCTGGCTCTACGACTGGCTCCGGGACCCCAAGCACTCGTTCCCCCAGTCGCGCATGCCGAACCTCCGGCTCGCCGACCAGGAGATCCACGACCTCGTCGCGTGGCTCATGTCGCTGCGCAAGGAGGGCGACTTCGAGAAGAAGCCCGGCATGCCGGCCTTCAACGAGGTCCAGCACAGGATCGCCGACCACCTGGTCTTCGAGGCCCTGAAGGGCCGCATGCCGGACGTGGACGCGAGGGCCGCGGTCGCCTCGACGAAGGGCAAGGAGGAGGGCAAGCTCCTCTGGCTGGGCCGCCGCATGGTCCAGTCCTACGGCTGCTACTCGTGCCACGAGATGAAGGCCGAGCTCCCGAACGACCCGGCGACGGGCGAGACGACGGACCCGCTCCTGAAGCGCCTGCCGTTCCAGGAGCGCCCGATCGACTGGCCGAACACCGAGGGCATCGCCGTCGAGATGACCGGCAGCCAGCCCTGGGGCAACAAGTCGGTCGAGAAGCTCGCCTTCGGCTTCGCGGAGTTCGACGGCGTCTCGCTCGAGGACCCGGGGATCAACTACCGGGGCGTCTCGTTCGAGCACGGCGCGACGGGCAAGCCCTACAAGCACGTCGACCCCGAGAACCCGAACCCCTCGGTCGTGAAGGTGCGCTTCTTCCGCCACCACTGGCTGAAGAACAAGCTCTACGACCCGCGCGTCTTCGACGGCGGCAAGGCGGCCACGCTGCCGCCCGACGAGCTGCTGCGCATGCCGAACTTCTACTTCAACGAGGAGGAGGTCCGGCTGCTCTCGACCTTCGTGCTGGGCTTCACCCACCACGAGGTGGCCGGGCTCGTGTCGCAGGTCAAGCGGACCTACGACGACGACGGCCGCGCGCGCCTGCGCGGGCAGCGCCTGGTCCGGGAGAACAACTGCCGCGCCTGCCACAAGCTCGCGCTGGACCGCCTCGAGGTGGACTGGGAGAGGAAGGACGAGAAGACCCAGAAGGCGGTCCGCAGCTGGGCCTGGGTCGAGGGCGTTCCGACGAGGACCACCGACGCGGTCCGCGAGCAGCAGCTCAAGGCCTGGAAGGTCTGGCCGGAGAAGCCCGGGCCGGAGCACCTGTCCATGGAGCTCTTCAAGATGAGCTGGACGGTGGACTCCTGCTCGATGGAGCGGGCGGGGATCCTCGGACCCAACGTGAACTTCGTGCTGAAGCAGGGCAAGGACGCGTGGCTGCTCGAGATCTCGGGCGACCGGATCGTCAAGCGCCACCCCGTGCGCCGCTGGAGGCCGACGGACGGCGGCGAGATCATCCCGCACATCATGGCCTACAAGAAGGCCCACGCGGAGGACGAGGAGTACATCGGTCCGAACGACAGCCTGCTCATCGACGTGGAGAACGCCGCGGTGCTCTACTCGCGCCTGCCGCCCACGCTGCGCTCGCTGGGCGTGAAGGCCCAGCCCCAGTGGCTCTTCGAGTTCCTCAAGGCCCCGCACCCGATCCGGCCCGCGCTGGCGCCGATCGCCAAGGGCGGCAAGGGGCCCGTGGACCTGAACGTCCGCATGCCCACGTTCGGCTTCGGCGACGAGGAGGCGGGGGCGCTCGTGAAGTACTTCTGGAGCCGCGACCGGCTCAAGGGCGTCGAGGACCAGCCCTTCAACGCGTTCCCGGAGCGCGACGAGGCGCTCCGCGCGTCGCGGAAGGCGATCTACGACGAGCTGGTGCCGTTCCACGAGAAGAACTGCGGCGACTGCCACTACGTGGGCGGCCAGGCCCCGCCGGGCGGCGCCGAGGCGTCCTACAAGTTCGCGCCGGAGTTCGAGGACATGGGACGCCGCCTGAGGCCGCGCTGGATGCGGGCCTGGATGCGGGACCCGAGCTCGGTCTTCCCCGGGACGCCGATGCCGCCCGTGCCGCTGACGCCGGAGCTGGAGAAGGACCGCGAGAACGGCATCCGGGCGACCGTCGAGTACCTGATGGACTACTCCAAGTTCAAGACCCCGAAGCCGGCCGCGAAGTAGCCTGATGAGCCTCGCCGGGACCGCGGGGGCCTCGCCTCCGCGGTCCCTTTGTCTTCTGCTCGCGCTGCTGGTCGCGGGCTGCGAGCCCGCGGAGGCGCCCCGTCCCGCCGCGTCGAACCCTCCCGCCGCTCCGTCGACGGCCCCCGCGGGGAAGGGCGCGGTCACGGGCGCGGTGACGGTGCCGCCCGAGCACCTCGATCCCGTGCGCCCGGTCGCGAAGGGCTTCGAGACCTGGTGCGGGGCGGGCCCGCTTGATCCGAGGATCTACGAGCCCGACCGCGAGTCGCGCGGCCTGCCCGGGGTCTTCGTGTGGGTCGACGGCCCGGCGGCGGACTTCGCGCCCCCGGCGGTCCCCGTGCTCGACCAGGCTCGCTGCGTCTTCGATCCGCCGATGCTCGTGGTGGCGCCGGGGGACCTCGTCATCCGCAATTCGGACTCGATGGCGCACAACACGACGATCGAGGGGAAGGTCAACGAGGCGGTGAACGTGAACCTCCCGCCGGGGCGATCGACGACGGCGCGGCTCGCGTTCGCGGAGGCGATGAAGGTGCGCTGCAGCGTGCACCCGTGGATGGTGTCGTCGCTCGTGGTGACGCGGACGTCGGCGCACGCGGTGACGGACGCGAAGGGGCGCTTCCGGATCGAGGGGGCGGCGGCGGGGCGGCGGAAGCTGCGGGCCTGGCATCCGCTGGGGCCGGAGCTGGAGGTCGAGGTCGAGGTGAAGGCGGACGGGGTGGTGGACGTGCCGCTGGCCTGGGTGCCGCGGCCGAACTTCCGGGCCCCGTTCGGCAGGTAGGCGCCTGCCAGATTGGCGAGGCGGGTGGCGGAGCGCAAAGGCCGTCGCAATACGTTGGGCGGTAACGACTAAAATCCACTTCATTCCTCCGGATTCTGGCACCGCCTTTGCTGAATGGGGGCTGCACGGGATGAATCCCCCGGTGCGAATCTAAGGGAGGACTGCGATGGCGTCGTTGAAGCCCCTTCGGGACAAGGTCGTGGTGGAGCGGACGGAGGCGGAGGAGCGGACGGCCGGCGGCATCGTGCTGCCCGACTCGGCGAAGGACAAGCCCAAGCAGGGCACGGTCGTCGCCGTGGGGACGGGCCGCGTGCTCGACAACGGCGACGTGAAGCCGCTCGAGGTGAAGAAGGGCGACGTCGTGCTCTTCGGCGGCTACGCGGGCAGCGAGGTCAAGGTGGACGGCAAGGACTACCTGATCCTCGGGGAGAGCGAGATCTACGCGGTCCTCGACGGGTCGAAGAAGTAACCCCGACCGGAACACAAGGAGCATAGACACATGAGCGCGAAGAAGATCACGTACGACCAGGAGGCGCGCGAGGCCGTGCGCCGCGGAGTCAAGCAGCTCGCCCGGGCGGTCAAGGTGACCCTCGGACCCCGCGGGCGGAACGTCCTGCTCGAGAAGAAGTGGGGCGCCCCCACGGTCTCCTCGGACGGCGTCACCGTCGCCAAGGAGATCGAGCTGAAGGACCCCTACGAGAACATG
>CAYXGZ010000051.1:0-24637 GCA_964464755.1 uncultured Planctomycetales bacterium
GCGTGTACATGGTCGGCCGGCTCGGCTGGCTCTACGCGGCCGTTCCGATGGCCTGCGACGTGATCGCGGTGATCGGCGCCGCGACGGCCCTGATGGCCGGCGTCATCGCGGTCGCGCAGACGGACATCAAGAAGGTCCTCGCCTACTCGACGGTCTCCCAGCTCGGCTTCATGTTCGCGGGCATGGCCTCGACCCAGTTCTCCGCGGGCATGTTCCACGTCGTCACGCACGCGTTCTTCAAGGCCCTGCTCTTCCTCGGGGCGGGCGCGGTCATCCACGCGCTGCACGGCGAGCAGGACATCCGGAAGATGGGCGGCCTGGCCAAGCCCCTGCCGGGCGTCTTCCTGACCTTCATCTGCGGCATCGTCGCGCTCGCCGGGCTCTGGGGCTCCGCGGGCTACTTCTCGAAGGACGCGATCCTCGCCGCGGTCTACCTGCGCATCGACGCGAGCGACCTGATGGGCGTCGCGTGGCTCGGCCTCCTGGCCACCGCGCTGCTCACCGCGTTCTACTCGGCCCGCCTCCTCGTCGTCGTCTTCCTCGGCGCCCGCGCCGAGCCGGAGCACGGCCACGGGGAGCACGCGCACGAGATCCACAAGCCGGGCTGGTCGATGATGATCCCGCTCTACGTGCTGGCGGTCCTCTCCGTCGCCGGCGGCGCGGTCCTGGCCCACCCGCTGGAGGAGTTCCTCGCGCCCGTGTGGAAGGCCCCGGCCTCCGCGCACGGGGCGCACGAGCACCACGCCCACCAGCTGAACATGTGGCTGTCGATCGCGCTGTCCACGCTCGGCTTCGGCGGCGGGTTCGTGATCTACGGCCTGAAGCGCGGCTGGGTCTCGGCCTTCGCGGACAGCGACGCCGTGCGGCCGGTCCGGAAGCTCGTCGTGAACAAGTTCTACGTCGACGAGATCTACCAGTGGACCGTCGTCGCGGGCGTGAAGACGCTGGCGGCCGGGCTCTGGTTCGTCGTGGACCGCCTGCTCATCGACGGGCTGATGGTCGGCGGGGCGGGCTGGATCGCCCTCCGCGCGGGGGGCGTCCTCAAGTTCGCGCACCGCGGGCAGGTCGGCCTGGCCGCGACGGTGATGGCGGCGGGCGCCCTCGGCCTCCTGGGCTGGATGGCCTGGAGCTTCCTCCGTGGGTAACCTCCTGCTGACCGCGCTGGTCTTCCTGCCCGTCGCGGGCGCGCTGGGGCTCCTGCTCGTCCCCAAGTCGAAGGTCGCCGCGGCCAAGGGGCTGGCCCTGGCGACCTCGCTCGCGGTCCTCGCGCTCGCGGGCTGGCTCTGGGCGGCCTTCGATCCCGCGGGCGGCTTCCAGTTCGGCGAGGACCGCCCCTGGATCGTCGTGGCGGGCCTGAAGATCCGCTACGCGCTGGCGATGGACGGCCTGGCCCTGCCGCTCTGCGCGCTGACCGCGCTGCTGACGCCGATCTGCCTGCTCGCCTCGTGGCGCTCGATCACGGACCGCGTGCGCGGCTACCTCGCGGCGTTCCTGCTCCTCGAGACGGGCATGATGGGCGTGTTCCTCGCCCGCGACCTCTTCCTGTTCTACGTGTTCTGGGAGGCGATGCTCGTCCCGATGCTCCTGATCATCGGGGTCTGGGGCGGCGCGCGGCGCATCTACGCCTCCGTGAAGTTCATGATCTACACGATCGCGGGCAGCATCTTCATGCTCGTCGCGGTCCTCTCCGTGTACTTCGAGGCGGGGAACACCTTCGACATCGGCGAGCTGCCCGGCCGGCTCGCCCACCTCTCGTCGACCGCCCAGGTCTCCCTCTTCCTCGCGTTCACCGTCGCCTTCGCGATCAAGGTCCCGCTCTTCCCGTTCCATACCTGGCTGCCCGACGCGCACGTCGAGGCCCCGACGGCGGGCTCGGTCATCCTCGCGGGCGTCCTGCTGAAGATGGGCGCCTACGGCCTGATGCGCTTCTCGATCCCGTTCTTCCCGGGCGCGGCCCACGACCTCGCGGGCCTGATGAACGCCCTCGCCGTGATCAGCATCATCTTCGGCGCGCTCATGTCGATCTGCCAGTCGGACATGAAGAAGCTGATCGCGTACTCCTCGGTCAGCCACCTGGGCTTCGTCGTCCTGGGCATCTTCTCGTTCACGACGGGCGGCACGCAGGGCGCCGTGCTCCAGATGGTCAACCACGGCCTTTCGACGGGCGCGCTCTTCCTCCTCGTCGGCGTCGTCTACGACCGCACGCACAAGCGCGGCCTGGACGACTTCGGCGGCCTGGCGGGCGTCACCCCGGCCTACGCGACGGCCTTCCTGCTCGCGACCCTGGCCTCGATCGGCCTGCCCGGCCTCAACGGATTCGCGGGCGAGTTCCTCGTCCTCAAGGGGGCCTTCGACGCGAACCGGGGCTGGGCCGCGGCCGCCGCGCTCGGCGTCATCCTCGGCGCGGTCTACATGCTGAAGATGTACCGGGACGTGTTCTGGGGCCCGGTGACCACCTCGAAGAACCGGAAGCTGGGGGACCTGGACCGCTTCGAGGTCGCGACCCTGGCGCCCCTGGTCGCGCTCTGCGTCGTGCTCGGGCTCTTCCCGGGCCTGGTGCTGACGAAGACGGAAGCGTCGGTGAAGGCAGGCATCCCCAAGGCCGTCCGCGCGGAGGTCAGCGATGTCCGGCGATGAACTGAGGCTGGCCTCGCCGGTGCTCGCCGTGCTCGGCGCCGCCGTCGCGGCGCTGGGGATCGGGATCAGCTCGTCCCGCCGGGGCGTGCGCGACGCCGTCGAGTGGGCCGCCTACTTCGGGCTGCTGGGCGCGATCCTCCTCGTGCACTTCGCCGCCCCCGCGGACTCCGCCACGGCCTTCAACGGCGCGCTGGTGGGGGACAAGCTCTCCCGGTTCGTCTCGCTGGCGATCCTGATCGCCGCCGCGCTGACGGTGCTCGTCTCGATCGATCCCGTCGCCGCCCGGGGCGTGCTCGTGCCGGAGTACGTCGCGCTGCTCCTGACCTGCACGGCGGGCCTGCTGCTGCTCGTGATGGCGGGGGACCTGATCACGCTCTTCCTCGCGGTCGAGATCCTCTCGATCGCGCTCTACGTGCTCTGCGGCATCTGCCGCGAGGACCCGCGGAGCAACGAGGCGGGCATGAAGTACTTCGTGCTCGGCGCCTTCGCGACGGGGTTCCTGCTCTACGGGATGGCCCTGCTGTACGGCGCGACGGGCACGGTGCAGCTCGACCAGCTTGGCGCGCGCCTGGCCGCGGGCGACCTGAAGCCCCTGGGCCTCGCCGGCATCGTCCTCCTCGTCGTGGGCTTCGCGTTCAAGATCGGCGCCGCGCCGTTCCACATGTGGGTCCCCGACGTCTACGAGGGCGCGCCCACGGCGGTCACCGGCTTCATGTCCGTGGCCGTGAAGGCCGCGGGCGTCGGCGCGCTGGCGCGCATCCTCGTCTCCGGCCTGCCCAACAGCTCGGGCGTCTGGAGCGACATCCTTTGGGTGCTGGCCGCGCTGACCGTCGTCGTCGGCAACCTCGGCGCGCTGACCCAGGTCAGCGTGAAGCGGATGCTCGCCTACTCGAGCATCGCCCACACCGGCTACGCGCTGATCGGCTTCGCGGTCTTCCCGGGCTCGCCGGGCGACCCCGCGGCCGACGGCCCCGCGGCCGCCATCTTCTACACCTTCGCCTACACCGTGATGACCGTCGGCGCCTTCATGTTCCTCGGCTACGCCGGCCGCCCGGCCTCCGGCGACAAGCCCGCGCGCGAGGCCGAGACCTTCGACGACCTCGCGGGCCTGGCCCGGCGCCGCCCGGTCGCCGCCGCCCTCATGACGGTGTTCATGATCTCGCTCGCGGGCCTGCCGCCCACGGCGGGTTTCTTCGGCAAGTTCCTGCTGCTCAAGTCGGCCGTCGACGCGGGCCACCTGAGCCTGGCGATCCTCGTCATCGTGACGAGCCTCGTGTCCGTGGCCTACTACCTCCGCGTCGTCGTCGCGATGTACATGAAGGAGCCGCCCGAGGGCCAGGCCGCCGAGGCGCCGGAGCGACCCGACTTCAACGTCGGCATGGCCGTCGTCATCGCCGCGGTGCTCACGCTCGCGCTCGGCCTCTACCCCGTCTACTACCTGAACTTCTCCCGCCAGGCCGTCGAGATGCTCGTCGGGCGGTAGAAACCGCCGGGCCGCCGTTGCGGTATAATCCCGCAACGTGACCCCCGCCCCCGTGTTGAACCCGGCATGGAACCGCCGGCCGCCGCCGACCCCCGCACGCTCCCCCTCGGGCCGGGGCCGGGCCCGGTGAGCGGCGCCCCGGACCCCTTCGTCGGTTCCCGCATCTGGAGCTGCGAGATCCAGAGGCGCCTCGGCTCGGGCGGGATGGGCTCCGTCTACCTCGCCCGGCACCTCGACCTCGACAAGCCCGTCGCCGTCAAGGTCATGGCGAAGGAGCTCCTCTCGAGCGAGGACCACGTCCGGCGCTTCCGCCGCGAGGCCCAGCTCGCCGCGAAGCTGGAGCATCCCAACGTCGTCACGATCCACCACGTCGGCGAGCAGGACGGGGTGCAGTTCATCGTCATGCAGTACGTCGACGGGCGCACGCTCGAGGACATCCTCGCGGAGAAGGGCCGCCTCTCGCTCGGCGAGGCCGTGTCGGTCGTCAAGCGCGTCGCCTTCGCGCTCGCCGCGGCCCACAAGCTCGGCATCGTGCACCGCGACATCAAGCCCGCGAACATCCTGGTCTCGCGCGAGGGGATCGTGAAGGTCGCGGACTTCGGGCTCGCCCGGCCCGGCGGGGAGGGCAACCAGTCGATCTCCGCGACGGGCCAGATCGTCGGGACGCCGAGCTACATGTCCCCCGAGCAGGCGCAGGGCGGCGCCGTCGACGCGCGCAGCGACCTCTACTCGCTCGGCGCGACCTTCTACCACCTCGTGACCGGCAAGCGCTGCTTCGAGGGGAACACGCCCCTGAGCATCGTGATCAAGCACATCCAGGAGGACCCGCCGGAGCCCCACGTCGTCAACGCGGAGCTCCCGCCCTCGGTGTCGCGCGTGATCCTGAAGATGATGGCCAAGGACCCGGCGAAGCGCTACGCCTCCGCCGAGGAGCTCGTGAAGGACCTCGACCTGCTCAAGGGCTCGGGCGACGGGACGGTGCGCAAGACGGGGCCGACGGCCGCCGTCTCCGCGGCGGACAAGACGCTGCTCGCGAGCGCGCCCGCGCTCCCCGGCGCGCCCCGCAACCCCTGGAAGACCTGGGCGATCGCCGCGGGCTGCGTCGTGCTGGCGCTCGGCCTGGTCCTCGCCTTCCGGGGGAAGCCCGACCCGGAACCCGTGGCCGCCACGACGACGCCCTCGCCGGTCCCGAAGGCCACGCCGACGCCGAAGCCGACGCCGAAGCCGACGCCCGCCCCGACTCCGACCCCGACCCCCGCACCCACCGCGACGCCGGCCCCCACGCCGGAGGCCTCGCCCGTCCCCGGGCCGGCGCGCCGTCCGTTCACCGGGACGATGAAGGTCGAGATCAACCCCGACCTGCTGGAGCGCTTCAAGGAGGACCGCGAACGCCAGGAGTTCAAGGCGATCGCGCAGAGATTCAAGGACCTCGCCGAGGCGATCTCCCGCCGGGACAAGAAGGCCCTGCTCGGGTTCTTCGACCCGCGGGACCCTCGGGTGAAGGAGGAGCGGGTGCTCGACGCGGTCGGCGGCCGGTTCCGGCCGGAACAGGCGCTGGAGCGGATCGAGATGACCGACCTCGGCTTCTCGAAGATCACCGGCGGCCGCTTCGCCGAGATGAAGGTCGAGATCCGGACGGTGGCGCGGGCGGACGACTTCGCGGGGACGGTGACGACGCACACCTGGGGCTGGCACGAGGCGGGCGGAACCTGGTACCTGAGGCTGCCCCGCGAGAAGTGATCAGCGCGCGGAGGTCCGGCGCCCGAGGGCCTCCGCCTCGTCCTCGAGCCCGGTCAGGGAGTCCTCGACGCGCTTCCTCCACTCCTCGATCTGCGCGGGGTCGAGATCCGGGGGGACGTGGATCGGGTCGCCGAAGGACACGACGATGCGGCTGAAGGGGTAGGGGATCGCGCTGCGGTCCCAGTTCCGGAGCCGCTTGGCGCGGACGCAGTACACGCCGGCCGCGACGACGGGGATGCCGGCGTGGCTGGCCGCGAGGACGGCGCCGACCTTGGCCTCGCGGAACGGGCCGCGGGGCCCGTCCGCCGCGATGGCGATGGTCGTCCCCCGCCGCGCGCGGTCCACGACCTGGTAGAGCGCCTGGGCGCCGCCGCGGGAGCTGGAGCCGCGGACGTGGCGGTAGCCCATCTGGCGCATCACGCGGACCATCATCTCCCCGTCCTTCGACCAACTCGACATCACCAGGTAGCCGTGCCGCTCGAAGAACCAGGTGTGGAAGATGAAGTTCGTGTGCCAGAGGACGCCGACGACGGCGTGGGTCTCCATCCAGCGCTTCTTCTCGGGATGGAGCACCGTGATGCGGCAGGTCCAGAAGAGGACGCGGAGGACCCAGGGGACGATCCAGCCGAGGAGGCCGGTGAAGATCCGGAAGCCGAGCGGCCACTCCCGGGGGGGCGGGGGCATGGACGCCGATTATAGGCCCCGGCGGCGGGCCGCGCATCCCCCGGGCGGGGCTTGCCGGGCGGGACGTCGCGGCCTAGAATCATGGCCGTGAGCCCCGACGACAAGGCGCGACTCGGCGAGCTCCTCCTCGAGGAGGGCGTCGTCACCCACGAGGAGATCCGCGAGGCCTCCGGCGCGGTGCAGGGCGGACCGATCGCCGCGGCCCTCGTCGCCACCCGGTTCCCGACCCGCGCGGACCTCGCCGCGTGGCTCGCGCAGGGCGCCGCCATCCCGTCGATCCCGGACCTGCGCCTCGTCGACCTGCCCCCGTACCTCTCGCGGCTCGTGGCCGCCGACCTCTGCCGCAAGCACGGGACGATCCCGCTGGGCCGCTTCGGGAGCCTGCTCTTCCTCGCGGGCTCGGAGATCCCGCCCGCCGCGGGCGTGCAGGACCTCCGGCGCTCGTCCGGCCTGAAGCTGAAGTTCTTCCTCGCCGACGCGACGCAGGTGAAGGCCGCCATCGAGAAGCTCTACGCGGGCGGCGGCCCGATCCCGGCGCCCGGCGAGGCCCCCGCGCCCTCGGTGGTCCTCGACGACTCCCAGCCGATCCCGCTCTTCGGCATGACGGGCGGGACGGACACCCCCGGCGTGGCCGCCCCGGCCATCCCCGCGGCGGCCGTCCGCATCAGCGCGGCCGAATGGGAGGAGGCGCTCCGCGACCCCGGCGCCCGGGCGCTCGTGGCCTGGGACCTGGTCTTCGTGCACGGCCGGCCCTCGGCCCCGATCCGGGCCAGCTAGGCCCGTTTCCGCGCCGCGGCCAGCCTCAACTCCTCGATCCAGCGGTCGACCTGCCGCAGGGCCTCCCCGTCGAGAGTCCGTCCCGCGTACTTCACGTCGTAGTAGCGGTCCGTGAGGCCGTCGACGGCGGCGGCCGGCAGGCGGCCCCTGGCCACGGCGGCGAATTCCCGGCCGGTCATGGACTTGGCCCGGGGGATCCCCGCCCGATGGGCCAGCCAGAGGAAATCGCTCCAGAAGGGGACGTCCGAGCCTTCCCGGAAGCCCGAGGCCAGCCGGCGCAGCCTGAGGCGGCCCCGGGCGGGCAGGAGGGCCCAGCAGAGCCCCGCGGCCGCCAGGAGGGCTCCCAGGGCCCCCAGCGTCGCGGGATGGGCCACCCAGCGGCCCAGCGTGGCCAGGGCCCGTCCCAGGCCGTCCAAGGCGGCCCGGAACCACCCCCCCTGGGTGCCCCGGTCCAGGCCGATGACGGAGCGCTCCAGGTCCGTCCAGGAGTAGGCCGTCCCTCCGGATTCCCGCTTCTTGGGGTCGTCCACGGTGGGGACGGACGGCAGGTCCGAGGGGCCCCCGGCGGCCGTCGGATCGCCGGGCGTTGGGTCGAAGATGACCCAGCCGGCGCCCTCGATGGCCACCTCGACCCAGGCGTGGGCGTCGGCCTTGCGGACGTAGTACAGCGTCCGGCCCGTCGACTCATCGCGCAACGGCTTGTCGGCGTGGAAGCCCGCGACGAAGCGCGCCGGCAGGCCCGCGGCCCGGCAGAGCAGGACCATCGCCCCCGCGAAGTGCATGCAGGATCCGGAGCGCCGGTTCTTGAGGAAGTGCAGCACGGGATCCGAGCCCCTCGCCTCCAGCGGCGCCAGGCTGTAGCGGAAGCGCGCCGGGTCGGCGAGCCAGGCCCGGATCGCCGCGGCCCGGGCGACCGCCGACTCCGCTCCGCCCGTGGCCTCGCGGGCCAGGATGCGGAGCTCGCCGAGCGCGTCGGGGTACTGCAGGTAGACCGGCGGGACGTCGGCGGGCCCGGCGGTGGAGGGCAGGATCTCGGGCAGCTCGGGCGGGACGTAGGAGGAGACGATCTCGTAGACCGAGTCCGGCTGGCCGCCCCCCGCGAAGGGCTGCAGCACTCCGCGGCGGTCCACGCGCAGCCGGGGCTGGGAGATCCGGGCGGGCTCGGCCACCGCGGGGATCATCCCCGGCAGCGCCGAGATCAGGCGGATCCGCTGGTGCACGGAGCCCCAGGGGTCGGGCCGCTCGCCGAGGCGGATCCAGCCGTCCTCCTCGCCGTCGTCCCCATCGGCGACCTCCCGGAACGAGGGCGCGGTGCTCCACTCGCCGGCCGCGTAGGTGTCGAGGATCATGCCGCGGAGGTAGAGCGGCCGGTCGCTCCGGAAGAAGGGCCGGGCGCCCGTGCCCCAGGCCTCGACCTCGAGGACGGGCGCCTTGTCGAGGAGCAGCCGCTGCATGCCGCGGAGGTCGAGGCGGTCGAGGCGGCCGCCGAAACCCGTCGTCGCGGGGCGCGGGCCCCCGCCGTCCTCCGGCGGGAGCTCGGGCTGGCCGGCCCCCGGCGCACCCGTCGTCCCGCCGGGCGCGAAGAGCCCCCGGGGGAACGCGACGAAGACCACGACGGCGACCTCGAGGACCAGCACCGCCTGGAGGGCCGTCCCGCGCCAGGCCCCGGCGCGCTCGCCCGCGGGGCCGCAGCGGAGCAGGGCCGCCCGGTGGAAGGCGTACAGCAGCAGGAGCGTCGATCCGAGGAACAGGGCCAGGAACCCGGGCGGCTTTACGAACGCCGCCGAGATCATGAAGAGCGACAGGTCGAGGATCGCGACGGTCCAGAGGTCGTACTCGGTCTTCGCCCTCGAGAGCAGGAAGACCAGCGCGTTCCAGAACAGGAAGCGGGAGAGCACGACGCCGAAGGCCTCGGGCGTGCGGGCCACCCGGGCTCCGAGCAGGGCGACGAGCACCAGCGAACCGCCGAGGATGAGGACGATCTTCGCGGCGGGCGGCAGGAGCATCCGGGGGAAGCGGCGCTCGAGGGCGAGGGTCCACGCGGCGGCCGCGAGGAACACGGCCGTCAGGCCGGTCCGGTGCGGCTCGGCGGGCGAGGTCGCCAGCCAGCCCAGCAGCACGGCCAGCGCGAGCGCGAGGCGGACCGGGACGTCCCTCGAGACCGGGGTCGCTTCGAGGTTCGCCATGTCACGCCGTGTAGTACATGTAGCGGCGCAGCTCCGAGGCCGGGATGCGGACGAAGCGGCCGGCCGGGGACTCCTCGCCCTCGTCCAGCGGGAGCACGAAGACCGCGGCGTCCTCCGGCGGGCCGTCGCCGTGCAGGAGCGACTCGACGCGCAGGGTCCTCGTCGGCTTCATGAGCGCCAGCGCGGCGCGCAGCGTCGCGACCGAGCCCGACCCCGGCTCGAGGACGATCTCGGCGGGCTCGGGCACGGCCGCGCGGAAGCGGACGACGTAGCGCCGCTCGAGGAGCGCCTCCGCGAGGGCGGCGGCGAAGGAGGCGGCCCGCTCCAGCCGGGAGCGCCGCTTGAGGTCGGTGGGGACGGGGATGCAGGTGTCCATGAGGATCCAGGCCTCCCGGGCGCGGGGGGCCTCGAACTCGCGGAGGTAGTGCCGGCCCGGGACGCGGCCCGAGAGCTTCCAGTGGATCCAGCGCGGGTTGTCGCCCTCGCGGAACTCGCGGACCCCGGCGAAGTCCTCGGCGCCCGCCGCGGGGGCGGCGAGCGTCGCGGCCACCCTCGGGGTCCCGGACAGCAGGGGCTCGGAGACCCGGCGCGAGAGGACCGCGTCGCGGGGGAGGACGAGCACCGAGCCGGGGAGGTCGACGACCATCTCGACGGAGCAGAGCCCGGGGGGGAACTCGGCCGTCACGAGGAGGGGCCCGAACGCGGCGCGGCCGCGCTGGAAGGCGGTGACGGGGATCGCGGCCCGGGCCCGGCCGCCGGCGGGGATCCGGGGCAGGAGCAGGGGCGGGGGCTGGACGGACGCGGGCCGCCCGTCGTGGGCCATGCGGTCCTCGACGCGCAGGGCGAGGATCGGCAGCAGGCGCCGGCGGTTGCGGACGTGGAGGCGGATCTCGAAGGGCCGGTGCGCCTCGGCGAGCTCCGGCATCTCGCGCCGGAACTCGAGGCCCCGCGTCGAGAGCCGCGTGAGCACGATCGCCGTCCCGAGGATGGCGGCGAGGGCGGAGAAGATCGCGAAGAAGTGGTTGTTGCCGCGCGCGACGCCCGCGATCCCGATGGCGACGGTGAGCCCCGCGAAGACGAACCCCCGAACGTGGAGGCGGAACCGGCGGGAGCGGACGACCGGGGCCGGCGCGGCCTCCATCAGGCCGGCACCGGGGCCTGCTGGAGGATCTTCGAGAGGGTCTCGAGCACGGAGCCCCGGCCCTCGGCGGCGGCGCGGGCCCGGCGCTCGAGGATGCGGTGGGCCATCACGGGGATGGCGACGGCCTTCACGTCGTCCGGCGTGACGTGGTCCCGGCCCGCCAGCAGCGCGTGGGCCTGCGCGGCCCGGGCCAGGTGCAGCGAGCCGCGGGGGCTGACGCCCGCCACGAAGGACTTCTCGGTCCGGGTGCGGCCGACGAGGTCGACGATGTAGGCGGTGACGGGATCCGCGAGCCGCACCGAGGGGACCAGCTCCTGGAGGCGGCGGACCTGGTCGCCCGAGACCGCGGGGCTCAGGCGGTCGACCGGGTCGCCGTGGCGCCGCGAGGAGAGGATCTGCCGCTCCTCCTCGGGGGTCGGGTAGCCCATGCGCAGGACCATGAGGAAGCGGTCGAGCTGGGACTCGGGCAGCGGGTAGGTCCCCGTGAACTCGAAGGGGTTCTGCGTCGCGATCACGAAGAACGGCGAGGGCAGGGGGCGCGTGACGCCGTCGACGCTCACCTGCGACTCGTTCATCGCCTCGAGGAGCGCGGACTGGGTGCGGGGCGTGGCCCGGTTGATCTCGTCGGCGAGCAGGACGTTGGCGAAGACGGGGCCGGGCTTGAAGACGAAGTCCCGGCGCTCGGGGTCGAGGACGCCGACGCCCGTCACGTCGCCGGGCAGGAGGTCGGGCGTGAACTGGAGCCGCTTGAAGGTGCAGGAGATGGAGCGCGCGATCGCCCTCGAGAGCGAGGTCTTGCCGACGCCGGGGATGTCCTCGAGGAGGACGTGGCCGCGGGCGAGGAGGCAGGCGACGGCGAGCTTGACGGTCTCCGATTTGCCGACGATGACGGACTCGACGGAGCGCCGCAGCGCGTCCGCGTGGGCGAGGTCCGCCTGCTCGACGGGGCGCGGCGGGGCGGCGGTTTCCACGGGCATCAGTATAGCCTTCCTCCCTCCCGCGGAGACGGCTCATCTGCTTGACGGGCCCGGGTCGGCGGGGCTAGATTCGACGCCGGAACGCAACCCAAGGGAGGTCCCATGGCCGAGATCCTGGTCGTCCAGTCGAAGATCAAGGAGCTGGTGAAGAAGCATAAGCTGCGCCTCTCCGGCGACGCCGTCGAGAAGCTCAGCAAGGCCGTCGAGGGCCTGGTGAAGGCCGCGGCGGACCGCGCCAAGGCGAACAAGCGCCAGACGGTGAAGGCCTCGGACATCTAGGAGTTCGACCTCCTCGATTCCCCCGGGTCGCCGCCGAAGGCGGGCCGCCCGCGGGGTTGACGTCGGCTCGGTACCCGTCCGTGAAACGGGCGGCCGGGCCCGAGGTTCACCGTTGACCGGGGTCCGGGGCGGCTGATATTATCGCCCGGCACATTTTTTTGGGGGTGTCCGGGGGTGCCCGACCTCACGATCGCCGTCCAGGAAGTGAAGGGCGTCGCGTCCACGGCGCTGGTGGTGCTCAACGGCTCCATCGACGCCAAGACCGTCATCCAGTTCCAGACCCAGCTCAATTCCGTCAAGGAGCGGGGCCTGAACCGCTTCATCCTGGACATGGAGAACGTCAAGTACGTCAACTCCACCGGCCTGGGCTACCTGATCAACCTCTCGGACTCCGTCAGCGGCGGCAAGGGCGGCATCACGCTCGTCAAGGTCCAGCCGAAGGTCAAGGTCGTCTTCGACATGCTGGGCCTCAACGCCTTCTTCAAGATCTACCCGACGCGCGACGAGGCGCTGAAGCACTTCACCAACGAGCCCGTCGCCAGCGCGAACGACCAGACGGCCGTGATGAAGGCCGCGAAGGATCCGGTCCCGGCGTCCAAGGCCCCGACGGTGCCGGTCCACGAGGCTCCGCGCCCCCAGGCGCCGGTCCCGCCCCAGGCCCCCGTGCACGCCCCGACCGCGCCGGCCCCGGCCCCGAGCCCGACCCACGCGACGGTCCCCGCGGCCGACACGACGATCGACTGCCAGGCCTGCCGGGCCCCGATCCTGGTCCGGGAGCCGTCCACCTACAAGTGCCCGCGCTGCCTGGCCCTCTTCAACTACCTCGGCGACGGGCGCGCGACCTTCCTGCCCAAGCGCGGCGCCGCCCCGATCCAGCTCAGCCTCAACTTCAGCGACGACGCGACGGACGGCCTGCTGAACTTCGTGCGCCTCCTCGCGCGGCGCACCGGCTTCACCGACGGCGCGATCCCCCAGCTCGAGGGCGCCGTCCGCGACACCGTGCGCGCCCTCCGCAAGCACGCGTACGCCGACGCCGACGGCCAGGTCTACCACGTCATGCTGCTCAACCCGGGCACCGAGATCGAGCTCCGCTTCGCCGACACCGGGACGTCCATCACGCCCGCCGCGGGCGACCCCTTCGCGTCCGTCCGGTCCGCCGTCGACCGTTTCGAGCTCCGCAACCATCCCCGGGGCGGCAACGTGCTGACCCTCTCGAAGAAGGCCAGGTGATCATGGACCCCGTCACGCTGCTCGCGATCGGCATCGGGATGCCCGAGCTCCTCGTCATCCTCGTGATCGTCCTCCTGCTCTTCGGCTCCACGAAGATCCCCGCCCTCATGAAGGGCCTCGGCCAGGGCATCGGGGAGTTCAAGAAGGGCATGAAGGAGGGCGGCGAGGAGCCCAAGCCGGACGCCAAGCCCCCGACGGACGAGAAGAAGTAGCGCTCCTCCCGCCCGCCATGAACCTCGACGTCCTCGCCTTCCACGCGCATCCCGACGACAACGAGATCACCGTCGGCGGCACGCTCGCCCGCCTCGCCTCCCAGGGCCACGCCGTCGGCTGCTGCGAGCTCACCCGCGGCGAGATGGGCACCCGGGGCACGACGGACGGCCGCAAGGCCGAGCTCGAGGAGGCGGCCCGCATCCTCGGCCTCAAGGCCCGGGTCACCTGCGAGCTCCCGGACTCGGGGCTCTTCAACGTCCGCGAGCAGCAGCTCCGCGTCGTCGAGGTCCTGCGCCGGCACCGGCCGGCGGTCGTGATCCTCCCCGCGCTGGAGCAGCGGCACCCCGACCACGCGGCGGTCCCGCGCATCGTCTTCGACGCCTGCTACTACGCGGGCCTGGCGAAGTTCCCCGACGGCCGCCACGAGCCGGGCCGCACGCACCGGCCCCGCAAGATCTTCTGGTCCCACATGCACTACTCGCCCCAGCCGCCCACGTTCATCGTGGACGTCACGGAGTTCATGGCGACCAAGCTGAAGTCCATCGCCGCCCACGCCTCGCAGTTCCCGGAGAAGTCCGAGGACCCCGCGAAGCCGTCCCCGCGCGAGCAGGTCAGCGAGTGGGTCCGCAGCCGGGCCCGCACCTACGGCCTGATGATCGGGAAGACCTACGGCGAGGGGTTCATCCAGCGCGAGGCGATCGAGATCGAGGACCTCGTCAAGCTCGGCGGCGCCTCGATCTAGCGGACCAGGGCCCGCATCCGCTCGGACTCCAGCCTCACCTCGACCGTGAAGCCCCGCTCCCGGATCCGCCCCAGCAGGGCGGGCAGCCGCTCCCGCGTGGCCGGGCCCTCGGGCGGGAGCGCGGCGCGGGCCGCCACCGAGTAGTCGAGCTCCACCGGGCGGGCCGGATCGAGGACGTCGAGCGACTGGAAGAAGAGGCCGAAGCGCGTGATCGGCGGCAGCTTCACCAGCTCCGCCGAGCCGGCGAACCAGGACTCCTTCTCCGTGCGCAGCGCCCACCCGCCGAGCCACGTGCTGTAGTGGGCCTCGACGACGGCGGCGCGGGCCACCCCGACGCGGGCGAGGGCCTCGGCGAGCTGGTAGGAGCGGCGGCGGACGCGGACGGAGGTCCGGCCGGGCGAGGCCCGGAGGTCGATCTCGCCGTCCTCCGCGCGCACCTTCGCGAGGAAGGCCAGCGCCCCCTCGCGCGGGATGAAGCCGATCCGCCGCGTCCCGCCCACGTCGTGCTGGAGCACGATGCGGACCTCGGGGAAGCGCGCGTCGCTGAAGCCGAGGAACTCGACCTGCAGCGCCACGCCGGGCTCGATGAGGTCGAGGTGCTGGAAGAAGGCCTCGAGGCTCGAGATGGGCGGGAGCGGGACCGCGCCCCGGGGCGTCGCCAGCCACGACCCCGCGGCCGTGCGCAGGGCCCAGCCCTCGAGGTACGTGCTCCAGGTCGCCTCGGTCACCGCGGCCGGGTCCACCTTCGCCTTCGCGGCCGCGTCGGCGAGGCGGAAGGCGCGGGGCCGCACGTCCTGGTCGAGGCGCAGGTCCGCGGAGCGGGGCTGCTCGAGGATCGAGTCGCCGTGCGGGAAGACGACGCTGCGGTGCGTCCCCTCGACGCTCCTCGAGGAGAGCAGCTTCTCCTCGACGTCGACGGCGGAGATCCGGCGGTAGCGCACGCGGCCGCCGGCCTCGCGCTGCTCCCAGTAGAGGTTCTGCGCGGCCTCCTCGCGGGAGTAGTCGAAGTGCCGGACGGCGAAGCGCTTGGGGAAGCCGATGAAGCGGATCCGGGGGCGGAACTGGATCGTCTCCCCGGGCAGGAGGACGCCGACGTTGAGGGGCTCGACGGGCCCCGGCTTCGGGTCGGCGGCGGGCACGTACTCGTCCTTCGCTGCGTCGTAGCGCAGCGCGCGCTGGGACGCGGCCGACCAGGAGATGACGGGCGCGCCGTCGGGCCCGGCGACGTCCTTGAGGACGACGACGCGGTCCTTCGACGCGTTGCGGAGCTGGATGACGAAGAGGCCGATCTCGCCCTCGATGGGGTCGGGGGACATCACGTCGAGGGCGCAGACGACCTCGAGGGAGGCGCGCGTCGGCCCGGGGCCGTCCGGTCGCGGTCCCGCGGGGGCGCAGGCGGCGAGGAGGGCGAGGAGGAGGGGGGCGGCGGTCCTCATGGCATCCAGACGGGCCGGTCCGGCCCGGTTCAGGCGAGCTTGTTGCCGGGCTTGAGCTTGACGACCTTCGGGCCCTTGAAGGCGCGGGCCTCGGCGTCGTCGAGGATCCCGAAGCCCATGATGATGACCTCGTCTCCGACGTGGGCGTGGCGGGCGGCGCTGCCGTAGATGCCGACGATGCCGCTGCCGGCCTTCTCGGGGATGAGGTAGGTCTCGAGGCGGGCGCCCGTGTTCACGTTGGCGATGAGGACCTTCTCCCAGGGGAGCAGGCCCGCGGCCTCGAGGATCGCGGTGTCCACGCCGCAGCTCCCCGTGTAGCGGAGCTCGGACTTGGTCACGGTCGCGCCGGCGATCTTGGCGGTGCAGAGTTGGCGCTGCATGGGCGGATCAATATACCGCCGGTCCCGGGTGGAGGCAATCCTCCTCAGGGCCGGGTCATCTCGGCGGCCAGCGTCCAGGCGGAGTCCCGGGGGCGGGCGACGCCGCAGGACCCGTCGCGGAGCAGGACGCAGCCCCCGGCCCCGCGGCCGTGCCCGTCCACCGCGTCGGCGGCGATCGGGACCTGGCCCGCGAGCGGCTCGATCGCCTTCGCGGGACCGCGGTAGGGGGCGCCGAAGGGGCAGGAGGCCCCCGGGAGCAGGTCGCTCCAGAACGCGGCGCCCGTGGAGGCGGGGCCCGACCCGTGCTTCGCGCGGTGCGCCTCGACGGCCTTGCCGAGGGCCTGGAAGTTCGAGAGGCAGCGGGCGATCTTGTCGTTGCGGATCGAGCGGACCCAGGCGGGCAGGAGGAGGGCCCCCGCGATGCCCACGACGAGGATCGCGACGAGGAGTTCGATCAGCGTGAAACCGCGTCGCATCGGGCGTCAGGGTCCCGTGAACTCGCCGGCCCGGACCCACTGGGGGTCGGTCTCGCGGTAGTGCGCGACCTGGCCGTTGTGGAGCACGACGTTGCCGCCCTGGCCGGGGCCGTGGTTGTTCCTGGGGCGGTCCTGGTCGGCGCCGAGAAGGTCGCCGGGTTCGAGCGTGTTGGCGTCGCGGAGCGGGCCCCGGTAATCCGTCTTCCCGACCGAGACGAGGCTCTCGGCGACGGGGCAGAACAGCACGTTGGGGTCCTGGAGCATGGGCTGCGGGGTGCGGGTGAGCTTCAGCCAGAAGTGCCCGCGGGTCTCGGAGGGCAGCTGGCGGTTCTGGCCGCCGTAGACGGTGCGGTAGACGTCCATCGACTGCCAGAGGATGCGGAGGTTGTTCCCGCACTGGGTGCGCCGCTCCCGGACCTGCGCGGCCTGGCTGACCACGGTGAAAAGGGAGGCGGCGGCGACCGCGACGGCGACGCCCCCTCCGACCATGCCGAGGAGCACCCAGCCGCTGCGCTTCTTCTTCGGGCCCTTGCCCTTTCCCTTGCCCTTGCCTTGCGGCGGGGGCGGGGCGGGCTTCTTCTTCTTCTGGAGCGGGATCAGCCCGCGGTCGGGGATGGCCATCGCGGATACAGGATACCGGGTGTCCGTAGGGAATCGGATGAAATTTGAAGCGGAATCGCGCCGCTACTCGCCAGTCTTCGAATCGGCATCGATCCAGACCGGGTCGGACTCCTCGTAGGCCTGGATGGAGCCCGACTTCAGCAGGACGCTGCCGCCCTCGCCCGGTCCGTGGTTGTTCTCGGGGCGGTTCCGGTCGGCGCCGACGGGGTCGCCGTCCGCGCAGCCATTGACGTCCCGGGCCGGGCCCCGGTAATCGGTCCGGTCCGGAACCGGTTCGTTCCCCGCCAGCGGGCAGAAGTAGATCTCGATCCGGTCGACCAGGGGTTTCGGGGTCCGGGCCAGGACCAGCCAGAATCGGCTGCCGGTCTCCCGGGGGAAGAGTCGCGAGGGACCGCCGTAGGTGTCCCGGTTGATGGACTGGAGCTGCCACAGGGAGCGGAGCTGGGCGCGGCACCGGGCCAGGGTCGAGTAGTCCCGGCCGCGAGGCCAGAGCGCGATGGCGAGGGCGATGGCCGCGACCACCAGGAGGACCAGGACGGCCACCCTGAGGATGGAGGCGATGATGCCGGACGGCATGGCGGGCTCCGGAAACGGAAACGCCCCCGGCGCGGGGCGCCGGGGGCGTGGAATCGACGGATCCTAGTTCGCGGTCTTCGAGTTGGCCTCGATCCAGACCGGGTCGGACTCCTGGTACTCCTGGACGGAGCCGAGCTTCAGCAGGACGTTGCCGCCTTCGTTCGCGCCGTGGTTGTTCTCGGGCTGGTTCTTGTCGGCGCCGACGGGGTCCTTCTCGTCGAACTTGTTGACGTTGCCGCTCGGGCCGCGGAAGTCCGTCACGTCCGGCGCGGGCTCGTTGCCGGCCACCGGGCAGAAGTAGATCTCCATCTTGTCGACCAGGGCCTTCGGCGTCCGCGTCAGCTTCAGCCAGAAGTTCCCGCCGGTCTCGACCGGCATCAGCTTGTTCGAGCCGCCGTACTGGTTCATGTAGTTGTACATGGACTGCCACAGCGACCGGATGTTGGCGGCGCAGTTCGTCTTCTTCGCCTGCTTCAGCGCGCGGGCGACCGCGGGCAGCAGCAACGACGCCAGGATCCCGATGATGACGATGACGACCAGCAGCTCGACCAGCGTGAACCCGTTCTTCGACTTCCGCATGTGCACCTCCAAGGCTCGGTCCGGACGGGGATGAAATATGATGATTCCCCCGGGCGGCGTCCCCGTACCACGCGGGGAAGAGCCGCCGCCACGGACCCGATTTTAGGCCCCCCGCCTCGGGGGGTCAATGATAGGACTCCGCGGCGGCGGCTTTTGTCTGCTAATCCTGCAGGGCCGAGCGGCACTCGATCCAGAGCGCCTCGTCCTCGCGGCACTCCACGACGTCGCCCGCCTTCAGGATGACGAGGCCCCCCTCGCCCCGGCCGTGGTTCTCCTCCCGGTCCGCGCCCAGCGGGTCCCGCGCGTCCAGCTTGTTCGCCGAGCGGCCCGGGCCGCGGTAGGTCGTCTTCCCGGCCTCCGCCGGATCGCCCGAGCAGGGGCAGTGGAAGAGCTCGGGGTTCTCGACCAGCGGCTTCGGCGTCTTCGTCAGCGCGAGCCAGAACTCGCCCCCGGTCGCCGAGGGCAGGTGCCGGCCCTTGCCGTGGCCCGCGAGGTAGACCAGCTGGAGCCCGTGCAGCTGCTTCAGGTTGTTCATGCACGAGGCCACCCTCGCCCGGTGCAGCGCCTGGACGACCGCCGGCAGCAGCAGCGACGCCAGGATCCCGATGATCACGATCACGACCAGCAGCTCGACCAGCGTGAAGCCCCCGACCTTCCTGTCGCGCATACCGACCTCCTGGAATGAAGGGATGAATGAATCCATATGCCGGGGAGACCGGGAGCCGGGGGGATTTGTCTGGAGAAAAGCGACTACTCGGCGACGGCGCCGAAGGCCGAGAGCAGGCCGACCACCTCCCGGCGCCGCTCGTCGAGCAGCGGGGCGGAGGCCGCCTCGAGGTTCAGCCGGAGGAGGGGCTCGGTGTTCGAGGGCCGCAGGTTCAGCCACCAGTCCGCGAACTCGACCGTCACGCCGTCGAGCCGGTCGGACTTGCCCCCCGCGAGCGCCTTCACCACGCCCTCCATCGCTCCGGCCTTGTCCTCGACGTGGAAATTCAGCTCGCCCGTCGCGTGGTAGCGGCGGTAGGGCGCCAGCAGCTCGCCGATCGGGCGGTCCTGGGTCCCGAGGAGATCCACGAGCTTCGCGAACGCCAGCAGGCCGGAGTCCGCGAAGTAGTGCTCGCGGAAGTAGTAGTGCCCGGAGAGCTCGCCGCCGAGGACGGCGTCGTGCTTCCGCATGGTCTGCTTGATGAAGGCGTGGCCGACCCGCTCGCGGTGGGGCACGCCGCCCGCCTTGAGGATCTCCTCGCGGACAACGCGGCTCGACCGCAGGTCGTACACGATGGCCGCGCCCGGGTGCCGCTGCAGCTCGCGCTTGGCGAGCAGCACCGTGACGAGGTCGCTGCCGATGCGCCGCCCGTCGGCGTCGAGGAACATGCAGCGGTCGCCGTCGCCGTCGAAGCACACCCCGAGGTCGGCCTTGGTCTCGACGACGCGGCGCGAGCAGTCCCGGATGTTCTCGTCCTTGAGCGGGTTGGGCTCGTGGTTGGGGAAGCGGCCGTCGGCCTCGAAGTAGAGCCGCTCGACCTGGAGCGGGAGCCCGTCGAAGAGCGCGTCGAAGTGCGGCCCGACGGCGCCGTTGGCCGTGTCGACCACGATCTTCAGGGGCCGGATCTTCCCGATGGCCCGGCGCAGGTGCTCGCGGTAGGCCTGGCGGATGTCCGCCGTGGCGACGACCGGCGCTCCGGAAGCCGGACCGGGGTCCTGGCGGCACAGGGCCTCGAGCTCCTTGAGGCCGGTCTGCTCGCCGACCGGCGCGGCGCCCGCCCGGCAGATCTTGAAGCCGATGTCGGGCGGGGGATTGTGGGACGCGGTGACCATGATGCCGCCGTCGAGCTTCAGCGAGCCGACGGCGAAGTAGGACATCGGCGTCGTCACCTGGCCGAGGTCCGTGACGCGGGCCCCCGCGGCGGCGGCGCCCCGGATCGTCGCGGCGGACACGGCGGGGGCGGCGAGGCGGACGTCGCGGCCGACCGCGATCGTCTTCGCGGACAGGAGCTTGACGGTCCAGTACCCGACGCGCTCCGCGAGGCGGTCGTCGATCTCGGTCGGGTACCGGCCCCGGATGTCGTAGGCCTTGAAGACCGCCATGCTACTGGTCGATGTCCCAGACGTTGTACTGCGAGCGGAGCCACTGCACGGCGTTGATCCCGCGCGGGTCGTCGGGGTACTCGCGGGCCAGCTGCTTCCAGACCGGGATCGCCTCGGCCTTCATCCCCTCGTCGTGGAGGGCGATCCCCTCGCGCTCCAGCGAGAGCGGCCGCTCGGGATCGGTCGGGTAGCGGTTCGTGAAGCTGCGGTAGGCGGTCGCCGCCTCCTTGTAGCGCATCGTGTGGAAGTAGATCCCGGCGAGGCGGAGGTGCCACTTCCGGGAGTCCGGCGACTTGGGGTTCTTGTCGATCTGCGAGAAGTAGCAGCGCATCGAGGGCGAGCTGAAGAGGATGAACGGGCTCGCGAGGAGCAGGATGCACGCGAAGATCGTGATCCAGAACTTCTTGCCTTCCATGGCGACCTCCCGGAGTACGTAGGCAGTATACCGTCGCGATCAGCGCTTCAGGAAGGTGGCCGCCGCGATCTCGGCGAGGAAAAACAACAGCGCCAGCCCGAAGCACCAGGGCCGCAGCGAGCGCCGGCCCTCCGGGCCGCGAGTCGGGATCGCCGCGAGCTCCGCCGGGGACGTGGCGATCCGGCCCCCGGTGCGCTCCGCGATCCGCCGCAACGCCTCCAGGTCCGGTCCGAACTGCTCCCATTCCGGCGAGTGGGGGCGCACGGCGACGGCCGCGGTCCGGCCCCCGAGGCGGAGCACGACCGAGCCCTCCGGCGCGGGGGCCCGCCCCTCGTAGAGATCGGCGCCCCGGCGCACCAGCGTGATCGCCCGCGGCGGATCGTCGCCGGCCTGGAGCACCGCCTCGATCGAATCCGGCCGCGCCCCGGCGGCCAGGCTGACCCGGGCGACGACCTCGAGCCCTTCGAACGACAAGGCGGCCCGCGCGCCGTCCCGCCCGGGTCCCTCGAGCAGGCGATCCACGAGCCGGCGGGCGACGTCGGCCGCCGCCGGCCAGGCCCAGCCCTCCTCGAAGGACGTCGCGATCGCCGCCGAGCGGCCCCGGCCGGCCTCGAGCGTGGCCGCGAGCGGCATCCCGTCGGCCCAGGCGCAGGCCGCGGCCGCGGGGCGCAGCGACACGCGGTTCATCCGGGCCGGCCCCGGGGCCAGGGCGAGTCCTTCGAGCAGCGGCCCGGAGGACGTCGGATCCGCCGCGGGCACGCGGGCCAGGTCCCGGCTCCGGGCCAGCGCCTCCGCCAGCGCCCGGTCCAGCTGCGCGTAGTCGGTCGCGGGAACTTCCACGCCGTCGGCGGTCTCGAGGAGCGCCTTGAGCGCGGGAGTCGTCGCGGCGCCGAGCCGGACGATCACGAGCCCGACCCGCTCGGCCTTCAGGGCGGAGGCGGCCTGGCGGAGCACGTCGGGCTCCTCGACGGACTCGCCGTCGGTGACGAGCACGAGGCGCCGCCGCCCGGCGGTCGAGGCGCGGACCTGGGCGAGCCCGGCCCGCAGCGCCTCCGCGAGGACCGTGGATCCCTCGGGGCGCAGCCCCTTCAGGGCCGCGGCGAGGTGGGCCGTCCCGCGCTGGAGCGGCGCGAGGACCTGGTCCCGGGAGGCGAACGCGACGAGCGCGTTGTCGTCGTCGGGATGGGAGAGCGACGCGGCGCGGAGCAGGGCGGACGCCGCGAGGTCGAGCTTGCGCGCCTCCAGTCCCGGGGGCGGGGCTTCCATCGAACCCGAGCGGTCGAGGAGGAAGCAGACCGCGGAACGCTCGTCCGGGAAGGCCCAGAAGGGCGAGACGGATTCCAGCGGGCCGCCCGCCCAGCCGCCGAGCGCGAAGCCGGAGGAGCCGCCGAGAATCAGGAGCCGGAGCCCCCCGTCCTTCACGTCCCGGGCGAGGCGCTCGAGGGCCTCGGGCCCGGCGGATCTCGCGGCCAGGCCCTCGATCACCACGACGTCGACGTCGGGCGCGTAATCGAGCCCGGGGGAGCCGCGCACGACGTAGCGCTCCGCGGGGAAGAGCCGGGCGGCGGCGCCCGGGGGTCCCGCGACGTGGATCACGGGCCTCCGGTCCTCGGGCCGGACGACGAGCTTCACGGAGTCGTTGCGCGGGCAGGCGTCGGGCGTCGTCGGACGGAGCCGGATCTCGAGAAGCAGCGGGGCGGCCCCGAGCGCGGGCCCGTCGAGAACGACGTCGCGGTCGCCGGCCCGCTCGAACGCGAGCGGCACGGGCGGAAGGGCGCCGCACTCGAGCGCCCCGTTCCAGGGGGCGGTCGCCCTCACGGTGACGCGGATCGACCAGCGCGCCCCCGGCGGCACCGTCGCGGGAGCCTCGACGGCCGCGAGGCGGGCCTCGACGGGCTCGTACGGACCGAGGGGGAACACGTGGACCGGGGCGCGGAGCCGGACCAGCGCGGTCTCGAGGTCGCCGCCCCAGGAGCGGCCGTCGGAGTAGAGCACGACGTCCCCGCCCTCGGCCAGCGGGCCGGCGAGGTCCAGCGCCGCGGCCAGGTCGGAGCCGGAGGGATCCGCGCCCGCGAGGAGGTCGCGCGGGCCGGGGGCCGCGCCGGGGGGCAGGGTGAGCACGGGCCGGGCGCCGGCGGCGATCACCGCGGAGCGTCCGCCCCTCGCGATCGCCGACTCGACGAGGCGCGCGGCGTCCGCGGCGTCGAAGGAGTCCTGGCGACCCCGGACCGCCACGGAACCGGACGCGTCGATGACGTGGACGCGGAGCGCGGAGCCCGCGACGGGCCGCTGCAGGTCGAGCGCGCCGGCCGCGAGCAGGCCGAGCACGAGGAGCCTCAGGGTCCAGCGGAGCGGGCGTTTCATGTCAGGCGCGGAACTGCGTCCGCCGGGAGGTGACGAGGTGCCGGGACCAGGCCGCGTAGTCGGCGTAGTCGTCGTCGCTCGCGAAGTTGAGCCAGCCCCAGACGCCGTGGTGCGCGAGGACGCGGACGCCCTCGTTGAGGATCGCGCCGTGGCGGTTGGCGATGACCGCGGCCGCGAACTGGCCGAGGGACGCGGACAGGCCCGAGGGTCCCTCGAAGCGCGTGCGCTGCGTGACGCGGACCACGTGGCCCGGCGGGGCGTGGATGTCGAGGATGGGGAGGCCCTGGATCGCGGCGCCGAGGAAGAGGTAGGGGGCGGACCAGCGGAAGGCGAGGAGGCGGCCGTCGACGCCGATCGTGAACCCGTCCCGGGTCCAGGTCAGCCGATCCGCGAGCACGGGGGGCGGCGGGACGCGGTCCGGGGCGACGAGCGATTCGATGCCCTCCTTGTGCAGGCGCCAGCGGAGGCCGTCGGCGGCCGCGCGATCGAGGCCGCGGGCGATCACGCCGCGCGTGCGGTGGAGCCGGTCCTGCACGTCCCCGGAGTCCTCGCCGGTGGCCGCGTTCACGATCCGGCCGACGGCCTTCAGGCCCGAGAGATCGGGGCTGAGGCGGAGCAGGCGGTAGCGTTCCGCCGGCGAGTCGGGAAGGAACTCGATGCCGGGCCCCGAGGCGGGCGCGGCCAGCTCGACGGCGCTCGCGAGCCGCCGCGGCCGCGAGGCGCGGAGGAACTCCAGGGGCACGGACTTCACGTCGCCCCCGACCCCGAAGCGGGCCGGCGCGAGGAGGAACTTCCAGGGGAGGGCGACCGCGGCGCCGACGAGGAAGCCGCCGATGTGGGCCGCGTAGGCCACGCCGCCGCCGGCCCCGAGCGACGCGAAGAGGGACTGCTGGAGGAACCAGAACCCGATCCACCAGAACGCGGCGACCTCGAGGATGCGGACGTAGACGAAGAGCAGGAAGAAGAGGCGGATCGGCTGCCGGGGGAAGAAGACGACGTAGGCCCCGAGGACGCCCGACACGGCGCCCGAGGCGCCGACCATCGGGAGCCCCGGATGCGCGGTCGTGAGCACCTGGGCGAGGGCGGCGGCGACGCCGGAGAGGAGGTAGAAGGCGAGGTACGCGACGTGGCCGAGCTTGTCCTCGACGTTGTCGCCGAAGATCCAGAGGAAGAGCATGTTGCCGGCGAGGTGGGCGACGCCGGCGTGCATGAACATGCTGGTGAAGACGGTCTTCAGGAACGAAGGATCGCCCCAATCGGCGCGGTCGGGGTACAGGGCGTAGATGGGAACGTGCTGGGCCAGGCGGGGGTCGGGAAAGCACCAGAGCAGGAAGAGGACGGCGTTCAGCCCGACCAGGCCCCAGGTCACCCAGGGGGTGCGCTCGCGGGGATTGTCGTCGCCGATCGGGAGCAGCATGGTGGCATTCTATGGGACCGCCCCGGGGGCACCTACGAACGGGAAAAGAAAAACCCGGGCCCGAGGGCCCGGGTTTCTCGAGGTGTCCGATCGACTAGGCGGGGGTCGCCGTGGTGAGCGTCGCGGTGTCGGCGTCGGGGTCGCCGGCCGGATCGGTGGTGCCGGTGCCGCCGGTGCCGCCGGTGCCACCCGTGCC
>CAYXGZ010000052.1:0-23103 GCA_964464755.1 uncultured Planctomycetales bacterium
GATGCGGATGGGAATCTTGTGGTAGCGGTGGTAGGCGAATGTCATGGCTTCGGCGAACCTCTTGGCCTCGTCGTAGACGCCGCGCGGGCCGATGGGGTTCACGTTGCCCCAGTAGTCCTCCTTCTGCGGATGGACCAGCGGGTCGCCGTAGATCTCGCTCGTCGAGGCGAGGAGGAAGCGGGCGCCCTTGGCCTTGGCGAGGCCGAGCGCGTGCATCGTCCCCAGCGAGCCGACCTTGAGCGTCTGGATGGGAAGCTCGAGGTAGTCCACCGGGCTGGCGGGGGAGGCGAAGTGGAGGACGTGGTCGACGGGCCCGTCCAGCTCCACCGGGGTCGAGATGTTGTGCTCGAGGAGCCGGAAGCGGGGGTTGGCGAGCGGCCCCGCGAGGTTCTCCCGGCGGCCCGTCACGAAGTTGTCGATGGCGACGACCTCGTGGCCCTCGGCGAGGAAGACCTCGACGAGGTGGGACCCGAGGAAACCCGCGCCGCCCGTGATGACCGTCCGCACCGGCGACAATATCGTCGCCGGACCCCACCGCCGTCAACCTCGCCCCGGCTGGTATGCTGGAGGGCGTTGCGCGAACCCCGAATTCCCAGACAAGGACCGCCCCGGGCGGGTCCAGCATGACGGACATGCCACCCGTCGAGCCGCCGGCCGTGGCGCAGGGCGCGCCGCGGAGGCTGGAGGGGTTCCTCGAGCGGACCTACGAGACCTTCGGAGGCCGGCTCTACCACTACCTCCTCGGCCTGCTGCGCTCGGCGGCGGATGCGGAGGACGCGGTGCAGACGGTGTTCGTGAAGCTGGCCCAGCGGAAGGGCGCCGACATCGACGACCTGACGGGCTACCTCTTCGCGGCCGCCCGCAACGAGGCGCTCCGCCTGCTCGACCGGCGCCGTCGCGCCCAACTCCCGGAGCCCGCCGAGCCCCCCGCGATGTTCGACGCGCCCCCGGGCGGCGAGGAGGAGACGGCGCGGCTCGAACGCGCCCTCGGCTCGCTCCCCGCCGACCAGCGCGAGGTCGTCATGCTCAAGATCTGGGAAGGCCTGAAGTTCCGCGAGATCGCCGCCGTCCTGGGCGTCCCCCAGGACACCGCGGCGAGCCGGTACCGGTACGCGATGGAAAAACTGAAAGAGGCACTGGAGTCCGCGCCATGAGGGATTTCGAGGATTCGCTGTCCGCCCACGTCCCGGTGAAGCCCGCGCCCGCCCTGAAGGAGCGCGTCCTCGCCGCGACCCGGGAGGAACTGCGGCGGACCTGGGTGGACCGGCTCTGGACCGGGCCCACCTGGTCGGCGCTCGCCGCGCTGCTGCTCCTGTCCATCGGCCTGCTCTGGGCGTCGAACCGCCCCTCGCACGTCCTGCGCCCGCTCGAGGCGGGGCAGGGCCCCCGGAAGATCCCGCGCCGCGTCCCGGCCCCGGAGCCGGGCCCGCTGCCGGAGCGCTGGCTGCTCCCGTTCCACTACTTCCCGGGAGCCCCCTGATGCTGCGCCGCGTGTTCCGGATCACGGCCTTCTCGGTCGTGGTCCTCCTGATCGCCGGCTCGCTCTTCCTCGCCTCGTGGAACCACCTCGAGGGGCGGAAGGTCGACGCCGAGCTCGAGGGCCTCCGCGCCCGGCGCGAGCCGCTGCTCCTCGCGGAGCTCCGGCCACCGCCGGTCCCCGACGCGGAGAACGCGGCCCCGCTGCTCTCCAAGGCGGCCGCGTTGCTGGGCGACGCGCCGGACCGGTACGCGACGCTCGTCCAGGAGCTCCAGGACGGCGCGCCGGGCGCCGCGGAGCGGGCGGGCCGGGAGCTGTCCCAGGCGGCCCCCGCGGCCCGGGCGCTGGGCGAGGCCTTCGCGCGTCCGCGCTGCCTCTTTCCCGTGAACTACGAGGACGGCTTCCAGGCCCTGCTGCCGCACGTCGGGGAGATCAACCGGCTCGGCTGGCTGCTCCGCCTCGAGGGCGCGGCGGCCTCCTCGCGGGGCGACGCCGCGGGCGTCGTCGCCGCGGCCGGGCGGCTCCTCCGGCTCGCCCGGTGCCTCGACGGCGAGCGCACGCTCATCGGCTTCCTCGTGCGGACCTCGCTCGTCGAGGCGGCGTTCACGCTGGCGCCCGCCGACCCGGCCGTGGCCGACCTCGCCCGGGCGGAGCTCCCCGGGCTCCGCGAGCAGGCGGCGCTCGCCCTGCGGATGGAGCGGGCCTTCGTCATCCGCTGGTTCTCCGAGCTCCTCGACGGCCGGGCCGCCCCGGACGGCGTCACGCCGGGATTCGCGGCCTGGTTCTTCGCGCGGCCCCTGGTACGTCGCGACTTCGCGCACTACCTGCGCATCACGCAGGCTTCCCTCGACCTGGTCGGCCGCTCCTGGCCCGAGTCCGCGGCGGGACGCGAGCAGCTCGCGGCCCTCGAGGTGGAGGCCAACCACCCGATCAGCCGGGGCATCATCCCCGCGTACCGCAGCCTGCTGCTGCGGCTTTCGGAGACCGAGGCCCGGCTCCGGATGCTGGTGCTCGCGGCGACGCTCGCGAAGGCCCCGCCGGCCGCGCTGCCCCCGGGCCCGGGCTCCGTCGATCCGCTCACCGGGCAGCCCTTCCGCTACCAGGCCGCGGGTAAGGGCTTCACGCTGAAGGCGGGCGACGGCTCCGCCGGCTCCGCGGAGCTCGTCCTCTCCGTCCCCGCTCGTTGACATCGCCCTCGGGGGAGCCGTATAACGCGGGCGATGCGCAAGGCGGCCGCGATCCTGCTCCTCCTCCTCGGCGCCTGCAGCTCCGACCCGGGGCCGGCGCCGACGCCCGGGCCGGGCCGCGACGCCCAGGCGGTCGATCCGCATCCGGACATCTCGGCCGCCGAGGAGGCCCGCGATCCCTCCAGCCTCCTGAAGGCGGCGACCTGGACCGACGGCCGCCGCCGCGCCCGGGCCGCCGTCGCCCTGGGCCGCATCCTGTCGCCCGAGGGCATTGAGGCGGTCATCGCCCTCTGCCGCGACGAGAACGCGCTGGTCAAGCGCAACGCCATCTTCGCCGCGGGCCAGTACGGCTTCGACAAGGCCGCCGCCTCGGGCCGCGAGAAGGAGCTGCTCGCCGCCGTCCTGCCGTCGATGGACGACGTCGAGGAGACCGTCCGCGTTCGCTCCCTCCAGGCCGCGGGCAAGCTCGGGCTCGAGGACACCCCCGCGCTCGTCGTGAAGTACCTCCAGGACCCCGTGATGACCGTCCGCGCCGAGGCCGTCATGGCCGCCTTCCGCTGGCGCCAGGCCGTCCGGGCGCGCGATCCGCAGGCGAAGTTCCCCGACCTCTCGGCCGACGTGTTCGCGGGGCTGCGCGCCGGGGCGTCGGACGCCGAGTCCGAGGTGCGCTGGCGCGTCGCCTACGTCTTCAGCCGCATCGTCGATCCGCGCGCGGGCGTCTTCCTCCCGAAGCTCGTGACGGACCCGGGCTCGCCCTGGATCCGCCTCTTCGCCGTCCAGGGCCTGGGCCGAATCAAGGACCCCGAGCACGGGCCGGCCGTCGCCGCCGCGCAGTCCGACGAGGAGCTGTCCGTGCGGGCCGCCGCGGCCTCCGCCCTCGGCGCCATGGGCCGGGCGGACCTCGTGAAGGAGGAGCTCCTCAAGGATCCCTCGATCCACGTCCGCGCGGCCGCCGCCGAGGCGCTGGGAGCCGACGCGAAGCGCGGCCAGGACCTGCTCAAGGCCCTCTGGAGGGACGACGACTCCATCCAGGTGCGCTCGGCCGCGCTGGCGGCCCTGGTCAAGCTGGACCCCAAGGGCAACCGGACGGAGATCTTCTCCGCGATCGCGAACCGGCACGCGCTGATCCGCGAGGCGGGCGTCCGCGCGGCCGCCACGCTCGGCGCCGACGGGCGCAGCATCCTCGAGATGGCCGTCGCCGACCGGGACGAGATGGTCCGCGTCGCCGTCCTCGAGTCGCTCGCCACGGCGGAGGGCAGGACCGCCCTCGAGATCCTCAAGCGCGGCCTCGTCGCCAAGGGAATCACCGAGCGCGCCACGGCCGTCGAGGCGCTCGGCAAGCGCAAGGAGGACGTGGTCGACGACCTCGCGAACTGCTGGGCGGCGTCCACGGAGCGCATCTACTCCGAGGTCCGCGAGGGCATCGTCGACTCGCTCGCGAACCAGGTGCCGTGGAAGGCCGACCCGGTCCTCCGGCAGATCGCGGCGAACGACCTGAGCGCGGCCGTGCGGGCGAAGGCCATCGCCGTGTTGAAGGCCCGCGGGGTCGCGGGCCTGCCCGAGAGCCCGCTGGTCCCGCCGACGGTCTCTCCGTACCTGGGCCGGCGCTTCGCGGCCAACCCGGTCGTCGTGATCGAGACGAACCGCGGGGACTTCGAGGTCGAGTGCTTCGCGAAGGATGCGCCGAACCACGTGGCGAACTTCGTCGGCCTGGTGGAGAAGGGGCTCTACGACGGCCTGACCTGGCATCGCGTGGTCCCGAACTTCGTCATCCAGGGCGGCGACCCGCTCGGCAACGGGAGCGGCGACGCGGGCTGGCACCTCCGCGCGGAGATCAACGAGGTCGCGTACGAGCGGGGGACGCTCGGCATGCCGCGATCGCAGGGCTGGGACACCGGCGGCTGCCAGCTCTTCTTCACGCACGTCCCGACGCCGCACCTGAACCACCTGTACACGGCGTTCGGGCGCGTCGTCCGCGGGCTGGAGGTCGTGGACCGCATCGAGCGGGGCGACCGGATCAAGAAGGCGTACCTGAAGCCCCCCTCGGGCGGGTAGACTCCCGCCCCAGCACGGAGCGCACCCCGATGGCGAAGAAGAAGGCCGCCGCGAAGACCCGCCGGAAGATCCACCGCGTCCTTCGCGTGAACGGCGAGGACCTCGAGGTCGCCTACGAGCCCCACCGCACGCTGCTCGAGGTGCTCCGCGAGGACCTCGGCCTGACCGGCACGAAGCACGGCTGCGAGCTGGGGGAGTGCGGGACCTGCACCGTGCTCGTGGACGGCGTGCCCGTGCTCTCCTGCCTGCTCATGCCCCAGGACTGCGAGGGCAAGGAGATCCGCACGGTCGAGGGGATGGCGGACGGGGCGCGCCTGCACCCGCTCCAGGAGGCCTTCGCCGACCTGGGCGCCGCGCAGTGCGGCTACTGCACCCCCGGCTTCCTGCTGACCGCCGAGGCGCTGCTCGAGGCGAAGAAGAAGCCCACGCGCGACGAGATCCGGGGCGCGCTCTCGGGCAACCTCTGCCGCTGCACCGGCTACGTGAAGATCTACGAGGCCGTGGAGCTGGCGGCGGCCCGGATGCGCGGCGAGAAGGCCGAGGCGAAGCCGGAGAGCATCTATGGCCGCTAAGCGGAGGGTCATCGGCACCCCGGTCCGCCGCATCGACGGTCGGGCCAAGGTGACGGGCCTCACCAAGTTCGCGGACGACCTCGTCCTGCCGAGGATGCTCTGGTGCCGGATGCTCCGCTCGCCGGTGCCGCACGCGCGGATCAAGTCGGTCGACGTCTCCGCCGCGCTCGCGCTGCCGGGCGTCAAGGCCGCGATCACGGGCCAGGACCTCCCGGTCACCTTCGGCATCCTGCCGGTCTCGCAGGACGAGCACGCGCTCGCCCTCGACCGGGTCCGCTTCGTCGGCGACCCCGTGGCGGCCGTCGCGGCCCTCGACGAGGACACCGCGAACGAGGCGCTCCGGCTGATCCGCGTCGAGTACGAGCCGCTCGAGGCGATCGACTCCATCGAGAAGGCCGTCTCGACGCCCTCGCCGCAGATCCACGACTACGCCGACGAGGGGAACATCCACAAGAAGGTGGACCTCGAGTTCGGGGACGTCGAGGCGGGCTTCGCCTCCGCGGACCACGTGCGCACCGACGCGTTCTTCTTCGAGGGGAACACGCACCTCCCGATGGAGCAGCACGCGTCCCTGGCCCACTTCGACCCGGACGGGAAGCTGACGATCTGGAGCTCGACCCAGACGCCGCACTACCTGCACCGCTCGCTGGCGAAGGTCCTCGCGCCGCTGCCCGCCAGCCACATCCGGGTCATCGCCCAGCCCAACGGCGGCGGCTTCGGCGGGAAGAGCGACCCGTTCAACCACGAGATCGTCGTCTGCAAGCTCTCGATGATCACGGGCCGGCCCGTGAAGATCTGCCTGACGCGCGAGGAGGTCTTCTACTGCCACCGCGGGCGCCACCCGGTGCTCATGGAGGTCAAGACCGGGGTCAAGAAGGACGGCTCGATCACGGCGATGCACTTCAAGACCTTCCTCGACGGCGGCGGCTACGGCAGCTACGGCGTCGCGAGCACGTACTACACCGGCGCGCTGCAGACCGTGACCTACAAGGTGCCGCGCTACCGCTTCGACGGCGTGCGCTGTTTCACGAACAAGCCGCCCTGCGGGCCCAAGCGCGGCCACGGGACGCCCCAGCCCCGCTTCGGCCTCGAGGTCCAGCTCGACAAGATCGCCCACGACCTGAAGCTCGACCCCGCCGAGCTGCGGATGTCGATCCTCCACCCGCCGAACACGATGACCGCGAACTACCTCCGCGTCGGGACCATCGGCCTCGGCGAGTGCCTGAAGAAGGTCGTCGACGGCTCCGGCTGGAAGAAGCGGCGCGGGAAGCTCGGCTACGGCCGCGGGCTCGGCATCGCGTGCAGCAGCTACCTCTGCGGGGCGGGCCTGCCGATCTACTGGAACAACATGCCGCACACCGGCGTGCAGCTGAAGCTCGACCGCTCCGGCGGCGTGGCCGTGTTCTGCGGCGAGACGGAGATCGGCCAGGGCAGCGACACCGTGCTGCCGATGTGCGTCGCCGAGATCCTCGGCATCGACACGTACGACATCCGGGTCTGCGTCGCGGACACGGACCTCACGCCCGTGGACCTGGGCAGCTACTCGAGCCGCGTCACGCTGATGATGGGCAACGCGGCGATCCAGGCCGCCGAGCGCGCCCGCGAGCTGCTCGCGAAAGCCGTCGCGGAGAAGCTCAAGCTCCCCGAGGTCCGGCTCGCGTTCGCCGACCGCCGGGTCTTCGACGTCGAGAACCCCTCGACCGGCGTGAGCTTCGCGGAAGCCGTGCAGGCCGCGGAGGCGAAGTTCGGGACGATCGGCACGGTGGGCTCGTACACGCCGCCCGTCACGCACGGCAAGTTCAAGGGCGCGGGCGTCGGCCCGTCGCCGGCCTACAGCTATTCCGCGGCGGTCGTGGAGGCCGTCGTCGACCCCGCGACGGGCGTCGTCACCGTGCCGACGATCTGGATCGCCCACGACGTGGGCCGGTCGATCAACCCGACGCTCGTGATGGGCCAGGTCGAGGGCAGCGTGTACATGGGCCTCGGCGAGGCGCTCTACGAGGACATGGCGTACCGGGGCAACCGGAACGTCGTCCACAAGTGGCCCTCGATGCTCGAGTACAAGAGCCCCACGACGATGGAGATGCCCGAGGTCGTGACCTACCTCGTCGAGGACCCGGACCCGAACGGGCCCTTCGGCGCGAAGGAGGTCGGGCAGGGGCCGCTGCTGCCCATCATGCCCGCGGTCGCGAACGCGGTCTTCGACGCCGTCGGCGTCCGCGTGGACGAGATCCCCGTGACGCCGGAGAAGGTGCTCAAGGCGATCAAGCTGAAGGCCAAGGGCCTCGAGGGGCGCGTCGGCCCCGCGGGCGTGCCCAAGATGGACTACCCCGAGCCGATCCGCGTCCCCACGCCCTGGGAGGGCGGCACGGGCCGGCCGGCGGGCGAGCCCGCGAAGGCGGGGCGCTGAGCGATGCTGCGACTCCCTCGCTTCGAGTACCTCCGGCCCCGCAACGTGCGCGAGGCCGTGTCGATGATGGCCGACGCGGGCCCGTCGGGGATGTTCGCGGCGGGCGGCACCGACCTCTGGCCCGGGATGAAGCGGCGCCAGTTCGAGCCGAAGACCGTCGTCGCCCTGGCCCACCTCAAGGAGCTCCGCCGCAAGCGGGGCACGCCGGCCTCCGGGCTCGTGCTCGGCGCGGGGATGACGCTCACCGAGGTCTGCGGGGACCGCGGGATCCGCCGGGCCTACCCCGGCCTCGCGGCCGCCGTCGAGTCGATCTCGACGCCGGTGCTCCGCAACATGGGGACGATCGGCGGGAATCTCCTGCTCGACACCCGCTGCAACTACTACAACCAGACCTACGAGTGGCGCCGCGGCATCAACTTCTGCATGAAGAAGGACGGCAAGATCTGCTGGGTCGCGCCGTCGAGCCCGCGCTGCTGGGCCGTGCAGTCCGCGGACAGCGTCCCCGTCCTCATCGCGATGGGCGCCACGGCGACGCTGGTCTCGAAGGACGGCGAGCGCGAGGTGCCGGTCGCGGGGCTCTACAACGACGACGGGATCCAGTACCTGAAGAAGCGGCCGGACGAGCTGCTGACGGCGATCCGCCTCCCCGCGGTCAACGGGTGGAAGGCGACGTACCAGAAGCTCCGCCGGCGCGGGGCCTTCGACTTCCCGGTCGTCTCCGTGGGCGCCTGCCTCAAGTTCGAGGGCGCGACGGTGAGCTCGGCGAAGATCATCCTCGGGGCCGTGGGCAGCCACCCGATCGAGGCCGTCGACGCCCAGAAGGCCGTCGTGGGGCGCCCGCTGGACGACGCGACGATCGCCGCCGCGGCCGAGGCCGCGTTCCGTCCCGCGAAGCCGCTTGACAACACGGACTTCCACCTCTCGTGGCGGAAGGAGATGGTGCGGGAGTACGTGAAGCGGGCGCTGAACGACCTGCGCTAGCGGTCCAACCCCTCGGCCAGCTTCGCGATCCGCTCGTCGTCCAGGACCCGGAACGCCTTCTCCTCCGGGAACCAGGCCTGGACCTCCGCCTCGTGGATGTCGAACCACCACGCGTGCATCCGGATCTTCCCGGCCTTCTCCGCGGCCGAGATCACGGGATAGGTGCGCAGGTGCTCGATCTGGAGCAGCACGCTCGCCCGCGACACGGCGTCGGCGTCGCCGGCGCCCAGGGCGGGCTCCGCGTGGCGCAGCCACGACGCGAGGTGCGGGGAGGGGGATTGCTGGCGGCCCGCGACCAGCTGGGCCATGGCCCCGCAGGAGCTGTGGCCGCAGACGACGACGTGGCGCACCCCGAGGGCCAGCAGGGCGAACTCCACGGCGGCCGCCTCGCTCTCGTCGGACATCGAGCGGCCCCCGGCGCCCGCGGGCGGGACGATGTTGCCCACGTTCCGCATGACGAACACGTCGCCGGGGTCCGTGGAGGCGAACACGTTGGGGGCGACGCGGCTGTCGGAGCAGGCGATGAGCATGACGTCCGGCTTCTGGCCGAGGGCGAGCTTCTCGAAGACGGGCTTCATCTCCGGGCGGACCCGGCGGCGGTAGTCGGCCAGGCCGCGGAGCAGTTTGAGCACGCGAAGAGGTTAGCGCGCGGGGGGCGCGTCGCCAACGGGATTGTCGCCCCGGGCGAGGTCGCGGATGGAGACCTGGCCGAGCCGGTCGGCGCTCGCGCGCTCGGCGCCCGTCAGCAGGGCCTCGAGCCGCTCGTGGCGGGCCTCGAAGGGCGGCGCGTCGCCGTGGAGGCGGATCGCGTCGAGCACCCGCTGCACGGTGATGCGCTCGAGGTCCTCCGCGGGCAGGTAGGTCTGGTTCTGCCCCGAGGCCAGCTCGCGGACGAGCTTCCCGGCCCCGAGGTGGTGGAGCACCTCGCGGCAGGCGCGCACGGGGACCTTCATCCGCTCCGCCAGGGCCTCGCCGCCGGGGGCCTCGCGGCCCGCGAGGAAGTCGCGGGCCACCTCGATCATCAGGTGGACGGCCAGGCGCTCCTTGAAGGCGTTCGAGAGCGCGACGGCCCCGACCTCGCGCCGGTAGGTCCGCACGTGCTGGGCGGCGAAGGCGACCTCCGCGCCGAAGAGCACGAGGATCCACGAGACGTAGATCCACATCAGGAAGACGGGGATGACGCTGAGCGACCCGTAGATCGCGTAGCGGTCGAGGATGAAGCCGTTGAACGAGACGTAGAGGCGGAACAGGAGCTCCCAGGCCGTGCCGGAGACGAGGGCGCCGATGAGGGCCGCCTTCGGCGGCACCTTCGTGTTCGGCATGATGATGTACATCATCGCGAAGACGGCCCAGATCATGGCGAAGGGCAGGACCTGGACGAGGAGGTCGTTCGCCAGGGGGATCCGGCCGCTGGCCCAGGTGTAGACCGAGTGGCTGGTGATGAACGTGCGGGCGCCGAGCGTGACGGCGAGGGCGATCGGCCCGATGGTCAGGATGGTCCAGTAGACCGTGACCTGCCGGAGGATCGACCGCTGCCGGCGCACGCCCCAGATCACGTTGAAGGCCGCCTCGATCGAGGAGAGCAGGGTGATCGCCGAGTAGAGCAGGATGCCGAAGCCCACGAGGCCCATCGCCGTGGCGTTCGTGCGGTCGATGATCTGCGAGAGGCTGTCGCTGACCTGGGAGCCGACGCCCGCGGCGAGGTACTTGAGGATGAAGTCGCGGACCTCGTCCGCGTAGGCCTTGAAGCCGCCGAAGCCCTTGAAGAGGGCGAGGATGACCGCAAGCAGGGGGACGATCGAGAACGCGACCTTGAAGGTGAGGGCGGCGGAGCGGACGAGGAGTTCCTGGTTCCAGCAGCCCTCGACGACCATCACGGCGGTGCGGCCGAGCAGGCGGGGCCAGCCCCGGCGGCCCGGGGGCGGCTCCTCGCGCCAGAGGTCCCGGAGGAACCAGTCGCGGAGCTTCTGGATCACCGGACGAGGTACCTCGGGTCCGGGGCCGTGCGCTCCTCGATGGCGGCGCGGCGGTCGCGGTAGCCGTCGCGGCCCAGCAGGGCGAACGCGGCCTGCTTGCCGGCCTCCACGCCGGGCTGGTCGAAGGGGTCGACGCCGTAGAAACGGCCCGCGAACACCGTGGCCATCTCGAGGAGGAAGAGCAGGCCGCCGACGGTGCGGGGGCTGATCTCGGCGAGCGAGAGCTCGAGGTTCGGCCGGCCCGCGCGGGCCAGCGCGTCGGCCGTCCCGCGCTGCTCGGCCGCCAGCACGTCCGCGAAGCGGCGCCCGTGCAGGAAGCCGGCCGAGGGGTCGTCGACCGACGCGGGGATCTCGAGGTCGCGCCGGAACTTCTCGGCCGTGAGGAAGACCACGAGCTTGTCCTGCGGGCCCTCGGCGTAGAGCTGGACCTGCGAGTGCTGGTCGGTCGCGCCCAGGGCGAGCACGGGCGTCGGGCCCGTGAAGACCTCGCGGCCGTCGAGGGCGAGGCGCTTGCCGAGGCTCTCGGCCCAGAGCTGGCGGAACCAGTCGCCGACGTCCCGGAGGGCGCGGCTGTAGGGCATGAGGACGTGGATGGGCCGGGCGCGCTTCGCCTGGAAGTGGTGGGCGAGCAGCGCCAGCAGGCAGGCGGGGTTGCGGGCGGGGTCCTTCCGCGCGCAGAGCTCGTCGGCGAGGATCGCGCCGGCGGCCAGCTCGCGGATCGGGAGGCCGGCCGCGGCCGCGGGCAGGAGGCCCACCGGCGTGAGCACCGAGAAGCGCCCGCCGACGGACTCGGGCACCTCGAACGTGCGGAGCCGCTCCTGGGTCGCGAAGCGGCGCAGGAAGCCCTTGCGGCGGTCCGTGGTGATCGCGAGGTGGCGGCGGAGGTCGAGGCCGCGCTTGCGCAGCCGGTCGACGGCGACGAGGAAGCCGGCGACCGTCTCCGTCGTCTCGCCGGACTTCGTGACGACGTGGAAGAGGGTCTCGGCGGGGTCGAGGTGCTCGAACAGCGACGCGGTCTCCTCGGGGTCGACGTTGTCGAGGAAGTACATCCGCGGGCGGCGGCGCTCGTTGTGGAACCGGTCGAGCAGCGCGGTGCAGAGGGCGGCGGCGCCCAGCGAGGAGCCGCCGATGCCGAGCTGCACGAAGTTCCGGTAGCGGCCCCGGATGCGGCGCCCGGCGGCCGCGACCTTCGAGATGACCTCCTCGCGGTAGGGGAGGTCGGTGAAGCCGAGGCGCTTGCGGCGGCGGACGACGTCGGCGCAGGGGCGGCGGGCCGCCTTGACGAGCTTCGCCAGCTCGGCGTCCGTGATCCCGGACGCGCCCGCGTGCGCGGACATCGCGTTCTGGAACTTCAGCGTGATCATCGGCGGAATCTCCGGATCGCGACGTCGACCGGGAGCAGGAGGAGGGCGGCCAGGAGGAAGGTCCCGGCGAGCTCCGAGCGTTCGCGGCGGGCCATTGTAGCCGGGGGAAGGAGCCGGGCAAGGTCGGAGACCGGGGGAGGCTCCGCCTCGACCCTCGGGAAGGCGGCCGGGCGGTCGGGGGGCGGGAGGAGCTCCGGCGGCGAGAGGACGGCGAACTCCGCGGGGAGGGATTCCGACTGCCCATCGCGGGACCGGAGGATCGAGACCTGGTGCGTCGCGCCGGGCCTCAGCGGAAGGACGGAGCGCCACGCGCCGTCCGCGTCGACGGCCGCGGGAACCCGCGCCCGGCCCGGGGCCACCTCGTGGATCTCGATGCCGGGGCCCGAGACGAACTCGACGCGGTCGGGGTGCCGCTCGACGCGGACCCTCGAGGCGAGCTCGACGTCCTCGACGGCGTTCGAGAGGTGGCGGACGAGCTGGGCGAAGAGCTTCGTGGTGCCGGCCCAGCGTTCCCAGCCCGCGGACCAGGGTCCGCCCACGTCGGAGGCCCAGTAGGCGCAGCGGCCGAGCCCGTAGCGCCAGGCCGCGAGGACCGGGGCGCCGTCCTCGAACGCGAGCGGCACGACCGCGGTCGGCCGGGCCCGGGCGGCGATCGCGCCCGAGAGCGGCGGCGGGGCCGGGTCCCGCGGGATCCCGTTCATCGCCTCGTGCGGGTCCTTGAATCGGACGGGCCGGGCGGCGAGCGGGGGCGGCGGGGCCGGCGTCGGGACCGGGGGCGGAGTCGGAGCCGCGGTGGGCGTCGGCGTCGGAACGACCGGCGGGCCGTCGGGCGGCTTCACCGGGGGCGTCGCGCGGGCCGCCTTGTCCTCGGCCGCCTTGAGGTTCTCCCGGACGATGAACTTCGCCTCGTCGGTGAAGATTCGCGGCACGGACTTGAAGGAATCGGCGAAGAAGTAGCGCCCGCGGCCCCACTCGGAGATCCTCCGCAGCAGGGCGTCGCGGAAGCCGTCGGGGCTCACCACGCAGACCGTGGAGACCACGATGCCGTCCTCGGCCATCGCGCGGACGGTCTTCTCGAAGTCCGGGTTGTCCGGCGTCACGCCGTCGGAGAGCAGGACGACGTGCTTGACGCCGGCCGCCCGGGCCCGGGGGTCGTCCTTGAAGAGCCGGTGCGCGGCGACGAGGGCGGGATGGATGTCCGTTCCGCCCGCCGCGAAGAGCCGGAGGAGCTGGGTGCGGATCGTGTCGATCTGCGCGGCCTCCGTGAACGGCACGGCGAGCTGCGGACGCGCGTCGAAGCCGACGACGCCGAGGAAGTCCCGGTCCGAGAGCGTCTCGGCGGTGGCGATCGCGGCCTCCTTGCAGAGCGCGATCGGATCGCCGGACATCGAGCCCGACTTGTCGACGAGCAGGAGCAGCGCGATCGGGGGGGCGAGGACCTTGCGCGGCTCGGCCTTGGGCGTGGGGGTCGGGCCCGGGGCGGGCGTCGGCGTGGGGCCGGGCGGAGGAGTCGGTCCCGGCGACGGCGAGGGCGAGGGCGTCGGGGTCGGCGCGGCGGCGAGCCGCTCGACCGGGAGCAGCTTCGCGATCCCGTCGCGCGTCGGCGTCCCGGGCTCGGGCCCGGCGCTGACGAGGAGCCCGCCCCCGTTCTCCACGTAGGTCGCCAGCGCGGCGGCCGCCCCCGGGCTGATCGACTCCGGGACGACGCCCGCGAGCAGGACCGCGGCCCAGTCGTCGAGCGGGTCGAGCGACGCGTTGAAGCGGTCGGGCGTGATCACCTGGTGCTCGATGCCCTGCGCGGCGAGGAGCTTCCCGAGTCCGCCCGCGCCCGGCGCCTCGACGAGCAGTACCCGGGCCTTGCCGACCACGGTCAGCACGGCGGCCGCGGAGTTGTTGCGAGGCTCGAGGTCCTCGGGCGACGACGCGACGACGGCGATTCGGTGCACGCCCTGGGGCAGGGGACGGGCCGCGCCCACGTTCCGGATCTTCCACGTGCTCGCCCCCGCGGGCAGCCGCCGCCGCTCCGGTTCGCCGGCCACGGCGACGTCGTCGATGGACAGCGCCAGCGAGACCTCGGCCGGCTGGCCGGACCAGAGGTCGACCTCGAGGTCGAACGGCTCCGCGGTGCGGACCGCGAGCGGCGCGCGGAAGTCGCGGAGGACCACGTCGCGGGCCCGGGCCTCGGGCAGGCGGACGTAGCGCAGCTCGGCGCCCCCGGGCAGCGGCGCCGCGGGCTCGGTGAAAACGCCGTCGGTCAGCAGGATCGCGCGACCCGGCCCCGAGGCGAGGAGTTCCTGGGCGATCGAGAGCCCCGCGGCGGGCCGGGTGCGGAGCGGGTCGAGCTGGCGGCGGGCCTCGCGCAGCTTGGCGAGCGCGGCCTCGTCGCCGCCGGCCTTCAGGCGGGCCTCCGCCCTCCGGAAGCGGATCCGGTCCTCGTCGCGGAGATCGAGCGGGGCGGCGGCGGGCGGGCGGAGCAGGAGCCCGTTCCCCGCGAAGGCCACGAGGGCGGCGCGGCCGCCCTTGGACGCGATCTCGCGCGACGCGGACTCGATCGCCCCGGCGGCGGCCTCGACCTGCTCCTCGGTGACGCTGTCGGAGACGTCGAGCAGGAACACCGTGGTGGACGGCTCGACGGCCTCCCGCTCGGTGGACGGGCCGGAAGCCGCGACGAGGAGGGCGAGGAGGAGGAGGAGCCGCGCGACCAGCGAGGCGGTCCGGCGGGCGGGGCCCTCGTCGTCCCGCCGCCCTCGGAGCAGGGCGAGGACGAGGAGCAGGGCGGGCAGTCCCGCCGCGAGCACCGCGGGATGCGACAACGCGATCATGGGATCAGCGGATGAGCCGGGCGAGCGCCCAGTCGGCGAAGTCGGCCTGGCCGGAGCGGTCCTCGCCGAAGTCCGCGAGGAGCGTGAGCTCCTTGGCGCCCGTGACGTCGAGGTCGAGCGCGATGGGCGCGGTCCGGCTGGTCACGCCGTCGCGACGGTGCAGGACCTTGCCGTCCGCGAGCACCACGAACGAGGCGTTGCCCGCGGGGTCGGCGCCCGTGAGCCGGATCGCGTGGTCGTCGATCCCGATCGTGGCCTGGAAGCGGCGGAAGGCGCCGTCGATCTTCCACGTGAGCTCGCTGCGGGCGTGGACCCCGAGGCCCTTGCGGAACTCGCGGCCGCGGATCGAGAGCTTGCCGCCGTCGCCGGCGTTCGCGTCGCGCTGCCAGGGGAAGGCGAGGTCGCCGGGACCGGGCTCCGGCGCGCGGAGGTAGTTCGCGTTCTCGTCGACGCGGGCCGGGGGCGTGTCGCTGAGGTAGATGACGCGCCCGTTGCGGAAGTAGACGGCCGAGAGGCCCGCCGCGGGCACGGTCCGCTCGGTCCCGTAGAGGTCGGCGAAGACGAGGCGGCCGGCCTGGAAGGACTTCGCGACGCCCTGGACGCTGCCGCCGTCCACGAGGGCGAACACGCCGTGCAGCGTCGCCGGGGGGGACGGGGGCTTGGCCCCGACGGGCATCAGGAAGACCTGGGAGAGCTCGCGGGTCTTGACCGAGATCTCCTTCTTGCGGCGCTCGTTGTAGTAGACGGCCTCGCCGCGGCCCACGGAGCGCAGCGTGCCGGAGGGGCGGTCGCCCGAGGAGAGGAGCAGGGTGTCGCTCTTCATCGCGGGCGCGGCCTTCAGCCACTCGGAGCGGCGCGAGAGGAACTCGACGCGGTCGATGCGGTCGAAGGGGATCTCCACGGCGCCGAGGGAGGCGCTCTCCAGCTTCACGGCGTCCGCGCCGGGATCGCCGAGGGCGCCGACGAGCACGTCGCCGGTGCGGAGGAAGACCTGGACGTCGTCGGGGCCCGCGGTCGCGCGGGGGGCGGGGGGCGCGACGCCGATCTCGACCACGTCGAGCGCGTCGAGCGAGCCCCGGGTGCCGTTGGCCTCCTCGAACTCGACGACGAGGCCGGCCTCCTTGGGCCGGATCTCGAGCGAGCGGACGGGGAAGCTGCGGTCGGCGGTGGCCAGGGTGATCGGCGCCCGCTCCTGGGCGGCCAGCGGCAGCGCGGCGAGGAGGAGGACGAGGAGGCGGGGCATCGGGAGGCGATTATAGGCCGCTCCGGGGGGGCTCTCAAGCATGGGGTCTCCGTTTTGTTGACCGGCTTCGGGCCGCGCCAGTAGGTTAGACGCTCCAACCCCAATCCGGTGTGATCCTTCCATGAGATACGAGAACGTCCTCGACGCCGTCGGCCGCACGCCGCTGATCCGCCTCAACCGCCTCACGCAGGGGATGAAGGCCCGGTTCTACATGAAGGCGGAGTTCATGAACCCGGGCGGTTCCGTGAAGGACCGCATCGGCATCTCGATGGTCGACGAGGCGGAGCGGACGGGGAAGCTCAAGCCCGGCGGCACGATCATCGAGGGGACGAGCGGCAACACGGGCATGGGCCTGGCGCTCGTCGCGGCGATCCGGGGCTACAAGCTCATCTTCACGATCACGGACAAGCAGTCGCGCGAGAAGATCAACCTCCTCAAGGCGCTCGGCGCCGAGGTCATCGTCTGCCCGACGGCCGTCGCGCCGGACGACCCGAGGAGCTACTACTCGGTCGCCAAGAAGCTGGCCCGCGAGATCCCGAACTCGTACTACCCGAACCAGTACGACAACCCGATGAACCCCGAGGCGCACTACCGGACGACGGGTCCGGAGATCTGGGAGGACTCGGGGGGGAAGGTGACGCACCTCGTCGCGGGCATGGGGACGGGCGGCACGATCTGCGGGATCAGCCGCTACCTCAAGGAGAAGAACCCGAAGGTCCGCGTCGTCGGCGCCGACCCGATCGGCTCGCTCTACCACGAGTTCTTCCACACCGGGAAGATCGGCGAGGCCAAGACCTACAAGGTCGAGGGCATCGGCGAGGACATCTTCCCGAGCACGATGGACTTCTCGAAGGTGGACGACGTCCACCAGGTCACGGACAAGGAGTGCTTCCTCTGGACGCGCAAGCTGCTGCGCTACGAGGGGCTCTTCGCGGGCGGGTCCACGGGGGCGCCGCTCGCCGTCGCGATGAAGATCGGGGCCGACCTGCCGGCCGACGCGATGGTGGTCATCGTCGCGCCGGACTCGGGCGCGCGCTACCTCTCGAAGATCTTCAACGACGAGTGGATGCAGGAGAACCAGTACCTCGAGTCGCCGGTGAAGATGAGCGCCGGGGAGATCTGCGCCAGCAAGGGCCCCGCGCGCGAGCTGGTCGGCGTCGGCCCGGGCGACGGCGCGCTCTCCGCGCTGAAGAGGATGCAGGACGCCGACATCTCCCAGGTGCCCGTCCTCGAGAACGGGGCGCCCGTGGGGGCGGTGCACGAGGACGACCTCGTGAAGATGCTGCTCCAGGGCCGGGACCTGAAGGGCCTCACGGTCCGCGAGGTGATGGGCCGGCCGTTCCCGACCGTGGGCCGCGACGCGACGCTCGACATGATCACGCAGATGATCCGCGCGGAGGTCCCCGCGGTCTTCGTCGACCTCGGCGGCGGCCGCCGGGACATCCTGACCAAGTACGACCTGATCCACGCCATCACGGCCCGCGCCACGCACTAGGAGGTCCGATGCGGTTCTCGACTCGCGCCATCCACGCCGGGCAGAAGCCCGATCCCGCGACCGGCGCGATCATGACGCCCGTCTACCTGACCTCCACCTACGTCCAGGACTCGCCCGGCGTCCACAAGGGCTACGACTACTCCCGCTCGAACCACCCGACCCGCGCGGCCCTCGAGCACAACCTCGCCTCGCTCGAGAGCGGCCAGTACGGCCTCTGCTTCGCCTCCGGCCTCGCCGCGGAGACGACCTGCCTGGCCTCGCTCCAGGCCGGCGACCACGTCGTCTGCGGCCGCGACGTCTACGGCGGCACCTACCGCCTCATGACCAAGGTCTTCGAGAAGTTCCGCCTCGAGTTCACCTTCGTGAACATCCACGACCTGGCCGAGCTGGAGCCCGCGATCCGGCCGAACACGAAGTTCGTGTGGCTCGAGTCCCCCTCGAACCCGCTCCTGACCGTGACGGACCTCGCGGGGGCCGTGAAGATCGCCCACGCGCGGGGCGCGAAGGTCGTCGTCGACAACACGTTCGCGACGCCGTACCTGCAGCAGCCGCTGACCTCGGGCGCCGACATCGTCGTCCACTCGACCACCAAGTACCTCGGCGGCCACTCGGACGTGGTGGGAGGCGCGCTCGTCACCAACGACAAGGACACCTACGACCGCCTGAAGTTCCTCCAGAACGCCATGGGCGGCGTCCCCGGGCCGCTCGACTGCTTCCTCGTGCTCCGCGGCACGAAGACCCTGGCCGTCCGCATGAAGCAGCACTGCGAGAACGCGCGGCGGATCGCGAAGTTCCTCTCCGAGCACAAGTCCGTGAAGCGCGTCTTCTACCCCGGCCTGCCGTCGCACCCCCAGCACGAGGTGGCCAAGCGCCAGATGCGGGATTTCGGCGGCATGATCTCCCTCGAGCTCCAGGGCGGGACCGAGCGCAACATCGCCTTCTCGACGAAGACCCAGATCTTCTCCCTCGCGGAGAGCCTCGGCGGCGTGGAGTCGCTGATCGGCCACCCGGTGACGATGACCCACGCGTCGATCCCGAAGGAGGAGCGCGACCGGGGCGGGCTGCCGGACGCCCTCGTGCGGCTCTCGGTCGGCATCGAGGACGTCGAGGACCTCATCGACGACCTGGGGCAGGCGATCGACGCCTCCGCGAAGCGCTAGGCCGCTCGCGAATTGCTGGCAAAGTCCGCGCGGACTGCTAGAATCCCCTTCCGCGTCCGGATCCCGAGCACCCGATCAACCGACCGGAGACGGACCGCCCGTATGCCGCTCGAACGACTGCACAAGGTCCTCGCCCACGCCGGGTTCGGGTCCCGCCGTTCCTGCGAACGCCTCATCGCCGAGGGCAAGGTCCGGGTCGACGGCAAGGTCATCACCGAGATGGGCGTCAAGGTGGACCCCGCCAAGCAGCGGGTCCAGTGCGGCGGCCAGGTGCTCCGCGCCCCGGCCCGCATCGTCCTCGCGCTGAACAAGCCGAAGCACGTCGTCTCGACCGTCCGCGACGAGCGGGGGCGGAAGACCGTCATCGACTGCCTCCGGGGCCGCTTCAAGGAGCGCCTCTACCCGGCCGGCCGTCTCGACGCGGACTCCTCGGGCCTCATCATCCTGACGAACGACGGGGACCTGGCCAACCGGCTCACGCACCCGCGCTACCAGGTCCGCAAGACCTACCACGTCCAGCTCAAGGGCGAGCTGCCGCCGGACATCGTCAAGCGCATGGCCCAGGGCGTCTGGCTCTCCGAGGGGAAGACCGGCCCCATGGACGTGAAGATCAAGAAGACGGAGCGCGAGCTCACCGTCGTGGAGGTCCAGCTCCGCGAGGGCATGAACCGCGAGATCCGCCGCGTCTTCGCGAAGTTCGGCCTGAAGGTGAAGCGGCTCCGCCGCATCAAGATCGGCAAGCTCGCCCTGGGCACGCTGCCCGAGGGCGGGTTCCGCGTGCTCGACGACCGCGACCTCTCGCTGATGCTCGGCGCCGCCGCGACGCCGGAGCGCCGCCCCCAGGGCGGGGCCCGGGGCCGGGAGGCCGGCGAGGACCGCGAGCCCGCGGCGGACCGGGGGTCGGAGGAGGAATAGATGCGTGCCCTGCGCTGGCTGATCGTCGCGACGGTGGCCGCGGCCGCCGGGTGCGGCGGGAGTCCCGACGCCGACCCCGAACCCCGACCCACGCCAACCCCCAAGCCGGAGAACGCCGCCGTGAACGACGCCGCGTCGGCCGCCCTGGCCGCGAAGCTCGACCTGCTCGCCGGCCTGGAGCGACGCACCCTCGAGAACGGGCTCACCGTGCTCGTCAAGGAGGACCGCCGCCTCCCGATCGCGACGACGGTCCTGAGCTACCGCGTCGGCTCCGTCCACGAGGTCGCCCCGGCCACGGGCCTCGCGCACTTCCTCGAGCACATGATGTTCAAGGGGACCTCGGTCCTGAAGAAGGGCGACATCGACGCCGCCACGTTCGAGTCCGGCGGCTTCAACAACGCCTACACGACCAACGACTTCACCTCCTACTGGTTCACGGTCCACTCGAGCCAGCTCGACCGATTCCTCGCCATCGAGGCGGACCGGATGCGGAACTGCGTGCTCGACCGCACGGAGTGGGAGTCCGAGCTCCGGGTCGTGATGGAGGAGCTGAACCGCGGCCTGGACCGCCCCTGGGGCCGCCTGCTTCACGAGCTGGAGCCCGCCGTCTTCAAGGAGAGCTCGTACCACCATCCCGTCATCGGGTTCCGCAAGGACCTCGAGGGGATGAAGCACGAGGACATGGTCGCCTTCTACCGCGACTACTACGGCCCGAACAACGCGACGCTGGTCGTGGTCGGCGACGTGGAGAAGGAGAAGGTCTTCGCGAGGGTGAAGGAGCTCTTCGGGCCGATCGCCCGCGTCAAGGAGGCGGTCCCCGCGAAGCTGCCGGAGCCGCCCCAGGACGGCGAGCGCCGGCTCTCCTTCGACGCGGACAAGTCCCTCGGCCGCCTCGCGCTGGCCTGGCGCTCCGACCGCGTGGGCAGCGACGCCGACATCCGCCTCGACGTGCTCTCCCAGGTGCTGTCGAACGGGCAGGACTCGCGCCTCCACAAGCGGCTCGTGATCAAGGACCGCAGCTGCTCCTCCGCGATGGCGATGAACGACAGCCGCCGTCACGACGGCGTCTTCACGGTCCTCGCCGAGCTCCAGGAGAAGTCCGACCCCGCCGCGGTCGAGGCCGCGATCCTCGAGGAGCTCGCGAAGCTGCAGGCCGGGGAGCTCGCGCCCCGCGAGCTGCGCAAGGCGAAGAACCAGATCGCCTCGGCGTTCGTGTTCGCCAAGGAGCAGCAGTACAACCTCGCGGACGACATCGGGAAGTTCGAGGCCTTCGGGCAGCCCGACTACCTGAAGACCTACCTCGCCCGCGTCGAGGCCGTGACGGCGGCCCAGCTCAAGGAGCTCGCCGCCTCGCTGTTCACGGTCCGGAACCGGACCTCGGTGGTCGCCCGCGCGCGCTCGGACCGGAAGGCCTTCCGCACGGAGCCGGTCGACGGCGGCGACGACCTCGAGTTCGGCGAGTACCACGAGTTCCGGCTCCCCAACGGGCTGACGCTGCTCGTGAAGCCGGTCCGCAACCTCCCGGTCGTGAGCGTGCAGGCCTGGCTCGACTCCGGGGTCCTCGTCGAGGATCCCGCGAAGGCGGGCGTGGCGGCGCTCACGGGCCGCCTGCTCGACCAGGGCGTGGCCCCGCCCGGCGGCACCCCGCGCACGGCCGAGGAGATCGCGGAGCTCGTCGAGTTCACCGGGTCCCAGCTCTCCACGTCGGCCACCGGCGTGAGCTTCAAGGCCCTCTCGACGCACCAGCAGCTCGCGTTCGACATGGTCCGGGACTGCCTCCTGTACCCGACTTTCCCGGCGGACAAGCTGAGCGATCACAAGCAGCTCCAGCTCTCGGACATCAAGGCCCGCGCCGACGCGCCGGAGCTGGTCGCCCAGGAGCTCTTCGCGGGCGCGATCTACGGGACGCACCCGCTGGGCCGGCCGGCCGACGGCACGGAGGCCAGCGTCGCGGCCCTGACCCGGGCGGACGTGCTGGCCCACCACCGCGCCTGGTTCCGGCCGGACAACGCGATCCTCGCGGTCGCGGGCGACGTCGATCCCCAGAAGGTGCTGCTCGACGTCCGCAAGCGCTTCGCCGAGTGGTCCGCGCCGCCCGTCCAGAAGCCGGTGCTCGCGAAGCCGGCGGTCGGGAAGGGCGGGCGCCTGGTCCAGCGCGTCGACACGAACCAGCTCAACTTCGCCCTCGGCCACCTGTCGGTGGACCGCCACGACCCGGACTACTTCGCGCTCCGCGTCCTCGAGCACGTGTTCTGCCGGAGCACGGGCTTCGCGGACCGGCTCTCGAAGGTGATCCGCGACGAGCACGGCTGGGCCTACGAGGTCTGGGGCGTGCTGACCCAGCAGGCCGACCAGGAGGCCGGGCCCTTCCTGATCTACATCGGGACGGCGGCGGAGAACGGCTGGAAGCCCCACGAGGAGACCCTGAAGATCCTCGCCGACCTGCGCGAGAACGGCCCGACCGAGGCCGAGATCGCCCGGGCGAAGAACTTCCTCCTCCGCAGCCAGCCCTTCGCGCGGCAGACGTCGGACCAGCTCGCCTCGACGATGATCACGCTGCGCCGGCTCAACCTCGGCATCGACTACGGCGCCCGGTACGCCCGGCGCATCAAGGCCGTGACGCGGGAGGACCTGCTCCGGGTGGCCCGCGAGCATCTGCGCCCGGAGGCGCTGACGACGGTGGTCGTCGGCCCGGTGGACAAGGAGGGACAGGTCATCCCTCCGGACGACGGGGAGAGGAAATAGCGCGATGAATCCCGCCAAGCTGGTCCTGGAGGACGGGACGGTGTTCGAGGGGCGCTCCTACGGCGCCCCCGGCGAGCGTCGCGGCGAGGTCGTCTTCAACACGGCGCTGTCCGGCTACCAGGAGATCCTCACGGACCCCTCCTACGCCGGCCAGATCGTGACGATGACCTACCCGCACATCGGGAACTACGGCGTCAACGAGGAGGACGTCGAGAGCGCGCGGCCCTGGGTCGAGGGCTTCGTCGCCCGCGAGTTCTCGCCGATCCGCAGCAACTTCCGCTCGACGCTGGGCCTCGACGAGTACCTCCGCAAGCACGATATCCTCGCGATCGACGGCATCGACACCCGGGCCCTCACGCGCCGCCTGCGGATCAACGGCTCCATGAACGGCGTGCTCTCGACCGAGGACCTCGACGACGCCAGCCTCGTGGCCAAGGCGAAGTCCGCACCCCCGATGGCCGGGCGGGACCTCGTCAAGGAGGTCACGACCAAGGAGCCGAAGCCCTGGAGGCAGTTCGTGCTGGCCGACGCCGACGGCGCGCCGAAGACCAAGTACAAGGTCGCGGTCGTGGACTGCGGCGTGAAGTGGAACATCGTGCGGCTGCTCGTCCGCTCGGGCTGCGACGTGACGGTCTGGCCCGCGACGGCGGGGGCCGACGCGATCCTCAAGGGCAAGCCGGACGGGATCTTCCTGTCCAACG
>CAYXGZ010000052.1:23117-24405 GCA_964464755.1 uncultured Planctomycetales bacterium
CCTTCGGGATCTGCCTCGGCCACCAGATCATGGGCATCGCGCTCGGCGCGAAGACCTACAAGCTGAAGTTCGGCCACCACGGGGCCAACCACCCCGTGAAGAACCTCGAGAGCGCGCGGATCGAGATCACGAGCCAGAACCACGGCTTCGCGGTGGACGAGAAGTCCTGCGCGGGCCTCGGGATCGACATCACGCACGTCAACCTGAACGACGGGACCGTCGAGGGGCTGAGGCACCGGTCGATCCCGGCCTTCTCGGTGCAGTACCACCCGGAGGCCGCGCCCGGCCCGCACGACTCGCGCTACCTCTTCGAGAAGTTCACCGCGCTCATGGACGGCAAACGATGAAGCCGACCCGGACCCAGGTCGTCGTCGGCGTGCAGTGGGGCGACGAGGGCAAGGGCAAGATCGTGGACCTGCTCGCCGCGCAGGCCGACGTCGTCGTCCGCTTCCAGGGCGGCGGCAACGCGGGCCACACCGTGGTCGTCGCGGGCGAGAAGTTCGTCCTCCACCTCGTCCCCTCGGGCATCCTGCACCGGGGCTCGACCTCGGTGATCGCCAACGGCGTCGTCGTGGATTTCGTGCAGCTGCTCGAGGAGATCGAGCACCTCCGGGGCCGCGGCGTGAAGATCGCCCGCAACCTGCTGGTGAGCGAGCGGGCGCACGTCGTCATGCCCTGGCACAAGACGCAGGACGCGCTCTCCGAGGGCGCGATCGCGAACAAGATCGGCACGACGAAGCGGGGCATCGGCCCCTGCTACGCGGACAAGGCGTCCCGCAAGGGCCTCCGCGTCGCCGACTTCGAGGATCCCGCGCTGCTCAAGGTCCGCGTGGCGGAGATCGTCGCCGAGAAGAACCGCGTGCTCGGCGCGCTCTACGGCGCGGAGCCGCTGGACGCCGACGCGATCAGCGCCGAGTACCTCGGGTACGCGCGCAAGATCAAGCCGTTCGTCGCCGACACGGTGGACTACCTCAACCGCGCGATCGACGCGGGGAAGCGCGTGCTCTTCGAGGGCGCGCAGGGGAGCCTGCTCGACATCGACTTCGGGACCTACCCCTACGTGACGAGCTCCAACTCCGACGCCTGCGGCATCCCCGCGGGGACGGGCGTGCCGCCCAAGAAGGTCGGGCGCGTGCTCGGCGTCGCCAAGGCCTACTGCACGCGCGTCGGCGAGGGGCCGTTCCCGACGGAGCTCCACGACGCGGTCGGGGAGCAGCTCCGCGCGGTGGGCCGCGAGTTCGGCGCGACGACGGGCCGGCCGCGGCGCTGCGGCTGGTTCGACGCGGTG
>CAYXGZ010000053.1:0-22463 GCA_964464755.1 uncultured Planctomycetales bacterium
CTGGGAGGACCTCGGGGGGGCGGCCTCGGCCCGCGCCATCGAGCCGCTCTGCATCCTCTGGTGCCTGCCGGGCTTCCTCCGCAACCAGTGGACGCACGCGTTCAAGCTGCTGCGGAAGTGACCCGGGGCTAGCGCCCGCCCGACGCCACCTTCGGCAGGGGCTTCGTCGCGCGGCGCAGGAAGAGGATCGCGAAGCAGGTGTCGGCGACGGGCCCGCCCATCGAGAGGCCGGACCAGGAGCCGTCCGCGCGCTGCGCGTCGAGGAGGAAGTTCGCGCCCTCGGGGTACCACTCGTGCTTCCCCAGGGTTTCCGTCCCGAAGAGCATCCCGACGCGCTCGACGGCGTAGAGCCAGTAGAGGTGCCAGACCTTCGGGTCCTGGTACTTCGGGTTCTCCTTCACGGTGAAGTTCTTCCCGAGCCACTCGAGGCCCTTGGCGACCTTGGGGTCGCGGCGGTAGTCCTGCCGGAGGAAGTGCTTGTAGATGATCATCGCGCCGACGCCGCCCGCGGTCATCGAGCCGTAGCCGGACGTGTCCTGCGAGGCCATGTAGCCGTAGCCCCACGAGCCGTCGGCGACCTGGTTCGACTCCCACCACTTGAGCGCGGTCGCGAGGACGTCCGGCGGCACGGCGACGTTGGCCTGGAGGCAGGCCCGGATCCCGAGCGCGGCGTACTGCGCGTTCGAGTTGTCGCCCTTGTCGCGGCCCTTCGAGCGGCGCCGGACCTGCACGGGCGGGGGCAGGGACTCGGTCTTCCCCTTCGACGGGCCGGAGCCCTTGCCGTCGCCGCTGGCCACGTCCTTCGGGGGCGGCTTCTTGTTCTCGAGCGGGACCGCCTGGCCGTAGTCCCACTGCCCGTTCTCGCACTGGTTGTCGACGAGGAACTGGGCGCACTGCGCGATGCGGTACTGGTACTTCTTCCGGTCGTAGGTCTCGAGGCCCATGGCCATGAGCGAGACCGAGTACGTCTTCGTCAGCTCCTTCTCGAGCAGCTTGTCGAGGAGGGCCTGGAAGGTCGGGTCGGCGGGATCGACGCCCGCGTGGATCAGCGTGTAGAAGACGAGCTCGTCGGTCGGGATCTCGCCGCCGTGCTCGTGCTTGACGGCCTGCAGCCCGTTGGCGGCCTGCTTGAGGAGGTAGGCGGCGCCCTTGTCGATCGCGTTGTCGATGCGGTTCTGGTCGACCTTCGGCGCGGGCGGCGCCTTGGGGTCCTGGAACGCGGCCGCGAGCGCGAGGAGCAGCAGGAGTCGTGTCATGGCGCCCAGCATACTCCGGGGCGCGGCGGGAGGGAATCCGCGCTAGTCCTGCGGCCAGCCGCGGAGCCAGGGCACGACGTAGTCCTTGAGGATCAGGACGAGGCCGACGAGCGCGAGCACGCCCCCGACGACGAGGGAGATCCAGCCGCCGGTGGAGACGGGCCGGCCGCCGACGAGATTCGAGACCGGCGGAACCACCAGGGCCGCCCCGACTCCGAGGACGGTGATCTGGATCATCAGGTCGATCTGGCCGAAGCCGTCCCGTCCAGTCTTCATCGCCTCACCTCGCCCCCTTCATCGCCTTCAGCCGCTGCTCCACCTTCGCCCGGTGCGGCCAGTCCGCCGGGGCGTTGCGCAGGGCCGACTCGAAGTCCGCCGCGGCGCCCGCGGAGTCCCCCAGGGCGATCCGCGCCAGGCCGCGATTGTAATAGGCCTCCGGCTGCCGGGGGTCGATCTCGAGCACCCGACCGTAGTCCGCCAGGGCGCCGGCGAGGTCCCCCTGCACCTTCCGGGCCAGCCCGCGATTGCCCAGCGCGTAGAGGTTCCGCGGCTCGATCTCGAGCGCCCGGTCGAAGTCCTGGATGGCCCCTTCCTGGTCCCCCCGCTGCGACTTGAGGCTGCCCCGCCCGACGTAGGCCCCGGCGCAACGCGGGTTCAGGCCCAGCGCGGTCTCGTAGTCCGCGAGCGCCCCGTCCCGGTCCTTGCGCGCCGAGCGCAGCGCCGCCCGGTTCAGGTAGCCCTCGACCATCCGCGGATTGATCTCCACGGCGCGATCGTAGTCCTGGTACGCCCCCTCGAGGTCCCCCTGGGACTGCCGCGCCACGCCCCGACCCAGGTGCGCCGACGCGTGCTTCGGGTCGAGCGCGATCGCCCGGCCGAAGTCCTCCAGCGCCCCCGCGGCGTTCCCCATCGCCGCGCGGATCGTCCCGCGATTCACGTACGCCGGCACCAGCCGCGGCTGCAGCTCGAGGGCCCGGTCGTAATCGGCCAGCGCCCCCGCCCGGTCCCCGGTCAGGTCCCGCAGCATCCCCCGGTTCGCGTGCGCCTCCGCGCTGCGCGGATCGATCTCCAGCGCCTTCCCGAAGTCCGCGAGCGCGCCCGGGAGATCGCCGGCCTCCTTCTTCGCCGTGCCCCGGTTGATCAGCGCCCCCAGGTAGCGCGGGTCGATCTCGAGGGCCCGGTCGCAGTCGCGGATCGCCCCCGCGAGATCGCCCTGCAGCTGCCGCGCGACCGCGAGGTTCGTCAGCGCGTCCACCCTCCGGGGGTCGCCCTCCAGGATCTTCGAGTAGTCCCGCACCGCGCCGGCCAGGTCCCCGGCGGCCCGGAGCAGGTTGCCCCGGCCCATCAGGGCCTCCAGGCGCTTCGGATCGACCGCGAGAAAGCGGCCGTAGTCCTCGATCGCCCCGGCCGCGTCGCCCCGGTCCCGCCGCGCCTCGGCCCGGCCGAGGTACGCCTCCGCGTACCCGGGATCCATCCCCAGCGCCCGCTCGCAGTCCTCGATCGCGCCCCCGGTGTCGCCCCGCGCCAGCCGCACCCTCGCGCGCGCCGCGTAGCCCTCCGGCCAGCGGGGATTCGACTTGATCGCCCGCTCGATGTCGACCAGCGCCCCGTCCAGGTCCCCGAGGTCCTGGAGCGCCCCGCCCCGGTTGATGCACGCCTCGGCCGACCCGGGTTCGATCGCCAGGGCCGCGTCGCAATCCGCGATCGCCCCCTTCGGGTCCCTCCGGTTCCGGCGGATGGCCGCGCGGTTGATGTACACCTCGGGGAACCGGGGATTGATCGCGAGGGCCCGCTCGTAGTCCTCGAGCGCGCCGTCGACGTCCCCCAGGTCGTGGCGGGCGTTGCCCCGGGTGATGTAGGCCTCGGCGTAGCGGGGGTTGATCTCGATGGCCCGGGTCTGGTCGGCGATGTCGCCGGCGATGTCCCCGCCCTGGCGCCGCGCGACGCCGCGCCACAGGTACGCCTCGGGCAGCGAGGGCATCAGCTCGATGACCCGCGAGGCCAGCTTCAACCGGTTCTCGGTCGGCGCGCCGATCGCCTCGACGAGGAGGAACTCCTCGGCGTAGCGCCGGCCCGCCCAGCGCTCCAGGTGCGGGCCCGCCCGGAAGGTCCCCGCGCCCCTCATCAGCTCGAGGTAGGCCCCCGCGAGGTCCGCTTCCAGCCGCCCGTCCTCGCCGACGCCCCGGGCGCCGCGCTCGATCCACCCCACCGCGTCGGCCGCGGCCGCCACGGCCGTGCGCCGCTGGTTGTCGTTGCGGCCCGCCATCGCCCAGCGGACCAGCGCCCGGCCCACGGCGAGGCGGCCCCGGGCCACCAGGAGCCTCGGGTGCGCCGGGTCCAGCTTCATCCCCGCGGCGTACGCGTCGTCGGCGGCCTTCGGTTCGCCGCGCAGCTCCTCGAGCCGGCCGATGAGGTACCAGCCGCGCGCGTCGGGTCCCGCCTCCTTCATCCGGTCGCGGACCCGGGCGACCTGCCGCTCGTAGCGCGCCAGCTCGTCCGCCGTGAGCCGGTGGTCCTTCCGGTAGAAGTTCATGCGCAGCACGTCGAGCTCGCGCTCGACGTCGCCGTAGAGCCGGTCCGTCTCCCGGAGGCGCTCCGCCGCCTCGAGGTCCTCCCTCCCCTTCGAGAGCTTCGGCAGCAGGACGACCAGGGGGACGGCGAGCGCCGCGACGACGAGGACGGCCGCGACGACGAGCGCCTTGCGCTTCGCGACCCGCTTCCGGACCCGGGACCCCAGCGACGGCATCCGGGCCTCGACGCGCTCGCCGCGCAGGAATCGCTCCAGGTCGTCGGCCAGGGCCCCGGCGTCCGCGTAGCGCCGCGCGGGCTCCTTCTCGAGCGCCTTGAAGCAGATGGCGTCCAGCTCCGCGGGCAGGTTCCCGACCAGGGACGAGGGGGGCGGAGGGTCCTCGCGGAGGATCTGCTCGTACACCGCGGCCGCGGTCGCCCCGGGGAACGCGGCCCGGCCGGCGAGCGCCTCGAACAGGATCGCGCCCAGGGCGTGGACGTCGGTGCGGGCGTCCACGAGCTTCGCGTCGCCGCGCACCTGCTCGGGCGCCATGTAGGCCGGCGTCCCCAGCACGGCCTGCGACTGCGTCAGCCGGGTCTCGAAGACCTCCGCGTGGGCGAGGCCGAAGTCGGTGACCACGGGCCGGCCCTTCGGATCCACGAGGATGTTGGCGGGCTTGAGGTCCCGGTGGATCACGCCGTGCTCGTGGCAGTGGTGGATCGCCCGCGCGACCTGCTCCAGGAGGCGCAGCAGGACGTTTCGCGCCGTCCCGCCCTCCGCCAGGACCTCGGCGAGGGTGCGACCGGCGACGTAGCCCATCGCGATGTACTGCAGGGAGCCGCCGTCGGAGGCGGGAACGCGGCCGACCTCGTAGACGGGGACGATGTTCGGATGCTGGAGTTGCGCGAGGATGGCGCCCTCGCGGCGGAAGCGCACCTCGGCCTTGGGGGTGATCGGCCCCTCCCGGAGGAACTTCAGCGCGACCTGGCGCTTGAGCTCCCCGTCCTCGGCCAGCCAGACGCTGCCCATGCCGCCGCGCCCGACGGGACGCACGAGGACGTATTTCGCCACGCGCTGGCCCGCGCGCAGCCCGGGGACGGGGTCCTGGGCGTCCATGGAAGGGAATCGTAGCATGCCGCGGGCCCGGAGCCGTTCCCCCGCGGAGGGGGCCCGGGTATATTCGCCGGAGATGGTCCCGATCGCCCGCGGCCGCCGCGTCGTGCTCCGCGCGCCCCGGCCCGGCGACGAGGCCGAGTTCCTCGCCCTCGTCCGCCGCAGCCGCCGGCTCCACCACCCCTGGGTCCGGCCCCCGGACACTCCCGCGAAGTTCCGCGCCTGGCTCGCCCGCGCCGGGGGGGATGCCTTCCGCCCCTACCTCGTCTGCGCCCGCCGGGGCGGCGCCCTCCTCGGCGTCATCAACCTCAGCCAGATCTTCCACGGCAACTTCCGCAGCGCCTACTCGGGCTACTACGGCGACGCCGCCGCCGCGGGCCGCGGCTACGTCGCCGAGGGCATGCGCCTGCTGATCCGGCACGCGTTCTCGACGCTCAAGCTCCACCGCCTCGAGGCGAACATCCAGCCGGGCAACCGCGCCTCGATCCGCCTCGCGAAGGCCTGCGGCTTCCGCCTCGAGGGCTACTCGCCCCGCTACCTGAAGATCGCCGGCCGCTGGCGCGACCACGAGCGCTGGGCGATCACGGCGGATTGACCCCCGTGGAGGAAGAGGGCCGCCCCTCCAGTCGGCGCTCCAAGTCCTCGAGGTAACGGCGGATCGTCGCGTCGTATCCCCACAGGCGGGCCAGGTAGCGGAACAGCCCCGGCCCGATCTCCCCCTCCTCGCGGATCACCAGCAGGCAGCCCCCGTCCTCCGGAGCGAGTTCGTAGATCCACGTGCCGCCGAACGGCAGCCCGTGATCCACGATGCGGGTCACCAGCCTCGCCGGGGCCTCCGACTGCACGATCTCCAGGGGCAGGTCCCCGTGCCGGCTGCTCTCGATCCAGACGGGCCGGCCCTCGCGGTCCGGACCCCGGCGAACCGAGCGCACCCCGCGCCTCCAGGCGGCCTGGCCCTCGAAATCCGTGATGACCGCCCAGACCTCCGCGCAGGGTTTCGGCAACCGCAGGCGGCCCGTCGCGACGTGCGCCCGGGGCAGGAATCTCCCGGCGAGGGACATCGTCGCGACCGCCGCGACCAGCCCGGCCAGGACGGGCCCGAGGATCATCAGCCATTTCATGCGATCACCGGGGCGCGATCCCGAGCCGCGATCCGTTGAAGTCCAGCAGGACCCGGTGCCGCTTCAGGACGTCCTGGCCGAGGATCCCGTCGACCGGCAATGCCAGGTCCAGGACGGCGAACTCGACCGGACCCGCGGCCAGACCGTTGATCCCGAGATCCTCCACCCGCGCAAACGGGATCGCCTCCTCGCGTTCCTGCATCCCGGTCCCCACCTTCCCCCGTTCGGAACGGGTCACGGGACGGCGGCCCGGCTTCAGGACCGACGCGGAGGCTCCGGTGTCCCAGATCACCCGGAACGCGGCGCCGCCGGAGGTCAGCGTCCCCAGGATGCCGTACCGGGTGGAATACTCCACCGGCCCCCACGCCGCTCCCGGCAGGGCGTCGGCGGGCAGGCCACCCTGGTAGACCGTCAGGGATGGCGCTCCGAGATCGAGGAAGAGGCCCGAGAGATGCCGCAGGAGCCCCAGGCCGAGGACGCCGTCCGCGTCCCCGCGGGAGATCCCGACGTCCTCCGCCCCCTCGACGTTCGCGAAGGTGACCCCGCCGCCCAGGTCGACGCGGGGCAGCACGTAGCGCCGGCGGCGGACGACCTTCCCGAGGGCGTCCCACGTGGAGACCTCCGCGCCGGTCCACCGGACCCCGACGGAGGACGCCACCTCCGCCTTCAGGCTGACCGTGTCGTTGCTGCCGGTGTCCAGCACCAGCAGCACGGGCTTCCCGCCCACCTCGATCCGGATCCGGGGCAGGCCCCTGGCCTCGAACGAAACGGGCAGCTCGGCGCGCGCCGGCCCGGTTCCGGGGACGACGGCGGGCTGGTAGGCGCAACCGAGCAGGAACAGCGGCATCCATCTCGCCATTTCCCTGATCTACGTCCCGGCCGGTATCCTGTGAGGAGCCCTCCATGACCACCGCCATCCGCCCCCTCGGGCCCGTCGAGGCGGCGGACTACGCCGCGCGGCGGCAACGTTCCCTCCGCGACCACCCGGAGGCCTTCCTCGTCTGCGCCCGGAAGGGCGGCGCCATCGTCGGCGTCATCAATCTCAGCCAGATCTTCCACGGCAACTTCCGCAGCGCCTACTCGGGCTACTACGGCGACGCCGCCGCCGCGGGCCGCGGCTACGTCGCCGAGGGCATGCGCCTGCTGATCCGGCACGCGTTCTCGACGCTCAAGCTCCACCGCCTCGAGGCGAACATCCAGCCGGGCAACCGCGCCTCGATCCGCCTCGCGAAGGCCTGCGGCTTCCGCCTCGAGGGCTACTCGCCCCGCTACCTGAAGATCGCCGGCCGCTGGCGCGACCACGAGCGCTGGGCGATCACGGCCGACTAGGTCGGGTGGTGCGCCGCGTAGCTCAGCTTGGCCAGCTCGTAGAGGGCCCAGGCGGGATGCGACAGGCTCGCCAGGCCGACCAGCGTCGAGACCGGGAAGCGGTCCCGGCAGTTCCAGATGGCGTAGATCCCCGAGGCCGTCGACCAGATGCCCACCGCGACGTGCTGGACGAAGTAGGCGAACTGGACTATCGAGGGACCGCCTTGCGACGGGGGCCGGAAGTACCAGGACACCCAGCACAAGACCCCCGGCAGCAGGAGCCAGACCAGCTTGAGCCAGGGGGTCCTCGGGGCGTCGGCCATCCCTGCATTCTATCCGCCGAACCCGGACCCGCCCCCCATCCCGTTGACGCGCCCTCCCCCGTCCCCGTACCCTCGCCCCGTGGCCACCATCCACAAGGTCGGCGATCCCGAGAACGCCAGCGAGACCGCGGCCATCCGCCACCTCGCCGAGGCCCTCCCCGACTCCTACCGCCTCGTCCACAACTTCGAGCTCGCCGCGGGCCAGGGCCTCCCCTACGAGTACGACCTCGCCGTCATCGGCGAGCACGCCGTCTACCACGTCGAGGTCAAGGGCTACCGCGGCCTCATCCGCGGCGACCGCCACCAGTGGGCCTTCGAGAACGGCGCCGTCTACCCCAGCCCCATCCCCCTCGCCAACAAGAAGTCCAAGATCCTCGCCGGCCACCTCCGCGCCCGCGGCGCCCACCTCGGCGACGTCTTCGTCGAGACCCTCGTCCTCCTCACCGACGACCGCGCCCGCGCCCAGCTCCGCGACGAGCAGGCCCACCGCGTCGTCCTCCTCAAGGACGCCCCCGCCCGCCTCCAGCAGGCCGGCGCCCTCCCCGTCCCCACGCGACCCATCACCGCCCTCCACGACGACCTCGCCGAGGCCCTCCTCGGCACCCGCCCCGCGAAGAAGCCCCGCGAGATCGGCCTCTACCGCGTCCTCGAGAAGATCGGCCAGGGCGCCCACCGCGTCGTCTACCTCGCCGAGCACCGCTACATCCGCATGCGCCCGAAGACCGTCCTCAAGGTCTTCACCCTCGACCCCTACGCCTCGAAGGAGCAGCGCGAGAAGCGCGTCCGCGCCATCTTCCACGACCAGGAGGCCCTCCGCCTCATCTCCGGCCACCCCAACATCCTCGAGACCGGCGACTTCTTCGCCTGGGACGACGACAAGTTCGTGCTTCCCACCGAGTACCTCGAGCAGGGCCGGCCCCTCGAGGTCCTCCTCGACCGCGAGGAGGACAAGAAGATCAGCTGGGCCGGCAAGCGGCGCATCGTCGCGGGCATCGCCCGCGGCCTCGCCCACGCCCACCGCGGCGGCGTCGTCCACCGCGACCTCCGCCCCCTCAACGTCGTCGTCGCCCCGGGCGACGTCGCCAAGCTCGTCAACTTCGACCTCGCCCGGATCGCCCGCGCCGGCGAGACCCCCGAGCCGCCCCCCGAGCTCCGCGAGCGACTCGACCCCCGCTACGCCGCCCCCGAGGTCTGGGCCGACCCCGAGTCCGCCTCGCCCGCCTCCGACGTCTACTCGCTCGGCCTCCTCTTCTACGAGCTCGTCACCGGCGAGCGCCCCATGCCCCACGTCAACTACGCGACGAAGGCCGGGAAGGTGCCCTTCGACCTCGCGAAGCTGAGGAAGGAGCTCGAGACGCCGGGAAGCGAGGATTTCATGTCGAACCCGGGCGACGTGGTGGAGACGATCCAGCGCATGGGCGCCGTGAACCCCGCGGAGCGCCCCGCGTCCATGGACGAGGTCCTGGAGGACCTCGAGTTGATCGGCGACTAGCCCGTGAAGACCGGGCGCTTCGGCGTGTAGCCCTCGAGCTCCCGCAGCGTCGTGAACTTCGCGGGCCCCGTCGAGATCTCCACGTCCTCGGCCGTGAACTGCGACGGGTGCTCGTAGCCGCAGGCGTGGGTCAGCGCGACGAGCTCGTTGCGGAACGACGACACGTACTTCGCGAAGCGGCGCCCCTGCACGCCGGGGATGAGCCCGTGCTGCAGGCCCGCGTCGTGCGTCGCGACGCCCGTCGGGCAGTGGCCGGTGTGGCACTGCTGGGCCTGGATGCAGCCGATGGAGAGCATCGCCTCGCGGGCGATGTTCACCAGGTCCGCGCCGAGGCAGACGGCGACGATCGCCCGGTCCGGGAAGCCCAGCTTCGCCGAGCCGATCCAGGCGACGCGGTCCGCCATGTCCTCCTGCAGGAAGGTCCGGTACACCCGCGGGAAGGCGACGCGGAAGGGCAGCGAGACGTGGTCCGCGAAGGTCATCGGCGCCGCGCCCGTGCCGCCCTCGCCGCCGTCGATCGTGATCCAGTCCGGCCCCTTTCCCGACGACTTCATCTCGAGGGCCAGCTCCCTCCAGAAGTCGAGGTGGCCCACCGCCGACTTGATGCCGACCGGGAGCCCCGTCGCCGCCGCGATCTCCTCGACGAAGCGGACCAGGCCCCTCACGTCGGAGAACGCGCCGTGGCCGTTGGGGCTGACGCAGTCCTCGTGCGGCTTCACGCCGCGGATCCTCGCGATCTCCTCGGTCACCTTCGACGCCGGCAGCACGCCGCCCTTGCCGGGCTTGGCGCCCTGGGAGAGCTTCACCTCGATGGCGCGCACGCCGGGCGCGCCGCCGACCGTCTCGAGCAGCTTGTCCATCGAGAACCGGCCCTCCAGGTCCCGGCAGCCGAAGTAGCCGGTCCCGACCTGGTAGACGAGGTCCGCGCCGAGCTTGTGGTGGGGCGAGATCCCGCCCTCGCCCGTGTTGTGCCAGCAGCCCGCCTCCTTCGCCCCGAGGTTCAGCGCGCGCACCGCGTTCGCGCCGAGGGCGCCGTAGCTCATCGCGGAGATGTTCACGATCGACGGCGGCCGCCAGGCCTTCTTCCGGCCGTGGGTCTCGCCGAGCACCTTGCCCGCGGCGACGCCGTGCTTCTCGTCGTGGCCCGCGCCCGTGAACTTCACCTCGCCGTGCGGGAAGACCGCGTGCTTGAGGACCGGGTAGCCGATGGCGAGGATCTGGTCGTCGGTGCCGAAGCCGAAGTAGTTGTTGCCGCCGTCGGCGGAGCGATAGATCCAGTCGCGCTCGTCCCGGCTGAAGGGCAGCTCGCTGTTGTTGTCCGCGATGATGTACTGCCGCAGCTTCGGGCCCATCTCGATGAAGATCCGCCGGAAGCGCCCGACGACCGGGTAGTTCCGCAGGATGTTGTCCCGCGAGATCCAGCGGTCGTGCACGAAGAGGACGAGGAGGCCGAGGACGAGCGCGCCGACGGCGCCGGCGAGGATCCACGGGAGCATCAGCGGATCATACCGGGTCCCCGGCTCCCGGGGCCAACCCGCCCGCGGACCCGGGCGTTGAAGCCCCATGAAGACTCTCGCCGCCGTGCTGCTCCTCGCCGCGCCCGTCCTCGCCCAGGACCGCCCCGTCCTCCGCACCTGGCCCGAGCTCGCCCGCGCCGCCGACCGCTTCGCCAAGGGCGACGACGAGGCGATGCGGGACCTCGTCCGCGCGGGCCGCCCCGCGCTGCGCGTGCTCGCCGAGCGGAGGCGGGAGTTCCCCCGCGACCGGCGCGACGCCCTCGCGCGGCTCATGATGGAGATCCGCTGGGCGACGGCCCGCAGCGACGACGACCGCGCGCTGCTCTCCCGCCTGCTGGAGATCCCGGCCAGCCAGGTGCTCGCGGGAACCAGCGGCGTCACCTGGTCCATCCAGCAGCCCGGCGCTCCCAAGCCGTCGATCCTCCTGGGCCGGGGCTCCCTCGGCTTCGTCGACCCCTGCGTCCCGACGGCCGTCCCCGCGATGGACGTCCCGGTCGGCAACGCGGGCCCGGCCCTGCCCCACTACGATCCGCTCTGGGAGGCGGCCGGCCTGGACTTCGACGCGCTCGGCGGCGTCCTCGTCGTGGCCCCGCCCGAGCGGCTCTGGGCCGCGCCGCCGATGCCCGACCCCGACCTCGCCGCCGCGGCGCGGGACGTCGAGGCGCTCTCCGCGAACCTCCTCGAGGACCGCACCCGGGCCGAGGAGGCGCTCGCCGCGGCCGGGCCCGGCGTCATCCCCTTGCTCGAGAAGGAGGGGGCCCGGGACCTCGCGGCGGCCCTGCGCCGGCGCTGGCTGGGCGCCGTGTGGGACGGGCCGCTCGCGGGCGCCGAGCTCGCGGGGCCCCCGAAGCCCGTTTCGGCCCGCCTGCAGGACGCGCCGCTCCGCCTCGCGCTGGACGGCATCGCCCGCAAGGGCGGCGTGACCCTCGAGGCGGACGAGATCGCCCTCGCGGGCCGCACGACCACGATCGCGATGGAGAACGTCCCTCTGCGGGGCCTGCTCGCGGCCGTCACCCGCCCCCAGGGCCTCGACTTCGCCGTCGTCGACGGGAAGATCCGGATCGTCGCGCGCTAGCGGCGCCCGAACTGGGCCCGCGAGAGGAACGAGTGCGCGTCCTCGGCGTGCCAGGCGCCGAGCGCCCGGCCCCCGTCGTCGAGGGCGACCTTCGCGCCCTTCGCGTCGAGCAGCACGGGCTCGCCGTCCAGCTCCGCCTCGGTCGACTTGGCCGCCTTCCGGTCGTAGAGCAGCACGCGCCCGCCGTGCGGCTGCGGCTGCCCGGGGAACTGGTCGACGTAGATCACGAACGACTCGGCCCCCGCCTTGGCGACCTCGACGAGCTTCCCGTCCTTCGCGACGGCGACCGAGCCGCCCGCCTCGAGCGTCGCCGGGCAGGAGTAGAGCGTGAGGCCGGTCGACCCCTCGGGCAGCTTGGACATCATGAAGGCGAACTTCACGGCGTCCTGCGCGTCCTGGATGGACGGGCCCGCGTCTCCGAGGAAACGGAAATCGCCGTCCACCCACCACCGGACCTTCTCGCCGTCGACCTCGCGGTCGCCGGACTTCGCGACCTTCGCGCCCTTCTCGTCGCGGACCTCGGGCCACCACTCGGCCTCGAGGCGGGAGAGCTCCCCCTTCGAGGCCGTGACGAGCCAGAGCTCGACGGCATGGGCGTAGCGCGGGCCCGCCTTGCGGTCCACGAAGAAGAGGTGGGAAGGCTCCGCGACGTCGAGCCGCCGGCGCCCGGCATCCTCGCCGGGGCCGCAGAGGACGCTCCACCCCTTGGCGAGCGGCTGCGGGAAGCGCTGGATCCGCAGGATCCCGCCCGGCCGGAACTTCTCCTTCTCGGCGAGCGTTTGGACGGCCTTGGCGGCAGGGTCCTTCGCGGGGGCGGCCTGCAGGAGCAAGAGGACGACGAACGCGGCTCGGATCATGGGACCTCCGGGGTTCAGGGAATCCTAGCACGGCGCCTCCTTGGGCTATAGTGACGTGTAGATGGCCCAGGGACGCGACACGAGCATCGGCGGCGACAGCCCCCGCTTCCCCTCCACCATCTGGAACGCGATCGAGGACCTGAAGAGCGAGCCCGACTCCGCCCGCGCCCTCCTCGTCGAGCGCTACTGGAAGCCCGTCTACGCGTTCGTCCGCCTCGGGTGGAACGCCTCGAACGAGGACGCCAAGGACCTGACCCAGGAGTTCTTCGTCTTCCTCATCGAGGGCCGCGCCCTCGAGGCCGCCGACCCCCGCCGCGGCCGTTTCCGCAGCTTCCTCAAGACCGTCCTGCGCAACTTCCTCGCCGGCGAGCACCGCCGCAAGTCCGCCGACAAGCGCGGGGGCGGCACCCGGCGCATCTCGCTCGACCTCCGGCCCGGCGATCTCGACGTCTCCGCGCCCCCGGGCGCCGATCCCGAGACCGTCTTCGACCGGGAGTGGGCCCGCGCCCTCGTGGGCCGCTGCCTCGGCGAGACCCGCGACGCGCTCGCCGCCGCCGGCAAGGCCGCCGCGTGGACCCTCCTCGAGGCGCACGACCTCGCGACGGGCACGCCGCCCGACTACGCCCAGCTCGCCGCCGCGCACGGCCTGAGCGAGAACCAGGTGAAGCACCTCCTCCAGGAGGCCCGCGAGGCCCTGAAGTCGAAGCTCGTCGAGCGGGTCCGCGAGTACGCCGCCGACGAGGCCGAGGTGGGCGAGGAGCTCGCGCTCCTGCTGGGGCTCTGGCATGGATGATCCCAAGGTCCCGGACGCCGCGATGGCCCGGCTGGCCGGCCTCCTCGGGGGCGGCGCCGCCGCGGGGCTCGGCTCGCTGGGCAAGTACCGCCTCCTCCGCCGCATCGCCGACGGCGCCAGCGGCCGCGTCTACGAGGCCGAGGATCCGCAGCTCGGCCGCCGCGTCGCCATCAAGGTCCTCCACGAGGGGACCTCGGAGGCCCACGTCCGCCGTTTCCAGCGCGAGGCGTCCATCGCCGCCGGGCTCCGCCACCCCAACCTCGTGACGATCCACGAGGTCTCGATCGCGCCCCGCCCCGACGGCAGCCCCGCGCACTTCCTCGTCATGGATTTCCACGAGCGCACGCTCGAGGAGGCGGCGCGGACCGGGCTGGAGGACCGCAAGGTCCGGGTCGGCATCCTCGCCCAGGTCGCCCGCGCCGTGCACTTCGCGCACGGCCGGGGGATCATCCACCGCGACCTCAAGCCCGCGAACATCCTCATGGACCGCGAGGGGCGGCCGATCGTCACGGACTTCGGCCTCGCCCGCGGCGACTCGCAGGCGACGAAGCTCACGCGCTCCGGCGCCCCGGTCGGCACGCCCTGCTACATGAGCCCCGAGCAGGCCGCGGGCCGGACCCGGGAGATCGGCCCCGCGAGCGACGTCTTCGCGCTCGGCGTGATCCTCTACGAGCTCGTCACCGGCCGCCTCCCCTTCCCCGGCGCGAACGTCACCGAGATCTACGGCGCGATCCTGAACGCCGAGCCCGCGGCGCCGCGCGCCTCCCGGCCCGACCTCGACCGGGACCTCGAGATGGTGATCCTCAAGGCGCTGGAGAAGGAGATCGACCGGCGCTATGCCTCCGCGGCCGAGCTCGCGGAGGATCTCGAGGCCTGGCTGGAGGGCCGACCCGTCCGCGCCCGCTCGTCCACCGTGGCGCACCGCCTCGTGCGCCAGGTCCGCCGGCGCCCGGCGCTCTTCGGCCTCTCGGTCCTGGCGCTCGCCGGCGCCGCGGCCGCGGGGATCGCCGTCGTCTCCCTCGCGGGCCGGAACCAGGAGAAGGACAGGCTCCTCGAGCAGGCGGCGCGCAGCGACCAGGTCGAGGGCGCGTACTTCGACCTCCACTTCGCGGCGCTCGCGCCGCTGCAGAAGCTCGAGGACCGCTGGCACCAGGAGCGGCAGATCGTGCTCGGCGACTCCGACGCGAAGCCGCCCGACGGGGATCCCGAGCCGGCGATCGCCGCGGTCGACCGCGCGGCCGACGAGGCCGCGTCGCGGCACCCGGCGGCCCGGCTCCCCCGGGCCTGGAAGGAGCTCGCGCGCTTCTACGGCGGGCGCAGCGACGGCCGGGCGCTCGAGGAGGTCGCGAAGGACGCGGGCGAGGACCCCTTCCCGCGCGTCCTGCTCGCGCGGCGCCACCTCGCGGCCTACACCCGGATGGCCTACGTCGAGGCCGTGCTCGGCTCGGGCAAGAAGGGCGGCAACCTGGGCCGCTTCGCCGAGACGACGGAGATGAAGCGGGAGCGGGGCCTGGCCCGCCAGGTCCTCGACCAGACCGTCGGGCTGCCCTCGTGGTCGCGGCTGAAGCGCGGCGCGGAGTACCTCGCGTACGCCGAGGCGGTGCGGAAGCTCGGCGACGGGGAGTTCGCGTCGGCCGCGGACGTGCTGGCGGGCTTCAAGGACCACCCGGTGCTGCGCTCGGAGGCCGAGGTGCTGCGGGGCGTGGCGCTCGTGCTCTCCGGCGACCTCCGCGGGGCGGCGGCGGCCTGGGAGGCGGTGTACCGGGCCCGGCCCTGGCCGAACGTGGGGCTGCTCGCGGCGATGGCGTGGCTGGACTCGGGCGAGCACGAGCGCGTCGCGGGGGTCGTGGCGCTCCTCGAGGCCTACTACCCGGAGTGGTCGCTGGCGACGCTGCTGGGGGCCCAGGCGCTGGAGCGCCGCGGGGACCTCGCGGCCGCGCTGCCGCGCTTCGAGCGCGTGGTGCGGATCTCGGGGGACTGCTCCGAGGCGTGGAAGGCCTACGGGCACGCGCTCGCCGAGGCCGGCAAGCCGGAGGAGGCGCGGCGGGCGCTCGACCGGGCCGTGGAGCTCGACCCGCGCGACGCCTCGATCCGCCTGCTCCGGGGGGACGTGCTGGGGACGCTGAAGCAGTTCAAGGCGGCGATCGCGGACCTCGACGTCGCGGTGTCGATCGAGCCGGAGAACCCGCGGGCCTGGTTCGAGCGGGCGCGGGTCCGGGACGACCAGGCCGACGAGTCGGACGACCCCTCGGCGCTGCGGCGGCTGGTGCTGGCGGACTACGACAAGGCGATCGGGCTGAAGGCGGACTACGCGGTCGCGTGGTCGAACCGGGGCAACGCGTACCTGCAGATCGCGGGGGACCGGGCGGAGCGCGGGCTGGACCCGGTGCACGACTACGAGTCGGCGCTCGCGGACCTGGCCAAGGCGCTGGAGCTGGACGGGACGCTGGCCGAGACGCGGATGCTGAAGGGCCACGCCCAGCGCGGGATCGGGGACTGGACGGAGTCGCGCGGCGGCGACCCGACGGCCGCGTACGAGGCGGCCGCGGCGGAGTACGGCGCGATGCTCGCCCTCAGGCCGGAGCACGAGAACACGCTGTACTCGAGGGCGCTGGCCTACGGGGTGCTGGGCTCGGCGAGGGCCCGGCGCGGGCTGGAGGCGAAGGACGCGTACGAGCGCTCGAGGGCGGACTTCGCGACGCTGGTCCGGCTGAAGGGCGACTCGATCGAGTACGCGCTGAAGGACGCGCAGCTGCTGGAGTGCCTGGGCCGGACGGCGGAGGCCGCGGCGCGCTACGACGACGCGCTGCGCTTCGAGCCGGAGAACGAGTACGCGAAGGCGCGGCGGGCCGTCCTGAGGCGCGGGGAAAAATGAAGGGGGCCCCCCGTTCCGGACGGAGGGCCCCCGTGGACCTGGTGCGCGAGGACTAGGCGATCCGCTTCACCCCGCGGACGAGGAGCAGGGCGAGCACCGCGAGGAGGGCGGGCGTCATCGTGCCCGCGCCGTCGCCGGCGCTGCAGCCGCCGCCCCCGCCGCCGCCGCCACCGCCGCCCCCGCCGCCGCCCGTGGTCGGGGGGTTGGAGATGAAGACGCTCAGGAGCTGGCTGTCGGTGCCGCCGTCCACGAGGTCGACGGTGAACGTGTAGGTGCCGGCCACGGAGGTCGTGCCGCTCAGGTCGCCCGTGGCGGAATCAAGCGTGAGCCAGGCCGGCAGGTCGGCCGAGCTCCAGGTCGGCGAGCCGTCGCCGCCCGAGTAGGCGAGCGTGGCCGCGTAGGCGACGCCCGTCGTGCCGTTGGCGAGCGACGTCGTCGTGATCGTCACGGGCGTCGGGACGTTCTTCACCTCGTACATCTGGCCGGTGGCGACGCCGCCGACCGTCAGGCGGAGGAGGGCCCGCGAGTCGGCGCGGTTCATGCCCAGGAGGAAGCAGGACTCCGCGGAGCCGGAGGTGGCGATGTTGATGTCGCTGCCGGGGGTGCTGGACCCGCCGGGGATCTCCATCGCGTAGACGTTGCCCCCGGTGTTGAAGGCCACCAGGTAGGTGCTGCCCGTCCCGACGGCGGCGTGCGGCGTCCAGGCGACGTCGCCGAGGGTGTAGGTCTGCGTGGTCCCCGTGTTGGCGCCGCGGGCGACGAACTGCCCGCCGAAGCCGGCGCCCGCGCCGGTGGGGCCGATGCGCTGGGCGCGGAGGTTGTCGCCGCCGTCCACGTTGGTCCAGTTCCAGATGAAGAGGAACTCGTCCTGGGCGTCGTTGGCCGCGACGTTCGGGGCGCCGGCCCACTCGGAGCTGGAGGACAGCCAGCCGATCGAGATCTGCTCGAGGCGCCACGCCCGGTCGATGGTCAGGGTGGAGGTCGTGGCGTCGATGACCACGGCGCGGCAGTCCACGCCGTCGGTGTTGTCGTCCCACCACTCGTCGAGCCAGGTCACGGCGACGTGGTCCTCGGCGAGGGAGTTGACGAGGGAGTCGGTGTGCATCGGGTCCCACTGCCAGTCGTGGGTTTCGCTGTTGATGTCGTTGTACGAGATGGACTCGGCGGTGATCACCCCGCCGTCGAGCTGACCGTCGGTGTCGATGCGGGCGCAGTGGAGGTACTCGTCGTAGTACCAGTCGAAGGCGGTGGTGTCCTCCTGCTGGCGGGCGAAGGAGACCATCCAGCCGCCGGTGACGGACGCGACGACGGGGTCGCCGAGGTACTGCCAGATGTCGATGGTGTCGTTGATGCCGTAGATCTCGACGGGGGTCGAGGAGACGCCGGACGCGTCGACGGTGTAGACGAAGATCGAGGAGTCGTAGGTGGCGCTCCAGCTCGAGTACGCGATGAGGTACTTGCCGGCGCCGGCGTTCCAGGCGTAGTCGCCGCCGACGGGGCCGCCGAGGGTGAAGGAGGCGCCGTCGAGCGAGCCGTCGCCGGACTTGCGGAACTGGCCGGAGGTGCCGTTGTGGACGAGGTAGCGGCCGCCGAGGCCGCGGTGGAGGTCGTTGCAGGCGATCTCGGTGAAGGTGGTCCCCAGCGCGAAGGCGGAGCCCACGAGCGGGTCGACGAGGACGGGGTAGCTCGCGGAGGCGAGGAAGGTCGCGGGGACGGTGAGGGTCATGGAGCGGACGCGGAGGTCGAGGTTCATCCCGACGTCGGCGCGGCGGCCGGCGGCGTCGACGGCGACGGCGCGGTCGAGGCGGAGCTCGGGCTGGCCGTTGCGGCCGAGGAGCAGCTCGCCCTTCCCCTCGTGGAGGAGGTCGAGGTTGCTCGAGGCGCGGCCGGAGATGACGAGGTCGCCGTCGGCGGGGCGGGCGGGCAGGACGAAGGCCTGCTCGAGGGCCTGGCCGGCGGAGCGGTAGATCTCGGTGACCTCTCCGCGGCGGACGGCGAGGGTGTCGCCGTGGCGGACGGTGGTCGGGTGCTCGCCGCGGCGGGTCTCGTAGAGGGTGGAGCCGCCGGCGGTGATGGAGCGGGTCTCGAAGGAGAACTGCTGGCGGGCGCCGCCGTGGAAGCCGGTGTAGCGGGCGCGGCCGGCGCGGAGGACGAGGCGGGCGCCGTCGAGGACGAGGGTGTCGCCGCGGAAGGACTGGGCGGCGGAGCCGTCGGCGACGGGGACGGCGGCCTCGGGATCGGCGGACTCGCGGGCGATCTCGGCGGGCCGGGCGAGGTCGGCGAGGGCGGCCTCGTACAGCTCGGCGGGGGCCGGGGCCGCGACGGGCGGGCCGGCGGGCGGGAGCGGGGCGGCCGCGGGGAGCGCGGCGGGGCGGGCCGAGATCGCGCCGAAGGCGGCGACCAAGGCCCCGATCGCGAGCAGGAACGACTTGCGCACCATGGGTCCTCCGGAAAATTTAGGTCCGCCTCTGGTATGCGGCGGGGGGAGGATCCCGGCGGGGGATTATTCAAAGTCGAATGATGCGCAGCATATTGGCGCGCAATTACTTACGAAATCTCGCCCCGGATTCGCGTCGGGAATCGGCGGCGGGGCGGGGATGGGGAAGGATTGACGCGGGCGGGGTCGGACCTATAATCGCGCGTCGGCCGCTGTGTTCCCCGGTAGCTCAATGGTAGAGCGAGCGGCTGTTAACCGCAAGGTTCGAGGTTCGAGTCCTCGCCGGGGAGCCATTCATCTCGCAGACGAACTCACACGCGAGGGAGCGCGTCGGGCCGAACATCGCCCTACTCCCCCGCCGCCGCATCCCTCGGCCACGGAAAGCCATGCAGCGGCTCTCGCGGGCAGCCGGGACTGGCAGAGCCTGCTGCGGCCTCCAAAGCCCCGTTTCCGCGCTCTCGGAGACCAAAAGGCCCCGCTGTCGGCCCTGGGTTCTTGGATTACGGGATAGGACAACGGCAGATCATTCGCCCCTGCACTCGACCAACTACAATGAGGGAGTGCACGACCCTGGGTTCTCCCGCACCGACTGCATCGGGCTGATCCTACTCACGATCTTCAATCTTGCAGTGTTCGTGGCCTTCTTGATCTTTGTCAACCGTGATTCCTGGATGATCATCAGCTCTTGGCGGAGTCGGGGCGGGCGAATGGTGCGGAAGCGCGAGATTATCCGGAGGATCGAGGGCGACGAGGTGAAGGCCCAAGTCCGCCGGTGGATCGATGGGGGGGACCTGGTCGTCGAGCTCGTGGCCCTGCTCCCCGCCGGTACGCGACGGTTGTCCGTCAGATTCTCGGAACCGGACATCACAATCCCCTCCGAAGTCGTCGATGCTCCTCCGCGCCTCTCGCTTTGGGCGTCCAGCGCCGACCCGGTCTGGGCCAAGGGGTTGCTGGACAACCTTGAGTCGCCCGATTTCCTTGAGTTACTCCGATGCCATCGGAACACCCTGACCCTGGACGTGCGCCCCGGCCAGTTCGCGCTCCGAATTCGCCACCCGAAGGACTCCGCCTGCGACCTCGAACGCTTCTCGCGTGAAGGCTATCGCCTCGCGACGCTCGCGGCCTCGCTTTCCGTGGAGGACGTCCCCGGGACGCTGTCGATGCAGGCCGGCCGCTGCCCCGTATGCGGAATGGAAGCGGCCCATGGAGACATGATCACCTGCCCCCGGTGCCGCACTCCTCACCACGTGGACTGCTGGAAGTACAACTCCGGCTGCGGCATCTTCGGCTGCTAGGGTGGGTATACTCGGGTCGATGGACATGTCCACCAAAGGTGGGGCCGTTGGCCGGGCAAGGACCCCAGCCCTGCCTCCCTTCCCCGCCCCGATCCCGTCGCCCGAATTGGCCTTCGTATGGCCTATCTTCAGGCCATTCAGAGAAGTCTAAGCGAAGCCGAGATCGAGCGGGGATTACGTAAGTTCTACCGCGAATACAAGCAGGGCAAGCACCTTAAGGCATTCGAGAAGGCCTTGGAAGAAACCAAGCAGGCCGGGAACGATTGAGTCATGAAGCAGTGGATTTCTATTGGTGTCGAGTTCGACCCTGAAACTGAGAGGGACGTATTCAATCGCCTGGTTGCCAGCTGGAATGAGAGCCATCAGATCCCCTACAAGGACGGATCTCTACGATGCCTCCCATCCGACTCAGTGGCTGGTGAGTTCGCTGCGTACGTCAACAAGCTCAATCGGGAGCACGGGGCGAAGCTGACTCTCCAGCGGGAAGAGTACGTCGAATTCGAGCCTAAGGACATGGCCGCTGCTGAGCTCCTCCTATTCTGCATCAACGGGTTTGCAGGCCGTGGCGCTCGTGAGATCGATCGTAGCGTCTACAGGGATTCGCCCCGCTGCAAGGGTTGCGGGTATTTCGAAGTGATCGCACAAGTGAAGCCGCTAACCCTCTCGTATGCGGACCTAAAGCACAAGGACTTCATGGACACATCGCACCTCGAGACCATTGTTTCGAGTCGGGCGCGGGAGATTCTGGAATCGCGAGCCCCGGGCCAAGCCGACTTTCGCCCGGTCACCTTCGTGGACGAGCCGAGATCAAGGGGCCCGGGTAAGCAGTACTACCAATTGGTTCATAAGGTGAGGAAAGGGCACTTCGCAAGTCGCTTTCAGCGCAATGTCGACCCGCCATGCGAAGTTTGCAGGCGCCCCAGGAGTGTGACAACGGGGCGAAAGCAACTCGTTGTTGACCGCAGCACTGTCCCTAGCGGTTCAATCTTCCTTCTTGATGAGCCGCTCGGAAGTTCGGGGTTCACGCCCTCTAGGTCCCTCTCTCCAATGATCTCGCCCAACCTGTTCAGCTTGCTCAAGAAAGAGAAGCTCACCGGCTTCTACGGTGAACCTGTCGCGCTGGTGTAGCCCCCGCCTCCCGCGCGCCGTCACCGGCCGCGCGCGGAAGGCGGGGGAACGGGCTCAGGCCCCGCGGCGGCGCAGGCCGGCCTGGCTGGTTGAAGCGGCCCAGCGCCGCTTGAGCGCGCTGCATGACCCACCCAGGGGGCCCTGAGGGCGTTCCCTGGGCCTGTAGCGGGCCCAAGGCGTCTTGGCCGCGCCGAATTACCCAGCAAGGGTCTGGCAGACAGTTCGCCAATCGTCCCACATGGGGAGCCATCCACCTTCGCGCGTCTTCCCGTGCTGGGGTTCCTCCGCGCTTCGGCGGGATGCCTTCTTGATCGGAACCCACGAGGATGGCGACCCCATCCATGATCCCGCCGTAGCACGAAGTGCGGAGGCGGATCGCCGGGGAGCCATTCGACTCGGCGTCGCTGGGTTGCCTCGCTCATGGCAAGCCATCCGACCCGCGCGACCGGATCGCCCCTCCCTCACGCCAAGTGCTCCCGCACGTAGGCCTCGAGCTTCGCCAGGTGCTGCTTGCCGCCCTCGATCGCGCCGTACTTCTTCACCACCTCGTCGCGCGACTCCTTGCTCGGGAAGACCTGCCGCAGCGTCACCCGCGTCCCGCGGCTCGTGGCCTCCAGCAGCACCGTCGCCACGAACCACACCCGCTTCCCGTCCCCGTGGTCGAACACCATCTTCGACGGCGGCGTGATCTCCTTGAACACCGCGTGGTTCGGGTAGCGCGTGCCGTCCGGCCCCACCATCTCGAAGGTCCACGCCCCGCCGACCCGGAAGTCCCGCGTCACCTTCTCGTTGTGGAACCCGTCCGGCCCCCACCACCGGTCCACGTGCTCGAGGGCCGTCATCGCCTTCCACACCAGCTCGCGGGGGAACGGCAGCTCCCGCTGCAGCACCACCTCGCGGTCCTTTTCGGCCTCACTCATCGCGCCTCCCTTCCTGCGTTCCTTCCATCCGATGCAGGTACCGCTCCAGGCGGTCCAGCCGCTCCTCCCAGGTCCTGCGCTGGCTTTCGATCCAGGCCGACGCCGTCTTCAGCGGGCCCTGCTCAAGCCGCGACGGCCTCCACTGCGCCTTCCGGCTCCGGCGGATCAGCCGCGCCCGCTCCAGCACCTTCAGGTGCTTCGTCACCGCCGGCAGCGACATGTCCAGCGGCCGCGCCAGCTCCGCCACCGTGGCCTCCCCCCTCCCCAGCCGCGCCAGCATCCTCCGCCGCGCCGGGTGCGCCAGCGCCATGAAGACGGCGTCGAGGCGGGCCTCGTACTTAACCATAAGGTTAAATTACACCGCGGGCCCCAGCCCGTCAAGCCCCCCTTGACTCCCCCGCCCCGCTCCCCTCTCTTCCCCCCATGGACAAGCGACTCCTCGAG
>CAYXGZ010000054.1:0-22425 GCA_964464755.1 uncultured Planctomycetales bacterium
CATGGAGGCCTACGTCGCGCCCCGCTCCCGCCACGACCGCAAGGACGTCCGGGGCGTCAAGGAGGCCAACCACCACCTCACGCTGCTCGTGAAGAACGAGAAGGGATGGCGCAACCTCATGCGCCTCTCCTCGCTCGCCTACCTCGAGGGCTTCTACTACCGCCCCCGGATGGACAAGGAGCTCCTCGCGGCCCACCACGAGGGGCTCGTCGCGCTCTCGGGCTGCCCCAACAGCGAGTTCGGCCACGCGGCCCGCACGGGCGACCTCGACCGCGCCGTCAAGGTCGCCGGCGAGTACGCGGAGATCTTCGGCCCCGAGAACTTCCACCTCGAGCTGCAGAACCACGGCCTCGAGATCGAGGAGCCGGTCCGCAAGGCCGCTTTCGCCGCGGAGAAGGCCCTCGGCCTCAAGGTCGTCGCCACCAACGACGTCCACTACCTGGCCCGCGACGACGCCAAGGCGCACGACGCCCTCCTGGCGATCTCCACGGGCACCCTGGTCTCCAACCCGGACCGGATGCGCTACGACGCGCCCGAGTTCTACGTGAAGTCCCCCGCCGAGATGGCCCGGCTCTTCCCCGAGCGGCCCGACGCGCTGCGCAACACCGTCGAGATCGCCGAGAAGTGCAACCTCGAGCTGAAGTTCGGCGAGATCCACCTGCCGCACTTCGACCTGCCCGGCGGCCGGACCTCGGCCGACGACTACCTCCGCGAGCTCTGCCTCGCCGGCGCCGTCGAGCGCTACGGCTCGCCCCTGCCCGACGCGGTCACGACCCGCCTGGACTACGAGCTCTCCGTGATGCGGAAGATGGGCTTCGCGTCCTACTTCCTGATCGTCTGGGACCTGCGCCGCTTCGCGCGGGCCGAGGGGATCCGCGTCGGCCCCGGCCGCGGCTCGGCCGCGGGCTCCCTGGTCGGCTACTGCCTCGGCATCACGAGCCTCGACCCGCTGCGCTACGACCTGATCTTCGAGCGCTTCCTCAACCCGTCCCGCAAGGAGATGCCCGACATCGACCTGGACTTCTCCAACGAGGACCGCTCCGCCGTCATCGAGTACATCCGGAAGACCTACGGCAAGGACACCGTCGCCCAGATCATCACCTACGGGACCATGAAGGCGCGGGCCGTGCTCCGGGACGTGGGCCGCGTCCTCGGGGTCCCGCTCGGCACGGTCGACCAGCTCGCCAAGAAGGTCCCCAAGGCGCCGGTCGACATCACGCTGCCCGAGGCCGCGAAGGCCGAGCCGGAGATCCTCCGCAGCATCGAGTCCGACCCCGCGCTCGGGGAGCTCTGGGAGCTCGCCCAGCGCCTCGAGGGCCTGAACCGCCACGCGGGCAAGCACGCCTCGGGCGTCGTCATCGGCGACAAGCCGCTCATCGAGATCCTCCCGCTGTCCACGATCGACGAGGCCGTCGTCACGCAGTTCGACATGAACGCGCTGACGAAGCTCGGCCTGCTGAAGATCGACATCCTCGGGCTCGAGACGCTGACGGTCCTGGACCGGGCCACGAAGCTCGTGAAGGCGACGAAGGGCGTCGACATCCACCTCGAGCGCCTCCCGCTGGACGACAAGGCGACGTACCAGATGCTCGGCCGCGGCCAGGTGAAGGGCGTGTTCCAGATGGAGACCTCGCGCGGCATGCGCGAGCTCGTCCAGAACATGAAGCCGGACCGCATCGAGGACGTGATCGCCACGATCGCGCTCTTCCGCCCCGGCCCGCTGGGCTCGGGCATGGTCGAGCAGTACGTCAACCGCAAGCACGGCAAGGAGCCGATCAGCTACCTGCACCCGGCCCTCGAGCCGGTCCTCAAGGAGACCTACGGGGTCATCCTCTACCAGGAGCAGGTCATGAAGATCGCCAACGTGCTGGCGAGCTTCTCGATGGCGGACGCCGACGCGCTGCGCAAGGCCATGGGCAAGAAGAAGCCCGAGCTCCTCGCGAGCTACCGCGACCAGTTCATCGCGGGGGCCGTGAAGAACAAGATCCCCGAGGAGACGTCGCGGCAGATCTTCGACCTCATGGCGTACTTCGCGGGCTACGGCTTCAACAAGAGCCACTCCGCGGCCTACGGCATCGTGAGCTACCAGACCGCGTACCTGAAGGCGAACCACCCGGTCGAGTACATGACGGCGATCCTCTCCGTCTCGATGGGCAACACGGACAAGGTCGCCGAGTACCTCGAGGAGTGCCGGCAGCTGGGCATCGACGTCCTGCCGCCCGACGTCAACGCGAGCGAGCTCGACTTCCGCGTCGAGAGCCCGGGCACGGGCGGGAAGGACCGGCCGCGGATCCGCTTCGGCCTCGGCGCGATCAAGGGCCTCGGGGACCGGGCGGTCGCCGCCGTGCTCGCGGCCCGCGCGAAGGCCAAGCGCTTCTCCGGCCTCTACGACTTCTGCGAGGCCGTGGACCACCACGCGATCGAGGCGAAGGGCATCGAGAGCCTGATCAAGTGCGGGGCCTTCGACTCGACGGGGCTGAAGCGCGCGCAGGCGATGGAGATCCTGGAGCCGGCCGTCCGCATCTCGGCGCAGAAGCAGGTGGACGCGAAGGCCGGCCAGCTCTCGTTCTTCGGCGACGTGCTCTCCGCGCAGGAGTACCCGCCGATCCCCGCGCACGGCGAGTGGGCCCAGGACCAGCTCCTGGCCTTCGAGAAGGAGGCCCTGGGCTACTACGTCACGTCGAACCCCGTGGTGCGCTACGAGGAGGACATCCGCAGCTTCGCCTCGACGACGGTGGACCGCCTGCCGGAGCTCGAGGACGGCGCGGAGGTCGTGGCCGGCGGGATGATCACGGGCCTGAAGGCGATGGTGACGAAGAACGGCCCGAACGCGGGCAAGCGCTACGTCACGTTCCGCTTCAACGACCTCACGGGGTCCTGCGAGGGCGTCGTGTTCAGCGCGGACCTGGAGAAGAACCGCGAGCACCTGCTCGAGGACGCGATCGTCTTCCTGCGGGCCCGCGTCGGATTCCGGAACGACCAGCCCTCGCTGCGCGCGACGGAGGTGACGCCGATCCACCTGGCGCGGGAGCGGCTCACGGGCAGCGTCTCGCTCCTCGTCCCGGGCACGGGCCTGGAGGCCGAGCTGCTCAAGCGGGTGCGGGCCATCCTCGTGGCGCACCCGGGCTCCTGCCCCGTCTACCTGGCCGTCGACCTGCCCGAGGGCCGGCGCGTGCGGATCCAGGCGCCGGAGCTCGTGGCGCCCACGGACGAGCTCGTGACCGACCTGGAGGTCGTGCTGGGCCCGGGGCGGATCCGCTTCGGGGGCAAGCCGGTGGCCCGGGGCGGGGGCGGCGGGTGGAGGAAGGCTGAAAAATCGGGCGCCTCCGGCCGATAATAGTCTTGGGCGACGTCGTCGCCCGGAGCAGAGGGGGTCCGCACCATGGAATCGGGCTGGAAGATCGACCGCCGGAAGCGCGCCTGCACCGGCTGTTCCCGCGAGTTCGCCTCCGAGGAGAAGCACTACTCCGCGATCCGCCGCGACGGGGCCGCGTTCGGCCGCCTGGACGCCTGCACCGCGTGCTGGGACCGCCTCTTCCCCGCCGGCACCGAGCCGCCCTTCTCGTTCTGGAAGACCGTCGCGCCGCGCCGCGAGAAGAAGCGGCTCGAGGACGTGGCGGCGATGACGGAGTTCTTCAAGAAGCTCCTCGAGCGCGCGGGGACGGACCCCGGGCTCGAGAAGGTGACCTACCTGACGGCCCTGCTCCTCATGCGCAAGCGCCGGGTCCGCGCGGCGGGCTCCCGCTCCCGCGACGGCCGGGCCTGGCTCGTGCTCGAGAAGTCCTGGGACGGCGAGGCGGTGGAGATCGTCGACCCGCCGATCGCGGACGACGAGCTGGCGCCCCTCAAGGCGCAGCTCGAGGCGCTCTTCGACCTCGAGACCCCCGGCGCCGCCGCGCCCGAGCCCGCCCCGCCCGCGACGGCCTGAGCGCGCCTTCCCCCGGCCGCGGGGTCGTTGCTATACTTTCCGGATGCCCGAAGCCGCGGGGATGGAGCACCTGAGGGTCGACACCCGGTCGATCTCGACGGAGATCTGGGAGCTGTCGATCTCGGGCTCGCTCGACTGGTCGAACTTCGCGAAGGTCGAGGGGGCGATCGACGAGATCTTCCGGCGCGGGGTCTACAAGATCGTCGTGAACCTGCGCGAGGCGAAGTACATCTCGAGCGCGGGCTTCGGCTGCATCATCTCGTCGCTGGACACGGCGATGAAGAACAACGGGGACCTGATCTTCGCGGCCACCCCGGCGGAGATCCAGGACGTCTTCAACATCCTCGGCCTCTCGAAGATCCTGCGCTTCGCGGACGACGCGCAGCAGGCGGCCGCGCAGCTGCGCTAGCGGCCGATCGCCGCGCGGACCTTCTCCCCCCAGCGCTCCAGCTCCCCGTCCGCGTACGGCCTCGGGTTCCACCCGAAGCGGATGCCGTCGCCGGTCTTCCGGGGGACGACGTGCCAGTGGACGTGGAAGACCGCCTGGCCGCTGCACGCGCGGTTGTTCTGGAGGACGTTGAAGCCCTCGGCGCCGGTGGCGGCGAGGACGGCGCGGGCGACGACCTGGACCTGCTCGGCGTACTCGCCGAGCTCGTGGGCGGGGAGGTCGAGGAGGGTCTCGTGGTGGGCCTTGGGGAGGACGAGGGCGTGGCCCGGGGCGATGGGGGCGACGTCGAGGATGGCGATCGAGCGCAGGGACTCGGCGAGGCGCTGGGCGGGGAGCTCCCCGCGGACGATGCGGCAGAAGACGCAGTCGGCCCCGTCGGGCATCGGGCGCTACTTCGCGGCCGGCTTGGGCTTGGCGTCCTTCGCGGCGGCGCCCTTGGCGGGGGCCTTGGCCTTGCCCTCCGCGGCGGCGGCGGGCTTGGCGGCGCGGCCGGCCAGCTGGAGCTCCTCCTCGGGGGACTTCGCGACGACGAGCTCGAAGATGGCGCGCCGGCCGTTGTCGCCGAGGCGGTTCCAGGCGTAGAGTCCGCGGCCGTCGCCGTCCCAGCGGCAGCCGCCGAGCTTGACGATGCGGGTGTAGCCGCCGGTCCGGTCCGCGAAGCGGCCGACGACGTCGGTGCAGATCTTGCGGGCGACCTTCACGTCCTGGACGACGGACATGATGGCGCGGAAGGGGGCCAGGCCCTGGCGCTTGGCCTCGACCGTGGAGCGGCCGGCCTTCGCGACCTCCTTGCCGAGGGTCACGAGGCGCTCGGCGGGGCCGCGCATCTCCTTGGCCTTCTCGAGCGTGGTGAGGACCCGCCCGTGGACGAAGAGGCTCGTCACGAGGTTCCTCGTCATCGCCTGGCGGTGGGCCGTGGTCCGCCGGAGTTTGCGCCCCTTGAGCCGGTGCCTCATGGATCGTCCTTGCTAGCTGACCGACGCCGGCTGGGGCTTCTTCCCCAGGACCGCCTCGACGTCCATGCCGAGGAACAGGCCGAGCTCGGACAGCTTCTTCTTCACCTCGCGGAGCGAGGTCTTGCCGAAATTCCTGACCTTCAGGAGGTCCGCCTCGGCGCGGGACACGAGCTCGCCGAGCGTCTCGATGTTCTCGCTGGCCAGGCAGTTCGCCGACCGGACCGAGAGGTCCAGCTCCGAGATGGACATGGAGAGCTTGAGGCGCAGGTCCTCGCGCTCCTTCTCCTTCTTGCGGAGGTCCTCCTCCTTGCGCTCGTTGACCTGGAGCTCGCGGCCGAGCTCGAAGTACTGCACGAACGGGTTGAAGTGCTTGCGCAGGATCTTGGACGCCTCGACGAGCGCCTCCTCGGGGGAGACGGTGCCGTTGGTCCAGACCTCGAGGACGAGGCGGTCGTAGTTCGTGAGCTTGCCGACGCGGGTGTTCTCGATGCGGTAGCGGACGCGCTTGACCGGCGAGAAGCTCGAGTCGACGGGGATGACGCCGGGCTCGGCGAGGTCCTTGGCGTGCTCCTCGGCCGTGACGTAGCGGCGGCCGCGGCGGACGTCGATCTCGATGTCGATGCCGGAGTCGTCCGTGAGCGTGCAGAGGTGGAGGTCCCCGTTGACGATCTCCACGCCGGCGGGGCACTGGAGGGCCGAGGCCTTCACGACGCCCTTCTTGGACGCCTCGAGCTTCAGGGTGGCGGAGGCCGCCTCGCCCGTCAGGCGCACGACGAGCTGCTTGAAGTTCAGGACGATGTCGGTGACGTCCTCGACGACGCCCTCGACGGTCGTGAACTCGTGCGAGACGCCCTTCATGCGGATCGCCGTGACCGCGGCGCCCTCGATGCTCGAGAGCAGGACGCGGCGGAGGGCGTTGCCGACGGTGGTGCCGAAGCCCCGCTCGAACGGCTCCGCCGTGAAGGCGGCGAACGTCGGCGTGGCGGTCTTGGCGTCCACGGTGACGCGGGTCGGGAGCTCGAATTCCTTCCAGCGGATGCGCATGTCGGGTCGTTCCTCTTCGGGACTAGCGGCTCATGTACTCGACGATCAGCTGGCTCTCGAGGGGGACCTGGAGCTCGCCCAGCGCCGGGCGCTGGACGACGGAGCCCTGGAGGACCGGCTCCTCGACGACCTTCAGCCAGCTCGGCAGCTCGAGGACGCGCCGCTGGGTGAAGGCCTCCTTGACGATCTTCTTGCTCTTCTCCCGCGTCGCCGTCTCGACCACATCGCCCGAGTCCAGGAGGGTCGAGGGGACGGTGACCTTGCGGCCGTTGACGCGGAAGTGCCCGTGCAGCACGAGCTGGCGGGCGTGGTCGCGGGACAGGGCGAAGCGCAGGCGGTAGACGACGTTGTCGAGCCGGCGCTCGAGGATCTGGACCAGGTGGTCGCCCGTGTTGCCGGGCTGGCGCTCCGCCTCGCGGTAGTAGCGCGAGAACTGGCGCTGGAGGACGCCGTACATCTTCTTCGCGCGCTGGACCTCGCGGAGGTGGATGCCGAAGTCGGTCAGGCGGAGGCGCTTGGCGCCGTGCTGGCCGGGCGGCCGGCCCTCCTTCTCCATGGGGCACTTGGCCGTGTCGCACCGGGTGCTCTTGAGGAAGAGCTTGAGCCCGGCCCGCCGGCAGATCCGGCACTTCGGTCCGATGAGTCTCGCCACGCTACACCCTCCGCTTCTTCCGGGGCCGGCAGCCGTTGTGCGGCAGCGGCGTCACGTCCTCGATCGCCCGGACGTCCAGGCCCGAGGCCTGCAGGGCCCGGATGGCGCTCTCGCGGCCCGCGCCGGGGCCCTTGATCTTGACCTCGAGCTCCCGCACGCCGAACTTCGCGGCCTTCTCCGCGCAGGCCTCGGCGGCCTTCTGCGCGGCGAACGGCGTCGACTTGCGCGAGCCCTTGTACCCGATCGTCCCCGACGAGGCCCAGCAGAGGGTCTCGCCCGAGGGGTCGGAGATCGTGATGATCGTGTTGTTGAAGCTCGACTGGATGTGGCACACCGCCCGCGGGACGAGCTTCTTCACCTTCCGGGGGCCGGCCTTCTTGGCCTCCTTCGCCCCGGCGTCCGCCGGCTTCGCGGCCGCCGCGGCGGGGGCCGCGGCCTTCTTGTCCTTCTCGTCGGCCATGTTGCTCCCTTAGCCCTGGACCTTGGCGATCTTCTTGCCGGCGACCGTCTTCCGCGGGCCCTTCCGGGTCCGCGCGTTCGAGCGCGTGCGCTGGCCGCGCACCGGCAGGCCCCGGCGGTGCCGGCTCCCGCGGTAGCAGCCGATGTCCTTCAGGCGCTGGATGTTCTGCTGGAGCATCCGGCGCAGCGAGCCCTCGACCGCGTAGTGCTTGTCGAGGATCGTGTTGATGCGGCTGAGCTGGTCCTCCGAGAGGTCCCGCACCCGCAGGTTCTCGGGGACGTTCGCCTCGCGGAGGACCTTCCGCGACAGCGTGTTGCCGATCCCGTACACGTAGGTGAGGCTGACCCACACCTGCTTGTTCGGGGGAATCTCGATGCCCGCGACGCGCGCCATCCGTTACCCCTGTCTCTGCTTGTGCTTGGGATTCGCGCAGATCACCCGCACGCGACCCTTGCGGCGGACGATCTGGCACTTCTCGCAGATCCTTTTGACCGACGGTCTGACCTTCATGACTTAATGCTCGCGGTAAATGATGCGACCCTTCGTCAGGTCGTACGGCGACATCTCGAGGATCACCTTGTCCCCCGGCAGGATCTTGATGTAGTTCATCCGCATCTTCCCCGACACGTGCGCCAGGACCAGGTGGCCGCCCTTGATCTCGACCCGGAACATGGCGTTGGGCAGCGACTCCTTCACGATCGCCTCGACGCGGACCGGCTCTTCCTTGGGCACGAATGATCCTCGAAACCGACCGGGGACAAGAGGCGAAAAGTATATCGGAGGGCCCCCGGCCAGTCAACGGGGATCGACCGGATTCAGGGGCGGGTCAGGACCTCGGGGTCCCCCTCGGTCACCGCGATGGTGTGCTCGAAGTGGGCCGCCAGGCTCCCGTCCTTGGTCACGACCGTCCACTTGTCGGGGAGGATCCGGTTGTCGTCCTTCCCCGCGCAGACCATCGGCTCCACGGCCAGGACCAGGCCCGGCTTCAGCTCCAGGTCGTGCAGGCGGAACTTCGGGTCCCGGTAGTTCGGCACCTGGGGCGCCTCGTGCAGCTCCCGCCCCACCCCGTGCCCGCAGTAGTTCTTCACCACCGAGTAGCCCCGGGACAGCGCCAGGTCCTCCACGGCCGCGCCGATCGCGGACAGCCGCGCCCCGGCCCGCATGACCTTGATCGCCGCCTCCAGGCACTCGCGCGTCGTGTCCATGAGGCGCTTCGCCGCGGGGTCGATCTTCCCCACGCCCACCGTGACGGCCGTGTCGCCCACGTAGCCCTGCCAGGTGGCGCCGATGTCGATCGTGAAGAGGTCGCCCTCGCGCAGCACGCGCTTGTCGGACGGGATCCCGTGCACGATCTCCTCGTTCACCGAGGCGCAGATCGTGTGGCGGAAGGCGTGCGCCCCCGCGCCGGGCGGGTAGCCGATGAAGGTCGGCACCGCGCCCGCCTCGCGGATCACCCGCTCGGCCACGCGGTCCACCTCGAGCGTCGTCACCCCGGGGCGGACGACGGCGGCCGCCGCGTCCCGGGCCCGGGCCGCGATGCGGCCGGCCTCGCGCAGCAGGGCCAGCTCGCGCCGGTCCTTGAGCACGGGGATGTCCTTCATGATCATGAGCGCAACCTAGAGCCCCGCGACGGCCTTCTCCACCGCCGCGTACACCGCGTCGGGGTGCTGCGTGCCGTCGACCCGGCGCACGAGGCCCCGCGCGTCGTAGTGCGGGATGACGGCGGCCGTCTCCTGGTGGTACTTCGCCAGGCGCGTCCGCACCTTCTCCTCGGTGTCGTCCGAGCGGCGGACCAGGGCCGAGCCGCAGGCGTCGCAGGTGTCCGCCTTCCGGGGCGGCACGAACTTCACGTGGTAGGGGCGCTGGCACTTCGGGCAGGAGCGCCGGCCCGTGATGCGCTCGACGACGGAGTCGTCCGGCACCTCGAGGAGCACGACGGCGTCCACGGGGATCCCGCGCTTCCCGAGCATCTCGTCGAGGGCCCTCGCCTGGCCGACCGTGCGCGGGAAGCCGTCGAGCAGGAAGCCCTTCGCGCAGTCGCCCTTGGCGAAGCGCTCGCCGATGACGCCGATGACGAGCTCGTCGGGCACGAGCAGGCCGTTCTTCATGAGGGCCTCGGCCTGGCGGCCCAGCTCGGTGCCGGCCCGGGAGGCGTCGCGGAGGAGGTCGCCGGTCGAGATGTGGGGGACGCGGCGCGCGCCGGCCAGCCTCGTCGCCTGGGTGCCCTTCCCCGAGCCCGGGGGCCCGACCAGGAGCAGGCGCACGGTCTATTTCCGACCCTGGATGCGCGTCGACCCGCCGAGGAAGCCCTCGTAGTGGTGCATCAGGAGGTGGGACTCGATCTTGTTGACGATGTCGAGGCTGACGCCGACCACGATGAGGATGCCCGTGCCGCCGAGGAACTGCGCGACCCAGCGGTCGAGCGACAGCGCCGAGGACGCGAGGTCCGGCAGCAGGGAGATGAGGCAGAGGAACGCGGCGCCCGCGAGGGTGATCCGCGCGAGGATGCCGTCGATGTAGTCCGCGGTGTTCTCGCCGGGGCGGATGCCCGGGATGAAGGAGCCGTACTCCTTCAGGTTGTTGGCCATCTCCTTCGGCTGGAAGAACAGGTAGGTCCAGAAGTAGGAGAAGAAGAAGATCATGGCCACGTAGAGGACCGTGTAGAAGAAGTACCCCCGGTACATGATCTCCTTCATGAACCCGAGGCCGGGGATCATGCCCAGCAGCGACGGCACGATGAGCAGCGAGCCGGCGAAGATCACGGGCATCACGCCCGCCGTGTTCACCTTCAGGGGCAGGTGGCTGCGCGAGCCCATCCAGACCCGGCGGCCGCGGAAGTGCTTCGCGTGCTGCACCGGGATCCGGCGCTGCGCCTGGGTGACGAACACGGTCCCCGCGATCGCGGCGACGTAGAGCAGCGTCATGATGATGACGGCGCTGCCGTCGACCTGCTGCGCGTGGACCTGCTTCATCAGGCTCATGGCCGTACTGGGCATCTTGGCGATGATGTTCGCCATGATCAGCACCGAGGCGCCGTTGCTGATCCCGTGCTCCGTGATCTGCTCGCCGAGCCACATCGTGAACAGCGCGCCCGCGGTCAGGGCGATGACGATCTTGACGTTGCCCAGGAAGCCCGCGGAGAGGAAGAGCTGCTCACCCCCGGGCAACTGCTGCAAGGAGCGGATGGCCAGCCAGCCCTGCACGATGCAGATCGGCACCGCGAGGTAGCGCGTGTACTGGTTGATCCGGCGCTGGCCGCCCGGGCCCTCCTTGGCCATGGCCTCGAGGGTCGGGCTGACCTTCGTCATCAGCTGCATGATGATCGAGGCCGTGATGTAGGGCATGATGCCCAGGGCGAACACGCCGAGGTTGCCCAGCGCGCCGCCGGAGATGACCTGGAGGAAGTGCCACGCGGTGCCGAGGCCGTCCTCGGCCTGCTTGCTGATACGCGCGACGGCCGCTTCGTCGATGCCAGGCACCACGATCTGGCAGCCCAGCCGGAACAGGATCAGCACGCCGAACGTGAACCAGATGCGGTTCCGGAGTTCCGGGATCCGGAAGACGTTCCCGAAGGACTCGACGATACGCATCGCGCTCCGCCCTCTTCCCGGGACCTACTTCTTCGGCTTCGGCGCCGGCTTGGCCGCCGCGGGGGCGGGGGCCGGGGCCGCGTTCCGCTCCGCCTTGGGGGCCCGCTTCCCGGGCTTCGGGGGCGCCGGCGGCAGGACGACCGTCCCGCCCGCCTTCTCGACCTTCGCCACGGCGGACTTCGAGGCCTTGTCGACCTTGATCGTCAGCTTGATCTTCAGCTCGCCGTCGCCGAGCAGCTTCACCGCCAGCGCGCGCCGGACCAGGCCCTCCGCGCGCAGCGCGGCCAGGTCCACCGTCTCGCCGTCCGAGAAGTGCTCCTGGAGGTCCTCGAGGTTCACGATCTCGTAGCGGGTCGTGAACTCGGCGTTGTTGAAGCCGCGCTTCGGGATGCGCCGGATGATCGACATCTGGCCGCCCTCGAAGTACGGGCGGAACGACGTCGACTCGCGGGCGTACTGGCCCTTCTGGCCGCGGCCGGACTGCTTGCCGAGGCCGCTGGACTCGCCGCGCCCGACGGGGAACTTCTTCTTGTGCGGGATCTTCGCCCCGCGGACGGTGGTCAGGTTCATGGCTTACCCCTGGGCTCCGGCCGCCGCGGGCGTCGCCTTGGGCTTGCGATCCACCACGGGGACGCCGCGCTGCTTCTCGAACTGGGCGACCGTCCGCACGTTGCGGAGGGCCGCGTAGGTCGCCTTGACGACGTTGATCGGGTTCGTGCTGCCGAAGACCTTCGAGAGGACGTCGTGCAGGCCCGCCAGCTCGAGCACCGCGCGGGCGCTCGCCCCGGCCTTGACGCCCGTGCCGCGGCACGCGGGCCGCAGCAGGACCTCGGTGGCGCCGAACTTCTCCCGGATCTGGTGCGGGATCGTCGTCTGGACGATCGGCACGTCGATCAGGTTCTTCTTGGCCTCCTGGATCCCCTTCTCGACCGCGAAGGGCACCTCGTTGGCCTTGCCGTAGCCCCACCCGACCCGGCCCTTGCGGTTGCCGACGACGACGAGCGCGTTGAAGGAGAAGCGCTTGCCGCCCTTGACGACCTTGGCGCAGCGCTTGACCTTGACGACGATCTCCTCGAAGTCCTGGCCGGCGCGGGACTCGCGCCCCTCGTTCCTGGGAGGCATTCGGGACTACTCCTTCTTCTTCTCGGGGTGCTTGTCGTGCCCCTTGTCGTGGCCCTTCTCGCCGGGGCCGCCCTTGGGGGTCTTCGGGGCCTTCTCCTTCGCCGCCTTCGGGGCCGCCTCGGCCTTCGGGGCCTTGGGCGCCTTGTCCTTCTTCTTCGGGTTGAGCAGGAACGCCAGCCCGCCCTTGGCCGCGGCCTCCGCGAAGACGCGGACCCGGCCGTGGAAGCGGTAGTGGCTGCGGTCGAAGACGACCTGCTTGACGCCGGCCTTCTTCGCGGCCTCGGCCAGCGCGGCGCCGACCGCCTCGGCGGCCTTCTTGTCGCCGCCGTGCTTCAGCCCCTCGCGCAGCGCCTTCTGCTGCGAGGACGCCGCCGCGATCGTGCGGCCCTGCGTGTCGTCGATGATCTGCGCGTGGAAGTGGCGGTGGCTGCGGTAGACCGCGAGCCGCGGGCGCTCCGGCGTCCCGAACACCGTGTTCCGGACGTGGTGCGCGCGGCGGTCGCGCCGTTCCCACTTCCGGAGCTGGACCGTGCGGAGGGTGCCCATGGTCTTATGACGCTCCCGTCACGAAGGTCTTGCCCGCCTTGCGGCGCACGACCTCGTCCTTGTACTTGATGCCCTTCAGGTTGTACGGCTCGGCCTTGCGCGAGCGCCGGATCTTCGCCGAGAACTCGCCGACGAGCTGCCGGTCCGCGCCCTGCACCGTGATCGACGTCGCCGACGGGCAGGTCACCGCCAGGCCCTTCGGGATCTCGAACTCGACGGGGTGCGAGAAGCCCAGGGTCATCGTCAGCTTGGTCCCCGCGACCTTGGCGCCGAAGCCGACGCCGCTGATCTCGAGGTCCTTCTGGTAGCCCTTGGACACGCCGGTGATCATGTTCTGGATCAGCGCCCGCGCCGTGCCGTGCAGCGCGCGGACGAGCTTCGAGTCCCCGCCCCGCTCCACGACGACCTTCGCCCCGCCCTCGACCTTCGCCGTGATCTCGGGGCGCAGCGTCCACTGGAGCTTGCCGACCGGGCCCTCGACGTTCACCGTCTTCCCCGAGACCGAGACCTTCACCTTCTCGGGGATCTGGATCGGGATCTTTCCGAGTCGCGACATGTTCCTACCACACCTTGCAGATGACTTCGCCGCCGACGTTCTGCTTGCGCGCCTGGCGGTCGCTGAGGATGCCCTTCGAGGTCGACAGGATCGTCACGCCCAGGCCGTCGAGCACGCGCCCGACGTCCCCGATGCCGCTGAAAATCCGGCGCCCGGGCTTCGACACCCGGCGCACGTCCGTCAGGACCCGCTCCCCGTCGCGGCCGAATTTCAGGAACAGCCACATCGTCTTGCGGTGCTTCGCCCCCTCGTCCGGGACGATCTTGACGTCCGCCAGGTAGCCCTCGCTCTTGAGGACCTGGGCCACGCCCTCCTTCATCCGCGAGTGGACGACGGGGGCCTTCGGATGCCGGCGCGTGTTCGCGTTCTTGATGATCGCGAGCATGTCGCCGACGGGATCGGTGCTGGGCATCGTCTCGGTTCCTTTACCTACCAGGACGCCTTGCGCACGCCCGGGATCTCGCCCCGGCTGGCCAGCAGCCGGAAGCACAGGCGGCAGATCTTGAACTTGCGGTGGTAGCCGCGGCGCCGGCCGCAGAGCTGGCAGCGGTTGTACCGCCGCGTCGAGAACTTCGGCTCGGCGGCCTGCTTGACCTTCCAGCGGATGCTCGCCATGGACTAGTTGCCCGCCTTCCCGGCGGCCTCCGCGCCCTTCGCCCCGGCCTTCGCCCCGTCCTTCTCCTTCTCGGCGTCGGGCTGCCGGAACGGCACGCCCAGGCGCTTCAGGAGCTCGAACGAGTCGGCCCGTCGACGGGACTTGATCCCGATCGTGATGTTCATCCCCTGCACGAACTCGACCTTGTCCAGGCTGATCTCCGGGAAGACGACCTGCTCGGAGATGCCCAGGTTGTAGTTCCCCGCCTCGTCGAACGCCTTCGGGGACAGGCCCCGGAAGTCCCGGATTCGCGGGATGACGATCGACACCAGCCGGTCCAGGAACTCGTACGCGCGGCCGCCCCGCAGCGTCACCTTCAGGCCGATGGGCTGCCCCTGGCGCAGCTTGAACGTCGCCACCGACTTCCGCGCCGGGCACACCGCGGGCTTCTGGCCCGTGATCGCCTGCAGGTCCTTCGCGGCCGCGTCGATGCGGTTCTTGTTCTCGACCGCCTTGCCCACGCCCATCGAGACGACGATCTTCTCGATGCGCGGGAGCGCGAGCGGGTTGTCGCGGCCGAGCGTCTTCTTGAGCTCGGGCACGATCTCCTTCTGGTACTTCTCGAGCAGCCTCGCCATGTGGGGTTACGCCTTGGGCTCGGGAATCGGTTGCTTGCTCCGCTTGCAGATCCTCACCTTCGAGCCGTTGGGGAGGACCTGGAAGCCCACCTTCGTCGGTTTTCCGTCGGCCGGGGACAGCAGCGCCAGCCGCGACAGCGGCACCGCCGCCTCCTTCTGGATGCGCGCGCCCTGGGGCTGGTCCTTGCTCCGGCGCAGGTGCTTCCAGACCAGGTTCAGGCCCTCGACGACCGCCGTGGTCTCGTCCACGTGGATGACCCGGCCCGTCTTGCCCCGCTCGTCGCCCGCCAGCAGCACGACCGTGTCGTTGCGGCGAATCTTCGATGCCATGGCTACACCACCTCCGCCGCCAGCGAGATGATCTTCATGAACTTCGCCCGCAGCTCGCGCGGCACCGCGCCGAAGATGCGGGTCCCCTTCGGGTTCCCGTCGGCGTCCAGCACCACCATCGCGTTCCGGTCGAAGCGGACGTAGCTGCCGTCCTCGCGGCGGATCGCCGAGCGCGTCCGCACGATGACGCCCTTCACCACGTCGCCCTGCTTGATCGCCGAGCCGGGCAGCGCCTTCTTCACCGTGGCCACGATCACGTCCCCCACCCGCCCGTACCGTTGGCGGGACTGGCCCAGGACCTGGATCGCGCCCACGGCCTTCGCGCCCGTGTTGTCGGCGACGTCGAGGATGCTCTTGATCTGGATCATGGACTACGCCTTCCCCCCCGCGGCGGGCGCGGGGACGGCCGGGGCCTCGGGCCCCTTCTCCACCACCTTCACCAGGCGCCAGCGCTTCAGGCGCGACGTCGGCCGGGTCTCCATGATCTCGACCCGGTCGCCTTCCTTCGCCTCGCGCTTCTCGTCGTGCGCGTAGCACTTCGTCTGGCGCTTGAGGTACTTCCCGAACCGGGGGTCCTGGACCAGCCGCTCCACCTCGACGACGATGGTCTTCGCCATCTTGTCGCTGGTGACGCGCCCGACCACGACCTTCCGCCGGTTCCGATCCGCCGGCGCGGCCTTCTGCTGAGACATGTCCACGGACTCCACGGAAAAAAAAGGCCTTGGTCCCCTTCCGGGGGGCCAAAGTGAGCCACCATTGATAGCAATCGCCCTCGGGGAGTCAAGGACAAAACCCCTCCCGGGGCTGGACGCCCCGCCCCCGCGGCGGTTTAATCACCCGCCGGAGGGCCCGCCGAATGCTCGACGTCAAGTTCATCGCCGACAATCCCGACCTCGTCAAGCGCGCCGCCGCGCACAAGCACGAGAAGAAGGCCGACGTCGACCGCATCGTCGCCCTCAACGCCCGCCGCAAGCAGGTCCAGGCCGAGCTCGACGCCGGCCGCTCCCAGCTCAACGAGGCCTCCCGCAAGTACGCCCAGCTCCGCAAGCAGGGCCAGGAGGACGCCGCCCTCGCCCAGGCCAACCGCGAGATCGGCGACCGCCTCAAGGCCCTCGAGGCCGAGACCCGCACCGTCGAGTCCTCCCTCGAGGAACTCGCCGCCTGGGTCCCCAACGTCCCCCACGAGAAGGTCCCCGTCGCCGACGACGCCTCGGGCAACTCCATCGTCCGCACCGTGGGCGCCCGCCGCTCCTTCCCCTTCAAGCCGAAGCCCCACTGGGAGCTCGGCACGAGGCTCGGCATCCTCGACGAGGAGCGCGCCGCCAAGCTCTCCGGCAGCAACTTCCTCCTCCTCAAGGCCGAGGGCGCCCGCCTCGAGCGCGCCCTCATCAACTTCATGATCGACCTCCACGTGCAGAAGCACGGCTACACCGAGGTCTGGCCCCCCTTCCTCGTCAACCGCGACAGCATGTTCGGCACCGCCCAGGTGCCGAAGCTCGAGGACGACATGTACCAGCTGGAGCGGGACAAGCTCTTCCTCATCCCGACCGCCGAGGTCCCCGTCACCAACCTCCATCGCGACGAGATGCTCAAGCCCGCGGACCTCCCGATCCGCTACACCGCCTACTCCGCGTGCTTCCGCCGCGAGTCCGGCGCCTACGGCCGCGACACCCGCGGCATGGTCCGCGTCCACCAGTTCGACAAGGTCGAGATGGTCCAGTTCGTCCACCCCGACCGCAGCTGGGAGACCCTCGAGGCCCTCACCGGCCACGCCGAGGACGTCCTCAAGGCCCTCGACCTCGAGTACCGCGTCGTCCTCCTCTCCACCGGCGACATGTCCTTCGCCAGCGCGATGACCTACGACCTCGAGGCCTGGGCCCCCGGCCTCGACCGCTGGCTCGAGGTCTCGAGCTGCTCCAACTTCACCGACTTCCAGGCCCGCCGCCTCAAGTGCCGCTTCCGCGACGCCGACGGCAAGGTGAAGTTCGTCCACACGCTCAACGGCTCCGGCCTCGCCCTGCCCCGCACCGTCATCGCGATCCTGGAGAACTACCAGCGCGAGGACGGGAGCGTGGAGATCCCCGAGGTGCTGAGGCCGTACTTCGGCGGGCAGACCGAGCTGAAGCCGAAGTCCTAGGGCCGGCGGACCCGGACGTTGTCGATCCGCGGGCGCGAGGGGTAGCCCTCGCCGCCGGCGTGCACGGGCCGCACCGCGTGCGCGGGCGAGAGCCCCGAGCCCGTCGCCTCCAGCGACCCGTCGATCCGGAACTCGATCCCGCCGTCCGTCCGGATCCGCGTCGAGAGCCGGTGCCAGGTCCCCGCCGCCGGCGCCGCGAAGGTCGCGACGTCCGCCCCGTTCACCACGCAGTGCCGCGTCCCGCCCGCGTCGATCCACTGCCCCGCCGCCAGCGACGGCCCGACCGGCGAGACGAGCACGTCCAGCGAGGAGAGGCCGATCCAGGCCTGCGATCCCGCCGGCACGTTCACGTCGCCCTCGATCGTCAGCCCGTCCGCCACCGCGTACTGCTGCGTCGTCACCGCGCCGGTGCCGACGAGCGACGACGACCCCCCGGCCATCGAGGGGATCGGGTTGCCGGCCGCCAGGTCGAGCAGCGGCGCCGCGGGCGCGGAGAGCGTCCAGAGCGCGAAGCTCGCGAAGGACTCGTCGAGCAGCACGACGGGGACGTCGGGGCCCGGCCCGTCGTCGTCGTCCTCCTGGTCGTCGATGAGCCGGCAGTTCGACTCGGACGCGCCGAGCTGGAGCGCCAGCAGGAGGACGAGCGAGGTCCGGAGCAGCGGGGACATGCCGCAGAGTCTACAACCGCCGGAGCGCGGACGTTCAGATCTTCGGGAGGATGCTCAGGGCGGCCCGCGTGGTCATGTCGAGCAGGCCGGGGAGCGGCCCCAGGCCCGTCGGGAAGAGGCCGTAGAAGAGCGTCGCGAAGCCGAGCGCCCAGAGCAGGCCGCCGAGCACCGGGCCCGCGCGGGGCGGCGTCCACTCCTCCCTGGGCTTGCCGAGGAAGAGCGCGGCGATGATGCGCGCGTAGTAGTAGAGCGAGATCACGGAGAAGAGCACCGCGATCACCACCAGGGCGATCGACATCGTGTCGCCCGTCGCGATCATGCGGCCGAAGAGCAGCATCTTGCCGATGAAGCCCGCGGTCGGCGGCAGGCCGGTCAGCGAGACGAGGAAGATCGTCAGCAGCGCGCCCAGCCCGGGCGCCCGCCACCCGAGGCCGCGGCATTGCTCGACCGTCTCGACGCCGGCGCTCTCCTCGAGCACGACGAGGACCGCGAAGGCCCCGAGGTTCATGAGCAGGTAGACGACCAGGTAGACGAGCACCGAGGCGAGGTTCGCGGGCTCGAAGACCGTGAACGCGAGCAGCAGGTAGCCCGCGTGGCCGATCGAGGAGTAGGCCATCAGGCGCTTGAGGTTCGACTGCTGCAGCGCGCCGAGGTTGCCGACGGCCATCGTGAGGACGGCGATCATCGCGACGAGCACGTCCCACCGGAACGCGTCCGGCGGCGGCGAGTGGGTCTGGAAGACGCCCGCGAGGTAGCGCGTGAGCATCGCGAAGCCGGCCGCCTTGGGGCCGACCGAGAAGAACGCGGTGACGGGTGTGGGCGCGCCCTCGTAGACGTCGGGGCACCACATGTGGAAGGGCGCGGCCGCGATCTTGTAGCCGAAGCCCGCCATGACGAGGACGGAGATGAGCAGCGTCAGCGTGCCGGAGACGCCCGCGCCCTGCTCGGAGAGCGAGCGGCCGATCGCGTCGACCTGCAGCGTGCCCGTGAGGCCGTACAGGTAGGACATGCCGTAGATCATCAGCCCGCTCGCCGCGGCGCCGTAGATGATGTACTTCAGCGAGGCCTCGGAGCTCCGGCGGTTCTTCTGGCGGAGGCCCGCGAGGATGTAGCTCGTGATCGAGACGAACTCGAGCGAGAGGTACATCATCAGCAGGTCGTTCGCCGTCGCCATGAACATCATGCCGAGGACGCAGGAGAGCATGAGGACGTAGGTCTCCCCCTGCCCCGACTTCCAGCGGTCCACGACGGGCCGGGCGAGGAGGATCGCGACCACCGCGGCGACGAGGAAGAGGCCCTTGAAGAAGAGGCCGTAGAGGTCGTGGACGATCGAGCCCCCGAAGAGCACCGCGGGGCCGCCGGGGTTGTAGCCGCCCACGGGCGTCGCCGGGAAGTCCCTCCACGCGTCCAGCGCCATCGCCAGCACGAGCAGCGTGCCGACGAGCGCGAGGAAGCCGATCGGCCGCTTCTCCCGCTTGAGCAGGATGTCGGCGACGATCAGCAGCAGGATGAGCGCGGTCAGCCCGACCTCGGGGGTCAGGCAGGCCAGCTGCTGCAGGAGGACTTTGGCGTCAGGCATGGATTCCTACCGGAGCACCCAGGGCATCCCGACCTGGTTGACGAGGACCTTGACCGACTCGGACATCAGGTTGATCAGCGGCGCCGGGTAGACGCCGAACGCGACGATGAGCAGCACGAGGGGCCAGACCGTCACGTGCTCGCGCGCCGTCATGTCCTTGATGTCCTGGTACTTGGGGTTCAGCGGGCCGAGGAAGACCTTCTGGTAGCTCCAGAGGAAGTACGCGGCGCCGAAGACGACGCCGAGCACGCTGAAGGCGGTCAGCACCTTGTAGTAGCTGACCGGCGCGAAGACGTAGAAGTAATTCGCGTCGGTCACCGGGCCCTGGGCCTGGAAGGCGCCGATGAAGCAGAGCGCCTCGCTGATGAAGCCCGAGAGGCCGGGCAGGCCGAGGGACGCCATGAACGCGAGGGCCGTGATCGCGCCGTACGCGGGCATCTTCGTCCAGAGGCCGCCGAAGCCGTCGATGTTGCGGTGGTGGGCCCGGTCGTAGACCACGCCGATCAGGAGGAAGAGCATCGAGGTGATCAGGCCGTGGTTCCACATCTGCAGCAGGCAGCCCGCGATGCCGGCGGTCGTGCCGGAGGCCATGCCGATCATGCAGAAGCCCATGTGGCTGACCGACGAGTACGCGACCATCTTCTTCCAGTCGCGCTCGATGAAGGCCTCGCCCGTCTGGTTGTTCACCCGCGGCACGCCCTTGATCTGGGCGAGCGCGCACCAGGCGCCGTAGACGATGCCGATGACGCCGAACATCATCATCACCGGCGCGAACCAGCGCGAGGCCTCGGGGAGGATCGGGTACGCGATCCGGAGCAGGCCGTAGGTGCCCATCTTCAGCAGCACGCCGGCCAGGATGACGGAGATCGGCGTGGGCGCCTCGACGTGGGCGTCGGGCAGCCACGTGTGGAACGGGAAGACGGGGACCTTGATGGCGAAGCCGATGTAGAGGCCGACGAAGGCCAGCCTCCACCAGCCGCCCGTGAAGTCCGAGGAGTGCCGGGCCAGCTCCGGCAGGCTGAAGGTGCCCGCCGTGAAGTACAGGGCCAGCATGACGACGAGCATGAGGACCGAGCCGGCGAGCGTGTAGAGGAAGAACTTGATCGCCGCGTACTCGCGCCTCGGTCCGCCCCAGATGCCGATCAGGAAGTACATCGGGAGGAGCATCACCTCCCAGAACACGTAGAAGAGGAAGAAGTCGAGGGAGACGAACACGCCCATCATCCCCGCCTCGAGGAGGAGGAAGAGGGCGAAGTAGCCCTTGATGCCGCGGGTCGTGTGCCAGTGCTCGAAGCCCCAGGACGCGATGATGCAGATGAAGCTCAGCATCGCCGTGAGGACGACCATCGTGATGCTGATCCCGTCGACGCCGACGTAGTACTGGACCGGGGCCGTGTCGATCATGAACCAGGTGGCCTGGCGGACGAACTGGAAGCTCGCGTCCTTGGCGATGTACCCGTTGAGCAGCGGCGCGAGGCAGAGCAGCGGGATGGCCGCGACGGCCAGCGAGAACCACTTCACGACGTGGTTCTTGTTCGGCAGGAACAGGACGGCGAGCGCGCCCAGGGCGGGCGCGAAGACCATCGTCGTCAGGATGTCCTTGCCGAACAGGTCGGCGAGAGTGAAACCCATGGGCCGTTAACCTCCGCTCCCGAGGATGAACCTCCGGATCCAGTCCCACCGCAGGAAGATGCAGAAGGACCCGACCAGGAACAATCCGCCGATCACCGCCGATGTCACGTACGACCGGATGCGGCCGGTCTGCAGGTGCCGCGCCGCGGTCCCCGCGGCCTGCACCGTGTCCGCGACGGCGTTCACGCCGCCGTCGACCACCTGGTTGTCGAAGTAGCCGGTCCCGCCGGACCACCACGCGCCGACGCGGCCCGCGCCGTTGACGAAGCCGTCCACGACCGCGTTGTCGAAGCGGGCGCAGGTCTCGTTCCAGGCGAGCACGGGCTCGACGACGGCCGCCTGGTAGGTCTCGTCGACGCGGTACTTGTCGCGCACCAGCTCGTAGAGCTCGCGGTTGCGGTTCGCGAAGTCCTCGGCCGCCTTGCCCTTCCCCCAGTGGTAGACCTTCAGCCCGAGGAGGATGCCGCCCGCGCCGACCGCGACCGACACGCCCATCAGGACGAGCTCCATCGGGGGCGGACCGTGGTGCTCTTCGGGGGCGGGCTTCCCGTGGGCGTCCCTGGCCGGGGCGCCGTGGGCCGCGGCGGCCGCGTGCGCGGGGCCGGCCGTGACGTCCGGCGCGACGGGCGCGAGCCAGTGCTCGAAGACGCCGCCGCCGGGGATCCAATGCGGCATGCCGATGAAGCCGCCGACGACCGAGAGGAGCATGAGGACGACGAGCGGGACGGTCATGGTCCAGGGCGACTCGTGCGGCAGGCCGCCGTGGCCGTGGTCGTCGTGCCCGTGCGCGACCGCGGGGGCCGGCGGCGGAGTCGGCGGCACGGCGTCGTGGCCGTGCGCGTCGTGCCCGTGGCCCGCGTCGTGGCCGTGCGCGTCGTGCGCGTCATGCCCGTGGGCCGCGGCGGGCGCGGCGTGGTCGTCGTGGCCGTGGGAGCCGTGCGCCTTCGGCGTCGAGCGCAGCTCGCCGAAGAACGTGAGCACGACGAGGCGCGTCATGTAGAACGCCGTGAAGCCCGCGGCGACGATGCCCATGCCCCAGAGGATCGGGCCCGGGATGCTGATCGCGTGCGTGCTCCAGGCCTTCCAGAGGATCTCGTCCTTGCTCCAGAAGCCCGCCAGCGGCGGGACGCCCGCGATCGCGACCGACGCGATGAGGAAGGTCCAGAACGTGACCGGCATGTACTTCCGCAGCCCGCCCATCTTGCGGATGTCCTGCTCCCCGCCCATCCCGTGGATGACGCTGCCGGAGCCGAGGAAGAGGCAGGCCTTGAAGAACGCGTGCGTCATCACGTGGAAGATGCCCGCCGCGAAGGCGCCGACGCCCACGCCGAGGAACATGAAGCCGAGCTGCGAGACCGTCGAGTAGGCGAGCACCTTCTTGATGTCGTTCTGGGCCACGCCGATCGTGCCCGCGAAGAGGGCCGTCGCCGCGCCGACCGTCGCGACCACCGTCATGGCGGTCGGCGAGAGCGCGAAGAGGAAGTTCATCCGCGCGACCATGTAGACGCCCGCCGTCACCATCGTCGCCGCGTGGATCAGCGCGC
>CAYXGZ010000055.1:0-21764 GCA_964464755.1 uncultured Planctomycetales bacterium
GCCTGCCGTCGCTCCCCGTGGTGGCCAGCCCGACCTGGCTCGCGGGCGCCGTCGTCACCCGCGCCGACCTCCGCGGCCGGCCCCGGCTGCTCGACGTGCCCGCCGACTACGGCGGCGGCGATCCGGCCGTCGACGCCTGGCTCGCCGAGGGCGAGCGCCGGGGCGTCCCGCGCCGCTACAAGTGCGCCGAGCGCGCCTGCTGGTGGCGGCCCCGCATCGGCACCCCGCCCGACGCCTTCCTCGCGTACCTCAGCGACCGCCTCCCGCGCCTCGTCGCCAATCGCGCGGGGGCCGTCGGCACGAACAACCTCCACCGCGTCGCTTTCCGCTCGCCGTACCCGGTGGGCGCCTTCTACAACGCCGCGACGCTCCTCTCGGTCGAGCTGGGCGGCCGCGTGCTCGGCGACGGCGCCCTCAAGCTCGAGCCCGGCGACGCCCCCAAGGTCGGCCTGCCTCCGGCGCCCTCCGACGCGACCCACGCCGTCGACCGCGCCCTCCGCGCCGGCGACGAGGCGCTTGCGATCCGCATCGCCGGCGACTCCTCCGGCCTGCCCGCCCGGGAGCTCCGCGCCTGCGCGGCCGCCCACGCCGCCGTCCGCGACCTCCGCCTCGCCGAGCGGCGCTCCCGCGTCGGTTGATCGCTCCCCCCTCCGTCGAGTAAGCTCTCCCCTTCAACCGAGGAAGCCCCATGCGCGTGCTCCGCCTCCCGACGGTGCTGTTGCTCGTCCTCGCCGGCTGCCAGGGCGGCCCGGCCCCGGCCCCGGCCCCGACGCCGACTCCCGTGCCGACCCCGTCGGCCACCCCTCGGCCGACGCCGGCCCCGACGCCCGCGCCCACCCCGGCCGCCACCCCGAAACCCACGCCCGCGCCCGTCCCCTCGGCCGACCGCGCCGTCGTCGTCATCGACGCCGCCAAGGGCGTGAAGATCGAGTTCGTCCGCATCAAGGCCGGCAAGTTCACGATGGGCCGGGCCGACGGCGACGAGGACGAGCGCCCCGCCCGCGAGGTCACCCTCTCCCGCGACTTCTGGATGATGACCACCGAGGTCACCCAGGCCCAGTGGCTGTCCTTCTTCCCGGTCCAGAACTCCAGCTGCCTCGGCGACGCGCTGCCCGTCGAGGACGTCCCCTACGTGAGCGCCCTCGAGTTCGCCGGGAAGATCACCCCCCTGCTCAAGGACCACCCCGTCCTCAAGGGCGCGACCTGCACGCTGCCCACCGAGGCGGAGTGGGAGTACGCCTGCCGCGCGGGCTCGACCACGCTCTACTACTGGGGCGACGACCCGGGCCTCGCCGCGGACCACGCCTGGACCTTCGAGAACTCGCGCGGCTCGACGCAGCCCGCCGGCACGAAGAAGCCCAACGCCTGGGGCCTCTACGACATGGCCGGCAATGCCACCGAGTGGTGCCTCGACTGGTACGGCCCGTACCCCGAGGGGCCCGCGACGGACCCCCGCGGCCCCGAGGCGGGCCAGAAGCGCGTCCTGCGCGGCGGGTCGGCCCGCTACGTCGTCAAGCAGGCCCATTCCGCGTACCGCTTCCGCCTGGCGCCGAACCCGACCGAGCACCTCGTGCTCAACGGGTTCCGCCTCGTGGCGAAGTAGGCCGTCGTGCCCGGGATCCGCTACCGCCTGTCGATGCCCCGGCCGACGTCCCACCTCTTCCACGTCGAGGTGGAGGTGGACGGGATCTCGGGCGCCCACGTCGACCTCGTCATGCCCGCCTGGACCCCGGGCGCCTACGCCGTGCGCGACTTCGCCCGGCACGTCGACGGGTTCTCCGCGGGCGGCCTCGCCTGGAGCAAGGTCGACAAGGGCCGCTGGCGCGTCGAGGCCGCGGGCCGCTCCCGCGTGAAGGTCTCGTACCGCGTCTTCGCCTTCGAGCTCGAGGTGGACCGGTGCCATCTCGACGCGACCCACGGCTATTTCAACGGGGCGGGCGTCTTCCTCTACGTCGACGGCGCCAAGCACGTCCCCGTCACGCTCGAGATCGACGCCCCGAAGGGCTGGCGCGTCACGACGGGCCTGCGCCGCCTCGGGCCCGGCCGCTACGCCGCCGCCGACTACGACGAGCTGATCGACTGCCCGACGGACGTCGGCACCGCGCCGGTGAAGACCTTCCGCGTGCGCGGCAAGGCGCACCGGGTCCTCGTCCACGGCCGGCAGAACTGGAACCACGACCGGATGGTGCGGGACCTGAAGAAGATCGTGGAGGAGGAGGCCTCGTTCTTCGGCGGCCTGCCGTACGAGGACTACACCTTCCTGTTCTTCGCGGCCTCGGGCACGCAGCTCGGCGGGCTCGAGCACCGCAACTCGACGGCGATCACGCTGAACCCCTGGATCGGCCGGCCCTTCAAGAGCTACGAGCGGCTGATCGAGGTCAGCAGCCACGAGTTCTTCCACACCTGGAACGTCAAGCGCATCCGCCCGAAGGCCCTCGGGCCGTTCGACTACGAGCGCGAGACCTACACGCGGCTCCTCTGGCTCATGGAGGGCGTGACGTCCTTCTACGACGACCTGTTCTGCGAGCGCGCCGGGCTCTACCCGGCGGGCCGCTACCTGAAGAAGATCGCCGAGGCGATCCAGGCCTACCGGGACAAGCCGTCCCGGCTCCGCCAGGCCCTCTCCGCGTCGAGCTTCGACACCTGGCTCTGGAGCTACGAGGGGGATCCGAACAGCGTCAACCGCTTCATGTCCTACTACGAGAAGGGCGGCCTCGTCGCGATGTGCCTGGACCTCGAGATCCGGCACCGCACGCGCAACCGGCGCTCGCTGGACGACGTGATGCGGCACCTCTGGCGGGAGCACGGGGCCAAGGGCCGGCCGCTCGACGAGGACGAGGTGCGTCCCGTCGTGGAGCGCGTCGCCGGCGGGTCCTACCGCGAGTTCTTCGCGCGCTATGTGGACGGCACGGACGAGGTGCCCTTCGAGAAGTTCCTCGGGTACGCCGGCCTCGAGCTCGCCGGCGAACCGCCCAAGGGCGAGGACGCGAAGGACGAGCCGGCCGTGCAGCCCTGGATCGGCGTGGCGACCCGCGCGGGCGCGGAGCGTCCGGTGCTGACCTCGGTCACGGAGGGCGGGCCGGCCTGGCGCGACGGGCTGTCGGCGGGCGACGAGATCGTCGCGATCGGCGGAGCCCGGGTCACGAACGAGAATTTCACGCCGCTCCTTCGCGACCACGCGCCCGGGGACCGGGTCGAGTTCAGCGTGTTCCGCGGGACGGAGCTGGCCGGGGTGCGCGTCACGCTGGGCCGTCGGCCGAACACCACGCCGGGGCTCCGGTCGCGGCGCTCGGCGGGCGCGCTCGAGAAGGCCATCCACAAGGGCTGGATGAAGAAGCCCTGGAAGCCGCCCGCGAAGGGGAAGTGACCCTCCGGTGCGCTTCCTCGAGTTGGAGCTGGAGGACGCCGGGGACCTGGGCGGCCTCGACCCGGCGCCCGCGGGCTGGCTGGCGGCCTGCACGCCCTCGGACGACGACCTCTGGATCCTGGACCGGCCCGACGGCGCGCGGACCCGGCTGATCCGCTACCGCGCGGGCTCGCCGCCCGTCGAGATCCCCATCGAGACGCCGGACTTCACCCCCCGCCTGATCGCCGACGACGGGGAGGGGCGGATCCTGCTCGCGGGCGCGGGCCGGCCGCACAACGCGGTGCTCTTCAACTCCGAGGGCCGCGAGGTGCGGCGCTACGACCTCGGGCCGGAGATCGCCGACCTCGCGTTCGACCCCGACGGGAACATCGTCGTGCTGCGCGCGTCGCGGAAGGGGCGGCGGGGGCTGCTCGACCGCTACGGGATCGAGGGCGACCGCGTCGTGCGCGACGGGCAGCTGGAGACGATCGCGGGGCACTCGGAGCAGCTGCGGGGCTCGATGGTGCTGGTCCAGCGGGACGGCACGCTGTGGCTGAACCTGGCGGAGAAGTACACGGCGGACGGCGAGCTGCTGGACGCGATCGATCCCGCGGAGGTCTTCGGGCCGGGGCGCGTGTCGGCGGACCTGCTGGGCTGGGACGGCTTGCTCGTGCTGACGTCGAAGGGGCGCCTGGCGGCGCTGCTGCCGCGCGGCGAGCGGCGGACGGTCAAGCTGCCGGCGGCGCTCGTGGAGGCGAAGCTGGGGCGGGGGCTCACCGCGGAGTCGGACCTCGTCGTCACGCGGGGGGAGCGGGGCTGGATCCTGGCGACGGACCTCAACCGGCGGTTGAGCTTCCGGCTGCTCTGGGAGTGATCAGACCAGCGGGCCGGCGCCGTCCTCGAAGGGGTTGCGCGGCTTGGGCGGCGGCTCGAAGGGCCGCGAGCGCAGGCCGATCGAGAACAGGTGGGAGGCGGTCACCAGCGCCTCCTCGTCGTCCTTGGTGAAGGCGCCGCTCCGGCGCTTGAGGACCAGGCGGCCGGTGGGCACGTCGCCCAGCCCCAGCGGGATCGAGATGCCGTGGACGCCCTCCTCCTCGCTGCGGGCGAGGGCCTCGGTGGAGCGGATGCCGTTGACGGCGCCGAGGCCGGGGCGCTCGGGGTCCTGGCCGTAGCGGCAGACGCGGCTCCAGAGCTTGCCCTGGTCGTCGCCGAGGTCGAGGCGGAGGTAGTCGGCGGGGACGGCCGAGAGCAGGACGTCGCCGATCTCGCGGAGGAGGTTGGAGACGGCCGTCTTGCGGCGGAGGACGGCGGCGATCCGGAGCAGCTTGGCCTGGGTGTCGGGGGTCATGGAGATTCTCCCGTCAGGGCGTCAGTATAGCGGGCTGAACGGCCCGGCGGGCCCGGCGGGAAACCCGGAACCCGCGGGCTCCGTCCAGCGTCCAATCCACGAGACCCGGGAGTGCCGCCCATGAAGCTCGTCGCCGCCGTCGTCCTGGCCCTGCTCGCGGGGCAGGAGGCCGGCCCCGTGAAGTTCGCGGCGGAATGGCAGGGGGGCCGCTCGCGGATCATCGCGGCCCAATCGCTGCTGGTCGAGGCCCGCGCGGACTGGGAGTGGCTGTGGAGACGGCACGCGGGACCCCGGGCCAAGGCGCCCGAGGTCGACTTCGAGCGCCACCGCGTCGCCGCCGTGTTCTGGGGCGCCAGGGAGCGCGACCAGGCCGAGCGGATCGCCGGCGCCGAGCTGGATCGCGGGATGCTCTTCCTGAAGGTCGTCCCGGATCCCGAGCTGGTCCCGCCCGGGATGAAGTCCGGCTTCCCCTATTCCATCGTCGTGATCCCGAAGGGCCCTCCGACCGTCCTGCTCTCGCGCCCCGGGGCGTCGATCGAGCTCGCCCCCGGCCGACGGCCCGAGGGGGACGTCGAGGAGACCTGGGCGGGGAGTCTCAAGGAGCCGCGGAAGACCGAGGTGCTCCGGATCACGGATGCCGGGGGGTGGGGGAAGGCGTGGAAGCGGGCTCACCCCGACCTGGACCCGCCCGAGGTGGACTTCGAGACGCAGATGGTGCTGGCCGTCTTCCTGTCCGAGACCTGGAACTCCCTCTCCGCGGCGCCCTTCGGCCGCGGGCCCGGGCGGGTGTCGGTCCTTCTGACGGACCACTCCGGACCGGCCGTTTCGCGCCAGCTGCCGGGGTACGTGTTCCTGCTGACCGCGGGAACGGATGCCGCGCTGGTCGTCGAGCTGCGCCGCTCGTCGTTCGACCACGTCAAGACGGTCGTCACGGACCCCGTGAAGATCGGCGAGCTTCCCGCGATCGCGAAGTACGGCAAGTAGCTCCGGTCCCGCGATCGGGTAGACTCCGGCGATGCGGCCCCCCGCCTATCTCCTGCTCGGCCGGCCCTGCACGCGCCGGGAGTACGAGGACTTCAAGGCGAAGCTCGACGTCGCGGCGTCCTTCGTCGACGAGCGGCTTCCGGCGGTCGGGCCGGGCGGGGTCGGCGGCCACGGGGCGATCTGGAAGGCCGTGGACCCGGCGACGGGCGCGCGCTACACGATCAACGAGTACATGGTCGAGGGCGAGTCGACCTGCCGCATCGACGCGACGGCGGAGGGGTAGGGGCATGGCCGACGCCGCCCGGGTGCGCTTCCCGCCGCCGCTGGTCTACGCGCTCTCGACGGGAGCGGGCTTCGCGCTGCATCTCTGGCTGCGGCCCTGGCCGTTGCCGGGAACGAGGACGCTGCACGCCGTCGCGGCCGGGGTTCTCCTGCTCGCCGCCTTCGTCGCGGCGCTCGGTGCCCTCCGCCGCTTCCGCGCCACGCGGCAGGATCCGCTACCGTGGACTCCCACGCCGGAGTTGATCGTCGACGGCATCTACCGGTACTCGCGCAACCCGATGTACCTCGCGATGGGCCTGGTCCAGGCCGCGGCGGCCGCCGCGTTCGCCAATGCCTGGATCCTCGCGCTGCTCCCGCTCAGCTTCGCGGCCGTGTTCGTGATCGCCGTCCGACCCGAGGAGCGCTACCTCGGGGCGAAGTTCGGCGAGTCCTACGCCCGTTATCGCGCGTCGGTCCGGCGCTGGATCTGAGAGCCGCGGCTACCGATGCTTGGTCCGGTAGTCCTTCTTCGTCTCGAAGCGGAGCGGGGCCCGGTCCGGCCCGAAGGCCAGGCGCCAGTCGTAGGTGACGTGGACGGCGTCCGCCGGCCCGTGCACGTAGCGCGCCGACGCCGCCAGCGACCCGTCCTTGCGCTCCAGCGCGAACGCCGTCGCGGGCACCGGCTCCGTCGGGCAGAGGCGGCAGGTCCCGTGGAGCGTCGCCAGCAGCGCCGCGAGCTCGGGCAGCTCCTCGTCCTTCTCCGCCGCGCGCAGGTGCTTCGCGGTCTCCTCCCAGGTGCGCAGCTCCACGATGTCCCGTTCCTTGCGGCGGAAACCCAGGAGGATCCACGACGAGGGCCGCTCCATCCGCACCCAGGCCTGGACCAGCACGAGGCCCGGGAGCCACTTGGCCGCGGCCGGGAGCTCCAGCCTTCCGCCGCCGCGCCGACCGTCCTCGATCCCGAACTCGCCCTTCAGCTCGTCCTTGCAGTAGTCCCGCGCCGCCTGCAGGGGATCCCGCGTCAGCCGCGCCAGGAGGGCCTGGATCCGCGCCCTCGCCTCGGCGTCCTCGACGCCCGCGAGGTGCTTCCGCAGCGGCTCAACCGCCGCGTCGCCCAGCTCCAGGAGCTTCCGGCCCGCCGCGTCGCGGACCTCGAGCTTCGGGTCGGACAGGTCGCGCGCCAGCCGCTGGGCCTCCGCCTCCGGGGCGGGATCCTGCAGGCAGGACGACGCCAGGACCAGCACGGCGAGCAGTTTCATGGGAGCTCCTGGGTTCCAGACCCTGCGACGCCCGGGCGGGCCCCCGGTTAGCATCGGAATCCCGCCCCGGCCGCGGGCCTTTTCCCGCGGCGACCGCCGGGCTCCCCCCGTATACTCGCCCCGCCATGCAGCTCGAACGGAAGGCCGCCCTCCTCCTCATGTCCACGACCCTCATCTGGGGCTCCACCTTCCCGACGATGAAGCTTGCGCAGGACGCCCTCCTCAAGCACGCCCCCGGCGCCGAGGGCGCCTCCGGCCTCTTCTTCATGCTGCTGCGCTTCGGGCTCGGCGGGCTGATCTTCCTCGCCGTCTTCCCCTCCGTCGCCCGGAAGATGACCCGTGCCGTGTGGCGCGACTCCTTCTACCTCACCCTCCCCGGCGTCCTCGGCATCGCCATGCAGTTCCTCAGCCTCGAGAAGGGGAGCTCCGCCATGGTCGCCTTCCTCACCAGCCTCACCGTCGTCACCGTCCCCCTCGTCGGCTGGATCTTCCTCCGCGAGCGGCTCTCCCGGGCCCTCGGCGTCGGCGGCGCCATCTCCCTCGTCGGCGTCTTCATCCTCACCAACCCCCTCCACGCCTCCTTCGGCCGCCCCGAGATCATCGCCCTCGCCGGCGCCTTCGTCTTCGGCGTCCAGATCCACCTCGTCAACCACCTGACGCGGCGCCACGACCCCGAGGCCATGACCCTCGGCTCCTTCGTGCACTTCACCTGGACCTGCGCCCTCGGCCTCGCCCTCTGGCCCGAGGGCCGGCGGTTCCTGGACCCCGCCTTCGCGGTCTCCTGCTTCGCCCCCGTCGAGGCCGCCTCCGGCTGGGGCCGCTGGGCCATGGCCTGGGCCGTCCCGTACCACGCCGTGTTCGCGACCGTGATCGCCTTCTGGATCTTCATGAGGTGGCAGCGCGAGGTGCCGGCCACCCGCGCCGCGATCATCTACTGCTTCGAGCCCGTCTTCGCCGTCGCCATCGGCGCGGGCTTCGGCGAGGCCGTCCGCTGGGAGCACTTCGCCGGCGGCGGCGTCATCCTCCTCGGCAACCTCACGTGCGAGCTGCTCGGGAGGCGGGCCGATGTTCCGGCAACAGGAACGCCGATAGGAGCGCCAGCGCCGCCGTCACCGCCCCCGTGAGGAAGACCGGCCGCAGCGCGGAGGACACCAGCTCCCGCAGCGCCGCCGCCGTCCCCTCCGGCAGCCGCGTCCGCAGCACCGGGTTCACCACCGCGTCCGGCGTCGCCCCCAGCGCCACCAGGTCCGGCCTTGCCGCCATCGCCGCCGCCAGCGACGCCGACATCAGCGCCCCCATCACGCCCACCGCCATCGTCCCCATCATCGAGCGCGAGAACTGCGTCATCGCCGTCGCCTGCCCCAGGCGCGTCCGGTCCACGGAGTTCTGCACCGCGATCAGCAGCGGCGCGATCAGGCTCCCCAGCCCCGTCCCCACCAGCACCGCGCCCAGCGCCGCGTCCGTCCACGCCGAGCCCGGGCCCAGCCGGGCCAGCAGGACGTGGCCCCCCAGGAGCACCGTCGCGCCCACGATGGAGATCCGGCGGATCGAGTAGCGGCCCATGAGCCAGCCCGACGCGATCGAGACCGAGATCCAGCCCGCCATCATCGGCGTCAGCACCATCCCGGCCTTCACCGGTCCCGCCCTCAGCACCGCCTGGACGTAAAGCGGCAGGTAGCTCACCGCGCAGAACAGGCAGGCCGCCGCGAATCCGCCGCAGACGATCCCCGTCCCGAAGAGCCGGTCGCGGAACAGGTCGAAGGGCAGGAAGGGCTCCGGCGAGCGGCGCTCGACGACCGCGAGCAGCACGAGCAGCAGCGCGGCCGCGCCCAGCAGCCCCAGCACCGGCCCCGACGTCCACCCGTTCCTCGCCAGCGCGAACGCCGCGAGGATCGCCGACGACGCCAGGATCATCAGCCCCGCGCCGGGCAGGTCGAGCGAGTGCTTCGCCGGCGCCCGCGGCCCGTCGCGCCACACCGACTGCACCACCGCCGCCGAGAGCAGCCCGAAGGGCACGATGACGAGGAAGACCGAGCGCCAGCCGAAGTGCGCCGTCAGGAAGCCGCCCACCGGCGGACCCACGACCGACGCCACGCCCCAGATGCCGCTGATCATCCCCTGCATCTTCGCCCGCTCCTCGAAGGGGTAGAGCTCGGCGATCATCGTGAACGAGAGCGGCATGAGCACCGACGCGCCCAGCGCCTGCACCGAGCGGAACGCCGTCAGCGTCGCCATCGACGTCGAGAGCCCGCAGAGCGCCGAGCCGCCGATGAAGAGCAGCACCCCCAGCAGGTGCAGCCGCTTGCGCCCGTGCAGGTCGCTCAGCCGCCCGAAGACCGGCACCGGCACGGTCGCGACCAGCATGTAGACCGCGATCGGGAGGAAGTAGAACTTCACCCCGTCCAGCTCGGAGGCGATGGTCGGCATCGCCGTCCCCACGACCGTGCCCTCGAGCGCGGACAGGAAGATACCGAGGAGGATGCCGATCGTGGCGGGGACGCGGGACCGCGGGGGCGATTCGGGCATGGCCCGCCTAGGCTCTGCCTGAGAGCCCGCGTGAGCCGCGGCGCGACGAGGGGCGAGCAGCCCAAGCCCGCCTCCGCTCCCTTCCGAGGGAGCTACGGCGCGCCCTCCGAAGCCGCCCCGAAGGGCGGCGAAGGAGGGGAGCGAGGACGAGAAGAGCCCTGGAGGGGGCTGTCGAGGACGAGGGACGCAGGGATGCGACGCCCATCGCCACGCCCCTCCGGGGTTGCGGCGACGAAGACGCATCTGCGGCGTCGTGCCTCTTCGACAACCCCCTTCGGGTTCGTCTCATCGGCTCTCCTTGCATCTGCATCTTCGGCGCCGCAACCGCGGCCACGGGGGTTCCCAGGCAGAGCCTAGCGCAGCGGGCCGCGGCGGAACACGTCGATCCGTGCGTTGAGGTCCGATTCGACGAGGTTGTCCGCGCCCGTGTGGAACGTCACGAAGCGCCCGTCGGCCGAGATCGCCGCGCCCTGGCTGAACAGGTTGGCCTCCGCGCCGTAGGTCCGCGTCGATACTCGGACCGTCGTCCCCGCCGCCACGTCGCGGTAGAAGATGTCCGTCACGCCGTTGCGGTCGTCGTCGACCAGGTCGGAGCCCTCCGACGCGAAGGCGATCGCCCGCCCGTCGCCCGAGAGCGCCACGGCGAAGCCGCCGGAGCGGCTCTGCACCCCCGCGCTGTTGCGGCTGACCAGCTCGACCGTGTCGTCGGCGAGGTTCCGGATGAAGACGTCGAACCAGAGGTTCGTGTCGCCGGCCACCAGGTTGTCCGCGAAGGTGTGGAAGGCCACGTGCCGGCCGTCCGCCGAGAGCGAGGGGTCCGTGGACGGGCTGTTCGCCGGCGCTCCGGCGGCCCCCGCGGCCCGCGAGGCCATGACGATCGCTCCCCCGGGGAGCGTCGCGACGTAGACGTCCTGCCCGAGGTCCGTATCGTCCGGCACGAGGTTCGTCGAGCCCGACTCCCAGGCCACGACGAGCCCGTCGCCCGAGATCGAGGCCTTCTGGTCGTTCCCGTCGCCCGGCACGCCGGCCAGCTGGGAGACCAGCGTCGTCGCCCCGCCCACGAGGTCGCGCACGTAAACGTCGTTCGTGCCGTCGGAGTCGCCCGGGTCCAGGTTGTTGGACGCGGTGTGGAAGGCGACGTAGCGGCCGTCGGCCGAGATCGACGGCGCGTTGCTCGCCGCGTCGCCCTTGGTCCCGCCCGTGCTCACGGAGACGAGCGTCGTCGTCGAGGCGACGAGGTCGCGCACGTAGACGTCGGCCAGCCCGTCGGCGTCGCCCGGGTCGAGCTGGGACTGCGTGGCGAAGGCGACGTAGCGCCCGTCCGCCGAGATCCGCGGCGTGCCCGCGCTGCTCGCGTTGCCCTTGGCCCCGGCGGCGCCCGTCGCCCGCGAGACGAGCAGCACCGTGCCGGTCTCGAAGTCCTTCGCGTAGACGTCCTGCGTGGCGTCGGGGTCGTCGGGCGAGAGGTTCGTCGCGTTCGAGTTGAAGGCCACCCAGCGGCCGTCGCCCGAGACGGAGGACTGGAGCGAGTCGCCCCCGGCCTGCTGGCCCAGGGCGTCGATCGAGGCGAGCTTGGTGAAGGCGAGGGGGAAGTCGGCCTCGTTGACGTTGCCCCGGCAGCCGAGCAGCGCGGCGCAGGCGGCCGAGAGGAGCGCGGCGCGGAGGGTGGGGGCCATGCTAGTACAGGGGACCCCGCAGGAAGGCGTCGGCCTTCCCGTTGGTGTCCGTCTCCACGAGGCTGTTGTCGAAGGACGAGAAGACGACGTAGCGCCCGTCGCGCGAGAGGGACGGGCGGTCGCTGGACCCGCTGCCGTTGGTCTCCGCCCCGTAGGTCGCCACCGAGATCCGGCGCGTCGTCCCCGCGACGAGGTCGCGGATGAAGACGTCCACGGCCTTGTTCGTGTCGTCCTCGACGAGGTTCGTGGCGCCCGAGCTGAAGACCACGAAGCGCCCGTCGCCGGAGATCGAGATCGACACGCCGCCGCCGCCCGCGCTCTCGTTGCCGAAGGAGTCCACCGTCGCGCGCACGGTCACGTCGAGCAGGAGGTCGCGGACGAAGACGTCGGAGGCCCCGTTGTTGTCCAGCGCGGCCAGGTTCTGGGCGAGGCTGACGAAGGCGACGTAGCGGCCGTCCGCGGAGATCGCCGGGGTGCTCGAGGGGCTGTCGCCGACGGGGCCCGCCGCCCCGGTCTCCCGGGAGACGAGCCGGGTCGCGGGCGAGCCCGCGGACCAGTCGCGCGCGTAGACGTCCGGGTAGCCGTTCGTGTCGGCGGCGTCGAGGCCCACCGCGTCGGTCGTGAAGCAGATCACGGTCCCGTCGGAGGAGAGGTGCGGGTCCTGGTTGAAGCCGACCGCCTTCGCGCCCGCCGTGTCCCGGGACACGAGGTACGTGGTGTCCGTCGAGAGGTCCCGGATGTAGATGTCGGGCGCGGGATCGGCGTCGTCGGGGTCGAGGTTGGTCGCGGCGGTCTGGTAGGCGACGTAGCGGCCGTCCCCGGAGAGCGAGGGGGAGAAGGAGCTCGCGTTGCCCTTCGCGCCGGCCGCCCCCGTGGCGCGCGAGCAGAGGACGTTGACCCCGGTCTGGAGGTCGCGGACGTAGATGTCGAGGGAGAAGTCCGAGTCGGCCGGGTCGAGGTTGGTCGCGCCGGTCTGGAAGGCGACGTAGCGGCCGTCGGCGGAGAGCGAGGGGAAGGTCGAGCCGCCGTTCGTCTTGGCGCCGGCGAGCCCCGTGGCGCGGCTGGCGAGGATCGTGTCGCCCGTCGTCATGTCCCGGACGAAGACGTCGGAGATCGAGTCGGTGTCGTCGGGGTGGTAGAAGCGCCCGGGCGAGTGCCAGGCGACGTAGCGGCCGTCGGCGGAGATCGACGTGAACTGCGTGTCGGCGTCGCCCTGGACGCCGCCGGTCGAGACCGAGGCGATGCGCGTGAAGGCGAACGACACGCGGTCCTCGCCGATGTTCCCCTGGCAGCCGGGGAGCGCGGCGAGCAGCGCGGCCAGCGCGAGCGCCCTCATTCGAGCGGCCCCCGGCGGAACACGTCGAACTTCCCGTTCCGGTCGCCGTCCACGAGCAGGCCGGAGCCGGAGTGGAAGGCGACGTAGCGGCCGTCCGACGAGATCGAGGGCGAGTCGGAGGCGGTGTCCACCTCGCCGCCGTAGGTCGCGACGGAGACGCGCACGGTGGTCCCCGCGGCGAGGTCCCGGCGGAAGACGTCGAGGACGATGTTCGTGTCGCCCGGCACGAGGTTGCCCGCGAGGCTCGAGAAGACGACGTGGCCGCCGTCGCGGGAGATCGCGGCCGCGCCGCTGGCGCCGGTGGGCTGGGTGCCCGCGACGTGCACCGAGGCCAGCGTCGTCGTGCCGAGCGCGAGGTCGCGGACGTAGATGCAGCGGACGGCCAGGGGGACGACGTGGAGGTTCGTCGAGGTGGACTCGAAGGCGACGTGGCGCCCGTCGCGGGAGGGCGAGGGCCGGGTGCTCTGGCCGTTGCCCTTCGCGCCCCCGGTCGAGACGGAGACCAGCGTCGTCGTCGGGGTGCCCGACTGCCAGTCGCGCGAGTACACGTCGGGGTTCCCGTCGACGTCCGCGGGGTCCAGGTTGGCCCCCAGGGTGTCGAAGACGACGCGGAGACCGTCCGCGGAGATCCGGACCGAGTCCGTGGCCCCGTCGGACTTCGCGCCCGCGGTGTTCACGGAGACGAGGTAGGTCGTCGAGGTCTGGACGTCGCGGACGTAGGCGTCGGTGAGGGCGTCGACGTCGGCGGGGTCCAGGGCGGCGGCGCTGACGAAGGCGACGTAGCGGCCGTCGTCGGAGACGGTGGGGTTGGTGCTCTGGGCCGCCAGCTTGGCGCCGGCGACGCCGGTCGCGCGGGAGCAGAGCGTGGTGGTCCCGCTCTCGAGGTCGCGGAGGTAGATGTCGGAGAAGAAGTCGGCGTCGTCGGGGTCGAGGTTGGTCGCGCTGGCCTGGAAGGCGACGTAGCGGCCGTCGGCGCTGATGGCGCCGATGCTGCAGTTGTTGTTCGCCTTGGCGCCCGCGGCGCCGGTGGCCCGGGAGACGAGCGTGACGGCGTCGGTCTGGAAGTCCCGGACGAAGACGTCGTTGCCGACGTCGGGATCGTCGGGGTGCAGGGTCGTGGCGGCCGAGGTGAAGGCGACGCGGCGGCCGTCGCCGGAGATGGCGACCGCCGTCTGGCCGTTGAAGGTGGTGAAGGAGCCGAGGTTGCCCTGGGTGCCGTCCGGGGCCCGCGAGGCGAGGAGGGTGAGCGTGAGGACGAGGTCGTTGTCGTTCACGTTGCTGCGGCAGCCCGGGCCGGCCAGCAACACGAGAAGAAGGTAGAGGGGGGGGCGGGGCACGCGGATCTAGATATCACAAGCCGCCGGGGCGGGCAAGACTACCGGAAGAGGCGGTCGCGCTTGGCGCGGTCGAAGCCCAGGACCACGGCCGGCTCGGCCCCGGGGGCCAGGAGGACCCGGTCGCCGAGGTGCAGGGCGTGGCGGGCCCGGTCGCCGTCGATCCAGAGGCAGGCCTCGTTCATGAGCACGACGAGCTCGATGCGCCGCCTCGCCTCGCCGCGCAGGAGGCGGTGCGCCGAGTGGGGCCAGCCGTAGGGCTCGCGCACGGCGAACTGGGCCTTCGCGGAGGAGATCGGCATGCGCCGCCCGCCCGCCGCGAGGATGGCCGCGGTCGAGCCGGCGGCCGTCGAGATCCACACGCCCGAGCTGCGCTGGTGCTCGCGCCGGCCGTCGACGGAGATCTCGTAGCGCGACATCGAGCCCGGGTTGCGGTGGGCGAAGAGCACGTCGTTGAGCACGAGCTCCGGCAGCGACCGCCCGTTGACCTGGACGGCGAGGCGGGAGAGCCGCGTCGCGGGGAGGCGGCCGGCGATTGCCCGCTCCAGCGCGGCGGGGAAGCCCCGGCGGTCCGTGCACGTGAAGAGGCCGAGGCTGCGGGCGGGGTCGGAGTTGACGCCGAGGATCGGCGTCCCGTGCGCGTAGTGGGCGGCCGTGAGGAAGGTCCCGTCGCCGCCGACGGTGACGACGAGGTCGTACTTCGGGTCGGCCGCGAGGCGGCCGCGGTAGACGAGGTCGTGGCGCAGGCCGAGCCGGCGGAGCACGCGCTCGACGTCGCGGACCGCGAGGCGGTTCTCGATGTCGGCGCGGAGCAGGCGGGAGCGCTCGTGGGCCGCGAGGCGGCGCAGCATCGCCCGGTCGGCGCGGTGCGCCTCCAGGAACGACTGCTTGTAGACGACCAGCAGGCGCACGGCGCCCTCCCGGGCCTAGACCTTGCGGGCGATCGGGTACCGGCGGCCCATGCCGAAGGCCTTCGTCGTCACCTTCAGGCCGGGCGGGGCCTGGCGCCGCTTGTACTCCGCGCCCTCGACGAGCTTGACGACCTTGTCCACGACGGCGCGGTCGAAGCCCGCCGCGGCGATGTCCGCGGGCGACTTGCGGCCGACGACGTAGTGCTCCAGGATCGGGTCGAGCACGTCGTACTCGGGCAGCGTGTCGGAGTCCTTCTGGTTCGCCTTCAGCTCGGCCGACGGCGGCTTCGTGAGGATCGCGGCCGGGATGACCTCGCGGTCCTTGTTCACGACCTCCCTGGAGATCTTGTAGACCATCGTCTTGGGGACGTCGTTGATCACCGCGAGGCCGCCGGCCATGTCGCCGTAGAGGGTGCAGTAGCCCGTGGAGAGCTCGCTCTTGTTGCCCGTCGAGAGGACGAGGTGGCCGAGCTTGTTCGAGATCGCCATGAGGACGTTGCCCCGGATGCGCGCCTGGATGTTCTCCTCGGTCGTGTCCTTGGGCTTGCCGGCGAAGAGCTTCTCGAACTCGCCGAGGTACTGCTTGAAGAGGCCGTGGATCTGGAGCTGCTGGAACTGGATGCCGAGGTTGCGCGCGAGCAGCTCGGAGTCGTGCACGGAGCCGTGGCTCGAGAACTCGGTGGGCATCGTGACGCCGAGGACGTTCTCCGGCCCGAGGGCCTGGGCCGCGACGGCCGCGACGAGCGCGGAGTCGACGCCGCCCGAGAGGCCGACGACGGCCTTCTTGAAGCCGCACTTGTGGACGTAGTCCCGGGTCCCGAGGACCAGGGCCTTGTGGACCATCTCGGCGTCGGAGCGGGCCTCCTCGCGGAGGTCGCCGGCGCCGTACTGGAGGTCGGCGACGACCAGGTCCTCCTCGAAGCTCTTCGCCCGGGCGATGACCTCGCCCTTCTCGTTGACGCAGACGCTGGAGCCGTCGAAGACGAGCTCGTCGTTGCCGCCGACCTGGTTGACGAGGAGCACGGGCATCTTGTGCTCGAGGGCCTTGGCCCGGGCGAGCTCGACGCGCAGCTTCTCCTTGCCGATCCACCAGGGGCTGGCGGAGATGTTCACGATGGCGCCGATCTTCTTCTTGGCGACGTCGGCGAGCGGGTCGCGGTGGTAGAGCTTGCGCGGCCCGCAGATCTCGTCCGTCCAGAGGTCCTCGCAGATCGTGACGGCGATCTTCATCGGGCCGACCTTCACGGGCACGAGGCCCGAGGCGGGCTCGAAGTAGCGGTCCTCGTCGAAGACGTCGTAGGTCGGCAGCAGGGACTTGTAGCTGACGTAGGCGATCTCGCCGTTCTCGAGCAGCGCGGCCGCGTTGTAGAGCGGCTTGCCCTCGGTGGGGTTCTTGTCGACGTAGCCGACGAGGACGGAGATGCCCTTCACCTTCTTGGCCAGGCGGTCGAGGGCGGCGAGGTTCTCCTCGACCCACCAGGGGCGCTCGAGGAGGTCGCGGGGGGGATAGCCGGTCAGGCAGAGCTCCGGGAAGACGACGAGCTGGGCCTCCTGGTCGCGGGCCTTCGCGACGAAGGCCAGGATCTTCTCGATGTTGCCGTCGAAGTCACCGATCGTGGGATTGATCTGGGCGGCCGCGATCTTCATGGCGTCTCCTATCGCTTCGGGGGCGCCAGGCCGTCCGCGGGAACAGGTTCCCCGCGCTCCAACGGCCGTGCGTACAACGGCCGGCCCGAAGGCCGACCCTGATCCGCCTCTCTCGCGGGTCGAAAAGTTTGGAAGTTATACTTTCTTACTCCTTTGCATGCAACGCCTTTCCGCGCCGGGGCCGTTATGATGGTCGCGGACCCGCGTCCAACCCACATGGAAGCAGCCGCCCGGATCCTCGACGGCCACCGGCTTCTGGACCGCCTCTCGGCGGGCCCGCACGGGGAGGTCTGGAAGGCCGACTTCGGGGGCCGCCCGGTCGCCGTCAAGGTCCTCGGCGGCCGCCGGCCGATCGCCCAGGTCCGCGGCGAGGCGCTCGCCCAGGAGGCCCTCGGCCGGATCGAGGGGCCCGACCGCGCCTGGTTCCCGCGCGTCGAGGCCGTCCGGCTCGACCACGACCCGCCCTACCTGCGGCTGGAGTACGTCGAGGGCCGCACGCTCGACGCCCACCTTGCGGCCTCCGCGCCGCCGCTCGAGGCCCGGATCGGCCTGGCCCGCTCCGTGCTCGCCGCGCTCTCCGCCGTGCACCGCCGGAACTTCGTCCACGGCGACCTCTCGCCCGGCAACGTGATCGTCGAGGCGGGCGGCGGCCTGAAGTTGATCGACGTCGGCTGCGGCGCGCTCTTCGACCCGGTCCCCGGCGACATCCGCAAGTCCGGCACGGAGGCCGAGCAGGCCCTCGGCGTCGCGAGCCCGCTCTACGCGGCCCCCGAGCGCTTCGGCGCCGAGTTCGCCGCCTGCGGCCGGCCCGCGGACGTGTTCAGCTTCGGCAAGCTCCTCTCGGCGACCCTCACCGGCGAGGCCCCGTACGTCGTCAAGCCGCTCTCGAAGCGCTTCCCGTCGCTCGGCGCCCCGGCCGACGACTTCCTCTTCAAGTGCGTCGAGGAGCAGCCCGCCGCGCGCTACGCGGACGCGGGCGAGGCGCTCGCGGCCTTCGACCGGGCGTTCCGCGCGGCCCCGCCGGCGGGGGAGTACCGCGCCGAGTGCCCCGAGTGCCGCGCCAAGCTCAGCATCCCCGGCGGGTGGGCGGGGGAGCGCTTCCCGTGCCGCGGCTGCGGCCGGCCCCTCGAGGTCCTTTTCACCGACGAGGAGTCCCGCCTCGCGACGATGGCCGTCGCGGGCGCGCCGCGGGCGGCGGATCCCGGGATCCGCTTCCTCGAGGACGACGTGCTCACGATCGACGGCGACGGCCGGGCCCGGAAGTTCTGCCCGGCCTGCGGCCGCGAGATCTTCGTCGAGGCCCGGAAGTGCCGCTGGTGCGCGGCCTGGGTCGACGCCGAAGCCCGCAAGGCCGCGGAGCGCGAGACCCGGTCCCGCCCGGCCCCGTAGCCGCCCGGTCCGGGCGTCTGCTATACTCTCGCCCCATGCCGGTCGGACACGGGTGGGACATCCACCGTCTCGTCGCGGGCCGCCCGCTGTTGCTGGGCGGGCTCGAGATCGACCACCCCCGCGGACTCCTCGGCCACTCCGACGGCGACGCCCTCCTCCACGCCGTCATCGACGCCCTGCTCGGCGCGGCGGGGAAGGGCGACATCGGGACGTACTTCCCCAGCGAGGACGCGGCGATCCAGGGCATCGCGAGCTCCGAGATGCTCGCCCGGGTGCTCAAGGGCCTCGCGGGCTGGAAGATCGTCAACGTGGACGCGACGCTGATCCTCGAGGAGCCGAAGCTCGCGGGGCGGAAGGCGGCGATCGCGCGAAACGTCTCCCGCCTCCTCGGCGGGGCCCCGGTCAACGTGAAGGCGAAGACGGCGGAGGGCCTGGGGCCGATCGGCCACAAGGAGGCCATCGCCTGCCACGCGGTCGTCGAGCTGCAGAAGAAACCCCGCAAGGTCGCCCGCCGTGCGCGTCCATAACACCTTCGCGAAGTCGCTCGAGGACTTCGTCCCCCTCGAGGCCGGCAAGGTCCGCATGTACAACTGCGGGCCGACGGTCTACGACTCCCCGCACGTGGGGAACTTCCGGACGTTCACGTTCGCGGACACGCTGCGGCGCTACCTCGAGTACCGCGGCTTCGCCGTCACGCAGGTGATGAACCTCACCGACGTCGGCCACCTCACGCGCGACGACGTCGAGCAGGGCGGCGACAAGATGGAGGAGGGGCTGCGGCGGCTGCAGGCCCGCGGGGTGGACGTGAAGGACCCCTGGCAGGTCGCCGAGCACTACATCGGCGAGTTCCACGCGGCCCGCAAGGCGCTGGGCTTCCGCGACGCGCACCACTTCCCGCGGGCGACCGCCTACGTGCCGCAGATGATCTCGATGATCCAGGCGCTGCTCCGCTCGGGGCACGCCTACGTCGTCGGCGGGAACGTCTACTACGAGGTCGCGAAGTTCCCCGAGTACGGCCGGCTCAGCGGCAACACGCGCGAGCAGCTCGTCGCGGGCTCCCGGGTGGACGTCAACCCGGAGAAGCGCGACCCGGCCGACTTCGCGCTCTGGAAGACGGATCCCGGGCACCTGATGCAGTTCGACTCGCCCTGGGGCCGCGGCTTCCCCGGCTGGCACATCGAGTGCTCCGCGATGAGCCGCGAGCTCCTCGGCGCGACCTTCGACATCCACACGGGCGGCGAGGACAACATCTTCCCGCACCACGAGTGCGAGATCGCGCAGAGCGAGAGCGCCACCGGGAAGCCGTTTTCGAAGTACTGGATGCACGCTCGGCACCTGATGTGGGACGGGAAGAAGATGTCCAAGTCGCAGGGGACGTTCTTCACGATCCAGGACCTGCTCGACCGCGGCTACTCCGGGGCGGACATCCGCTACGCGCTCGCGACGACGCACTACCGCCAGCAGGTCAACTACACGATGAAGTCCTTCGACGACGCGAAGGCGTCGGTGGGGCGGCTGCGGGAGTTCGGCTCGCGGCTCGCGGCCGCGCCGGCGGGATCCGGCGACGCGCTCGGCGCGATCTCCGCCTCCGCGACCGCGCGCTTCACGGCCGCGATGGACGAGGACCTGAACACCTCGGGCGCCGCCGGGGCGCTGCACGAGTTCGTGCGCGAGGTGAACCGCGTGCTCGACGCCGGCGGGGCGGATCCCCGCCCGGCGCGCGAGGCGTTCGCGGGCTTCGACTCCGTCTTCAACTTCCTCCACGGGGCGGGGGCGGCGGGCGCCCCCCCGGAGGTCGTCGCCCTCGCCGAGCAGCGCAAGGCCGCGCGGGCCGCGAAGAACTGGGCGGAGTCCGACCGGCTGAGGCTCGAGATCCAGAAGCTCGGCTGGGTGCTGAAGGACTCGAAGGACGGGTTCGAGCTCAAGAAGGCGTAGCGGGCGGCGGATCCTTCGGCGGCTCCTTCGCCGCGTCCTTGGCCGGGTACTCCCGCTGGAAGCGGTTGAGCGTCTTCTCGAACAGCTCCTCGGTGTTCTTCGACCGGGCCGAGATCTCCCGGGCGGCCAGCACGAGCGACGCCGCGACGAGCACCGAGCCCACGAGCATCCCGCCGCAGCCCCAGCGGAGCGCCTCGCTGCCCGCCTTGAGCAGCACGATGACCAGCACCCCGCAGATCAGGAGGATCATCCCGGCCCACGAGACGATCCGGACCATCACGCCGGCACCGCCTTCGGCTCGGCCCTCCGCAGCGCCAGCACGGCCTCGACGACGAGCAGGCCCGCGAGCGCCAGCAGCACCGAGGCCACCGCGCCGTTGGCCAGCGAGATCCACGGCACCGAGCCGTCCGGGCCCTTCGGCGCCCGCAGGCCCTCGTAGGCCAGCCGGCCGAGCGCCCAGACCGTGATCGTCATCACGAACGCCATCGGCAGGGCCGTGATCCACCAGGCCCGCCCCGTGCGCTTCAGCCAGACGCTGATGCCGAGCAGCGTCAGCGCCGCCAGGAGCTGGTTCGAGGCCCCGAAGAGCACCCAGAACTTCGTCCACGAGCCCTTGCCCGCCGCCAGCACGAGCAGCAGCGGCACGCCCGCCGTCGCCACCGTCGCCAGCAGCGCCGAGAGCCGCGACCTCGTGCCGAAGAGCTCCTGGAGGATGTATCGCCCGAGCCGCGTCGCGACGTCGAGCGTGTCGAACACGAACGTCGAGAACGCCATCGACCCGAAGACGACGGCGAAGAGGAGGTTCTCCCTGCCGATGAGCGACGTGAGGTAGAGGCCGATGCCCTGGCCGTAGGTCGAGCCCGCCGGCCCCGAGGGCTTCGCGACGATCATCACCGTCGAGAGCGCGACGAGGGCGACGAAGCCCTCGAGGAGCATCGCGCCGAAGCCGACCGGCCGGCAGTGCGACTCCTTCGAGATCTGCTTCGAGGTCGTCCCGCTGCAGACCAGGCCGTGGAAGCCGCTGCAGGCCCCGCAGGCGATCGTCACGAAGAGGAAGGGGAAGAGCGCGCCGGTCGGCCCGCCCGCGTCCGCGCCCTTGAACATCGGCTGCTTGATCTCGTGCCCGCCGAAGAAGAGGCCGACCGTGCCGACGATCAGGACGAGGTAGAGCACGAAGCCGCCGAGGTAGCCACGCGGCTGCAGGAGCAGCCAGACCGGCAGCATCGAGGCGACGACGCAGTACCCGAGGATGATCGCGCCCCAGAGCTTCTGCGGCTCGGCGATCGGCAGCACGAGCCACGTCGAGCACTTCGTGCCCAGCCACACGACGGCGAGCGTCGCGGGCACGAAGACGATCGTCAGCAGCCAGAGCGGGGGGTTCCAGCGCTTCTGGACCAGGCCCATGATCACCGCGAGGACGAGGTACGCGGTGCTCGCGAACGCGACCGCGCCGCCCGAGTTGAAGTTCACCTTCACTCCCTCGAGCTCCTCGATCCTCCCGAGGAAGGTCCCGGCCGTGACGTCGGTGAACGCCACGATCACGTAGACCAGGGCGATCCAGATGAAGGCCATGATCGCGACCCAGGCGCGCGGCGAGAAGTTCTGCCGGACGATCTCCGCGACCGAGGCCGCCTTGTGACGGACGCTGGCGACGAGCGCGGCGAAGTCGTGCACGGCGCCGACGAAGACGACGCCGAGGCCGATCCAGAGCAGGCAGGGCAGCCAGCCGAACTGGGTGCAGGCGAGGATGGGCCCGACGATCGGCCCCGCGGCGGCGATCGCGCTGAAGTGCTGGCCGAGCAGGTAGAAGGG